>NZ_JBIBWH010000018.1:0-140718 GCF_043081205.1 Streptomyces sp. NPDC014889
TGCTCGAAGACGGTCATGTTGCGGCCGATCTCACCCAGGCCGCCCAGGGCGATGACCCGCAGCCCTCCTTCGGGAAGAGGCGGGGCGGCTTTCAGTTCGGGGTGCGGATGACTCATACCCTGACGGTACCTGGAGAGCGGGACAGGGTGATCCATCGCCTGTGTGATCTCTTCCTCCCGACAGGGTCGGGGCACCACAACGGGTGTCCGGGGACGATCCGATGACGCCGGCGGCCGGACAGGGAGGGGTAAAGGCGGTACCGCCTTCGGTGGGTCAGCCGTGCGCCCGGTGGTGCCGGCGAAGATCTCGTGCCCCTTGTCGTGGTGGCCGGCCTCCGCGGCCTCCTGGTGCGCCTCGCCGCTGGGCCACTCGGTGTACAGCAGTGCCCGAGTGCCGTCGGCGCTGTGCGGGAGGTGCGCCCGATCTTGCCCCGGGTGCCCGCCGCCCCTCGGCTGGGCGGCGATCACGGCGTCCGTGAAGGCGCGCTGCCACTCGACTCCATGACGTCCAAGGCCGCGGTGACCAGGCAGTGGCGTGTGAGTCTCGTCGGCTACGGCGAGACCGAGGTACCGGCGGCATCGAGACGGCCCCGCGAGGGCGGCTGTCAAGCCGCTGCCCCCGCAGGTACGGGTCGTAGGCGGCGTCACCGGCCCTTTGTGCGCAGGTCAGCACAGTGTCACCGTCGGTGCTCAGGAACCAGGACAGTGCGGCGAGCCCGTGCGCCCACGGGCCGCAGCCATGCCATTACGAACCCGTCCTCACGGCAAGGGCCAACTGACCGACGCCTCCCACCACCACCGTCCGAGTCGTGCCCGGATTCGTTCGATCAAAGGTCACTGCTCGAACGTCCCGAATAATTCGGATGCTTGTGTGTGCCGGCGCGGCCGGGGTCAGACACTCGTCCATGCTTCGATGAAGGCGTTACGTCCGGCCGCATCGGGCGACTTGTGGCCCGCGTGAAGGACGCGCCAGGCGGTGAGTTCCAGGTCCCGGAGCCAAAGTTCGCCGATGACCTGTGTTTTGAGATCAGGGAGGTAGTCGGACTCGGCGAGCGCCTGGCCGATCACCTCTGCGGCCGCAACGCGCTGGGGAGGCGTCATCTCGTCTACGGCCGAGAGGATCTGTCCGGCCAGACCGGTTCCCTCTCCGGCCAGCGAACGCAGCACCAGGTCCTTGATATTGGTCGGCAGCAGGTAGGCGGTGCCCGAGGATCTCCACAGGTTCGACCAGAAGCGTTCTCCTGCGTCGGTGGGGGCGGGGAGCGCAGCCAGCAGTCCGAGGAGATGCGCGGTGCCCGCGTAGCCATCGGAGTGGGCCGCCGCGAGGACCGCTATGCCGGCGACACGCTCCACGTCGAAACGGCCGGTTTCGAACTGTGAGGGCAGCCCCAATCTTTGATCCAGCTGATCTGCGAGGGGGGCGGATGCCTGGGAGGGGAACTCGGGAAGCATCGGCGGTCCTTGGGCGTAGGTGGGCGGAGATACGCGCTCGGGAACCTTGGTCCTTCCCATGGCCAGGCGGCTTACACGGCTTCCGGAGGTCCAGTTGGTGGCGAGACCGACCTTGAGGGACGCTGTCACGGGCAGGCTCTTAGCATGATCGGATGGTTGCCGATGATGCCCAGAAGAACGAGACAGGACGGGAAGTTGTGTCTGGGGACGCCGTAGCCGGTCTCCCCGGCGGATCACATCATGGCCATGCCGGGGAGGAGTTTCACCCGGTTGCCGACCTGGTCGAGTGGGCGGCCGACCTGGTCGAGCCGGTCAAGCCGAAGCTCCGTGGCTGGCTCCATGGCGCGATGGTCCCTGCCTCGGTGAGCGCCGGCATCGTCCTCGTCTGCCTGGCCCGGACCCAGCAGGCGGCCCTGGCCTGCACCGTGTACTCCGTCACCGCCTGGCTGCTGTTCGGGACGAGCGCCGTCTACCACCTGGGTACCTGGGGGCCAATGGGCGAGGCCGTCCTGCGTCGCCTCGACCACGCCAACATCTTCCTGATCACCGCCGGGACCTGCACCCCTCTGGCCGTGCTCCTCCTCCCTCCTGACCGGCGAACCCTGCTGCTGTGGATCGTATGGACGGGCGCGCTGACCGGTATCGCCTTCCGCGTGCTGTGGGTCAACGCTCCCCGCTGGCTGTACACCCCCTGCTACCTGGCCCTGGGATGGGCACCGGTGCGTTACCTGCCTGACTTCCTGCACACCGGCGGTGCGGCCGTGGTCACCCTGACAGTGACCGGCGGTCTCCTCTACAGCGCGGGCGCGGTGGTCTACGCCGTCCAACGCCCCGACCCCTCGCCCCGCTGGTTCGGCTTCCACGAGGTGTTCCACGCCTTGACCGTGGCGGCCTTCACCGCGCACTACATCGCCATCTTCCTCGCCGTCTACTGACGGTGGAGCCGTTCGGACGCGAGCACCATCTCTGCGCGCCGCAGCCCGGCCACGCGCGAGTGTGACAGCCCGCCGATACCGGCGGGCCCGCTCAGCTCAGGCTGCGGCCGATGGACTGGACGATCCGCCGGTGCGCCGGTATTCGGCGTTGATGCGCTGGGCTTCTTCGAGCTGGTCTTCAAGGATGATGATCCGGCATGCGGCCTCGATCGGGGTGCCCTGGTCGACGAGCTCACGCGCGCGGGCCGCGATGCGCAGTTGGTAGCGGGAGTAGCGGCGGTGTCCGCCCTCGGAGCGCAGTGGTGTGATCAGTCGCGCTTCGCCGATGGCGCGGAGAAAGCCGGGAGTGGTACCGAGCAACTCGGCGGCCCGGCCCATCGTGTAGGCGGGGTAGTCGTCGTCGTGGAGACGGCTTAGCGACTCGTCTGCTGTCATCTCACCTCTCTGTGGAACGAGTAGAGGGGCCTTGGTGCCGTTTGGCACCAAGGCCCCGAAGGAACTGCAACACCATCTGCCGGCCCTAGTGCTGCGCCGGCCTTCTGTTTCCGCCCAGCCGCCTGATACTCCGACGGAGGTGCGGGGATCGCGGATGCGTGACCGGAGACCACCTACCTATCGATGTCCTGCGGTACCCGGGCTCGCGTCTTCCGCCCGGGCGATCCTGATGGTGCTCGACTCCTCCGTTCTTCCCTCGGAACCAATCACTTGCAAACAGGGACTGCGTACTTCTTGGTACTGCAACCGCGTCAACTGCGGTCCTGCTCGCGGCGGCCCCTCATCACTTCGGGCCACCCGGTCCGGTCGTCAGTCCCGTCGCCGTCGTACAACAACCTGGCTTCGGAACTCCACCACCGCACCGTCATACGTGGACTGCTGCCCGGCAGTTCGTGTCTGCCGGGCCTTGCCCGATCTCGGCTACGAAAGAAACCATAATCACCGAGACATCGAATGTCTACTTCAGCGAGCATAGATTTGCTGCGGCTCGACGATGAGGTCTCCCGCTGAGCCGATCTGCGAATACTGGGGGCCGTCCGCAGCGCAGGTCGACGCACGGATGAGACCCAGAGCCGCCCGCGGAGCTTCCCGTGGCGGCGTCGACCGGCGCGGCGCGTCGACCGCGATTCTCAGCCCCTCCGGCGAGCACGGTGGCTCGGGTGGGTTGGCGGGCGGGGCGCAGGGTCGGGTAGGCAAGGGCCGGGCATGAACGATCCGCAGACGAGGGCGACCCTGATGAACACAATGTCCGTCAACGCCACAGCTGCCCCGTTCCACGCGGCCCTTGCCGACGCACGCGATACCGCGCAAGCGTTCATCGAAGACCTGCGGCAGCCGAACGGCAGCAGACCACTGCCGTCGCCGACAACGCCCCTGGCTCGCAGCCGCCGCACATGCGCACCCCCGGCCTGTAGTGCGGCACCAGGGGAGCCGTATGCGCCCGTCTCGCCCGGTTGCGCCATCGTCCAAGCCGCCCGGGCGGGCCGGTGCATAGAATCCGACCCCATGCCGAAGCTTGACGAGCTGCTCGTTGCGATAGCTGCCCTTGTGGAGTCCGGGCAGAGCAATCAGATGTCCCTGACAGTGGTCACCAGTGGTGCTGTCATCACCGGTCGGCTGGCTCCGGAAGCCATGTGGAGGCAGAGGGTGTCGGAGGTGCTGACGGACTCCGCCGACCTGGGCGAGTTCTCCGCCGTCTTCGACAACCCCGCGAGGAAGGACGGACCGCCCACGCATCTGCATTTCCACGTCGCCCGGATCCTGCAGGGTACGGTGGGGATCCCGGAGACAGGCGGGATGTACCGCGTCGCGATCGAGGACGTCAGTGCCTGGACCGTGGGCGACTTCAGCTACTCCGACCATTGACTCACCGACCCACGGCACACAGAGGCCCCACCGGCACGCTTCCGTTCTAGTGGTCGTCGCAACACCCCAGTCCAAGGGGTGCGATGGACTTCGAGATCCGGAAGGATCGACGGCCTCAGGGGCTCAGGAGGTCGGACCCTGAGCGGGAGGAACACCTTCGGCTCGTGGATCTTGGAATAGGGAACACGGAAGCCTGCCGGATCATCGGCATCAACCGCCGCACCGGCAAGCGTTGGCTCTACGGCCGGCAGGCATCCGGGAGGTACAGGGCAGCCCCGCCCCTCGTGGACACGGGGCTGCCCTGGCAAGCGCCCGAACCCCCGGCTCGCCCTGAGGAACCCGTCGGCCCGTCGCGCTACCTCAACGAGGCCGACCGCATCCACATCGCTGACCGGCTCCGGGAGACGGCGTCCGTCCGGGCCATCGCGGCCGAGCTTGGCCGCAGTCCCTCCAGCGTAAGCCGGGAGATTGCCACAACCGCACGCTCATGCCCAACGGCGGCTGGTCCTACCGTCCGTACGCCGCCCAGCGCCGCGCGGACGCCCGCGAACCGCGCCCCAAGCCCGGCAAGATCGGCCAGAACCCCAGGCTGCGGGACTTCCTCCAGGACCACGTGACCCGGCGGTGGAGCCCGGAGCAGATCTGCCACGCTCTACGGGCACGCTTCCCCGACCAGCCGGAGATGCACGTGGTCCACGAGACGATCTACCAGGCGCTTTCCGACCAAGGCCGCGGGGAACTGAGGCGCGAGCTGACCCGGGCCCTGCGGACCGGACGCGCGATACGCCGCCCGCACCGGCACTCGGCGGCTCGCCGATCGCGGTTCGTGCACCCCATGGCCATGATCAGCGAACGGCCCGCCGAGGCCGCCGACCGGGCTGTCCCCGGCCACTGGGAAGGCGACCTGATCGTCGGCAAGAACAACGGCTCCGCCATCGGCACCGTGGTCGAACGCAGTCCACCCGCCAGCACCCGCTACCTGATGCTCGTGCACCTCCCACGCGATCACGGCGCCGCCGCTGTCCGCAACGCGCTCACCGAGACCGTCCAGACCCTCCCGCCTCACCTGATGCCGTCCCTGACCTGGGACAGGGCATCGAGCTGGCCTCCCACCGCGCCTTCACCATCACCACGGACATCCCGGTCTACGTCTGCGCCCCGACCAGCCCCTGGCAGCGCCGCTCGAACGAGAACACCAACGGCCTGCTGCGGCAGTACTTCCCAAGGGCACCGACCTGTCCCGCCACACCCGCGAGGACCTGGACGCTGCCGCCACCGAACTCAACAGCCGCCCACGCAAAACGCTCGACTGGGAGACCCCAGCCGAGCGTCTGTCTGAACTGCTCGCGGCTTAATCAACTCACCGCCTGGACTTCGCCCACGCCGGTGGGGCCTCACGGTTCGGTTCGGCTCACACCTGTCCGTAAGTCAGGCGGACAGGCGGAGTGCCGAGCGTTGCGGAAGCCGGCCCGTACGGGTCGGCCAGGGGCGCAGATGCGGCGGTAGGGCGGGTGCGGCAGGTGAAGCCGAGTTGGGTCATGGCCCTGAGGACTTCGCCGGTGCTGAAATCACGCCGGTCCTGGCGGGTGACGACCTGGCCGACCTGCTTGGCGGGGTAGTGGCGTCGTCCGATGATGACGAACTCACCGGTGACCAGCTCAGGTGTGACACCCTTCATCGATTCCACCACGCCGCTCTTGGTCAGGTCGAACGGGAAGCGAGCGATGACACAGCGCATGATGCCTCCAGGGAGAAGAGAAGACGGGGCCGGGTGGGGTGACGGCGGTTCAGCGAGAGAGGGCGAGGACGCCCAGAGCGTTGCCGTGTCCGTCGACCACGGGCGGGGCCCCGAGTCGGCGGCAGCGCATCGCACGCTCGGCTTCGGCCGTCGTGGCCAGCGGCGAGGCGAAGGGCCCGATGACGTCGGCGATGTCACGCAGGCGGATCCGGTCCGTATATCCGGAGCCGTCACGAACGGCCGTGAGCCGGTCCCGGGTGACGAGGCCGGTGCACATACCGTCCTCGTCGCAGACGACCAGCTGACCTGTACGGGCGGCGGCCATCACGGACAGTGCCACCTCCACGGTCATGTCCTCCCAGACCTGCGGTCCGGCCGCGTCCGCGGGATCGGCCGCCGTCTGCACGGCGTTGGTACGTGTTGAGCGGAACTGCGTCTGGTCCAGCGTCAAAGGGTGCCTCCTGCGAAGTTGGGCGGGCTTCCTGACACGAAGGTTCTATGCCGCCGCACCGGCGGTGGACTGCCGTACGGGCGCGCGGCGGGCCGCCGAGACGGGGCGGCGTCGGCCGCGTGAGGTGGCGCCGCGCTTCTTGGGGCGTTCGACCACCGGTGCGGTGATGACGACCGGGATGCCGGAGGGGGCCTGGGCGCCGGTGATGCGGTGCAGGGCCTCTTCGCCGACGCGGACCTGGGTGGTCTGCGGGACGATGCCGGCCGCTGCCATGAGGCGGGTCATGCCGCGGCGCTGGTTGGGGGTGACCAGGGTGACGACGCTGCCGGACTCTCCTGCGCGGGCGGTGCGGCCGCCGCGGTGGAGGTAGTCCTTGTGGTCGGTCGGCGGGTCGACGTTGACGACGAGGTCGAGGTTGTCGACGTGGATGCCGCGCGCCGCGACGTTGGTCGCTACCAGCACATTGACGTGTCCGGTCTTGAACTGTGCCAGCGTGCGGGTGCGCTGTGGCTGTGACTTCCCGCCGTGCAGGGCGGCGGCCCGTACCCCGCTGTTCAGGAGGTGCTCGGTGAGGCCGTCGACGGCGTGCTTGGTGTCGAGGAACATGATCACGCGGCCGTCACGTGCGGCGATCTGGGTGGTTGCCGTGTGCTTGTCGGCGCCGTGAATGTGGAGCACGTGGTGCTCCATCGTCGTGACCGCGCCGGCCGAGGGGTCGACGGAGTGCACGACGGGGTCGCTGAGGTAGCGGCGCACGAGCAGGTCGACGTTGCGGTCGAGAGTGGCGGAGAACAGCATGCGCTGGCCTTCGGGGCGGACCTGGTCGAGGAGGGCGGTGACCTGCGGCATGAAGCCCATGTCGGCCATCTGGTCGGCCTCGTCGAGGACGGTGATGGAAACCTGGTTCAGCCGGCAGTCGCCACGGTCGATGAGGTCTTTGAGGCGTCCCGGCGTGGCGACGACGACCTCGGCGCCAGCGCGCAGCGCGCTCGCCTGCCGGCCGATCGGCATTCCGCCCACCACCGTGGCCAGCCGCATCCTCACGGAGCGGGCGTACGGGGCGAGCGCGTCGGTGACCTGCTGCGCCAGCTCACGCGTGGGTACGAGGATCAGCCCCAGCGGCTGCCTCGCCTCGGCGCGCTGCCCGGCCGTACGGGCCAGCAGCGCCAGCCCGAAGGCGAGGGTCTTGCCGGAGCCGGTGCGGCCACGGCCCAGTACGTCCCGGCCGGCGAGGGAATTCGGCAGGGTCGCGGCCTGGATCGGGAAGGGTACGGTCACGCCTTGCGAGCTGAGCGCGCCCAGCAGCGCCCCGGGCATGTCGAGGTCGGCGAAGCCCTCCACGGCGGGGAGCGCGGGAGTGATCGTCTTGGGCAGCGCGAACTCCCCCTGGACCGCGGCGGGCCGGCGGCCGTAACCACCGGAACGGCTCGATCCGGCAAAGCGGCGACTGGCCGACGAACCGAATCGGCTGCCGCCCCTTCCGGATTCGGCACTGCCGTTACGGGTGCGGTTGAAGCGGTCGTTCGTGCGTGTGCGGTTCATGCGGAACCTTCCTCGATACGGCACATATCAAGGAATTCCCGCAGCGATCAGCAGCACAGAGAATTGCAAGAATGGACCGGTGGAATGCGACAGCGAATCTGACCGACGGAAAATCCGTGCGGGCACAGGCGCTGGAATGAGTGGCGCGAAGCGGACGCAATGTCCGGGCGTCCGCCGCGATGAAGCCATAAAGGGATGCGTGCACCCCCTGAAGGATGCCCCGTATGCGGTGAGCCTACGGGTTTCCTGGTTGTCGTCCGCAGGCGAAACCACTGCGGAAAATGCGAGTAGCTGGGGCCCGCACCCCGAAGGACGCGGGCCCCAGCTACAACTACGCGACAGTCAGCGTCAGGCGAGAACGATGTTCTCGGCCGTCGGACCCTTCTGGCCCTGCGCGATGTCGAAGGTCACCTTCTGGCCCTCCAGCAGCTCGCGGAAGCCCTGGGCGGCAATGTTCGAGTAGTGGGCGAACACATCAGCGCCGCCACCGTCCTGCTCGATGAAGCCGAAACCCTTTTCCGCGTTGAACCACTTCACAGTACCAGCAGCCATATCATTTCTCCTTTGGGGCAGTGCATCGGGATCCGCACTGCACGGACCCCGTGTCGCCGCGATGATCACCCCGCCGGGAAAAAGACCGGATAACAAAAGTGCTTCCAGTGGCACAGGCGCCGCCCGGAGGGCACTTGAAGTTTTGGGAACCACAACTGCAACTGAGATCGACAGTAGCACGCCGAAGCGGCCTGTGTACGGTGAAGAATCCCACCCCCACTTAATGCGGTAGAGAATCTGTCTGCCTGTCCCGTTGAAAACCTCAGCTCGCGGGCACAGATTTTGACCCAGCCGGAGCGCAACGTTTCGGGAAGCTTTGGGGGCGCGCCCAGCGTAAGGGCTGCTCCCCCAAGGTATGGTGCGGGCGGGCGTGGAGATCAGGGTGGCTCAGGCAAGCGTCACGGCCCGTCTCCGGCGCACGCACGGGAGCGGCCATATCGAAGACCATCAAGGACCAGACCGTCGATCAGCTCGGTGGAAACAGCAGCATCCTGGTGCGGCAACGCCGTGAGCACGAGGAAACGGCGGCTGACGGATCAGTACCTGACCCTCGACGACCTTCAGCAGCGGGAACGCGTTCTGAAGCAAGCGGTGCAGCTGGTTTTCAGCCATGCCTTCGTGGAAGAGACGGTGCTGTGGCCCGCCGTACGAGCCTCAGGCCCGGACGGCGAGGAGCTGACGGCAGCCGCAGTCGTTTTCCCGGAATTCCAGTTCGGCCGCGCCACCGACCCGAGCCAACCGCATCTGGGCCATTCCCCCAGGCGAGTCCGCCGGCTACGCCCGCCCGCGACGCGCGCACGGGCATGCGCACGTCGCGGGCCGCTGGACGGGACGCGCGAGTGGATAGCGCGATGCCGCTGAAGCGGTCAGATCACGGGACTCATCGACTCAGCCGCCGCTCTTGCGCCTGAACGACCGCTGGCTCGCAGCCGGGCCGTGCGCCGAACGCACCTTCGACGCATCGGACTTGGCGGCAATATCAGCGGCGTCCGCCTGCGCACCGCGCTTGCGCGCCAGGGCTTCGCGGAACTTGCGCTTGAGGTCGTAGTTGCCGTCGCTGTCCGGCTCCAGAGGGGACGTCTCCGGGGCAGCCGGCTCCGAACCTTCCGTAGATACGGGCTCTGCGGTCATGGTGACCTCCTGGGTTCGGGGGTGGGCAAGCACAGCTTGTCATGCTGGGCGCAGTGCGAGGCGCCGGCAACATCATTCTGCTCCGTTTCGGCGGGTATCCCTCTCGCGGCCAAAGGCGTTGACTTCGTAGGTGAGGCGCACATGACGGCTTCGGGTCGGGCCGAGGGTTGTCGATCCCGTGGCCAGGCTGCCAGGGCAACGGCTCTCAGCCGTTGCGATGCACGAGGGCGGCCCTGCGGGCCTCGGCGAGCTTGCGGGCCTCGCCCGCCTTTCGGGACTTGCCGCCGGCGCCGCAGGAGGTGCCCTTGCTGGTGCCGAGGCCGTGGAAGGGAGCGTTGGTGTTCTTGGGTCGGGGGACGGCGGGCCCGCCGTCGAGCGGGATCCCGGAGGGAGTCTTGGCGCCGGTGATCCGGCTCAGCTCCGCCTCGCCCGAGCGCACCTTGGTGACGGTCGGCTCGATGCCGGCCCCGGCCATCATGCGGCTCGTCTCGCGGCGCTGGCCCGCCAGCACGAGCGTGACCACGCTGCCGGACTCACCGGCGCGGGCGGTGCGGCCCGCCCGGTGCACATAGTCCTGTCGCAGCTTCCGCGACCATGAACAGCCTGCGGACGAGAAGCCCGTGCGCCCCTCGGCGGGGGCAGGCATCGCCTCAGACGCCTCCAGGGGCGTTCGACTTTGCAGGGGCGAAGGCTATGACTGTTGGTCGCCAAGGGCCCCGGCCGGATTTGCCGAGCACTCGACGCGAGGGCGCAGGGAGGAGAACCCGAGGGCAACGGTGCCGACGCCGGAGCTGCAGCACACCCGCCCGAAAGCCCCCGCCGGCCGCGTCTGCAGGGGCTTGCCTTCGAACGCCTCTCTCACAGACGCCCCTATAACGCGGGATCGGTAGATGCCGTCCTGACCAGGTTGAAGACCTCTCGGGCGGCATATCGCTTGAGGCATCGGATGATCTCACGCCGGGTCTTGCCTTCCTGGGTGCGGCGTTCGTAGTACGCCTGGGTACGAGGCTCGTGGCGCAGCCGGGTGAACACGATGCGGTGCAGGGCAGCGTTCGCCTGCCGATCGCCGCCGTAGTTGAGCCGGCGCTTGCTCGGCCGGCCAGAGGAGTACTCGACGGGGCTGACTCCGCAAAGGGCAGCAAAGGACGCCTCGGTGTTCAGTCGCTCGGGGTTGTCTCCCATGGTGATCAGTAGAGTGACAGCGCTGTCCGGGCCGATGCCCACCGGTACGAGCAGCTGGGGGGCGTGGCGTTCGACGAGCCGGGTCAGGCGCTGGTTCAGCTCATCGATCTGCCCGGTGAGCTGCTCAATGCGCTCGGCGAGCATGCGCAACGTCAAGTGGGTGGCCTGGGTCACTGCGTCCTCGTCTCCCCCACCGCCGGGTAGGCCGAGGCGTGCGCAGGTGCGGAACAGCTCGCGGTTGCCCAGGCTGGACAGCTGTTCCCGAAGGACGGGGTCGGCGATGACCAGGACGGCTTTGAGCTGGTTGATCGCCTGGGTACGGGCCTTGACCGCGGAGTCCTTGGCAAGTTTCAACATCCGGGCGCTGTGCACCGGACCGTCGCCGGACTTGGCCCGGGCCCGGGCGCGACCGCTGAGCACAGCCCGCGCGGCGGCCTGCGCATCGAGTGGGTCCGACTTCCCCAGCAGCCGGCGGGCCGAGCGGTCGGGCCGGTTCACCTCATATACCTCGACCTGCTGCGCCAGCAGGTAGCGGGACAGGCCCGCGCCGAAGGTGCCCGTGCCCTCCACACCGGCCCGGCGCACCGTACCCCGCTTGCGGGCCCACGCGAGAAGCTGCCGATAGCCGGCCGCTGTCGCCGGAAAGGACGCGGTCCCCAAGATCTTCCCCAGCGAGGAGATCACGGCGGCGACGTGAACCTCGCCGTGCGTGTCCACACCCAGTACGACCTCTTTCCGCACGGGAGGGTCCGTGCTCGAGGAGGTGCTGCGCTGTCTGGTCGTCATGGTGGTTCTCCTCCCGCGTGGTGACGTGCTGGGTGGATGGCACCGGCCTGCTCGGGCGGTCTGAACCGTGATGGCGCCTGAACTCGGCAAGGCCCCTATTGGGACACGCCCTGTGGCTCGGTGGCAGGCAACATCCCGCAACGGCAGTCGACAGGTCCGTGACTGGACACTTCGGTCATAGATCTCACGAGTCAGACCTCCGCCCGGGACGGCACTGCACAACCGTCCCATCGATCCCGGTACGGCGGTATGACTCGATCACTGCCGGATGACTTCGGCCGAACCGATGCTCAACCTGACTGAGCGAGCTGACAAGGCGTTGACTCTCGTCCGCTCCTGACCGGGTATTGGCAGGGAGACGTCACGCAAGGAGGTGGTGCTCACCGGCTGCGGCAGCTGCCGCTCGTCCCCCGTGATCAGCACCCCGATGGCCCACTCACCGGAAGAGGACTCCTGGATCTGCTTCGACTGCGGATCGACCCACGAAGGCGTCTGTACCTTCTGCGGCCAGGCCGCCGCCCTCGTCTCAAATATGGGCATGTACAGCGACTGGTACCAGATCCGCCTCGCAAAGTTCTGACCTCGACGTGCAGCCCCGGCTCACTCGCCACCAGGGCCACCACGCCGATGATCAGGCCCAGCACGTCGACGGCGACGGAATTTCCTACGCCTGATCTGCACCGAGCTGCCGGTTCCATCGGCTCAGGGGGACTTGGTGTGTCAGCGCAGCCCTCTACGCTGAGATCCGACACGCGCACGGTGGGGCGGCAGGACGGTCAGAGGACGGCAGTGGCATCGAACGACAGCAGGGCACACAACTGGCAGAGCATCCGTGAATGGGACGGAAGCCAGCATCGCGCGTTCGAGGAACTCTGCTTCCAGCTCCGCACGCCGGCGCCTCCAGGCTGGGAGACGATCAAAACTGCTGCTCCGGACGGCGGCGTCGAATGGTACGACCAGGCGCCCGACGGCAGCGCTGCGCACGGATACCAGGTCAAGTTCGTCCACAACATCGACGATCTCATCCCTCAGGCGAAGAAGAGCGCCAAGACAGTCGGTGAGAACATCGCGAACCGGAAGATTGTCCGGCTTGAGTTCCTCACCCCCTTCGACCTCTCCGACCCCACCCCCGTCACACCGCGCGGGAACGCGCGTACCGGTGCGAGGGAGCGGTGGAACAACAACATCGCCCGGTGGTAGAAGGACCTGCCCGGTCTTGCCGACGTGGAGATCCGCTACGTCGGTGGCGGTGAGCTGCTGGAGCGGCTGACCCGCCCTGGAAATGAGGGACGTCAGTGGTTCTTCTTCGAACGGCGGGCGCTGGGCAGCGAGTGGTTCAGGGAACAGGTCACGTTTGCTGAGCGTCTGGCCGAGGCGCGGTACACACCCGAGCATCATGTGGCGTTGCCCCCTTGCGCGCGTGGCGGATGCGTGCGCCCTGCCACAGGAGTTTCTGAGGCAGGGCGTCCAGCGGTCCCGGGATCTGCAGTCCGCTGTGGTGACGCTCCTTTCCGAGATGACGCGCTGGTACGACAGCTATCCCGCGCCGGACAGCAGCCCCGACCATCAGGCGCTGTCGCGCTGGGTGCACGCGTGGACGCCCGCATTGCGGGAAGGCGCGGACACCTTGGTCCGCGACCTGTCCGCTGCATCCGCATCGTCCGGTTTCCCCGCCGAGCAGAGCTCGGCTGTGGCGGAGGACATGCTGGAACGGCTGGGTGAGTTCAGGGACATGGCTGGCCGGTTCGCTGAGGAAGAGTCCGAAAGCGACGACGCCACCTCTGCGGCCGGACAGGGCGCAGGCGCTCCGGTGACCGCGGCGCAGAGCGTGCAATGGTTGTGCGAGCGCGCTCTGGCTCGTGCCCTCGACGCCTGCGAGCGCTTGGGCAACTTGTTGCGGAGTCCCGCTGCCCAGGCAGCGGAGAAGAAGACCTGGCTGCTCCTAGGGGAAGCAGGGCAGGGCAAGACGCATCTGCTGGTCGACGCCGCGCGACGGGCCGTAGACGAGGGCCGTCCGGCGCTGGTGGTGTTCGGGCAGGAGCTCACCGGGCACGACACGTTGAGTGAGATCGCGCAGAAGCGTGGCCTGGGGCCGCTTGCCGAGCGGGACTTCCTCCAGGCGCTGGACGCCGCTGGCGCGGCCAGCGGCTGCCGCTTCCTGTTGATCATCGATGCGCTCAATGACTCCGACGACGCCGGGAACTGGAAGAGCGAACTGCTCGCACTGCAGGTGCGTCTGGCCGGGTACCAGCACATCGCTTTGTTGGTGTCCTGCCGCTCGACCTTCAAGTCGATCGTCGTGCCTGATCGTTTCGATGTGCCGGCTTCCGTGCACTCCGGCTTTGCAGGACGGGAGATGGAAGGGCTGGAGAGCTATCTGCGGGGTGTGGCGGCGGCGCTTCCCAACAATCCCCTGCTGGCCTCGGTCTTCACCAACCCGTTGTTCGTAAAGCTGTACGCGGACAGTCTGAGCAAGAGCTTGAAGCGTGGCGGGTCGGGCGGGCATCCGCGTGACCGGAGTGCGGTGTTCGACGCCTATGTCGACCATCGTGCGGCGACCATCTGCTCCCGGCTCGGGCTCGATCCTCTAGAGCGGCCCGTGCACCGTGCGGTGGACGCCCTGGCCTCGCGCATGGCCGCCGCACAGCGTTCCGTGCTGCCGCGTGAGGAAGCCCGCGCTCTTGTCGACGCGTACGCTCCGGCGGCGACCGCATGGCCGGAAACGATGCTCGGGCAACTCCTCGCCCAGGGGCTGGTGTCCAACGAGCGAACCTTCATGGCCGAACAGGCAACCGGTATCGGTTTTCCTTACCAGGCGTTCGGCGACGACCCGTGTTGTGCGGTCGGTCTTCGCTGCCCACCAGGACGAGATCGACGCGCTACGCGAGGGACGCCCGCTGGCCGCCGATTCCTCGCTGCGGAGCTGGCTGGGTCAGGCTGCCCCGAACTATCAGGAGGCGGCATCGATTCTCCTGCCCGAGCAAACCGGGACGGAACTCATCGACCTGCTGGCTGGCTCTCCCCCATCGGTAACGGCCGCCGCTGGCCCCGGCAGGCGCGCGGACGCACGAGGCTACCGGCTGGCCCGCAGCTTTCTGGAAACGCTTCCGCTGCGCAGCACACACAGTATTAACGAACGCACCATCGAACTCCTCAACGAGACCGCCGCACGTCACGGACGCAATTCGGACGTGCTGGAGGCCGCGGTGGCGGTGACCGCCGAGTCGGGGCATCTGCTGAACGCCGACCGTCTCCACCAGGTGCTACTGCGAAAGCCGCGACCCGAGCGCGACGCATGGTGGGGCGTCGAGACCTACTCATTGCTGTGGGACGTCACCGCACTGCACCGGCTGCTGCGCTGGGCCGAGCAGTACCCCACCCCGCGCCATCTCCACCCTGCGTCCCTCACGGCCCGGCCTCGGCTCGGTAATCGGACACGCCAGCCGGTGCAGGCGGCTGGAGCCGACGACGAGGAAGTCGTCCGGCTGGCGGCCACGACACTGGTGTGGACCCTCACATCCTCCAACCGGTTCCTGCGGGACCGGGCCACCAAAGCCCTCGTGCAGCTGCTCCTGGGACACGGAGACGTTCTCGTCTCCCTCCTGGACAGATTCCTCCACGAGGACGCGGAGAAGATCGACGATCCCTACCTCTTCGAGCGCCTGGTATGGGTCACCTA
Organism: Streptomyces sp. NPDC014889; assembly: GCF_043081205.1. NCBI lineage: Bacteria > Bacillati > Actinomycetota > Actinomycetes > Kitasatosporales > Streptomycetaceae > Streptomyces > Streptomyces sp. NPDC014889. Next base: position 15,308 of record NZ_JBIBWH010000018.1, read on the forward strand.
CGGAGTCCTGGCCCGTCGCGGCGAGGACGCCAGCCAGCACGACCTCCTCGGCACAGTCGCCCGGCGGCTCCTCACGTACTCCTACGGTGCCATTGATTCGCCCGCGCATGCCTCACGGAACGCGCTGCGGTGCGAAGCGGCTACACGCGTTGTCACCCTGGCGCACCACGCTGGAGTCGTCACCGGCGAAGAAGCAGACGCGGTCAGGCATCCGCACGCCTGCGCTCAGATCGGGCAGGCTCCTGCGGAGGAGGACCTCGACGTACTCTTCCCGTTGCGGGAGCAGAAGGAGTCGCTGTGGGGGCCCCTCCGCTCGTCCCTTTCACCGCTGGGAGACTTTGCGGACTACCAGGTCCGGCCGGCCGTGCGCCATTTCAGTTTGCTGCCGTTGTCGACCGACTATCCCCGTCGGCCGGCGTGGCAGCGCGCCGACGATCCCGCCGTAGTCGACCCCGCCCGTATCCCAGCCTTCGCGCAAAGCCTTCCGGAGTCCGTCCGGCCCGCCTTGAGCACACCGGCTGCCGTTGAACAACTCCTCACCGGGAGGAAGGCGAGGGACGTCCTCGACGTGGACCAGTACGCGCAGCTGCGAGCCTGCTGAGTGCCCCCGGCAGACGACGAACGCCTCGCCGCTGCCCATGTCGACGCACAGTGGGCCGCACGCTGGATCCTCGCCCGCGTCGCCGACCTGGGCTGGACACCTGAACTCTTCGCCGAATTCGACAACATGCGTTCCCGCCACTCTGGCTCCCGTCAGTCTCACAAGGGCGAACGGATCGGCAAGAAGTACCAGTGGATGGCCCTCCACGAGCTCGTGGAACGCCTGGCGAACCATCGGCACCCCCACCGGCGGACCGAGCACGACGCCGCCGAATACCCCGGAGCGGCACGACTGTCGCTGCTCGACATCGACCCCTCCCTCCCCCCGGCCCGACACCCCTTCTCCGACACCGACGACGACAACAGTCGAGACGAAGCCGACCACGCCACCTTCGCGACCGCAGACCCCGCACACCCGCTGGCACCACCTGTCCCCGACCTGCCCGATGACGAGGGCGTCGACGAATGGATCAGCCGTCCGGACAACCTGCCCGACCTCGACGAACTGGGCATCCGCACTGACAGCCAGGACAGGCAGTGGATCGTCCTTTACGAACAGGCCGTGGACGACCACGACGGCCGAGGATGGAACGTCGCCCGCGGCCAGGCAGAGCAGTGGCACCGCATCCACAGCTGGCTCGTGCCCGCCCCTCAACTCACCAGCCTGCTCACATGGCTTGAGGGACGTTCGTTCACAAACCGGCTGATGCCCGAAGGAGCCGATCGCCACAGCCTTCTCCTGGCCGACTTCCCCACCGTGCCCGGTCCCTGGACCGATCCGGAACCCGACTCCTGGCATGTGAGTACCTTTCAGTACGACGAACCCGGTTCCGGTGGGGGACGACTCCCCTGTTCCAGGGGACGCCGATCTGTCCTCCCTGGAGCCAGCCCCTGGACCACCGGCTTCGGAGGAGAGCGTCGCCATCCCCGCCATCTGGCGGGAGCGGAGGGAGAAGCGCCGGGAAGAGCTGCTCCTGGAGCTCGCGGAGCAGTGGGCGGACGGTCCGATGGAAGATGACGAGGACGACTGGCTGGAGCGCATCCGCGCCGCACAGCCGCAGGGCCGGATGGTCCTCGCCACAGACCCCGACGGGGAACCCGTCACCGCTATTCCGACCGACCAGACCTACAACTGGAGCGGTCAGAGCCTTGATTGCTCCCTCGACGCGTCCGTCTCCGTGACGCTGCCCAGTGACCCACTCCTGAGAGACAGCGGGCTGCGGCGAGACCCGGACCGCCCCTTCTGGTACGACACCGACGGGCAACTGCAGGTGCAGTACCTGACATGGGACCGCCCAAGCGGCAGGGCTTACAGTCTCCTCGCGTCCAGAGAGTGGCTCGAGCACCACCTCGAGCGCAGCGGCCATTGCCTGGTCCAGGGCATGATCGGTGAACGGCAGCCAGTGACAGCCGAACGCCCGCGTGTCTGGAGAGAGTTCAGCCAAAGCGCCAGCCGCACGGCACAGGGTGGCAAGCCTGGGACCATCGTCACCGAAGTCAAGAGAAGCATCCGGTAGCAGGCCGTCGCCGGACTTGGCCCGGGCCCGGGGGCGACCGCGGAGTACGGCCCGCGCGGCGACCTGTGCGTCGAGCGGGTCCGACTTTCCCAGCAGACGGCGAGCCGTCCGGCTGAGCGGCTTTCCACAACCGTAGAACGCACACGGTGCATAGCATGTGGGTTGTGAATCTTCCGGCTCGCGTGCGGCAGGCTCTCAACGAATCTGTCCATCCAGCAGAGTTCGAACGGTGCGCTTGCGCCCTGTTGCAGTCCCGGTATCCGGGGTTGTCGGCGGTCGAGGGCGGTCATGACTTCGGCCGTGACGCAGACATCTACTTTCCTTCCGACAGCAATGATCCTCAGGCGCGGGGGCGCCTTATGGTCACCACTGGTGATCCGATCGCCAACGTGCGCAACGGGCCTGATGACCACCGACATCCGCGTCGTCGGGGGCGACGAACTGCTCGCCCATACCCGTGGCTTGCACTCCGTGTACGTCGACGCCTTCTGCGCCCCACCCTGGAACGAGGAGCAGGAGAAGGCAGTCGAATTCGTCGGTCGGCTGCCGGCAAACGTACGGCGTCCGGGGTTCACCGCCGCGCTCGCCATTCAAGGCGGGGAGGTCCTCGTCTTCGCCACCGCCTGGACCACCCACTCGCCCTTCCCCGCCGATCGCTGCTACCCGCAGGCCACCGCGGGCCTCGGACCCAAGCGCACGGTGGAGTGGCTATGCGGCTCCCGCGAGGTCGACGAGCTCGCCGTCCGCTCCGACGCGCGCGGCACCGGGCTCGCGGCCGGCCTACTGGAGGCGGTCACCGCTGACGCCTCCGAAGGCCGTTCCTGGCTGCTCACCTCCGTACGGTCGGGCCGGGCCATGGCCTTCTACCGCCGTCAGGGCTGGCAGGGCTGGACGCAGGCCACCCACCCCTCCCCGACGGCAACGGCATCGCAGTCTTCCTCGGCCCGTGCCACCCGGCTCGGCCCCTCGCTTCCCCCGCCCTATGATCGAGAAGGCCGCTAGGTCAAGTGGCGGGCTTGCGCCAGGGCGCTGCGGGGTCCGAGAGCGTGTCGAGAATCAGCTCACACCAAGTCACAGCAGCGTTGACCGTCAGACGTGCGTGACGGACCCCTAGTCCGGACGGCGCACTGGCTTGCCCGTGGCCGCTACCGAAGCCCTGGTTGCGTAGCTCGGCCACGCCCACGGCGATGTTCACCGAGCCGGAAAGAATCTTCTTCACGGCTTTGCTGCCGTCGGGCCCGTCAGGAGCCGACGCGGCATCGAGCTTCAGTGCCTTCTGGACATTGCTGACCAAAGCTGGGAGGGCGGCGTTCTTGTCGATCTCGATGCTTAGCTCCCGGAGGGCCGTCTTCGCCGTCGCCTCGATGAGTTGCTTGGCGGCTCCGATGGCCCCATGAGGGTCCGTGGTCAGGTCTCGCCTGATCCGCTCCAGCTCGACAACGATCCCCGAGCTGTCACTTAGTGCGCTCAGATCCCGGGAGAGGAGGGAAATGGGCGGGTGCTTCCACGAGATCCGGCCGCTCTTGTCGAGAAGGAATCCGTCCCGCTCCAGCCGAACGCCGATGTCCTCCAGCCACTTGGGGGTGCCCTGCTGGTCAGGGTCCCGGTACGCGCGGATGAAGTCCTCGAAGACGAGGAGCGCCCGCCGGACATGCTCGGGGTCAGACCAATCCACGCCTTCCGCGTAGAGCATGAACGTGGTCCGCCGCTGCCCGGGGTCGTCGTATTTCAGCTCCTCCGGAGGGATGGGTGCGAACCCATGGTCCTCCCACAGCTCCTCCACGATCCGGATGGTCAGATCCGTGGCGAGCGAGCGGAAAGCGTTGCGGGTCGCTGGACTCACCAGCTCCCGGCGGGCAGTGACGGTCATGGTCTGAAGATACGAGCAGCCCCTGACAACGTCATGGCCTTTTCCGACGAAGGCTCGGAGCCGCTCCGAACGGTACAGGTGAAACGGTGGAGAGCCGGGGCAAGGCGGGAGACCCAGGGCGCCCGGTGGAGGCCGTGATCTCAATGTCCTGATCCCCCTTCTCAGCTCGACGGCCCTCGGCATGATCGCGGTGATGGCCGCCGGGTGTCTGATCGGCACCGCCGCGGGGTTCCTGCTCGACACCAGCTCCCTCATGGGCAACTGGTCCCTGCGGGCCGCGACGGGCACCGGGGTCACTGCCCCTCGGGCCCGGCGTCAAGGAATGGCGAGGGTTCCTGCGAGGCTAGGGCTGCGTCGACGAAGGCCCGCACGAGCGCGACCTTCTCGGCTGCCGTGACGTCCTTTGGCGCGTACTCCAGCTCGCGGGCGTACGGCTTTCGCTGGCAGCGCCCGTGCCGCTCGGTCCGTTCCCCCACCGGTTGTGTGCCAACCGCAGTCCAGTTCGAACCGGTGCACGCCGTGTCAACCAGCTGCTGCGCGAGGCCGGCATCGAGTACGAACTCGCCGCCGAAGGAGAAGACCTCGGGCGCCTGGTCGCCGTCACCGACGACGCCCGCAGCACGCTGGTGCACCGCACCCTCAACGACAGCGTCCCAGACACCACCACCCGGATCCGCCACGCAGGACGCGGCACGTCAGCCGAGAGCAAGCGATCGGCGATCGTCACCCTCGCGGGCATCCTCGAAGAACGCCGCGCCCTGATCAAAGAGCAGGTCGGCAAGCCCGACGAAGGGGCGCTGTTCGAGATCGCCAACCGCTACGACCTGCGCCACCGCAGGGCCGACCAGCGCGGCGACTACGACGAAGCGTTCCTCGACTGGATCTTCTGGTGGTACCTCGCCACGGTGGAACTCACCAACCGGCTGATCGCGTCACGAGACCTCGACTGAAAGACCTACTGACCTTGAATGCGTGATGTCGTCATGGTGGGGCGGGCACCAGTCCGGTTCCGGTGAGGCAGCCGTCGAGGACGTCGTGGCGGTACTGGAGTTGGCGTAAGCCCCGCCGGACGGCGTTGATCAGGTCTTACGGGTCGGCGAAAGCACGGTTGGCGGTGGTGGTGCGCCGCAGTACCGACCAGATGCCCTCGACCGGGTTGAGGTCCGGGGCGTAGGACGGGAGTTGATAGACGGTGAGCCAGTCCCATTCGGCGATGTAGCGGCGCATCCCGGCTGTCAGGTGGGTGTTCAAGTTGTCCCAGATCAGCACGATCGGACCGCCGAGCTGCTGGTGGGCGGTCTGGATCAGATCGCGGTAGTCCTTCCAGGAGAAGCTTTTGCGTCCGTCGGGTCGGGCGTCCGGGCTGGGCCGGTAGATCAGCCGGGAGCGTTCGCCGGGTTTGTAGCAGACCAGGGCGGCGACGGATAACCGGCGGCGGGAGCGTCCCCGCACACGCACGACGGGAGTGTGGCCGCGGCGGGACCAGGTGCGGGTGGTCGGCGGCGTCATCGAGAAGCCGGCCTCGTCCTCGAAGACGAGCCAGGCGCCGAGCGCCGCCACGGTCCTTCCACCTGGGGCCAGGTCTCCTTCACCCAGCCGGCCACCGCCGCCTCGTCGCGCTCCACCGCCCGGCGCGCCGGTACCTGGCAGCTCCAACCATGCCTCTTGAGCAGCGCGGCGACCCCTTGCACGGTGTAGCTCTTGTGGAACCGACGCCCGATGAGCGTCTTGATCCGTGACAGGGTCCAGGTCTGGTCCGGCCAGCCATGCGCCACCGGCCCCTTGGCCAGCTCCTGCTCGAGCACGGTGAACAGCTCGTCACTGAGCAGCGGTAATGACGCCGGCCCTTTGGAGGCCAGGGCTCTCGGCCCGCCCTGGGACCAGGCCTTGCGCCAGCGCTGTACCGACCGGACGCTGACCCGCAGGTCGTGCGCTATGACCGCGTTCTCGTCACCCTGGACGAACCGCTCGGCCGCCGCCATCCTCAGCTTCTCGCGGAAGACCCGCCGCTCGTCGGTCAGTCCGCCCCCTTGCGCATACCGCATGCAGTCGGCATACCGCAAGGATCACGGGCCGTCAGCCCCTGCCGACACCACGCTTTGAAGGTCAGTAAGTGGAGTTCGGGCCTGCCGGAGGTGAGCTGTGCCAGCTTGAAAACCTCACGGCGTACCCGGCAGCCACGGTCACCGAGATCCGCATCTACATGTAGAAGGCGTACCGGGCTTCGGGTTCATAGGCGTCGGGGAGGTCGCGAAGGATGGCGCCAACTTCGCCGGCGAACCGCATCGTGACCGGTAGCCGCTCGGCGAAGCGGGCGGAGTTCCGCTGCTCCTGGACGGGGGCTGGCGGACTGAAGGATGTGGCCGGACCTACTTCGGACAGGTCCCAGCCGGTCGTGCGTCAGGCACCACGCTGATCGCTCCCGGTCAGGTCACCTGGCGGAATCGGCCGCCGCGAGGTCGAGGGCGATGTCCGTGATCATGTTCTCTTGGCCGCCGACCATCTTGCGCCGGCCGACCTCGACGAGGATCGCGCGGGTGTCGAGGCCGTGTCGGCGAGCGGCGGCCTCGGCGTGGCGCAGGAAGCTGGAGTACACGCCCGCGTAGCCGAAGGTGAGGGTTTCGCGATCGACGCGGACCTCGCGATCCTGCAGGGGACGTACGACGTCGTCGGCGGCGTCCATCAGGGGGACAGGTCACAGCCGTGGTCCCAGCCCATCAGGTCGGCGACCGCGATGAACGCCTCCAGCGGGCAGTTTCCGGCTCCGGCGCCCTGGTCGGCTAGGGAGGCGTCGACGCGGGTGACTCCGTTCTCGACGCTACGACGGAGTTGGCGACACCCAGGCCGAGGTTGTGGTGGGCGTGGATGCCGAAGCCGGTGTCCGGGGCGAGGGCATCGCGGTAGGCGCGGACGCGATCGCGGACGCCGTCCATGGTCAGGCGGCCGCCGGAGTCGGTGACGTAGACGCACCGAGCTCCGTAGGACTCCATCAGCTTGGCCTGGCGGGCCAGTTCGGCAAGTTCGGCCATGTGGGACATCATCAGCAACCCGGCCACGTCCATGCCCAGGTCGCGGGCGGCAGCGATGTGCGAGGTAACGCAGAAGCTCTGTTTCCACGGCTCGCGGACAGGCGTCCCTGATCGACAGGCAGCCGACGCCGAGGACCTCGCGCCGCCACCCGCTTCTACCGGCGGTCCATGCCGATCACCGGCGCGGCTTCTGGTTGGCTGACTGCGCCAGAAGCGCACCTGGGGACACCGCTGCGTCAACGGGCCACTCGGCAATCGACGTGTCAGGGTGGACGCCGCTGAGCGCGGCCTGCCCGTCTTCCCCTGCCCCTGCCCGCTCGACCAGGCCGCCGCGCTCCTGGCCCAGTACCGCGCAGGGCTTCAGAAGGCCGGCCAAGTACGCGCGCTCAGGCACTCTCTGCAGGCATCAGGCCACCCTCCGCCTCCACGAGGTGGCCGCCGGCGATCAACTTGTCGATGTCGGCGGTCAAGGCATCCCGGATATCAGACCCGAGCCGCGCCCACCCGAAGAAGCGGGCGGCTTCGCGCAGCAGGTCCTCTCGGTGTACGCCCGGACCTTCCTCCACCACCTTCCTCAGCACGAGCTGCCGCTCGACGGCCGGCACCAGGGCCACCTTCCGGTCGCAGCGGGGAATCGGCGTGCGAGCGACGGTCACCTCATGGTCCGGCCGATCGTAGGCCGTGGTGCCGATGCGGACGATCTTGCGCTGCCTGACCAGCTTCAGCAGTGCCCGGCGGATCCGGTCCTTGATCACTGGTCCGGAGCTGGCCTTGTTCCACACCGAGCGGACCCGAGTGAAGATCAGCTCCTCCTCGATCGGGCCTTCTGCTTCGACGACGCGCAGCGCGACGTCGGCCACCACGCCGACGGCATCGGGATCCTGGAGTGCGATGTCGTCGAGTCCGCGGAGGCGGGCGGAGTCGAAGCGGACGTTGACCAGCTCGCTGTGGTCGGCGACTTGGTACGGACGGCTCCACGACGACGGCCCGGTATCGACGGTCACGAACTCCACTCGCGGCGCCGGGTCACCACCCGCCGCCTCAGCGACCTCCTCACCGCCCGCAGTCGCGGCAACGTCAGCGGCAGCCGCCGTATCACCACCCTCTCCGTCCGCCCTGCCCTCCGCGACGTGCGGAACCCGCACCGTATGAGGATCCGCTTCACACGCCGCCTCCACCGCGGCACGCAGCCGCGCCATCGCGTCCCGCCGGTTGCGATACCAGTCCGTGCCCCAGATCCGGTGCAGCTTCCAGCCGAGGTCGCGCAGGACCGCCTCCCGCAGCCGGTCACGGTCCCGGGCCGCCCGCGAGGAGTGGTACATGGCACCGTCGCACTCGATGCCCAGCGCGTACCTGCCGGGCGCCGCCGGGTGACGTACGGCCATGTCGATACGGAAACCGGCGACGCCCACTTGCGGCTGCATCGAGTAGCCCCAGCCGCGCAGCAGGTCGATGACCTCCTCCTCGAAGGGGCTTTCCGGCGCCGCGTCCGGATCGGCCGCGTCGGTCTGGAGGATTTGCGGGCCGTGCTGGGCGTACTCGAGGTACCGCTTGAGGGCCTGCACGCTCCTATTGCCGCTGTCGCGCAGCTCGCCGCCGTAGAAGGAGGCGACGACCTCCATCCGGCGCCGGGCACGGGTCACCGCCACATTGAGGCGCCGCCAGCCGACGTCCTTGTTGTTCATGGGGCCGAAGGACGAGTGCAGCTTGCCCTGCTGATCGCGGCCGTAGCCGATGGACAGGATGATCACGTCACGCTCATCGCCCTGGACGGTCTCCAGGTTCTTGATGAAGAAGCCGTCGAGCCGGTCCTCCGTGAAGAAGCGGTCGAGGTCCGGACGGGCCTCCCTCGCCTTCTGCACCGCCTCCTCGATGGCCTCGGCCTGCGCCTTCGAGAGGGCTACCACGCCGAGGGTCAGCCGGGGTCGGGTATCGAAGTGGTGGATGACGCGCTGGGCCACCTTCGCGGCCTCGCCCGGGTTGTTGCTCCGGCCGCCGCGGTCGTAGATGCCGTCCGCTTTGATGAACTCCACGCCGATGTCCGGGCCCTGTTCGAGCGCACCCGGGAACGTCGTCATAGAGTCGTCGTAGAACTCGTGGTTGCTGAAGGCGATCAGATTCTCGTGCCGACTGCGGTAGTGCCAGCGCAGCGGCATGCCGCGCAGTACGCCGCTGCCCCTGCACATGTCGAGGATGGACTCGTAGCTGTCCACGCCCTCCTCGTCCCACTCGTCGTCATTGTCTCCGTCACCGCCCGCACTGAAGAACGAGGTCGGCGGCAACTGCTTCTGGTCGCCCGCCACGATGAGCGCCTTGCCCCTGTAGACGGAGTTCACCGCGTCCTGGGGCAGCACCTGGGACGCCTCGTCGAAGATGACTACATCGAACTCAAAGTCTGGCGGCAGGAACTGACTGACCGTCAGTGGACTCATCATGAAGCAGGGCTTGATCAGCTTCACGACCTCGCGGGTTTGCTTCAGCAGGTGTCGTACGGGCATGTGGCGACGCTGCATCTCGGCTTGCCTGCGGATCACAGCGGCCTGCCCGACCGACGTACGGCGCGGTCGGCGGGCGTTGCACGCGGCGATCACCTCGGCATGGGCCGCCTCCACCAGGGCCTTGTCGGCTGACTGGAAACGCTCCACCAACTGGTCGCGCTCGCCGGCCCGCATCGGCTTCAGCCGGGCGTCGGTGGCGAGCTGGTGCTCGAGCCAGGCGGCGAGCACCGCGCGCTCCACCGCCGCGGGGAAGTCCTCGGCCGAGACGTCACGGCGAGCCATCTGGTCGGGCAGTCCGTCAAGGTGATACCCGCCGAGGACGGTCAGCGCCTCGGCGCAGGCAGTCCAGGCCTCCGGCCCGAAGGAGTCGCGGTCCAGACGTGACAGGACGGCTTTGGCGGCGGGCAGCGTCCAGGAGAGCTCACGCCGAAGTTCCTCGGCCCGCTCGGGCTCGAAATACCCGACCAGCGATTCCCTTTGACGCCGCCAGTCCGCCTCTCGAGCCGCCACGGAGGAGTCGGCGGACGTCGTCAGGATCATCCTGGCCGCCGCCTCGGGGAGGGGCGCGGCGTGGCCGCCGTGTGCCGTACGGCGGACCTTCTGCGCCCAGTCCAACGCGTCCAGCACGCCGTCGCGGTCGGTGCCGATACCGCGGTAGAGAGAGCCGAGGAACCCCCGGTATGCGGCGTCGTTCTCCGCGAAGCGCGACTCGGCAGCGCGTGCCGAGACGACCGCAGTCACCGCTTCCCGCGCCCGGGTCAGAGTCAGGCAGGCGGTGTCGTCCATGACGCGGGCGACGGAGTGGATGAGATCAACGGCGTCCTCGAAGGGCTCTACATGCGATCGCAGCCATACCGCGGCTTGGTCCAGGGGGCGGTCGGCGAGCACCGGGCCGACTCCGGCGAGATGCGGCTGGTGGGCGTACTCGTGCCAGTGGTCGAGTTCGCCGCGGATCTGTTCCGTCTGTCCGAGGAGTTCGCGCGGCACAGGTCTGTCGTCGGCCAGTGTGTCCGCGAGGCGGGATCGACGGGCGGTGTCCGCGAGGTTGTCCGGCGCCAGGCGGGCGACCAACTGCGCGGCGTGCAGCGCTGCGGACAGCGCCCCGGTGTCCGGGTGTCCATCCGCGCCGTACCTGCCCAGCAGGTCGCGGTGGTCGGCCGTGGCGTACGAACCGGGCTGCTGCCGGGTCACGTCGAGCGCACGGCGCAGGAGTTCGCCCATCGGCTCGTAGCCCGTCATACCGTTCGGGGCGGCCTCACGCAGGCCGTCCGCGTTCGTGTCCAGCCCTCTGTACCAGGGGCCGAGGAGCCTGCGGTCGGTCATCGCCCGGGTGGCGAACGCGGCTGTCTCCCGCTGCGCCGCGTGCGCGACCGCGACCGCGGCCCGTGCGGACGCCAGCGTGGTGTGCTCGGCGCCGGGACCCTCCTCTCGACGCCCCACCGAGGTCACGGTGTCCAGCAGGGCGATGCCCTGGCGCAGCGGGGCGAGATGGGCGCGCAGCCAGCGTGCGACGTCCCCGAGCGGCTGCTTCGCCAAGTCTTCCGCGTACGGCAAGAACACGGGGCGAGCCAAGTCCCACCGCCACACTGAGAGTTCGCCACACAGGGCCGAACCCTCCGTCAGAACTTCCCGCCGAGGCACTCGGCCGTCGGCCAGGTGGGCGGCGAGGAGACCCCTGCGGTGCGGGTTCCCGACCGTGTCCGGTGCCAGCCGGTGGACTGCTTCCGCGTGCGCGAGCGCCTTCCGCAGGGCCGGGACGTCGGGCAGTTTCGTCCCCCTGTAGCGGCCGATCAGTTCGGCGTGCTCCGTGGCCAGCGACCGCAGGTTCTGGTACGCGGTGTACCAGGCATCGGCCAGGTGCAGCTTGTCGTACAGCTCGCCTCGCCATGAGCCGGCGTGCGTGAGCGCGGCGACGAGCTTACGGTCGGCCCGGATACTGCTGGACAGCATACCGACGAGTCCTTGCCTGCCCTCGGTGAGGCGCCGGACGGCGTCAGGGAGCCCCTGCGTGGAGAGGAGCTCGGGCAGGAAGACGCCGCTCGCCGCTTGCTCGGCGGCCTCCAGTTCTTCGGCAGCCACGGAGATATCGGCGACCGCAGCCTGCACGACTGGCAGTGTCTGAGGGTCCAGCCACGTTTCGAGAGCACGATCGGTGGTATCGGCTGACTCGATCAGCGCGGCCAGGTCTTCGGCCTCCGACGTAGACTTGGGTCGGTCGCAGCCGATCTCGGCGGCCATCGAGTCGGCGCGTCGGCCGGCGGTTTCGAGCGTGTCGGCCAGGGCTTCCAGCCAGTCCGCCAGTTCCGTGGCCGCTCGGCTGGACAGTGCCGCCATATCGATGCCGGGCGGCTCCAGTTCGGTGAGGGCCTGCTCGTTGACCGGTCGCTCGGCGCTGAGTTCGGCGCGCAGATCGGCCCAACCCGGACCCGCCTGCGAGGCTGCGAGAGCCTGAGCGGCCAGAACGTTGTCCCGTCGGCTGAAGAACTCAGTCAGCGCGTCGGCGATGACGCGTACCGCTGCCTCGTCCGCCTCCGACGCTCCGTCAGGGACCAGCCATCGCCCTAGCGGTCGGTGCTCACTCGCCGCCACCCCGATCACGGCGCACAGGTGACGTGCGTCCTCGATACTGCCTGGCGCGGCAAGCCCTGTCGTACGGCTGACGCTCATGAGGGTTTGATGAGCGCGCTCCAGTCTTCCCGCAGTCGTGTCGAACTGGTCGGCGAGTTCGCGAGCCCGCTCCTCGGTCAACGCTGCGGGGTCGAGCCCGGGTGGCGACATGGTCGTCAGCGACTGCTCGGCATCGCTCCGCTCCGCCGTAAGTCTGGTGGACAGCTCGCGCCAGCGCTCACCGACCTGGGTTCGAGCAGCCGTGCCTGCGCGATGGGCTGTGCGGAGTTCGGTCAGGAAGGCATCGGCCGGGTTTTCGACGTCGTCCGCGAAGGCATCCGTCGTCAACCACCTCTCCGGCACCGGACTGCGGGAGTCGAGCAGCCGGAGGAGCGCGATCAGACGGTCGAGGGCGGTCTGGTCGGTGGCAGGTGTGCCGTCGAGCGCGAGATCACGGTACCGGTCGACGGCCGTGGCGAGCCCGTCCAGCGCGGCCTGCGCTTGTTCGAGCACCGGTCGCGGGTGCGGCATGCCCGAGCGTAGATGGCGCCAAGGGAAAGACGGGTCGGCAACGGCCTCCCACGAAGCGGAAATGGCCTTCGTCGCCTCGACGATCGATCGCAGGTCGTCGGCGCTCAGATCTTCGGCCCGGAACACAGCGGACCCGGTAGAAGCGGGTCCGTCATCGGAAGTCAGATAGGCGACCGGCGCGTCAGCCAACTGCCCGACCTGGCCGATCACATCGTGCAGGGTCCGTCCGAGCGGTGCGCGCTCCTCGTTCATCGCCTCGGCGTAGGCGCTCAGCGCGAGGCGCAGCTCCCGGGCCTGTGCCAGTACCTGCTGGGAGAGCTGTGGTGCTCGCGGCTCCTCCGCGAGGGCCCGACCGAGTTCCTGGGCGACGGACTTGCGGCTCGTGTTGTGGCTGTGCAGGGCGAGGGCATATGAGTCGAGTCCGACCGAACGCAGCCGGTCGAGGACGACGTCGAGAGCCGCCGCCTTCTCGCTGACGAACAGGACGCTGCGGCCGGCGTGCATCAGCCCGGCGATCATGTTGGTGATCGTCTGGCTCTTACCCGTGCCCGGAGGACCGTCCAGGACGAACGACTGCCCGGCCACGGCCGCGACGATCGCCTGCCGCTGCGAGGCGTCCGCGTCGAGCACCAGCGGGCGGTCCTCGGGCGGGCTCAGTTCGTCGATCCGGTCGAGTTCGATCTCCTCGAAGTCGAAGCGGTCGGTCGCGAGGCCGGCATCCGGGCCGAGCGCCATCGCCCGCACGAGATCGCTGGCCAGGACCCGGCCCTCGTTCTCGAGCAGGTCCTGGTACATCGACTCCTTGTGGGAAGCGAAGAGTGCCACCACCACGCGGTCGGAGACCTGCCAGCCGCTCTTGCCCTCGACCGCGTGAGCGGCGGCCGAGAGCACCGCGCGCAGGTCCGTGGGGTCCTGCTCGGCGACATGCGTCCAGTCGATGTGGAACTGCTCCAGCTTCACCTTCAGAGCCGGGTTGAACCGCGGTTCCTCTTCGTCGTTGGCCCGGAGGCGAATCCTGCCGTTCTTCATGCGTTCAATGACGACGGGAAGCAGGATCAGCGGTGCGTCACTACCGGACTCGGCCGCGTCGTCTCGCCAGCGGAGCATGCCGACCCCGAGGTTTAGAGTCCACAGACCGTAGTCGTTGAACAGCTGAGTCGACTTACTGCGCAGGCTGTTGAGCGCGCGCAGGAGGGAAGGGGCCGTGCGCTTCTGCGTGACGATTCCGCCGGCGTGATCGCCTCTCGCCGCGGGCAGCGCACTGCCGGGCTCCTCCGACTCGTCGGGCTCCGGTTCCTCATCGGGGAGCGGCGCGAAGTCCCAGCCTCGGTCGAGTCCCTCGACGAGTTCCTCGGCCGACGGGTACGAGATCTCCAGGGTCGCCGATTTCGTGTGGCGGAAATTGAGCAGCCGGTTGCGTCCGCTCAGGTCCACCAGGGAGGTCCGCCAGCCCGCGAGCATTGTCTTGAGCCGCTGGAGATCTTCTCCGCCGCCGAAGCCACCCGTATTCGTCACGTTGGTCCCTGCTGATCGTTGCTCTCTGGGCCAACGGAGCACCGACGTTTCCAGCATCCTCTGCCGTCAACGCGAAGAGCGGCCATGAGTGTTCGAACAACGTCCCCGTGGCCGCGTAGGTCCCGCTGATCCCCCCTGAACCGGAATTCTACGATCAGCACTCCGGTGAGTGAAGGGTGGACTACAGATGACTCCGTATCAGCTGCCCGGTTGGGGCGTGGCGGTATCAGCCTCAGCTCTCACATCTCATGAGTCAGGCCCTCGCCCGGGACGGTCCGAAGCATGGATCAGCTGGGCAGCATCCACCGTCGAGCGCACACACCGCCCCGACTGCCCGACATCCCCGAACCACGAACCGACGACCTCAGGCCCTTACTCGGGCACTGGAGCCCCTACGGCCCTGAGCCGCGCTAGCGGGCGCGCACCGACTGGGTAGCACTCAAATGATCATCCGTGATCTCAGACAGAACGGCACGGCCTCGTCGCACGCAATGTCGGATGTCGTCGACCGCGCTGAGCGCCGCTGCACGGCCCAGCTCGCGGGTGGCGACGTGGTCGATCTCCGAGAGCAGCAGCGGGGACATACCAAGAGCCCCGCAGCCATGATGGCTTCGTTGGACGCACGCACGCTGCCCCGCGATCGCCCCGGCGCGCCGGCAAGATCGCCGTACCGTCCACCGATTGCGCTCCGCACGTTGACGCACGCCCGGGACGCACTCCCGGCTCACGCTCCAACCAACCTCCGTACGCGGGGCTTTGGCGGCTTGCCACTAATCAACCGACATCCACTGGTGTTTGCTGCTTGAGATGTCATGGGCATTCTGTATGGGTCTGATCGTCGGCGTGGGTGCAACCTTGGGGGGCCGATGGCAAGAGGGGACGTCTGGGCGGGAAAGGGCACGACCGGATCGGTAGCGGACCTCGTTGCCCAGTTCGGCGAGGAGGTCAGGGCCAAGCTGCAAGGTCCTGCAGGGGCGGTCAGCAGTAAGGAGGACAGCCTGACCGCGCCGGTGGAGCATCTGCTGCGCGGCATGGCCTCGCGGCAACGCCTCAAGCTCATCGTCCACGGTCAGAGTCGCATCAAGGAACTCGGGATCCGGCCCGACTTCGCCATCTCCTGCGGCGGCAGGACCATAGGGCACGTCGAGCTGAAGCAGCCGGGCTCGGGGGCCGATCCGGAGAAGTGGTCGGTGAAGAGCCACGACCGCAAGCAGTGGGAGAAGATCAAGGCACTCCACAATGTGCTGTACACCGACGGATACCAGTGGGCGGTCTACCGTTTCGGCGTACAGGTCGGCCCGACCGGGATCCTGGTAGGAGACCTTGATTCCGGTAGTCGGCAACTCGTCATGGCGGACACCGGGTTCGAGCGTGCCCTCACGCACTTCTTCCTGCCAGCGCCCATCGTCCACGACAGCATCAACGAATTAGTCAAGCGCATCGCGGGAATCTGCGCCCTGCTGCGTGACGAGGTCACCGAGCGTCTCACCCGCGAGGAGCACGGGGAGGCTGACGCTGCGTTCTCGATCCTGGCCGACAACTGGAAGGACCTGCTCTTTCCCGATGCTCGCCCGGAGGAGTTCGCGGACCAATACAGTCAGACGCTGACGTTTGCCATGCTCCTGGCTCGCCTTGAGCACATTGATCTGGGCAGGCTCACGCTTCCCGAGGTCGCGATCCGACTGGGCAAGCGGCATTCCTTGATGGGCAAGGCGCTGGCGGTGCTGACGGACGACGCCCTCGACGATCTGCGGGGCATCATCGACCCGCTGATCGACGTCTTATCGGCCGTCGACCCCGAGATGTTCAAGGACGAGACCGGAGACGCCTACCTCCACCTGTACGAGGGCTTTCTGGGCGCCTACGACCCGGAACTGCGACGGCGGACGGGTACTTACTACACCGCTGGCGAAGTCGTCCGCTTCATGGTCGGCTTCACCGACGAGGTGCTGCGTGACCGGCTCGGCCAGGAGGACGGCTACGGAAGCGAGGACGTCACCGTCGTCGATCCGGCCATGGGCACCGGGACCTTCCTCATCAACATCATCGACCACGTCGCCAAGTCCCTGTCACTGAAGTACGGCAGCACGCTCAAGTCCGGGCTTCTCCGGGAGCTCTCGGGCCGACTGGTCGGGCTGGAGAAGCAGACCGGGCCGTACGCCGTCGCCGAACTTCGTGTGCACCACGCCTTCCGGTCCCACGACGCCGACATTACGCGCCGCCCGCCGAGGCTTCTGGTGGCCGACACACTCGACGATCCCGCCGTCGAGCACCACCTGGGCTTCATGTACGAGGCGATCGCCCGCCACCGCCGAATGGCTAACAAGATCAAGGCGGACGAGAAGGTCATGGTGGTCATCGGCAATCCGCCCTACCTGCGGGGTGCGAGACAGTCGGGCGTCGGACGCTGGATCACTGAGGGCAACCCGAACGGCCAGGGCCCGATCCTCGCCCGCTTCCACCCGGAGGACAACGGACGCGTCGGATACGCCCTCGACAACTTCTACGTCTACTTCTGGGCGTGGTCCACCTGGAAGGTATTCGACCAGTTGACGGCCTCGGGAGCGCCGAAGGCCCCCAGCGGGATCGTCGCCCTCATCACCAACTCCGGATACCTGGATAGCGAGGGATCGGCCGGCATGCGCCACTACCTGCGCGAGGCCGCCGACGAGGGCTGGGTCATCGGTCTCTCCCCCGAGGGCGCCTACTCCGACACGCGCACCCGTGTCTTCCAGGATGTAAAGCGGGAGATCTGCATCGCCGTCTTCGTCCGCCATGGCGCCCCGGACGCGGGTACACCGGCGCGGGTCTGGCGACTTGACGTCCCCGCGGGCACACGCGAGGAGAAATTCAACTGGCTGGAAGGGCTTGGCCTCGACGGTCATCGCGACGGGACCTCCTGGCAACTATGCCCCACACAGTGGACCGCGCCTTTTCACGTCCTGTCCGACTCCGAGTGGTCGGCAATGCCACCGGTGGACGCCCTGCTGCCCTGGACGAGCTCTGGCAACAAGAACAACCGCAGCTGGCCCGTCTCACCCAGCCGGGACGTCCTGGAGAGCCGGTGGCGCAGGCTCGTCCAAGCCCCAGCGGAGGACAAGGCCGCACTGCTGAAAACCACCAGAGACCGCCGTCCGGATAAGCCGGAACCGCCACTGCCCGGGCAGCAGGAAAGGGAAAGCCTTGCCGCGGAGAAAGAGACGTTGCCGGTCACTGTTCCCTACGGCCGGATGACCTTCGACAGGCAGTACATCATCGCGGACAGGCGAGTGATCGACTTTCCGCGACCGGCCTTGTGGTTCGCCCACAACGACCAGCGTCAGATCTACCTATCCGAACTCCACACGGAATCAGGCCGTCCGGGGCCGGCGGTGAGTTTCACTGCCCTGCTGCCCGACATGCACCACTTCAAAGGCACCGAAGGCGGCCGCGTCGCTCCTCTCTACCGCCACCCTCACCAGGCTGAACCAAACGTCACCCCTGGCCTGCTGCGTCTTCTCACCAAGACGCACGGCGTGACGGTCACCGCCGAGGACCTCTTCGCGTACATCGCGGGAACAGCCAGCCACAGCGGCTACACCCGCCACTTCGCCGCGAACCTCGCCGAGCGCGGTGTCCGTATCCCTATAACACGCGACCCGGCTCTATGGGCGGAGCTCGTGGAAGTGGGCAGGCGCACGGTGTGGATCCACACGTACGGCCAGCGCTTCGCCTCCCACCACGACAGTTCACCTGGCTCGTCCCCAAGGCTTCCCCCGGAGGAACAACCGGAATGCGTCGTCGTGATCGGAGAGGACGACGGGTTACCTGCGGACATCTCTTACGACGCGTCCACGCGAACCCTCACGGTGGGCACGGGCTGCATACGTCCGGTGGCGCCGGAAGTCTGGGACTATCGGATCGGCGGGGTGCAGGTGATCCGCAAGTGGTTCAGCTTCCGCAAGCGCAAGCCAGACGTGGAACGACAGACCCCGTTGAACGACATCCTGCCCCCGACCTGGCCTGCCCGGTGGACCGTTGACCTGATTGACCTCATCAACGCGCTCGGGCTCCTCGTAGCCCTCGAACCGCGACAGGCCCGGCTGCTGGACGCAGTGACCAGCGGCCCGCTCATCAGCACCGACGACCTACGGGGCGAGGGCATCCTGCCCGTACCTGCCTACGCAACCAGGGAACCGAAACCGCCGCGGAAGTCTCGACGTGCCCCCGGCCCTGGTCAGAAGAGCCTCGACTTCTCGGACTGACACCCGTCCGGCCTGAGTGCCTGACGCCCGCAACATCAACGGACTATTTGCACGACGACGCCCCGCCACAGCAAGCCAGCGGGGCGTCGTTGTATCAGGTCCCCGTCTACGCAGGACCCCCGTCGGAGCGATCCGACGGGAATCCTCACCTGTCACGAGCGATCACACGCCCCTATAACGCGGGGGCGCGGGAAACCGGTCTGACCAGGTTGAACACCTCGTGGGCGGCATATCGCTTGAGGCATCGGATGATTTCGCGTCGGGTCTTGCCTTCCTGCGTGCGGCGTTCGTAGTACGCCTGGGTGCGCAGGTCGTGGCGCAGGCGGGTGAAGACGATGCGGTGCAGGGCCGCGTTCGCCTGGCGGTCGCCGCCGTGGTTGAGCCGGCGCGTGCTCCGCCGGCCGGATGAGTACTCGATGGGGCTGACTCCGCAAAGGGCGGCCAAGGACGCCTCGGTGTTCAGCCGGTCGGGGTTGTCTCCCATGGTGATCAGGAGCGTGACGGCGCTGTCCGGACCGATGCCCACCCACTCGAGCATCTGCGGTGCGTGGCGTACGACGAGCCGGGTCAGGCGCCGGTTCAGCTCATCGATCTGCCCGGTGAGCTGCTCAACGCGCTCGGCCAGCATGCGCAACGTCAGGTGGGTGGCGTGGGCCACCGCGTCCTCGTCTCCGGGCGCGGCCACTGAGCACGGCCCGCGCGTCGATCGGGCCGACTTGCAGGGCAACCGGCGGGTCGAGCGATCGGGCCGGTTCACCTCATACACCTGGACGTACTGGGCGAGGAGGTAGTGGGACAGGCTCGCTCCGAAGGTGCCGGTGCCCTCCACCCCGGCACGGCGCAACCGTATCCAGTTTGGCGGGCGCAGACGTCAGCTGCCAGCAGCCGGCGGCCGTCGCCGGAGAGGATTCGGTGCCCATGACCTTCCCCAGCCGGGGGGACCGGGGCGGCGACGTGAACCTCGCCGTGCGTGTCCACACCCAGGTCGACCTCACCCCGATTGGGCAGATCCGTGCTCGAGGAGGTGCTGCGCTCTCTGACGGAACCGGCTCTTTAGACGCATGTGCGAGTGCAATCGCAAAGTAGGCGCACCCCGAAAACGTTACAGGGACACGGGCCGCATGAGGCGCCGACCGCATCGTGCCCGACAGCGCAGCCGATCTCATGACGAAGCCGCGCCGGAGCTCTCCGGTGCGGCCTCGTCGTCTCACGGCTCCGCGCAAAGCCCCCAGGCGGGGCCTCGCCGTATCACTCGTCTATCACACAGCCATCACCAACTGGGCGGACCCTCCCGGACCAGCAGGCCCTGACCTGCTATTTCATGCCCGCGCTGGACTGGCGTAGACGCCCCTGGACGGTCTCTACAACCTGTGCCAGGTGGGACCGTCACGGATCAGGGCCGGAGTCCCACCACCCCGCGCGTCACGGCGAGTGGAGTGCCGCCCTCCGCAGGTCTCCGCACTTCGGCGCAGAGAGCGGTGTCGGCCGGCCCAGAGAGCCGCATCGATCAAGATCCGGACCTGTTCCGGGGCCTTTCCGGGCCAAGAGGACCCGTTGTCGCAGGTGTACGCCGCCGAGACCGCGGAGTCCATTTCGGCCGCCCTCGCGTGTGACTGCCGGGCTCACCGGTTCGAAATTGCCCTGACAGGTGTGCCAGAAGGCGGCCGACTCGGCCAGACCGACTCTAGCCATAGCGGTTCAGGTCATGGAAGAAGTCGGGGATCGCGTGCAGATTGTCCGTGGCGCTGAGCTGCTCGTGGACGTAGCGGGCAACGGCAAGGTCGAGGACGCCGAGACCGAACGGAGAGAAGACGACCGGCTGATCGCTGGGCGGCGTGGTCCTTCCCCGGAGGACGTCATAAAGCGAGCCAACCACGAAATCGCGGTTGCCGACGCGCTGTTCGGTCAGGTGAAGGGAGGTGTTGGCCTTCATGGAGTGCTCGACGTCGTCGACGACGTTGTACGACGACAGGACGATCTCGGGCGCGAGGTCGCGCAGCGAGATGTGCAGAACCAGCGGATTGTGGCTGAACCAGCTCGGGTCGGTGACGTGCGGCTCGCCCGCGACCGTGGCGAAGACTATGAGGTCCGAGCTGCGGATGAGGTCTTCGGGCGAATCGTGAACGGTGATGTGACCCTTCTCGGTGCGCGCAAGGTAGCCCCGGAAGCCCTCGGCGTGCTCATGAACCGAGTCGTGGACACCTACTTCGCTGAAGATGAGGCCGTTGCCCGCCAGGTAGGTGTGGATGTACCGCGCGATCAGCCCGGTGCCGAAGAAACCGACGCGGATCGGACGCCCCACGTCCGAGGGGTCCTGGCGCCTCGCGCCGAGTTCAACCGCGGCGAGGGCCGCGGATGCCGCGGTGCGGGAAGCACTGATGATGGACGCCTCAAGGCAGGCGAACGGATACCCGGTCTCGGTGTCGTTCAGGATCAGTACGGCAGAGGCGCGCGGAAGTCCGGAGGTCACGTTCTCGGGGAAGCTGGAGATCCACTTTATGCCGTGCACATCGGCCTCACCTCCGATCGAGGCGGGCAGAGCGATGATCCGTGAGGAGGGACGGTCCGGGAAGCGCAGGAAGTAGGAATCGGGGTTCACCGTCAGGCCGGCACCATGCAGCTCGTACGCTGTCCTCACGATGCGGGTGATCTCCTCTTCCCTGGCACTGGTCGCCGCCTGCACCTGGGCTCCGGAGATCACCACGAACGAGGGCGGTTGCAGCATGTCACGGCTCCCTTGGTATTCGTCCACCTCACACGGGCTGCCCGAAACGCTGCCCGCGGGCGTGGAAGCACTGTGATCAGTGCCGACTGGGCTCTTCTCCACGCCCGCCATGGATAGCAAGGTGCGGCGGAGCGCTCAAAGACCGTGCTTTTCCCTACAGGGCCACGGCCGTGATCGGACGGCCGTAGGAACTTCACGGCTCAGTCGGACGAGCGGGACAGCCGCAAATCGGGTGCCCGCGGCCCGAACACCTCGGCCTCGGGGCGGTCGAGGCATGCAGCCAGGACGCTGAAGTAGTCCCGGCCCAGGTCCTGTACGCGGGCCCCGGAGAAATCACGCCTCCGGTAGGTGAGGGCCAGATCTCCGCCACCCGGGCCATGGGTGAGGCGCACGCTCAGCGGTCGCAGGGCGTACTGCCAGCGGGGCGGCATCGGTGTCGCACAAAGCCCGCCGCCCAGTTCCTCCGCGTCGGCCTCACGCTCCGCACCGAACTCCAGCCCGTCCAGCAGGTCACTGGCCTCAGCGGGGCCTGCGAGACGGGGTGTGAGCAGATGCGGCGGCAGATCGGCGTGTTCGAGGTCCTGGGCGAAGGCGTCCCGCACCTGCGGCAGCAGCGAGGCGAAGGACGGGCTCGCGGAGAGGTCGGTACGGCACACCATGGCATGCGAGAAGTCGCCGATCACGTCTTGAAGTTCACGGCGGTCCCGGAAGGTCACCGGCGTCGGAACTGAGATGTCCCGCGATCCGGAGTACCGGGCGAGGAGGATCTGAAACGCGGCGAGGGCCCCGACGAACACGGTGGTGCCGCGATCACGCACGCACTCGCGCAGCGCCGCCGACAGCCCGTCGGGCAGTGGGAGCACCACAGTGTCCCCATGTTCCGGTGGCAGGTCCGGGTGCAGCTGGTCGAACGGGAGCGAAGGGGGAAGCGCGCCGGCGAGCCGCCGCGTCCAGTAGTCGGCCCGTTGGGACCGGTAGGCGTCGGTCGTCCGGGCACGCTGCCACACGGCGTAGTCGGCGTATTGAAGAGGCAGCGGGGACAGCGCCGCAGGTTGCCCGGCACGGGCAGCGAGGTAGGCAGAAGTAAGGTCCGCGAGGAGGATCTCAGTGGCCCGGGCGTCCGCGATCATGTGGTGGAGGATCACGATCACGATGTGGTCCTCGTGGTCAAGGCGCAGCAGCCGGACCCGGACGAGCGGACCACGTTCCAGATCGAGAGGCTGGTCGACCTCGGCTCGCGTCAACGCGTCGAAGTCCGCGAGCGTCCCCTCCGTGACCGGGATCCTCAGCCGCAGGGTGGGTGAGACGACTTGGGTCAGTCGGCCGTCTTCCGCCTCCCGCAGCACCGTGCGCAGGATCTCGTGACGTGCCACCACCGCGTTCAGCGCGTGCTCCAGCGCCATGGTGTCCAGCGGCCCGTGCAGCCGCATTCCGGCCAGCACCACCGGAGTCGGCCGCGGGCGGGCATGTGCCTTGGCCCATGCCCACTCCTGGGCCAACGACGCGGGGAACCTCGCGATCCCTCCGGGGCGCGGCACCACCGGGATGGAGACACGAGTGCCGCGCAGCCGCCGGAGAAGTCCGGCCTCGAGCTCGGCCCGCGCCGCGAGGCCGGGAGCCACCGGTGGAGTTCCGGGGGCGGCGGATCGCTCAGGTGACGGTGCCATGGTTCACCCTGCCAGGGAGTGGCCCGGGATCCGCCCCAGTCCTGTGACGAAAGTACGCATCAACTCGTCAGGCCCTTCCAGGAACCCGTAGTGCGGGCCTTTGAGGAGCGTGAAGGTCGTCTCTCCGAGCTCGGACCACTCGTGGAGGAGCTTGTGCGGGACCTCCACGTCGTCGTCCCACCCGAGCACAGTGGCGGGGCAGGGCAGGGGGTTCGGGTCCGCGACGCCGTAGCGCTTGTGCGCTGCCACGTCGAAGAGCAGCACCTCCAGGCTGAGCTCCACCATGTCCGGGCGCGGGACGCCGCCGAGTTCCGTGATGAGTCTGCGGACCTCTTCACGGAGTTCGTCGTCGCTCATGTCGAGGAACCGGCCGTGCGGGCCCTTGTGCGGGGCCACCTGAGAGGAGACGAACAGGCGCGTCGGTACAGGGTGGCCGCGTCGCTTCAGGCGGAGCGCCGTCTCGTAGGCGATCAGCGCGGAACTGCAGTGGCCGAAGAACGCGAACGGGCGGTCCAGATGGGGAAGCAACGCCTCGCAGAGCATGTCGGCGAGTGAGTCGAACGACATGAAGGGGTCTTCCCTGAGCCGGTTCTCACGGCCGGGGAACTGCACCGGGCAGATCTCGACGTCCCCGGTGAACCTGGGCCACTTCCGGTACATGCTGGCGCCGCATCCGGAGTACGGAAGGGCGAACAGGCGTGCTCCGGCATCCGGTGACGGCTCCTCGAGGAACCAGCGTGGGCGGCGGTTTCCGGTCACGAGTGCTCCTCGTTCGAGCTGGATTGCGGTGAGAGGGCGTTTTCTTCCTGCGCCAGGAGCCTTTCGAGTATGCGGCGCGCCAGGCTGTCGATGTCGACGCGCCCGAACAACTCCCGGACGGGGAACTCCACGCCGTACTGCTCACGTACACGGTTGCGCAGCTGGAGCAGCGACAGCGAGTCACCACCGATGTCGAGGAAGTCCTCATCGACTCCGATGCGCTCCAGCCCAAGCAACTCACAGAAAATCTCGTGCAGTTCGAGCTCGATCGGAGTGTGCGGGGCGCGGTAGGGAACCTCGACCACCGGTTCCACCAGCGCCTCGCTCCACGGTATCGGCTGCCGGTCCACGGGCTTGGTGGAGACCGGTGCGTCGGGGTCGGCCGCGATGCCTTCCAGGATCGTGACGAACCCCACGGCCATCTCCTTGATGGTCGCCGCGTCGAACAGCTCGCAGCTGTACTCGAGGAAGGCCCGGTAGCCCGCCGCGTCGTCAGGTTCGAGGTCGAGCGCCAATTCGTAACTCGCGGCGCGCGAGTCCGGACGCAGCGGCTCGATCACCAGATCAGTGGTACGCAGTTCGGGTACCGGCATGTTCTGGAGTACGAGCATGGCCTGGACCTGCGGAGTGCCCACCGTGGAGCGGCGCTGGACGCGCAGTATCTCCAAGGCCGACTCGAAAGGGAATTCCTGATTGTCGTAGGCCTCTGCGCAGGTGCTCCTGGCTCGCTGGATCAGCTCACGGGCTGTCGGTTCTCCCGATACGTCGGTGCGCAACAGCAGCGGGTTGACGAAGAAGCCGATCAGGTTGGCGAGTTCGGGCCGGGTCCGGCCGGCCATGGGGGACGCGACCGTGATGTCCTGCTGTCCGGAGTACCGTGAGAGCAGCACGTCGAACGCGGCCAGGAAGACCATGAAGGCCGTGGCCCGCTCCTCCCTGGCCAGCGTATCCAGCCGGGACACCAGTGAGGCCGGCAGGGTGAACGCGTGGGTGCCGCCCTCGAAGGTGGGCTCGGCCGGGTACGGGCGGTCGGTGAACAGCTGCAGTGGAGGAGCGCCGTCCAGTCGCCCTCTCCAGTGCCGGGTCAGCCTGCTCAGCTTCTCACCTTGCAGATTCTCGTGCTGCCACATCGTGAAGTCCGCGTACTGGATCTCCAGCGGCGGCAGTTGGGGCTCCTCTCCCCGCAGGTACGCCCCGTAGCAGGCCGTGAGCTCGGCGACGAAGACGGCGGATGACATACCGTCAGTCACGATGTGGTGCATGACCAGTACGGCGATGTGTTCCTCGGGAGCCAGCCGCAGCAGCCGCATCCGCACCAGGGGGCCTCGGTACAGGTCGAACGGTTCCGTCACCCCCGCGGTGACAGCTGCCTCCAGGTCCCCCCGAGCGATGTCGGTCACAGGAACGTCGAGCTTTGGGGTAGGGCCGATGACCTGTACCGGACCGTCCTCGTCGAGGTCGAAGACGGTACGCAGTGCCTCGTGCCGATCCACCACGGAGTTGAGGGCGCGTCGCAGTGCGTCGGAGTCCAGTCGGCCACGCAGGCGCAATGCCGCCAGCACGTGATAGGTCGGACGGCCAGGGTTGATCTCGTTCTCCAGCCACATACTGCGCTGGGCGAAGGATGCGGGGAAGACCAGCACCTCGTCGTCAGTCATGGGCAGCACGTTCTCCAGTCGTCGGGGTGCGCCCGGAGCCGCTCGGACGCTTCCTGCGGAACGCAGACCTGTCCCTGGAGCGGATCGCCGGTGTCTCCGCGGGCTCCGGTGCCTCCGCCTGCTCGTCGATATAGGCGGAGACCTCCGCGACCGTGGGAGTCTGGAAGAGCTGGCCGAGGGGCAGGTCCAGCTCGAACTCGTTCCGCAGGCGGTCGATGACTGCGGCTCCCATCAGCGAATGCCCACCCAGGGCGAAGAAGTCGTCGTGGATGCCGGGGTTGTCGACCCCCAGGATGTCCGCCCAGATCTTCAGGACCCGCTGCTGGGTCGTGGTCAGGGTCTTCACCGCCTCGCGGCCCTTGACCCGGGCCTTGGACGGCTCGTACGGCGGCGGGAAGACCGTTACGTCCAGGTGACCGTCGGCACGCAGCGGCCAGGCGGTCAAGGGCTCAATGGTTGCCGGGACGGCGTGCAGCGGCAGCCGGTCCCGCAGGTAGCCCCGCAACAGCGCCGGCATGGAGCGCGCCCATGCGCCGAACGCGGAGTCGGGTGCCGGCGGAGCGGCGGCCGACTCGGCCGGGGTGTAGCCGCCGGCCAGCAGCCGGGACAGCGGCACGACCCGACCGGGCTCGGCACTCTGCCGGCGCATGGCCACCGTCAGCTCGTCGAGGCGTGCTCCGGTCGGGCCGGCGACCGCTTCGTAACCAGCGGTGTGCGCGACGGCCAGCAAGGCCAGGGGGTCGACGGCCCGATCGGCCGGTACGGGACGGCTCAGGGCTCCGGCGATCGACCCGGCCGTGGTCGCCTCGCCGTTGTGCAACAACTCCAGCGCAGCCGCCATCCCGGCGAGGTCCGAGTGCGGTACGTGGCGGACCACGAGATGGTCCGGGGCTTCCCCAGACCGTAGCCGGTCACCGAACGTCTCGACAGTCAGCCGCTCAGCCACCCAGTCCAGCCGTTCCACGAGCAGCGGTACGGTGTCACTCGGGCCGACGTGCAGCACGGCGTCGTAGCGGAATCGGGTCAGTTCGCCCGGGTGCGGACCGATCCTGCGGACGATGGCGACATCGGTCACGCCGGGAAGCCGTTCCCCGACGTCCAGGAAGAACTCCGGCCGCAGCGCCAGCCCGTCCGCGGCGGCGGCGCGCCGGGCAACGGCTTCGCGCAGCTGCGCCACCGGGGTATCGTGCGCCAGCCGGTCCAACTCGGCCGGCAAAAAGATCGCTTCCTGTCCCCCAAGGTCCAACACGTCACTGACGAGGATCGTGCCACCAGGACGCACCACCCGGACCGCTTGGGTGACGATCTCTTCCAGGTAGTCGGCATCGGGACAGTAGGCGACGAGATTGTTCACGACCACGGTGTCGAAGGAATCGTCCTCGAAAGCAGTGAAGTCATCGGGTGCCAGGTCCAGGACCTCCACCCCATCGGCCTTGGACGCCAGACGGTCCCGCTGAGCGGCGATGTGCTTACGGGCTCGCACCGACAACTCGGTGGCTCGGTAGGCGTCGCAGCGCGGCGCCAGGCGGAACAGCAGAAGTCCGTTGCGGCAGCCGATTTCCAGGATCCGGCGCGGCCCGGCGTCGAGCACCTGCCGCACGGCCGCGTCGGTCCAATCCCGCAGGGCTTCCGCGGTCAGCTCCTCGCCGCTCCTCGGGCTGCGCCAGCCGGTGGGGTTGAGCGCGGGGTCGCTCTCCGGGTCACGCCCCAGATACGCCTGGGCGAAACGGTCACGCCATCGTTCGGGGTCCGGCGCGGGCGTCTTCTCCGGAAGGACGTGGGCGACGAGTACGCCTGCGTCCGTCACCGAGAGGTGGGCCCTGGCGGCAGCGGGATGCGCGGCCAGTTCGGCGGCTACGTCCCCCAGTTCGACAGGACGGCCCTGCAGAACCGTCCGTCCGGCCGGCCGGCCGAGGATCTCCAGTACGCCGGGAGTGACCCAGCGGGCCCGGTCACCGGTCGGCCTTGGCTCGTCCTCCGTCCAGCGGGGGCGGTCCAGATGGCCGCTCGCCCGGGAGGAACCCATTACGTACAGGTCGCCCGCGACACCGGCGGGCACCGGTTGGCCGTGCTCGTCCAGCACCGACAAGCGTGTGTCACCGAGGGGAGCGCCCACAGGGAGACGGCCGGAGGCGATGGGAGCGGGATCTCTCGGGCACACTCGGTGGGCGGCGACGGGGCCCGCCTCGGCGAGGGAGAGGACATTGAAGAGTTCGGCGTCGGGGAGAAGACGGGAGAAGGATTCGGCCGTGTCGGGCCACAGCTCCCCGCCCGCGCAGACCACGCGCCGGGGCGTGACCGTGCCGGGCTCCGCGCCCGACGCGGGCAGCTGGGAAGCGGTCAGCAGTGCTTCCAGCCGTGCGGGGTCCGTCAGCAGGACACCCTGCCGGTCGTCGAGTGCGGTCACCGGCGTCGCGGCGGACTGGAGGCACAGGCGGCCACCGGCGCCCAGCGGCCACAACAGCGCGGTGACCAGGAGGTCGGCAGTGACCTCGCCGGACACTGTCACCTGCTCGCCCGACTCCAGGGGGAAAGCGTCACGCAGGTTGCGGACACGAGCGGCCGTACTGGCATGGGTGTGCGCGTTCAGCGCCCCGCCGCGCGATCGGATGAGCAGCGCACGGTCCTGTGGTGCCGACGTCACCGTCGGCGGGGTGTCGGCGAACGAGCGGATGCTCTCGTTCTCTGCGTCCAGCGCACACAGGACCGCGCCCGTGTCGCGCGCGCTGTCGAGCAGTCCGGCGGAGATCAGCTCCGTCGAGGTCAGCACCACCGCTGGGGTGCAGCGCCGCACCGCGTCCGCGATCTCGTCCCGGGTGAGCGAGGCGTCCAGAGGCAGCGCGACGGCGCCCGCAGCGAGGGTGCCCAGCAGCGCGACGAGGAGTCCGGTCGACATCGGCAGGCGAATCGCGACGACGTCCCCCGGCCCGACGCCGTGTTCCTCGAGCAGGTAACGGGCCAGTCGGTGCGCCTCGCCGGTGAGTTCCCCGTGGGTCAGCTGGGTGCCACCCCCACGCACGACCGGAGCCTGGGCGCTATGGCCCTGGCGCTCGGCAATGAGGTCGAAGACGGTGTGTGGCGTCTGCGGGGCGCACTCCTCGGAGCTGTCCGCGACGGAGTCCTGCACGGGGCACAGCGGCAGGTGCCACAGCGACGCGTCCGGGTTCGCGACGGCGCCTTCCAGCAGGGTGTACACGGCGGTCAGCAGGCGCTGGACTGTCGCCGTGTCCATGATGTCGGCAGCGAACCACAGTTTGCCGTTGATACCGCCGCCCTCGGTGGGCGAAAGCTCGAATTCCAGGTCGAACCTGGCCTTTCCGGTGTCCAGCGTCTCGATGTCGACCGTGAGGCCGGGGATGCTCAGCTCTTTCCAGGGGGTGTTGTGCAGACCGACCATGTGCCGGATGAGGGGCGTGTGCGCGCTGGCCTCACGCTCCGGATTGATCTCTTCGATGATCTTCTCGAAGGGAACGTCCTGGTGGGCGTAGCCGTCCGTCGCTTCCTTCCGCACGTGGCGCAGGAACTCGCGGAACGTGAGCCCGCCGGTCAGCTCCACCCGGATCGGGAGCGTGTTGACGAAACTGCCGACCATGGACTCGGTCTCGGCCCTGTTCCGGTTGGCCATCGGCACACCCATGACGAGGTCCCGCTGACCGCTCCACCGGGACAGCACCGCAGACACACCGGCCAGGAGGACCATGAACAAAGTGGCCCGCTCGGACTCGCCGAGGGCCTTGAGACGCTGGACGAGCGCGGGAGGCATCTCCACATCGAGCGAGCCACCGTCCCAGGTGCGCTCCGGCGGGCGCAGTCGACCGGTGGGCAGCTCCAGCGCGTGAGCGTCGGTGAGCCGCTCCCGCCAGTACGAGAGGTGTCCGTCGAGGGCACCGACGGCCTGCCACTCCTGCTGCCACAGGGCGAAGTCGCCGTACTGCACGAGGGGCTCGGCGAGCGTGGGCTCGCGATCCGCCGCGTATGCCTCGTAGAGCGCGCTCAGTTCCTGGAGCAGGATGCCGAGCGACCAACCATCGGTGGCGATGTGGTGCTGGCTGAGCAGCAGCAGGTGCTCGTCGTCGGCCACCTGGAGGAGGACCGGCCGCAGCAGCAGGTCACGGGTCAGGTCGAACGGCCTGTCGATCTCCTGCTGGTGGTACTGGCGTACCGCTTCGTCCCGCCGGCCGGCGTCCAGGTCCCGCAGATCGTGGACGGGCATGGGGACGCGGCGCGGCGCGTTGACACGCTGCACCGTGTCGCCCCCGTCGCCGAGGTGGAAGGTCGAACGGAGTACTTCGTGACGCCTGACGAGCTCATCCACGCAACGCTGCAGCACCCCGTGGTCGACCCGTCCGCGCAGCTTGGCCACGCCCACGATGTTGTACATCGTCGACGTGGGCTGCAGCCGGTGGAAGAACCACATGCGCTGCTGAGCGAAGGACAGGGGGAGGTGCGTACGCTCCCCCGGCCTCGCGGTGATGCGAGCCTCTGCGCGGTCCAGTCCCTCATCATCGAGGAGCTGGTCCAGAAGCTTGCGCTGGTCTGAGCTGAGCCAGTCGCTCCCCATGGGTGTAAAACCACCTTCGCGCTGCTAGAAGATCGACGGTTTGTCCGCGCCACTCCGCACCTACCGCTGGAGCCAACACGCTCTGCCCGTGGGTCGCCCAGCCGGTAGTCGGTAGCTTCCCGGACGTGCCCTGACGCGGCCGCTTTCCCGGTCGCGTACGAGGATTCCCGGGGCCGACCGCCACGGCCATCGGTCGTTTCCCCGACTAGTGCCGCTTCTCGGGTGGCGAGAAGACTTCCCCCTACGCGGGTTCAGCGGCCACCCGCATACGGGGCACGTGCCTCGTGTCGGCAGGGACCGAGCGCGTCATTCGCAGGGAGTCGTCTTGTCCTCTGAGTCCCTCCCCCTCGCCAGGGGAGCGCAGCAGACTGCCACCGGAGTCCAGCCGGCGGAGGGCCCTCTCGGGACCGGCGGGCAAGCCGACGCCTTCTCACCGACCGTAGCCGTGGCTGTCCGCCTGCGAGGGCAGCTCGACCCTTCTGCGCTCCAGGACGCGCTGTCCGATCTGGTGGGTCGCCACGAGGCCCTCCGCACCAGCTTCACCTTCGGCCCCGGCCAGGAGCCGGCGCAGGTGGTGCACCCGCGGGATCGGGTGACGGTGGCGTTCAGCCGTGACGACGTCGAGCCGCGGAAGATCGCGGCGCGCGTGGCGAGCGTACTGGGTGGCCGGACGGACCTCGCCTCGGCGTCGTCGGTGCGCGCCGAGCTGTGGCGGGTGCGGTACGCCGACGGGGCGGTGGGCACCCCGGAGTGGGTCGTACTGATGCACGCCCCGGGGGTCATCGCGGACAGCCGGTCCATGGAGATCCTGATGGAGGACCTGGCGGCGGCGTACCGGGCGCGGCTCGCCGGAAGTCAGCCGGATTGGGCCGCGCTGCCCTCGGTGCCGGACGCGGCGGCAGGGGTACGCGAGCGGCCGGCCGGCCGGCCGGTGAAGGAGGGGTCGGCGTACTGGACGCAGCGGCTCGCCGGTGCGGCACCGCTCCAGCTGCCCACGGACCGGCCCGTCACGCCAGACCGGTCGGGTCACGGGGCTGCCGTTCCCGCCGAAATCCCCGCAGACCTCGCTGACGCGCTTCGCGCGCTGGCCGAGGCGGAGGGTACTGACCTGTTCACGGCGCTTCTCAGCGCAACTGCGGTCGTTCTGGGACGTTGGGCGGGGCGTGCGGACATCGTCATCGGCGTACCGGTCCTGGGCCGCAACGCGGACGGGCTCGACTCCCTTGTGGGGAACTTCGCCGGCGTACTGCCGCTGCGCGTCGGACTGACCGGTGGCGAGCCCTTCCGGCAGCTCCTGCAGCGGGCCGACGTCGTCCGTCGGGAAGCCTTCTCCCACGCGGACGCGCTGTCCGAGCCGCACGACGCCGGCGGCGTGACAGACGCGGGGCCCGCGCTCGCGCAGGCGCTCCTGACGTTGCACGGATCGCTGCCGGAGCCCCCGCACTTCCCCGGGCTCGAAACGGAGTGGCTCGACATACCGGCATCGATGGCCGGCACCCAAGTCCGCATCGAACTCGCCCCGACCGCTTCCGGGGCCCTCATCGGCTCGCTGGTCTACGCGACCGACCTGTTCGACAGCGGTACCGCGCACCGACTCGTCGAGTCCCTGCTGACGGTCTGCCGAGCAGCGACCCACACCCCCGACAGCCCGGCGGCGCCACCACTGCTGTCGGACGACCAGCACCGGTTGATCACCACCGATTTCAGTGGTGCCGCCCGGCCCGGGCCCGGCTCACCGCGGCACGTCCATGAATGGTTCGAGCAGCGGGTCGACGAGACACCGGACCGCATCGCGGTGATCGCCGATCTCGGCAGCTCCACCGCTCAACTGTCCTACCGGGAACTGGAAGAGCGAGCCAACCAGGTCGCGTGGTGGCTGCGTGGACGCGGCATGGGAGCCGAGGACCGGGTCGGCGTGCACCTGAACCGCGGCCTCGACCTCATCTCCGTACTGCTGGGCATCCTCAAAGCAGGCGCGACCTATGTACCGCTGGATCCGCAGTCGCCGCCCGAACGGCTCGACCACGTCATCCAGGACGCCGCCCCCGCGCTGTGCCTGTCCGACTCCGGCCAGGACCCGTGGTCCAGTGGCGGCGTCACCGAGGTCGTCCAGTTCGACGACGCGCGGGCGCAGTTCTCCGCCTGCCCGGTGAAACGGCCGTCGACGCGTCCCTTCGGCGCCGGCGCGGCCTCTGTGATCTACACCTCGGGGTCGACGGGGAAGCCCAAGGGAGTCGTGGTCACCCAGGACGGCCTGGCGAACCAACTGGGCTGGCTCTGCGAGTCGATGGGGTTCGGGCCCGAGGACGTCACACTG
The DNA here is from genome assembly GCF_043081205.1 of Streptomyces sp. NPDC014889. Classification (NCBI taxonomy): domain Bacteria; kingdom Bacillati; phylum Actinomycetota; class Actinomycetes; order Kitasatosporales; family Streptomycetaceae; genus Streptomyces; species Streptomyces sp. NPDC014889. The sequence continues at coordinate 47,406 of NZ_JBIBWH010000018.1, forward strand.
CACAAGACACCGCTCGCCTCGGACCCCTCTTTGTGGGAGATCCTCGTCCCGCTGATGAGCGGTGGGCGTCTCGTGCTCGCCGACCCGCTCAACCATGGTGACCCCGCCTACCTCCTCGACACGCACCACCGGTACGGCGTCACCGCGTGCGACTTCTTCCCCTCCCTGCTGCGGCACTTCCTGGCGGAGCCGGGGGTCACGGAGCGGGCCGGCGCTCTGCGCCTGGTCATCTGCGGCGGCGAGGAACTGAACGCCGATCTGTCGCGACGGTTCGCGGACCTGCTGCCCGCGGCCAAGCTGTACAACCTGTACGGGCCGACAGAAGCCACCATCGCCGTGACCTTCCACCAGGTGACCGGGGAGGCCGGCGAGCCGATCCCGATCGGCCGCCCGATACCGGGTACGGAGATCTACGTCCTCGACGAGCACGCCCGGCCCCAGCCCATCGGTGTACCGGGCGAACTGTTCATCGCCGGCGTGCAGCTCGCACGAGGCTACCTGGGCCGGCCAGGGCAGACGGCGGACAGGTTCGTCCCGCATCCGCTGTGCTCCGGTGAGCGGCTCTACCGCACCGGCGACCGGGCCAGGTGGCGCGCGGACGGCAGTCTGGAGTACCTCGGCCGACTCGACCACCAGGTCAAGATCCGTGGCTACCGGGTGGAACCCGCCGAGGTGGAGGCGGCATTGGCGGCGCTACCCGGGGTCGGCCAGGCCCTCGTCCTCGCGCGGCCCGCACCCGGCGGCGGACTTCGGCTGGTCGGGTACCTCACCCGGTCACACCCGGGAGCGAGCACCGACACCGCGTCGCTGCGCAGGGGGCTGGCCCGGCTGCTTCCGTCCGGAATGATCCCTTCGGCATTCGTCTGGCTGGATGCCTTCCCCCTGACACCGGTCGGCAAGGTGGACCGCGAGCGGCTGCCCGCACCTGCGGACAGCCACCGAGCAGTGGTATCCCCTGCTCCCCCGGAGAACGTCGTCCAGGAGGTTCTGCTGGGCATCTGGTCCGACGCGCTGCCTTCCACAAGTCCCCCGGGCATCCGTGACACCTTTTCGTCGCTCGGCGGCGATCTGGAGTGTGCCGAGCGTGTCGTGTCCCAGATCCGCGACCTGTTCCGGATCGAACTGCCACGGCACTGTGTCATCGAGGAGGCCACCGTCGAAAGGCTCGCCGGACTGCTGCGCGACCGGGATCCGGCGAAGGGCAGCGGTGTCGAACGCACCGCCCGGCTCATCCTGCGAGTCCGGGCCATGGCGCCGGACGAGATCACGGCGAAGCTGCGGAGCTGAGCGGGTGCGCCTCCGGAGAGCCGGCCCCGGACCACGTGCCCGCAGCCGTGCCACCGTAGCGACGGCCTCGCGCGGCGACCGCGCGTTCTGGTGCTTGTGGTGCGCCACCGGCGTCTCCGGCCTCGGCGACGGCGTCAGGTTCGCGGCCTTCGCCCTGTTCGCCGCGGTGCTGACGAGCGATCCGCTGCCGGTGGCCCTGGTCACCGTCGCCGGCCAGCTTCCGTGGCTGTGCGTGGGGCCCTTCGCCGGGGTACTGGTCGACCGGTTCGACCGCCGCAGGACCCTCTGGATATGCGATGTGGCGCGCGCCGCAGTGATGGTCTGCTTCAGCGTGCTGACGCTCCTGGGCCACGTGGACATCGCCACCTTGACGGTGACCACGTTCCTGCTCAGCTCGATCGAGACGCTGGCCGACAACCTCTCCCAGGCCATCACACCGGAGGTGATCGGCTCACGTTCGCTGGACTCGGCGAACAGCTGGCTCTTCGGCGGCCAGTTCATCACGAGCGAGTTCCTCGGCGCGCCGTTGGGCACCTTGCTGTTCTCCATGGCGTACGCGCTGCCCTTCACCGTCGACGCGGTGACGTTCGTCCTCTCGGCGGTGCTGATCCTCGGCATACGGGGCAGCGGAGCCGGCCCTCCGCCGCGCACGGCTCGGCCCGTGGTCACCGACATGGCGGACGGGATCCGCCGGCTGCTCCGTCATCGCGTCCTGCGGCCCCTGTGCCTGCTCATGGGAATGCTGAACTTCGCCGTTCTCGGTGTGCTGGGTATCGCCGTGCTCTACGCGCTGGAAGTGCTGCGTGTCAGCCAGACGACGTACGGTCTGCTGCTGACCGTCATCGCGGTCGGCGGACTGATCGGCCTCTTCGTCGCCCCGGCCCTGGCAGCGAGGATCGGTCACGGCCGCACTCTGCTGGTGGCCTTCGCCCTGTGCCCGCTGCCGCTGGCCATCGGGGGCGTCACCTCCAACCCCCTCGTCGCGGCGCTGGCCCTCCTGTTCGTCGGCGTCAGCGTGTCACTGGGCAACGTGGTGACGACGACGGTGCGCCAGACGCTGATCCCGCCCGACATGTTCGGGCGGATGAACGCCGCCTACCGGCTGTTCGTCAACGGCCTCGCGCCGCTGGGCGCGTTCGCCGGGGGAATCGTCGCCCAGCAGTACAGCCTGCGCGCGCCCTTCTACGTGGCGGCGGTCGTGTGCGTGCTCCTGGTCGTGGCCGCGCCCAGGCTGCTCCGCGACCTCCCGGAGCCCACCGCAGCCGCCAGGACGTCATCCGGCGAGCGAAGCTGAGAGCGCGACCGTCGGCCCGCCTCGGCTCTGCCCGCATCCGGGTTTCTCCCGACTCCCCGGCAGGCGCTCGGAAGATCACAATGAAGGCCCTCGTGAACCCGTGTCCTTCCCGTTCGGTGAACCGGAGTCCGCCTTGTCCTCCTCACCCACAGCGCAGTCGGACCACTCCGGTGCGCCCGACGCCAACGAGCAACCGCTGCGCGAGCGCACACTGCCGGACCTGTTGCAGGAGCGGGTTCGGGCCGATCCGCACGCCACCGCACTGGTCAGCGATACCGCCACGCTCAGCTTCCAGCAGCTCGACGTAAGGGCGAACCAGCTCGCGCACCTGCTCATCGGCCTCGGCGCCGGACCGGAACGCGTGGTCGGGGTGGTCCTGCCCCGCTCCATCGACGCGATCGTGGCCATGGTGGCGGTACTCAAGACCGGTGCGGTCTTCCTGCCGCTCAACCCGGACTACCCGGTGGAGCGCATCGCCTTCATGGTGGCCGACTCCGCGCCCGTCACGGTGTTGGTGGGCGACGCGGTGGGCCTGAAACCGGCGGACCTTCCGGGGACTCGGCTGCTCAGCTGGGAAAGCCTCAACACCGCGTCATACCCGACGGCCGATCCCACCGACGACGACCGCACACGGCCACTGCGAGCCGCACACCCGCTGTACCTCATCTACACATCGGGCTCGACAGGCGCGCCCAAGGGCGTGCTGATGCCCGCCCTCAGTCTGGTCAACCTGCTGGCCTGGCACGGGGAACGCTTCGCCGGCGGACCGGATGTCGTCGTCGCGAATCTGTCCGCGATCGGCTTCGACTTCTCCATGCACGAGATGCTGGCCGCGCTGGTGCACGGCAAGCGGCTGGCCGTCCCGACCGAAGAGACACGGCGTGACCCGGTGCGGCTCGTCCGCTGGCTCGACCACCACGGTGTGAACCAGGTCTTCCTGCCCAATGTCCTCATCGAGTCAATGTATGAGGCGGCGGCGGAGGTCGGCGTCGGGCTGGACAGGCTGACCGACATCATCCAGTCCGGTGAGCCGCTGGTGCTCGGCGAAGGCATGCGGCACTTTCTGCGCGAGCACCCGGGACTGCGGGTGCACAACCACTACGGTGCAACCGAAATGCAGGATGTCACTGCCTGGACCTCCGGCGCGGACACCCTGCGCCCGCCCGCGATAGGCACCCCCCTGTGGAACACCCGCGTCCACCTCCTGGACCAGGAGCTGCGTCCCGTACCGGATGGTGTCGCCGGTGATCTGTACGTCTCCGGCGTGGGTCTGGCCCGGGGCTACCTCAACCGCCCGGGGCTGACTGCAGAGCGTTTCCTGCCCGACCCGTTCGGCGAGCCGGGCCAGCGGATGTACCGCACGGGTGACGTGGCGCGCTGGAACGACGACGGCGAGCTGGAGTGCCTGGGCCGAAGCGACAACCAGGTCAAGCTGAACGGCTTCCGGGTCGAACTCGGCGAGGTGGAGGCTTACTTGCGTGGGCGTCCGGACGTGGCCAGGGCCGTCGTCCTGCCGCGTGAGAACGCCCAAGGCGGCAAGCAGCTCATCGCGTACGTGGTCCCGTCCGGCTCGGCGCGCCCCGACTCACGGACGGTCCGCCTCGAATTGGCGCGAGTACTGCCCGCGCACATGGTGCCCGCCGCCATCGTGACGCTCGACGAGCTTCCGCTGTCCCCCAACGGGAAGATCGACCTACGGGCCCTGCCCTCCCCCGTCACCGGGAGCGGCGGAGCCCGGGCCGGAACGCCTGACGAAGAGTTGATGGTAGACGCTTTCACCGAGGTACTCGGCGTCGCCGACGTCGGGGCCGACGACGACTTCTTCGCACTGGGCGGCGACAGCATCGCCGCCGTGCGGCTGGTGATCCGCGCGCAACGCGGCGGGATGGCCATCAGCACACGCGACGTGTTCGAGCTCGGCACGCCGCGCAGGCTCGCCGGCACCGGCACCGTCCAGGACGTACGGAACACCCCCGTGCGACCGTTGCTCTCCCTGCATCACCAGCACCTGGGCCGTCTGCAGGCTGCTCGACCGGACATCGACCACATTCTGCCCGTCACCCCGGTCCAGCAGGGGTTCCTGTTCCACCGGCTCCAGGACGAGGACGGACCGGATGTCTACACCCAGCAGCTCGTACTCCGGCTCGGCGGCCGGGTGAGCAGTACCGCGCTTCGCGCGGCGGCCCGCGAGCTGTTGGCCCGGCACGAAGCCCTGCGGGCGGGCTTCTTCACCGAGGGCCTGCCGGAGCCGGTTCAGCTCGTGGTGACGGAAGCCGAGCTGCCCTGGAGGGAGACGGATCTCTCCCACCTGGACACCCACGACGCCGATGCGGAGGTCCATCGGCTGGCGGAAGAAAGCCGCAAGGTCCCCTTCGATCTGTGCACGCCCCCGCTGCTGCGCCTGCACCTGATCCGCCGGTCGCCGCAGGACCACCAGTTGGCGATCGACTACCACCACATTCTGCTCGACGGCTGGTCCGTGACCCTTCTGGTGCGAGAACTGTTCGCGCGCTACCGAGGTGACAGCGATCCAGCGCCCGCCCCGTCCACTCGCGAGTGGCTGCGGGCGCTGCGGGCCCGGGACAGCGACGAGGCGACGCTGGCCTGGCGTACCGCGCTCACGGGGATACCGGAACCGACCGTCCTCGCCTCGACAGCCGACGACCGACGGCCGTCGGCGCCTTCGGCCCGGTACATCCTCGACCTCCCGGCCCACACCACCGAGTCGCTGGCCTCGCTCGGCCGGGGCAACAGGCTCACGGTCAACACCATCGTGCAAGCCATGTGGGGGGTATTGCTGGGGGCCGAGACCGGCACGCGGGACGTCGCGTTCGGCACCACCGTCTCCGGGCGTACGCCGGATGTGGAAGCGGTGGAGCAGATGATCGGGCTGCTGATCAACACCATTCCGGTCGCGGTCAGGATCCGGCCCGAGGAGTCCGTGTTGACCCTGTTCCAACGCCTCCAGCACGAACATCAGACGCTCGCGCCCCACCAGCACCTGAGTCTTGGGACGTTGCAGCGGCTGCTGGGCTGGTCTGCTGAGTTCGACACGCTGTTGGTCTTCGAGAACTCCGAGATGCAGTTGCACACCACGACAGGGACGGCTGAGGGACCCAGGGTCACGGGGGTGGAGCTCAGCGATGACACGCACTACGCCATCAGTCTCCTTGCCACACCGGGTCCGCAACTGCGGCTGAGTCTGACGTACCGGCCCGGCCTCATCGGCGTGAACCGGATCCGTTCCCTGGCCGAGCGGCTGGCGCAACTGCTGACGGCCGTAGCCGAAGATCCGCACCGGCTCGTCGGAGAACTCCCGACTGCCGCCGGCGCGGAGGGCGCCTCGCTCAGCTGACGGACAGCGTCGAACCGGCGGAGACCTCGGCGAAGGACCTGAGGTCCCGCACGCCCAGCGACCGGGCGAGCGCGGCAGTCACCGGCCCCAGGGCGCCTTCATGGGACATGTTGTCGCCGACGACGCCGTCGATCCACACACCGCCGCACTGCGGTCGATAGCGCACCTGGCACGTCACCTCTGCCGAGCCGTCCGTCACAGAGACCTCAGCAATCCCGTCCGTCCCGTCGAGCGCGACCACCGCGTCGGACGGCAGCGCCACCCACAGCGACGCGGACCGGCTGCGCAGGACCTCCGCACGGTAGACGTCCTCGATGTCCTTCCAGCTGACGTCGCGGCCCTCGGGCTCACCGTCCTGGATGGCTCGGTTGAGCAGCCGGGTCGGAAACTCCGGCCACCCCGGACGCACTCCGAGGCCCGACACGTGACGCGGGTTGAGCTCGGTGGCGGCGAATCCCTCGTCGCTGAGGAGCCCGTCGATGCTGAAGACGCCGACGTAACCGATGGAGTCGGCCAGTTCCTGGCCGACCCGCCTGGCGTACGCGCGCAGCTGCTCCCGCTGCTCGTCCTTGGCCCGCCAGTAGGTCGAGGTACCGCAGTAGACCAACTGGCCCGTGCTGGGGCGGTGCAGCGTGATGACCTCGATCGGGTCGAAGACCGCCACTCCGTCCGGGAGCACCATGCCCATGGCGCTGCAGGGCACGCCCGGAACGAACGCGGCGATGCGCACCTTCTCGGTCCGCCCACGCAGCTGCTCCACGGCCACGTCCAGCTCGCCACGGCTTCGGACCCACCGAAGTCCCTGTGAACTGCCCAGCACCTCCCGGGTCGTGTCGATGGCCACCATCACGCCGTGGCCCTGGTCCAACGCCACCGCTGTGCCGGTGAGTGCCGGATCGTCGATCGAGCACACCACGTGCGCCGGCGCCGGGATACCGACGTTCTGCCACAACTCGTCGATCCGCGTCTTGTCCTCCCAGACCTCCCAGCCCTTTCGCCAGTGGCCGTACGCGGGCCGGCCGCCCAGTTCGGCGTACTCGGCGTAGGTGGTGCCCAGCATGTGGCAGCTGCGACCGGGGTCCACCTGGTCCAGCCACTCCAGCAATTCGGCGGGCTGCGTGCTCAGCCACGCCTCGAACTGCCGGTGAGTCATCTCCAGGCCGCGCTCGGCGCAGCTCCACACATGCTCGGCCGGCGGGTCACCGGGGGCGGGCCGTGTGTTGATGACGACGGCAGACAGGCTCGCGCCGGAAAGGCCCAGCTCCTCCGCCAACGCCTTCATCCCGCCGTTGAACTTGTGCACCGTCATGATGACGCGTCGTCCGGCCCAGGTCCGGCGCATGTCGTCAATGACCCTGCTCAGCCGCTGCCGAGCCTCGTCCAGCTCGCTTTCGGAGGTCTTGTCCACCCGCCCCGCCGTACTCATGTCGCGCTCCCGTCCATCTGCCGACGCAGGCTGAGCGGCCGCATGTCGGTCCAGACCTCATCGATGTACGCCAGGCACTGCTCACGGGTTCCGGACATGTTGTCGGCCCGCCAGCCGGCCGGAAGTTCGGCATCCGCCCGCCAGATCGAGTACTGCTCCTCGTCGTTGACCACGACGGTGTACGTCTGTTCGCGCGCCTCGTCAGGCATCGGTGCTCCTTGTGAAGAGGGTTGAGCGGTCGTGGGCCGGGCGGACTGCGTCAGCTGTCATGGCCGTCCTGCGCCAGGAGATCGGTCACCTCGCTGTCCGACAGGTCTTCCAGGCCGGCCAGCAGCCGGCTCAGCTCCGTGGGGTCGGCCTGCGACCACTGGGCTTCCTGGACCGCGACCGCGACGTCCGCGATGGCCGAGCTGCCGCTGAGCAACTCGCTGACCGGTAGCTCCACGCCGAAGTCACGCTTGATGCGGGCCACGATCCTGGTGGCGAGGAGCGAGTGCCCGCCGAGCTCGAAGAAGCCGTGAGTCACGGATACTTCGGGCAGTTCGAGGACGTCGCACCAGATCTCCGCCAGTTGTTGTTCCACCAAGTCGCGTGGCGGGGTGAGTCCGGCGCGATCAACCAGCACAGTGGGCTCCGGCAAGGCCGAGCGGTCCAGCTTGCCGTTCGCTGTCGTCGGCAAGCCGGGCAGACCGACGAAGGCCGCGGGCACGAGAGCGGGGGGCAGTCGCTCAGCGAGGAACGCGCGGAGGGAGCCGTCGTCCGGCAGCCCGGTTCCCGCTCCGTCTCCGTCTCCGTCTCCGTCTCCGTCAGCGACCAGGTAGGCCACCAGGCGCGGTTCACCTGCGACACCGCGCCGGACGTCCACCGCCGCAGCGGCCACCTGCGGGTGGGCGGCGAGCGCGGCCTCGACCTCCGCCGGCTCGACCCGGTGTCCTCTGATCTTGACCTGGTCGTCCAAGCGACCGAGGAACTCCACCATGCCGTCCGCCGACCATCGCGCTCGGTCACCCGTGCGATACAGCCGGCCGCCGGGCTCGAACGGGTCCGGTTTGAAACGTTCGGCCGTCAACGCCGGGCTGCCTAGATATCCGCGGGCCACCTGGACGCCGCCGATGTGCAGCTCGCCCGCCACGCCGACCGGAACCGGCTGCCCCGCGCCATCGAGGATGTACACCCGGCATCCGGTGAAGGGGCGGCCGATCGGCAGCCGAGCCCGGGCGGTGAGACCGGGATGGATCTCGCAGCCTGTGACATCGATGGCTGCCTCTGTCGGGCCGTACAGGTTGTGCAGTTCGACGTCGGGCAGCAGTTCCCGCACCCGTGCGGCCACGGAGGGCGCCAGTTCCTCACCACTGCAGATCACTCGGCGAAGAACGCCGGCGCACTGCGTCACCCCGGGTTCGTCGAGGAAGGCTCGCAGCATGGAGGGAACGAAATGGCTGGTGGTGATGGCGCGTTCACGGATGAGCCGGGCCAGGTAGGTCGGATCACGGTGGCCTTCGGGGCGCGCGAGGACGACGGAGCCACCCGTGACGAGCGGCCAGAACACCTCCCACACCGCCACGTCGAAGCCGACCGGGGTCTTGTGCAAGACGCGTTCCGCCTTGGTCAGCCCGTAGGCCTCCTGCATCCAGGAGAGCCGGTTGACCACTCCGGCGTGGTGGTTCATCACGCCCTTGGGCGTCCCTGTGGTGCCCGACGTGTACATCACGTACGCGAGGCTGCGCGGCGTGGCGGTGGTCGGCGGCCTGGAGACAGGGAACCGCGCCGCCGGGTACGGATCGGCGTCGAGGCACACGACAGCAGGTCGTCCGGCCCCGTCCAGGGCGCGTTCGAGCAGACCCGACGCCAGGTCCTGGTTCGTCAGCACTACTCGTGGCTCAGCGCCACGCAACTGGGCGGCCAACCGACCGTGCGGGTAATCGGTGTCCAGGGGCAGGTAGGCTCCGCCGGCCTTGAGCACGGCAAGCAACGCGACGACCAGTTCAGGTGAGCGTGGCAGGCATACCGCGACCGGCTGGTCCACCCGTACCCCCAAGTCACGGAGCAGCCAGGCGAGCCTGTTCGCTTCTTCCTCCAACTGGCCGTATTCGAGGACGCGTTCCTCGACGATCACTGCCGGTGCTGCCGGATCCAGGTCGACCTGCCGCTCCACCAGCGCGTGCAGCACGTCAGGGGCGGCCGGCTCGCCGCGCACTCCACTGAATTCCCCGGTGACGCGGGCACGTTCGTCCGCGCTCATGACCGGAAGGTCGGCCACCGGCAAGTCCGTGCCCGGCAGCTTGGGCTGTTCGGCAACGGTGCTCAGCACCGTTGTGAGCGCGTCAGCGATCCGTTGAACGGTGTCCCGCTCCAAGATGTCGGCGGCGTAGACGAAATGTCCGGCAAGCCCACTGTCCGGCCGCTCGGTGAGGTGCAGCGCCAGCTCGAACTGGGCGCCTGGGGCCGGCAGTTCGAATGCCTCGGCCCGCACCTCGCCCGCTTCCCACGGGGCGAGCGGCACATTGAGCGTGAGAACGGCCCGGACGAGCGGCGCCCGCCCGTCGGGACGGTCCTGGCCGACCTGCCGCACGATCTCGTCGAAGGGCATCCCCTGGTGGGCGTAGGCGGCGAGGCAGCGGGTCCGCACCCTGGCCAGCAGTTCGTCGAAGGTCGGCGCGCCGGAGGTGTCGACCCGCAGCGGTACCACATTGACAAACAGCCCCACCTCCTCGGCCGTTTCATGGTCACGTCCGGCGGCTGGGGTGCCGATGACGAAGTCGTCCTGACCGCTCCACCGCTCCAGCACAGCGCCCACACCCGCGAGCAGCACCATGAAGAGGGTGGCCTGCCGGGACCTGGCGTACTGCCTGAGCCGGCCGGCCTGTTGAGGGGTGAACCCGATCTCCAGCGAGTCGCCGCGCCAGGTGGGCGACTGCGGCGGTGGACCGTCGAGAGGAAGGTCCAGCGGGACGGCGGAGGTGAGCGTGTCCCGCCAGAAGGCGGCGTCGTCCTCACACCAAGGGGGGCCCGGGGTGATGCGCGGCACGGCGGGGGCGGCCGGAACCGGCGGCGTGCCACCCGGCAATCCCCCGGCGTAGTGCTCGCCGAGCCGGCGCAGCAGCACACCGAGCGACCATCCGTCGACGACGATGTGGTGGGCCGCGATGCCGAGATACCAGTCGTCGACATCGCGCTGGACGAGAACGGCCCGCAGCAGCGGACCGGTCGCCAGGTCGAACTTCGCGGTGGCGAGCTCCTTGATCACCTGATCGAAGCGTTTGTCCCGATCGGCGGCGTTGTCCGTGCCGGTGAGGTCGACCCGGCGCAGCGGTGTCGGTTCAGCGGGCCGGACGACCGTCGTGAGCGAGCCCTCGGAGTCCTGGACGAAAGCTGAGCGCAGGATCGGGTACTGGAGTGTCAGGTCGTTCAGACACTGGCCGAGCAGGTCGGGATCGACCGGCCCTGTGAGCCGTACGCCACCGTGGACGTGATAGGCACCGCCGGCGCCCATGTGGTCCAACAGCCACATCATCTCCTGGGCTCTGGACGGCTTCGGGGTGTCCGGAGCAGCCGTCCGCTGTGGCGGACTCGCGATGGGCGGTGCGGCGGAGGTCCGCCGGGAGACCAGTGTCTCCAGTTGGGCGGGGGTCAGCCCGTCGAGCAGCCGGTCGACGGTGAGTTCCACACCGAACGTCCGGGACAGCTCGACGATCAAGCGGACAGCCCGCAGCGAGTCCAGGCCTTGGCCCAGCAGGCTTTCTCCGGGCATGACCTGACGGGGTGCCAGATCGAGCACCGCCGCCACGGTCTGGGTCAGGGCACTGTGCGTGACCTGGTTCCCGGCTTCGCCCCCGGGAACTCCGGGTACCGGAACCAGTGTTCCGTCCAGCCATTGTTGCCGCGTGGCGTTGCGCCGGACCTTGCCACTCGTCGTGCGGTCGATGGCACCCGAGCGGACCAGCACCACGTCGTGCAGGGCGAGTCCGTGCTCGGCGGCGATCGCCTCTCGCACCGCTGACAGCACACGGGGCACGTCACCTGCCGCGAGCCTGGGTGCGACTTCGTGGACGAGCACGACCCGCTCCTCGCCGTCGTCGTCCACCGAGAACGCGGCCGACCGGCCGGGCGGCAGGGCCGAATGGCTCCGGCCCGCCGTCTGCTCGATGTCCTCCGCGTAATGATTGCGCCCCCGGATGACCATCAGGTCCTTGATCCTGCCCGTGAGGAACAGTTCACCGTCGAGCTCGAAGCCCAGATCGCCGGTACGGAGGAAGGAACGGCCCGGGTGGCCGGGCAGTTCCACACCGAAGGCGGAGGAAGTGCCGGTGTTGCCCCAGTACCCGCCAGTCACGCTTGGACCGCTGACGCAGACCTCACCGACCTGGCCCGGAAGACGGGCACTGCCGTTCTCCGGGTCCACAACAACGACCAGGTCGTCGCCCTGCGGGCACCCGCATCCAGTGAACGACGCGGTCGGGCCACCGTCCGAGCGGGCGGCGAGCACCACCTCCCCCTCTTCCAGCTCGCGACGGCCGACTTCGACGACGCGCGGGCCGGCCGGGGACCTTCCTCCGGTCACGAACAAGGTGGCCTCAGCGAGGCCGTAGCACGGATGGAACGACGAGCGGCGGAAGCCTGTGCCCGCGAAGGCGCGGGTGAAGTCCTCGAGGGTGTCGCCGCGGACCGGCTCGGCGCCGATCATCGCGTGCCGCAAGGTACTGAGATCAAGGTCCGCGCGCTCCCGCTCACCGATTCGCCGGACGCATTCGCGATAGCCGAAGTCGGGCGCCGCCGTGGCGGTCGCCCGGTGCCGGCTGATCGCCTCGAGCCAGCGGTGGGGCTTGCGCAGAAAACTCGTCGGGCTCAGCAACGTGCAGGGGAAACCGGCGTACACCGGTTGCAGGATCCCGCCGATCAGCCCCATGTCGTGGTACGGCGGTAGCCAGCTGACGGCTCTGGTGTCGGCGTCGGGCTGAAGCACGCGGTTGATGACCGCGAGGTTGTCCATCAGATTCTCATGCCGCACCTTGACGCCCTTGGGGGCACCGGTGGATCCGGAGGTGTACTGCAGGAAGGCCAGGTCGGCCGCCTGAGCGGCCTGCGCTGTCCAGTTTGGCGCGGTCGCCTGCGCGGGCCCGTCGGTGAGGAGCCAGTCGAGCGAGTCCACGAGGGGCTGTGAGGCGTACTCGGCGCGGACGGCGGCGGTGGTCAGCGCGACCTTCGTACCGGCGTCACCGGCCACCGCCAGCATCCTGGTGATCCCGAGCCGCCCGGTCGGCAAGTACAGGGGAACGGCGACGACCCCCGCGTACAGGCAGCCGAAGAACGCGGCGACGTAGTCCAGTCCGGGCGGGTACAGCAGCAGCGCGCGCTGTCCGGCGAGCCCGTGCTCGCGGAGCACCGCGGCGATCTCACAGGCGCGCCGGTCGAGTTGCTGGTAGCTGACGACCCGCTCGGCCTCTCCGTCCTCCATGAACTCGAAGCAGGTCAGGTCAGGTGTCCGGTCAGCGCGTTCTCGCAGGACATCGACCAGCGTGCGACGGTCGTTCACCTGCTGCGGACCTTCCCGATGATGGGCATGTGCTTGATACCCGCCACGAAGTTCGACGCGAGGTGCTCGACCTCGCCGGCCCGCTCGATGTCGGAGAAGACGCTCAGGATCTCGTCGAACAGGGCCCGCAAGGTAACCCTGGCGACCGTGTGTCCGATGCAGTAGTGGCCACCTACACCGAAGGCGATGTGCCGGTTCGGCTTACGCCGGAGGTTGAAGGCGAACGGGTCTGCGAACGCCGCCTCGTCACGGTTCGCGGAGCCCAGCCAGACCACCACGGCGTCGCCCGATCGCACCTTGCGGTTGCCGATCTCCACGTCACGTAGGGCGTGCCGCATGAAGTGGTTGGCGGGCGAGGCCCACCGCAGTGCTTCCTCAACCGCCGACGAGACGGTTACTCCGTCGGCGCCGCCCAGCAGTTCGCGCAGGGTGGGAGTGCCGATGAGCGAGTCCAGAGCCGCCGTCGGCACGTAGGGCGTGGTGACGTTGGCACCGAGCAGCAGGCTGTAGCAGTTGGACAGGACTTCACCGAGCCCCAGCTTGCGGCCCTCGAACTCCATGGAGAGCAGGAGGCTGATCAGATCGTCACCGAGGTCCCGCTGCCGTTCCCTGACCACGTCGGCGAAATAGGCGAAGAGTTCGCGGTGGGCCTGTTGCAGCGCGGCGTCCGGACCGCCTTCCACCGTGTACTCCGGGTCGTCCGGAGCGATGGACATCAGGGTGAGCCTGGTCAGACGGGGCCAGTTCTCTTCCGGCAGGCCCATCAGCATGCCGGTCACGGCCATGGGCAGATGGGTGGCCGCTTCCGCGATGTCGAAGGGCTCCTGGGACATGGCCGGTTCCAGCAGCCGGCGCACGTGTGCCCTGATCTGTTCCGAGGAACGCTCCACCGACTTGATGGCAAGTGCGCGCTGCAGAGGCTCGCGCATTCTGGTGTGCCGGGGCGGGTCGGTGGCGGCCATCTGCTGGCCACCGGCCGGGTCGTCCTTGCCGAGCAGGTTGAGCAAGGTGCCGCGCTGGGACGTGAAGGTCTCGTGGTCACGTAGCACCCAGGAGCCGTGCTCCAAAGTGGTCACCGACCAGAAGCCCAGGTCGCTGCCGACGGGGTGCCAGCGCACTGGGTCGTGCTTGCGCATCGCGGCCCAGACGGGGTGCGGATCTCCCGTCGAGTACAACCGGGGGTCGACAAGGTCGACCGTGTCCAGGTCTATCTCCTCGGTGGCATCCACTGAGGTGGGTATTCTCATGCTGCTCGTTCTCCCGCGGGTCGATGGCCAGCCACCGCTCAACGGCCGGATTCCCATTGGATCGCCGTGACGGCGAATGCTGGAGTCCGGAGAAGCCCGGACTGCGGCACGGGCTCGGCCGGTCGTGGCCGGTCTTCCGTGCGAAGCCCCCTGTGCGCCACGACTTGGCCCGGCGGTGTGGTCGCCAACTATGCTGTTACGGTGCGTGCATGACTCAGCATGTGCCTGCCACAGGTGGCGAAAAGGACAGTCTGCGCATCAGCCTCGACCGGCACCGCGATGTGGTGCTCTGGAAACTCCAGGACCTCGACGAGGATCAGGTGAGACGGCAGATGACGCCGTCCGGGACATCGCTGCTGGGGCTCGTGAAGCACCTGGCTGCCACTGAGTACGGCTGGTTCAGCGAGACCTTCGGACGCGAGACGGAACCGCTCCCGTTCGATGACGACGACCCGGAAGCCGATCTGCGCCCGACGCCCTCGGAGACGACGGCTGACATCGTGGCCTTCTACGGTCGGGCCCGTGCCGCGTCCGACAAGGTGATCGACGAGCTGGACATCGACGCGGTGGGCACCGCGTGGCACGGCGAATCCGTGACGTTGCGATGGACGCTCATTCACATGATCGAGGAAACCGCCCGGCACGTCGGGCACATGGACATCGTGCGCGAACTCCTGGACGGGCAGACCGGCGACCACCCGCGGAACTGACCACCCAGCGCCGTACCCGCGGCCGGCCGCGGCGCCCGCGCCGCAGACACCTGCGGCACCGTCCTACGGAGCGAACCACCTCGTGGTGGCGCGTGCGAGCACCGTGCCCCGGCTGTCGTACAGCACCGACGTACTGGCAAGTCCGTGATCGTCGTACGTGTCGAGGCGGCCCACCACGACACACTGGTCTCCGGGGGTCGGCAAGGTCTCCAGTTCGGCGCGCATCCATCCCAGTACCTTCGGAGCGGTGACCAGGTCCGCGGTCCAGCCGGACGGGCAGTCGAGGACGCTCCAGACGAATTCCGGAAGCACCCGCCCGTTCTCGCCGGTCACCGTCGCGTCCGGAACCCATGGGCAGGCGACCGTGGCCGCCCGGCCCGGCACCGGCCCCGGGGCCAACAGCAGGCCCTCCCCCGGTTTTCGGTCCGGTCCGCAGACGAAGCAGCGCGGAAACGGGTGGTTCAACCGGCCCGGGTACTGTCCGGACGCCTGGATCGCGTCCGCCGACGACACGGGGTCGACGTGGCCCACCCGGTGCTCCGTGGGCGCGGCGGTCGCGATCAGCTGGTCGCCGTCCCACAGATGCGCTCTGCGGCCACCCACCTCAGCCCGCAGGGGGCGGTCCAGCCGGGGTGGCGCGTGCAGGGTCACGGCGACCGGCATCGGGCACAGCCGCGCGAAGGCGCCACACGCATAACCCCCGTTGGCGCTGCCGTCCGGCCCGTTGCACCGGCCGTCAATGGTCAGCTGTCGGATCTCTGGCACGATCACCCCTCATGGGCCGGGCGAAAGACCTTTCACTCTGTCAAGGCCGTGCGTGGAGTGGCAAGGCCGGCCGACTGCGAACCGTGCGCCGACGGTCCGACATTCCCCGGACACATCGCCCGACGCGGTGGCGTTCCCCACCGTCCGGGCTTCTCCGGACTGGAGCAGCCACGTCCGTGGCGATCGAATGAAGACCCACCCGATGGAGCCCCGGCACAGCCACCGGGTCTGCAGGAGAACGGTCCCGTCGGGGCCCGCGATGGCGGGTCCCGGAGAGAGGCCGAAGCACCCAGCCATCCCCGCCTGTCGCAGGGCGGTCGCATAAGAGAGGCGGCCGACGAGTGCACTCCGACGCCAAGATCGTCAATTCCTGGAACGAGTGGGACCCGCTGCAGGAAGTCGTTGTGGGCAGCGCCGACAACGCCTGCTTCGAGCCGACGGAACCGGGACACAAGCCTCAGGAACGCGGTCTGCCCCCTTCGGCCGAACGGCGGGCCTTCCCCACCGGGCCCAAGCCGCAGGCGACCATCGAAAAGGCGAACGAGGAACTGGCCGGGCTGGTGGCCCTCCTCGAGTCCCAGAACATCACGGTGCGACGCCCCGAGCCACTCGACTTCTCCGCACCCTTGAAGACCCCGACGTTCGAGGTTGAGAACCAGTACTGCGCCGTGTGCCCGCGGGACGTGATGATCACGTTGGGCAACGAAATCGTCGAGGCCACCATGTCCCGCCGGTCGCGCTACTTCGAATACCAGGCATACCGCAAACTCGTGTACGGCTACCTGGCCGCCGATCCCCGCATGAGCTGGTCGGTGGCGCCGAAGCCCTCCATGGCGGACTCCATGTACCGCGAGGAGTTCTGGGACTGGCCGCTGGAGAAGCGCCACAGGGAGATGCACAACTTCGAGTTCTGTATCACTCAGAACGAAGTGGTCTTCGACGCCGCGGACATGTGCCGTCTCGGCCGGGACATCCTTGTCCAGGAGTCCATGACCACCAACCGGGCCGGCATCAAGTGGCTCACCAGGCACCTCGAGCCGCAGGGCTTCCGGGTCCACCCGGTGCACTTCCCGCTGGACTTCTTCCCCTCGCACATCGACGCCACGTTCATCCCGCTGCGCCCCGGCCTGATCCTGACCAACCCCGACCGTCCCATCCGCGACGGCGAGGAGAAGATGTTCCTCGCCAACGACTGGGAGTTCGTCGAGGCGCCACAGCCGAGTCTGACGAACGACGAGATGCCCACCTACTGCCAGTCGACGAAGTGGGTGTCGATCAACGTCCTCAGCCTCTCACCCACGAAGATCGTCTGTGAGGAGAGTGAGAAGCCGCTCCAGGAGCTGCTGAGCAAGCTCGGGTTCGAGGTCTTCGCCATACCGTTCCGCAATGTCTACGAGTTCGGCGGGTCCCTGCACTGCGCCACCTGGGACATCCGCCGTGAGGGAACACGCGAGGACTACTTCCCCAACCTGGACTACGCCCCGCTCGTCTGAGCCTCGGCCGGGCCGGGGGGGGGGGGGGGGGGGGGGGGGGGGGGGGGGGGGGGGGGGGGGGGGGGGGGGGGGCGCCCGGGGGGGGGGGGCCCCCCCCGCCCCCCCCCCGCCCCCCCCGCGGGGGCCCCCCCCCGGCCCCCGCGCCCCCCCCCCGCCCCCCCCCCCCCCCGCCCCCCCCGGGGGGGCCCCCCGGCGCTGTCGACGCTCGCTCAGGGAGCGTCGACAGCGGTCACGATGATCTGGGCCACCTCGGCGGGCCGGGTCGCGAGGAAGTAGTGGCCGCCACGTTTCAGTGTGCGCACCGAGACGTCCGTGGCGAACCGCGTCCACTCCTTCGGGTCGCCGTTGACGCCCTCGTCGTCGTCGGCCAGCACGACCGTGACGGGCACGTCAATTGCGGGTCGCCCGTCCTGGCTCGCCTCGACGAAATACCGGCATGCCGCGGCCGTATCGTGCCGGTAGGACGCCGCAAGCGGTCCGACGTGCCCGGAAGCGGCACTGACCAGTTCATGCATTCCGCTCTCCAGGGCGAGCCCGGCGATGATCTCCGTGTCTCCCACCCGGTCGATCCCGGCGATCTGTGCCAACCGGTCGGCGACCTGGCCGGGCAGCTGAGCACCCAGGAAGACCCTCTCGACTTCCTGGCCCCGTCGGCGCAGCAGCCGGGCAGTCTCCAGAGCGCAGGCCGCGCCGGCGGAGTGTCCCCACAACAGCACCTTTCCCGCTTCCATGCCGGCCACCTCGGCCGCCACCTCCTCAGCCAGCTCCGCCACCTCCACCAACGGCTCGGCGAGCGGACCGGCGGCCAGGCCATGGCCAGGCGGTTCGACACCGTGCACCGCCCATCCGGAGCCGGCCAGTTCCTTGGCCAGCGGTACGTAGTTCATCGCGTTGCCGCCCGCGTGCGGGAAGCACACGAGCACCCCGCGCGCCGGTCCGCCAGGCGGCGTCAGGCGGTGCAGACGTCCATCGGCACGGTCCTGCTGCCCATCGAGGATCCGTGCCAGGTCCGCGAGTACGGGGTGGCGGGTGACGTCCCCCAGGGTGATCGACCTGTCCAGCGCGATCACCATCCGGAGAGCCGAAAGCGAAGAGCCTCCGGAGCCGAAGAAGTCATGGGTACGGCCGACCTGCACCCGCGGGATGCCCAGCACGTCGGCCCACACCGCGGCCAGCCGCCGCTCCGCCTCCGTCCTGAGTTCATCGCCGGCGACGGACGTCTGATGCAGCCCGTCAGCGATCCGCGCCAACTCCTTGCGGTCCACCTTCCCGTTGCTCGTCAACGGCAGGGTGTCGAGCCAATACCAGTCCGCCGGGATCATGTATTCGGGAAGGTGCTGGGACAGCGCGTTCGCCAGCGCGCCGACCGGCAGTGCCGGCGGGCTCGAGTGGAAGGCCGCAAGGCGCTGTTCGCGGTCCTTGGCGCCCGTGACGACGACGGCTGCCTCGCGCACCTCGGGGACACGCAGGAGCCGGTCCTCGATCTCCTCCGTCTCGATCCGGAATCCGCGGATCTTGACCTGCGCGTCCTTGCGGCCGGAGAATTCCAGCTTCCCGTCCGGCGCCCATCTCCCGAAGTCGCCCGAGCGGTAGAGACGCTGTCCCCGGTGGTGTGGACTGGCAGGAAACGCAGTGCAGGTACGGATCGGATCGTTGACGTAGCCGCGGCCGATGCAGACGCCGGAGAAGACGATCTCGCCGGGAGCACCGAGCGGTACCGGCATCAGATGGTGGTCCACCACGTACACCTTGGCGCCGGGGATCGGCCGGCCCAGCGACACGCGTGCCCCGTCCGGCGCCCGGTCCATCACCTCGTGGTTGGTGTCGTCACATGTCTCGGTCAGGCCGTAGGCGTTGACCAGCGGCACGGCTGGGAAACGTTCGAACCAGCGGCGTACCAAGGCGGCCTTCAGTGCCTCCCCGGTCGCTGAGACGCACCGCAACGACGGCAGTTCCCTCGGATGCCACGCCAGTTCGGTGAGGAGTACGTCCAAGTAGGAAGGAACCAACTGGACCACTTCGACCCGTTGATGATCCAGTTCCACCACGAATCGCCCCACATCCAGGAGCACATGCTGGGGAACGATCACCACCGTGCCGCCGGCCAACAGCGGAGCGACCAGCTGCCAGAGGGAGATGTCGAAGCACTGCGGCGCGGTCTGGGCGACGACCGTGCCGCTCCGCACACGCAAGTCGTCGAGCTTGGCGAGCATATGGTTCAGCATTCCCGCCTGTTCGCACATCACCCCCTTGGGCTCACCCGTCGAACCGGAGGTGAAGTAGATGTAGGCCAGCCGGCCGGCCGGCACATGGACCCCGGGGTCCGAGGACGGGTGCCCTTCGCGCAGGAGCCCGTCCACGGAATTCACCCGGAGACCCGGCAGCAACTCCGTCACCGCCTCCGCGACCTTGTGGCCCACGGGGTCCACGAGAACAACCTCGCATCCCGACCTGCGCAGCATGCCGGTGACCCGCTCGGCGGGAAACTGCGGCTCGACGGGGAGGTAGCAGCCTCCGGCCTTCAGAATGGCCAGCAGTGCGATCATCCAGCCCAGGTTCCGTTCCGTGACGACGGCGACGACGTCCTCCGCCTGAAGACCGTCGGCCAGCAGCGCGTGGGCGACCTGGTTGGCGCGGTCGTCCAGCTGCTGGTACGTCAACCGCTCCTCACCGAACACCGCGGCCACCGCGTCGGGACGGGCTCGGGCCATGTCCGCGACCAATTCGTGCACCCTGCGGTCGGGCAGCTGCCGGCAAGGCCCGCTGAGCTCATCGAGCTGGAAGCGCAGTTCCTCCTCCCCGAGCAGCGACCGCAGGGTGTGCGCGACGCCCGGGGCGGTCGTCAGCAGCCGCAACGCGGTGAGGTGGTAACCGGCGATCCGGGCCGCGTAGTCGGCGTCGATCACCTCCCGTCGGCACCGCAGTACGAGACACATCCGCCCAGCGCGCCGCCTCAGCCCGATCCGCAGCGGCAAGCCCACATGGTCCGGCCAGGCGCTGGTCGGCTCGCCCATACCGACCACCGTTTCAAACATCGGTGCATCACCGACGAGTTCGACGGGGAAATCCGTGTGCCGGGACATCACGGCCGTGAGCGTGCCCACGTGCTCGACGAGCTGCCGCCAGGTCGCATGCCGGAGATCCACCAGACAGGGCAGCGGTGGCGCGCCCTCGGGGTCCGCGAAGCCCACCCGCACTTCGTGTTCACCGCTGAGCGCACCGACGACCTTGGCGTGCACGGCCAACAGAACCGCGCTGATGTCGACGCCCAGCGTTCCGGCCAGCCGCAGCATCGCCTCGGACAGGTCCGCGGGCACCGTGAACTCGTGCTCGTCGGTACCCGCCGGCTGCTGCGACCAACGCGGAAGGGTGACGGCCCCGCCACCGAGCAGGACCTCGCGCCAGTAGGCGGTTGTTGCGTTCATGGAGCACCTCTCGTACGGGCGCCTTCGCGGCGGCTGCGGTGGGTCAGTGGAAGCCCGGGCCGGTCTGCGGCAGTCATCACGAGACGCCTGGTACGACGCGCCCCCCGGACGGCCGAGCCGGTCGTGCCGTACCGGCGGAGAACATCAGGATCCGTCTCCCGTGGACCGCAACTCCGACCCGACCTCCTCTGCCGACATCCCCTGGACTCGGAGCACCAGTTCGGCGATCCGGTCGACGTCGACGCCATCGGCGGTCCCGCGTTCCCGTACCGAATCGGCGAAGGCGGCCACGGTGGGGGTGTCCACGAAGAAGTGGAGGGGGAGATCCATCCTGAACAACTCACGCGTCCGGGACACGACCTGGGTGGCGAGCAACGAATGCCCGCCCAACTCGAAGAAGTCGTCCCGCGCACCAATGTGCTCGATGCCGAGGACTTCCCCCCAGATCCTGGCGAGCACACGCTGCAGAGCACCGGTGGGCTCCACGCGCTCGGCGCCGGGCGCGGGCTTGCCCCACTCGGGCTCGGGCAGCGCGTTCCGGTCGATCTTGCCGTTGGTGAGCCGCGGGAACTCGTCGAGGACGACGTAGGAAGCCGGGATCATCGGCGTCGCCAGCGCCCGGGCCAAGTAGCGGCGCAGTGTGTCACGGTCCGGCACTGGAGTCCCGTCGGGCGCCGTCAGGTAGCCGACCAGGTGGTATTCGCCCCCGGCCCGCGGCCAGGCGCGGACGACGGCTTCCTCGACGCCGGGGTGCGAACGCAGCAGGGCTTCGACTTCGCCGGGCTCTACCCGGTAGCCGTGGATCTTGACCTGCTGGTCCAGCCGGCCCAGGAACTCCAGGGTGCCGTCATCACGCCACCGCACTCGGTCACCGGTGCGGTAGAGCCGTTGTCCCGGCCGGAAGGGGTGCGGCACGAACACGGCGGCCGTCTGCCCCGGCCTGCCCAGATAGCCGCGGGCCGCCTGCACGCCGCCGATGAACAGTTCGCCCGGGACACCGACCGGCTGCGGCCGGCCGTCGGCGTCGAGTACGTAGAGTTCCACCCCAGCGGCGGGCCGGCCGATCGGCACGGACGCCGGAACCGGAAGGGTCACCTGGTGCAGGGAGGCGTCGCAGGAGCCCTCGGTCGGGCCGTACAGGTTGTAGAGGCGCACCTGCGGCGCCAGGTGCAGGAGCTGCTCGGCGACGGCGCGAGGAAGGTCTTCGCCCCCGCACACTATTATCCGCAAGTCGCCGGTGGAGTCGGCGAACTCCTGCTCGACAAGAGCGGAACGCAGCATCGAGGGTACGAAGTCGCAGGCCGTGACCCGGTGTCTGCGCAGCACCTCGAGCACATAGTCGGGCTCGATGTGCCGGCCGGGCTCAGCCATGACCAGCCGACCGCCGGTGAAGAGCGGGACGAGCATCTCCCATAGCGAGGGATCCGAGCTGATGGGTGTCTTCTGCAGCACCACGTCTTCTGGGCCGAAGGCGAGGGGGTCGCACATCCAGCGCATCCGGTTGGCCAGGCCGTGGTGGGTGAGCAGCACGCCCTTGGGCTTGCCTGTGGACCCGGAGGTGTACAGCAGGCACGCGGCGTTGTCCGGGAACAGCTCGACGTCGGGCCGACTCGACGGAAGGTCGTCCCATGGGACGGTCCCGGCGTCCAGGACCACGACTGTCGTGGGCCGGTCGGCCGTCGTGACGGAGTCGGCCAGTTCGGTGGAGGTCAGGACGAGGCGTGGTGCCGCGTCTCCCACCACCTGCTCCAGGCGCCTGGCCGGGTGGCCCGGGTCCAGCGGCAGGTAGACCGCTCCCGCCTTGAACACCGCGAGCATCGCCACTACCAGGTCGATGCTCCTGTGCAGTTGGACGCCGACCAGGTCCTCGGTGCGCACACCTGACCGGATCAGCCAGTGGGCGAGCCGGTTCGCGCGTTCGTCGAGCTCCCGGTAGCTCACCTGGTCGGCCGACGGCATGCCGTCGGTCACCACCGCCACCGCCTCAGGGGACTCGGCTGCCTGCTCTTCGAAGCAGGCGGCGAGCGGCCGGGCCGGGCCGGGCCTGTGCTGTGCTCCGCTGACCTCATCCACCAGGCGGTCCCGATCGGCCGGAGGCAGCGTCGGGAGCGCGCGCAGCGGAAGATCGGCGCTGTTCGCCCCCGCGGTGAGTACCGTCGTCAAGCTGTCGGCCATCCGTTGTGCGGTCTCGGGCTCGAACAGGTCGGTGGAGTAGACCAGCCAGCCCGACAGGCCGCCGGACGCGTCCGGCGCCAACTCGACGCTGACGTCCAGGTCGGTCCCGACCCGGGGCAGCTCCTTCACGGACACCTTGAGTCCGGGCAGGTGCGGCACGCCCAGTGGGACATTGCGCAGCGAGAGCAGTACCCGCGGCAGGTCGGGGCGACCGTGCTGCCGCCCGACATCGATCTGCTGGACGACACGCTCGAACGGCACGCCCTGATGTCCGTATGCGTCCAGGCACACGGCCCGTACCCTGCCGATGAGGTCCCGGAAAGTGGTCGCGCCCTCCAGGTCGACCCGCAACGCCAGCGTGTTGACGAACAGGCCCACCAGGCGTTCCAGCTCGGGGCGGGGCCGTCCGGCGACCGGCGTGCCCACGACCAGGTCGGACTGTCCCGACCACTGGTGCAGCACGACAGTGAAGGCAGCGAGCAACACCATGAACGGTGTGGCGTTCTCCGCCTGGGCGACCCGGCTCAGCACGCTGGTCAGCTCCGGGCCGATCACCAGCGGCAGCGAGGCGCCCTCGAAGGAAGGGCGGCTCGGCCGCGGCCGGTCGCCGGCCAGGTCCAACGGCGGAGCGTCGGCCAGTACACGGCGCCAGTAGTCCAGTTGTGCGGCGGCTGTCTCGCCCTCGAGCCGGTTCCGCTGCCAGACGGCGAAGTCCGCGTACTGCACATCGAGCTCGGGCAGCCGCGCCGGTTCTGCCGCAACGGCCGCCCCGTACAGCTCCGCGAGTTCGTCGACGAGCACGCCGAGCGACCAGCCGTCGACCGCGATGTGGTGCACGCAGAGCGCGAAGACCCACTCGTCGGTGCCACGGAGGTTCCACAGTCCCGCGCGCAGCAGTGGCGGATCGCCCAGGTCAAATGGCAGCTGGGTCAGCCGCCGCACGAGCTCGGCCACCTCCTCAGCCAAGCCGTCACCCACAGCGAGTTCCATGGTGAGCTCGCCGGCGGGCCTGACCACCTGGGTCAGCAGGTGGTTGGCGTCCAGCTCGAACCCGGTGCGCAACGTTTCGTGGCGGTCCACGATGGCGGAGAGGGCCGAGCGCAGCGCCTCGGGGCTCACGTCTCCCTGGAGCCGCAGCATGACGGGCATCAGGTAGGTGACGGCGGCCGGGTCCAGCTGGTGCTGGAAATGCAGGCGCTCCTGGCCGGGCGAACAGACGAACCGATCGGTGCCCGGGGCGCGCAGCGGGATGCGCGCGGCCTGCTCCCGTTGGGTGTGCCGGCGGCTCAGACTGCGGCTCAGGAGCGCCTGGCGCTCCGGCGACAGGTCGCGGAGGCCACGTCGCAGCCGCTCGGCTTCGGACAGCGGCTCGTCGGTCATCCCGTATCCCTCATAGCTCATAATAGGAAGCGACCGGCCGGGCCGGCGCGACGTGATCTGACAACGCAGCACACCGTGGGCATGACGAGACCGGGGCTCCTTCTACGCGGTGCTGGCACCGGCTGTCTGCACATCAGGGTGCTGGTGCGCACGTGACGAAGAAAAGTCGGGGAACCTTCGACGTCGGCCCCGGCGCTGCACGCGCTTATCATCCGACATCCGAAAGCCGAGGACACCGTCACGTGTACGGGTCAGGGTGTGTTCGGGGAATTCCCCGACTGGCCTGGGGTTTGCGGCTCCGGCATCCTTCTGCGGATCGGCGGCAGACACGCCGAGGCACGAGCACGCCTCACGGCGCCGCCATGCCATCACGCAGGAAGGTGACAATGCCATCGACGGGCGAACGCGCATGGAGCTGAGCGCCGAACTGGACTCCCGGGACGTGCTGACCGCACTGGTCGCTGTCATCAGCCGACGCACCCTCCGGGAGAGGATCCGGGTATCCGGTCAGGTCACGACGGAGCTGGACCTCACCGCGGACCCCACATTCGCCGAACTGTCGGCCCGCGTCCACGCGTTGGTGGACGATCGGTTCGCCGTGCGGGTGGACGACATGGAGCTGACGGCCTCGGACATGGGTACGGCGCTTGGGGGCGAGGCCACCGATGACCTCGAGCACGTCGTCAGCCAGGTCTGCCGGGCGTTGGCGGACGGCCTACGCGAGCCGTCCCGCCGGGTCTCCGTGTTGGAACTGGCCTCCGACGCCGACCGGGCACTCGTCGCGACCTTCGAGGGCAGCGGCACGGGGCCGGCGCCGGCCCGCTGCATCCAAGATCTGGTGGGCGAGCAGGCGCGCCGGACGCCCGACATCCCCGCGGTCAGTGCCGGGGCAGAGGAGATCACCTACCAGCAGCTCGTGGACCGTGCCGATCTGCTGGCCGAGCGGCTTGCCCACGCAGGGGCCGGACCTGGTCACATTGTCGGTGTGCTGGGAGAACGCTCGCCGGAGACGATCATCTCGCTCCTCGCCGTGCTCAAGGTCGGTGCGGCCTATCTCGCCCTGGCCCCCGAATGGCCGGATGCCCGCTTGGACGCACTGCTGAGTGACGCCTCGGTCAAGGTGGTGCTGACGCCCGAGAAGCTCGCCGGCCGGATACCGGGCGACCTTACCGTCCTGCCTTTCGACGCGTCGCCCGAAGTGCAGCGCACCGGTCTCCGCCGACCTCCGGTCGGCCTGACGCCGGACCATCTCGCGTATGTGAGTTACACGAGTGGTTCCACGGGCGAGCCGAAGGGCGTCTGCGTCCCGCATGCCGCTGTGTCACGGCTGGTGTGCTCTCCCGACTGGGCGGTATTCGGTCCCACGGATGTCTTTCTGCAGGTCTCGCCGATCTCGTTCGACGCTTCCGTCCTGGAGATCTGGGCACCGCTGTGCAACGGTGGCCGCGTCGTGCTGCTGCCGCCAGGTCGTGTGGACGTGGGCCGGATGGGCGAGGTCATCCGGACGGAGCGGGTCACGCACCTGTGGCTGACCGCAGGTCTCTTTCACCAGATGGTGGGCCACCAACTCAGCCAACTGAGCCGTGTACGTCATCTGTTCGCCGGTGGTGACGTGGTGAGTCCCCAAGCGGTGGCTCAACTGCTGGGCGCCCATCCTCGGATGTTGTTCACCAACGGCTACGGACCGACCGAGAACACGACCTTCACGGCCTGTGCGACCTTCCACGACCCGCCGCCCCAGGGCCCGGTGCCCATCGGCCGGCCCATCAGCGGTACGCGGGTGAAGGTGCTCGACGCCGAGGGCAAGGCAGTCCCGCCCGGAGTCGTGGGCGAACTCTACGCGGCCGGCGCCGGTCTGGCGCACGGCTACCTGGGTCGGCCGGCGGCCACTGCTGATCGGTTCGTGCCCGATCCCAGCGGTACGTCACCGGGGGCCCGGCTCTACCGCACCGGGGATCTGGCGCGTTGGCGGTCTGATGGAATGCTGGACTTCTGCGGGCGGGCCGACAACCAGGTGAAGATCAATGGCTATCGCGTGGAGCCGGACGAGATCGCGGCCGTGCTCACCACCCATCCTGAGGTCCGAAGCGCGGCGGTGGTCGATGAGGTAGGCAGCAGCTTCGGCAAGCATCTGGTGGGCTATGTGGTGCCGGTGAATTCCTCGTCCGATACGCAACAGTTGGGGGACCTGCGAGGGTGGTTGCGGGACCGGTTTCCCGAATACCTGGTGCCCGCCCGGATCGTGACGCTCGCCGAGCTGCCGTTGACCCTCAACGGCAAGGTGGCCCGGGAGGCCCTGCCCAAGGTCCACACCGTGGCGCGCAGCGTCCCCAACGACTATGTCGCGCCACGCGTGCCCGTAGAACAGCTCCTGTGCCAGTTGTGGTCGGAAACCTTGAACATCGAGATGATCGGCATCGACGACGATTTCTTCGAACTCGGGGGCCATTCGCTGATCGCCGCGGATCTGCTCGCCCGTCTGCAGAATGAGTATGGCATCGAGATACCCGCCCGAACGCTCTATCTGAGCCCCACAGTCGGCGAGTTGGCCGAACTCGCCGAACTGGAGCCCCTGCGGGCCCGTCTCGGGTGAGCGGGACGGGCGCCTGCCTACGACCAGAACTCGTCGTCGGGCGCTCGTCACTTCCAGAGGTGGGTCACCTCGCCGAAGTTCTTGACCACCCATTTGTCTGAGTAGATTGTGTCGAGGTACCGCTCCCCGCCATCGGGGAAGACAACGACGCATCTCGCGTCCGGCTGAATTTCGCCGGCCAGCCTGTTGAGCGCGGCAATCGTCGCTCCTGACGACCCGCCAACCAGTACCGACTCGCGAGCAGCAAGCTGCCGGCATGCCACGGTGCATTCAAGATCTGATACATGAACGACCGTATCGACAAGGTTTTCCTCGAGCAACGACGAACGCATCGATGAGCCGTGCCCGGGAATGAGCCGAGTGGCTGCCTTGTGGTTCCCGAAGATCACACTGCCGACCGCGTCCACAGCGATGACCTTGGTGGACATCCCCCGCTGGCGAATACGGTCGATGCACCCCCGCAGCGTCCCGCAGGAGCTGACGGCGCAGAACAGATAGTCGACCGTCCCGTCCAGGGCATCGGCTATCTCGTCCCACATTGATTCCAGGGCGTGGGGGTTCAACGGGTTGGAGTACTGGTTCGGCCAGTAGGCGTGAGGGGTCGCCGCGACGAGCTCACGGACACGGTTGATCCGAACGACCAGATATTCCCCGGTCGCGGGATCGGGCTCACTGACGCGCTCGATCGTCGCGCCAAAGGCACGCAGGATCGCAATGTTCTGGGCGGTCGTCTTGGCATCCACTACACAAATGAATTCGATGCCGTAGTAACGGCAGATCTGCGCGATACCGATCGCGAGGTTCCCCGAACTCGACTCGATCACGACGGACTTCTTGGGCTGGAGCTCACCACTGTTGATCTTACCGATCAACATGTTCAACGCGGTGCGGTCCTTTATGCTGCCGCCTGGATTAAATTTCTCCAACTTGGCGTACACGTGACCCTTGAATCCTGGAATGATCCTCCGAAGCTCCACAAGCGGCGTATTGCCGATCAAGGAGAAGATTCCACCCATGTGGCGTTCCTGCATATTTCGCCTTCCATCGAGATCCATGAATCGAACGCCCCAGCACTTTTCGAGGCCCGGTAGCCCATTCAGTCTGGTACGTCGTCGTCACTCTCAAATGTCGGGACTCCTC
Organism: Streptomyces sp. NPDC014889; assembly: GCF_043081205.1. Classification (NCBI taxonomy): domain Bacteria; kingdom Bacillati; phylum Actinomycetota; class Actinomycetes; order Kitasatosporales; family Streptomycetaceae; genus Streptomyces; species Streptomyces sp. NPDC014889. The sequence goes on from NZ_JBIBWH010000018.1 coordinate 75,229, forward strand.
CTGACCGTCTTTCACTGCCCTCCCCTCACGCGGGGCGAGAGGGGCGCGGCGAGGGGGCCACGCACGCCCTGTATTACCCATATACGGACCCAACGGCACCACTGCCCGTTTTGTTTCAATTTCAAGCGATTTGCGAGGGTCTTTCGATGTCACCCTGGACGATTCGCGACTTCACCGACTTTTCGCCGAAGCAATTCTCGATCAACATCAAGGCGGACACGTTCCCGGACTGCCGAGGGAGCGTGGCGACGTCGCGAGGTACGCGCCGGCGCGGACGCTTCGCCCGGTTCGTCACCGTCCTGGACGGAGCGCAAGAGCTCGGAAGATCCCCCATTCCGACACCCGCATCATTGCTTACGGCTGCAAACATCCTCTGTGCCGCCAGACCTCACCGCAGGTGGCTCACCGGCGATAAAATACAGGACCTTGCGGAATGAAGTACAGGCGCTTACGATCTCCACCGAGTAACCTGACGCAAATAAGCCACTCCGCCCGGCCTTACCTCTTGCCGTCACCCCCTCCCTCGTCGACGCCCACCCGGCGGCGTCAGAGCAAGTAAGAATCCAGCACAATTACTTGAGAACAGGAGAGGTTATCTGCCTTGCAGCTACTCGAGAATTTAAGAGGCCGCATCCCGACAAAGGATTTCCTTTCCGGTGAGTTCGTTTTCCCTTGGACGAAGATTCGCCAGCCATCCGTGTTGCACGGAAGGGAACAAGAGGTCGTCCTGCTGAAGCGAATCCTGGATGAGACTTCGTCCCACTTACGCGCCATAGACATCAGCGGCGATCCGTGGATCGGGAAGACGCGCCTCCTCTCTGTGCTCGGCGACCTCGCCCATGCCCAGGGCTGGACGGTGGGCTCAGGAGCAGCCCGCTCCCTCTCCGAAGCCCTCCCTTTCGGGGTGTTCTCCGACGCCCTCTACGACGTTCTCGCGCGGCACCGAGGGAACCCGGTGGACGGGTTACCCGAGCAGCACATCTCCTGGCTGGCGGGCATCTGCCCAGCCCTGGCCCCGTACGCCCGGGAAGCGCTCCTGCCCAAGGACCCCATGGAGATGAACCATGCATTCCATGCGGTCCGCGCACTCCTGGACAACCTCGGCGCGGCCGGCCGACTGCTGTTGGTCATCGACGACATGCACTGGGCCGATGAGGCGTCCGTCCGCCTGTTCATGCATCTCCTGCGCCATTCCACCGGCTCTCCGGTACTCCTGGCCATCGCACGTCGGCCGCGACAGATCCACGCCGAACTACGGACGCTCCTGGAGGAGGGTGCGGCGACCGGACAAATCGCCCGTATCCACCTGTCACCACTGGCCGACGAGGATCTCGCCGCACTGCTCCCCGCCGGGCTCAGCCCGTCCCGCCGCCGTACTCTGCAGGAGGAATCCGGTGGGAACCCGGGACTGATTCAAGCACTCGCCGCCCAGCAGGGCACAGCCGGAGCACCTGGGGGCGACGCGGCTCTCTCCGGTACGGGGACGCCGGTCTCCGTCATCCGCGAGTTCCGCGGACTGTCCGAACTCGGCTGGGCCGCAGCCCATTCGGCTGCCTTGGTAGGGGAATCGATCGACATCGGGCTGCTCGAAGCGGTCGCGCAGTTACCCGAGGACCGGGTACGGGCGGGTGTCGACGAACTGGTACGGCACGACATCCTCCGTGTGGATGAGAGCGAGCGCACCTTCATGTTCCGCAACGCCTTGCTGCGCGAGACGGCTTACCAGGCGGCGGGCGCCGCCTGGCGGCTGGGCGCGCACACGCGTGCGGCGGCTGTCATGCGAACCCGCAACGCTCCCCCACCTCAGGTCGCACGGCATCTCCAGCGCTGCATCGTTGCCGGGGACCCTGAGAGTATGCGCCTCCTGTTGGAGGCCGCCCGGACCGTCCTGTGGGAGCAGCCGGAGACCGCAGCACTGTGGTCACAGACCGTGTTGGAACTCCAGCGGCACGACAAGAACGCGGACCGGACGGAGCACCTTCTCCTCTTCGCCACGTCCTTGGCCCTGTGCGGGAAACTCACCGAGAGCCTGGCGCTGTTCCGCAGGGCGTCCGACACCGGACGGGACGGCGACGCAGAGGCGGTGCTCTCGTACGCGCAAGTGCTCAGGCTGCTGGGGCGGATCAGCGAATCCGGCGACCTGCTGCGAAAGGCCCTGCGGACTATGGCTCCAGCTCAGCGTACGCAGGCGCGTTTGCACGGAGCACTGCTCGCGACGTCACTCGAAGCGGGCTGCATGGCGGACTTGCCAAACGACGCGCTCCTGGAACCGATCGCCGCGGTGGACGACCCCGCGCTCCGCACACTGCTGCTCTCACTGAACGCCCTGGCGGACCTCAACCAAAACGCCCCCGGGAGGGCCGAGGACCGGGTGAACGAGGCGAGAACGCTGGTCGACCACCTTCCGAACAACCTCCTCGCCCCGCAACTCGACTCCCTGTACTGGCTGGGACTCGCCGAACACCGGCTCGGCGAGTACGAGCGGGCGGTCCAGCACCTGGAGCGGGCACTCCACCTCGCGTCGCGGTACGGCCAGACCCATCTTGTGCCGCAGGTCGCGACCGTGCTGGGTTCCGTACTGCTGCGTCTGGGCGATCTCGCTGGAGCCGCCCTGCACGCGGAGCACGCCCAGGAGGCGGCACGCCACATCGGCAGCGAGGTCCAGTTGACGAGTGCTACGCGGCTGATGGAAGAAATCTCCCGCCCGCCCCCTCTCCAGCCTGCCCCGGTACAGGCAACGGCCGACGCGGCGGACCCGGACCACCTGACGGCCGGAGCCACGGCCGCCGGCCAGATCTCGGGTATGGGTCCGGGCAGCGCGAGCAAGCTCGAGGAGACCGGGCGCCGTACCGCACCCCCTTCGGAAGCCAACACCCATCTGGACCTGTTGAGCAAGCGGGAACGGGAGATATCCGGGCTGGTCAGCGACGGCAGGACGAACCAGCAGATCGCGCGGGCCCTGGGGCTGAGCCACAAGACGGTGGAAACCTACCTCGCCCGCATCTTCAAGAAACTGGACCTCTGCTCGCGGGCCCAGCTCGCCACGTTGGTGGGCAGAGCCGACGGTACCGGTCCCGCCTTCTCCTGAGGCGCCTCACGCCTTCCGTCGGGTCTCTCCTGTGCCGGGTGTACACCCGGCACAGGAGAGACCCGCGCACGGCTGACAGGCCCGCGCGCACGCATCACACCCCGGTCCGGCCTCAGCCTCCTCAGAGTGTTTTGGTCTGACGGACGACGGAGGAGTCGGCCGGGGCGAAACCATAAGGCACCGTCTCGTTCTCCTGGGGCCTCGGGCCGACCAGCGCGCCTACCTCGGGCGGCAGTCCGATGGTGAAGTCGGAGACATCGACGAGAAGCCGACTTCCGGCCTTCGTCTGGCAGCTCAGTTCGGTTCCGTCCGAGCTGCCGGTGAACTGGAAGACCACGCCGCCGGATTCCACGCCCTGCTTCGACAGCGCCTCTCCGTTCATCGGCACTCCCGCGACGACGCACGAAATCAGGGGCTCGCGCGGCAGGCGGACCTGTATCTGCCAGGCGTGCCGTTGTGAGGCCACCCGGAAACGCACCTTCCGGACACGTCCGGCGGTGGTGTCCTCAAGCAGCTTGACGCTGGGCGCGGGGAGGTCCAGCGCAGGGGCCTTCGTCTGGAGGACAGGCAGGTCGCCGTACTCGGAGAAGTAGCGGGCCGCCGTCCCCCGGTCCGGGTCATCGCCCAGCACCCTCCGCGTCCAGTCGTCGGGCGACGGGTCGGTGGTGACCCACATGCTGGTGCCCCTGGCCAGGTCACGCACGTACACCAGCGAGTCCGGCAGCGGCTGCCGTGGGCTGAACTCCAGGCCCACTGCCCCAGCTCCGACCAGGACCACAGAGGCCGCGGCGGCTCCCGAGGCCAGCAGTCCCGGCCTCGGGAGCCGTGCCAGCAGCGGAAGCGACAGCACGCCGCCGATACCCGCGAGCACCACGGCCACTGCTGAGAGGGAGACACCCAACGCGATCAGCAGGCTGTCCACCAGGGACGTGAAGAGCACCACGGCCACCGCGGGCGCGAGTGCCGCAAGCAGCACACCCACTACGTCGTCCCGGGCCACGGTGTCCCGGCAGGCGAACCCCAGCGCGGGCAGGCCCGCCAGCAGCGGCCACTGAAGCAGATAACTCGCGCCGGGCACGGCCAGCACCACCACGGCCAGCAGCACGGCCATGACGACCAGCCCGCCGGCGATCAGCTCCGCCGGTTGCCGACCGCGCGTCAACCGACCCGCGACCAGCAGCGTCCCGGCCAGCAGCACCAGGAATCCGGCGACAAACCAACCGCGGTCGTACGGTTCCGACATGGGCAGCGCCGCCATGTCGGGGCGCACGAGGGTCACGGCATACCACAGGCCGAAATCGACCAGGGCCGCCGTGATCACCGCGCCGGCGGCGATCCCGGCGGTCGCCAGCACACCACCGATTCTCAGGGCCGACCGGCGCGTGCCAAGGACCAGCAACCATCCGAAGCCGAGGAGCGTGACCGCCGCCGTCGGCACCGCCCAGCCCACCGGATAATGCACGAGAACCCGGCCGAACAGGTCGAAGTAAATGCTGTCCTGACCGTGCACGTCCCGCAGGTCGGCGTCGCCAAGACTGCGCACCAGGCCCAGCATGAGCTCGCCCTGGTGCTGCACGCTGTCCGGGCTCAGCCGGTCGAGGTCGTCACGCGGCGAATGATAGTCATGGAGGCCGTGCATGAACGCGGAATTGAGGCCGATGGCTCCGGCGTCCCGGAACACGGTGAAGTCGCTCCCGTTCGGCATCCGCTTGTACACCTCGTACGCCAGCGATGTGCTGACGAACCGGGTGCCGCCCTGAGCGAAGGCATCGATCAGCGGGCCGTTTCCGTCACTCGTCTCGAACATCATCACAGGGCCGCCACTGCCGCGCGCTTCCCAGTTGAGTACGGGCCCGTAATCGTCGACCTTGTGCTTCCGCACGAACATCTCGGCGCCGAGTGAGCCGATTTCCTCTGCGTCGGTGAACAGAAATACGACGTCGTTACGTACGCCGCCCCCTGCTCTGAGCGCCCGCATGGTCTCCAGCATGGCGCCGACCGCGGAACCGTCGTCAGCCGCTCCGGGGCCGGTCGGAACCGAGTCGTAGTGGGCCACGAGCAGAAGTGCCTTACCACCACTGGTCCCCGGCATGTTGCCGGTGACCTTGGCGACCACGTTGTGCACCGTGCCCGCCGGAAACGGGCTGCCCATCCCCGTTCGGATGGCGTCGCCCGACTCCACGCCGACCTCCGCGCCCAGGGATCTCGCGGTGTCCACGAGATACTGGCGGACCCGGGCATTGTCACGCGTGCCCGACGGGTGCGGGCGCTGAGCTATGACCCTGACGTGCCTGAGCGCCCGGGCTGCAGCGAACTCCTTGGCCGGCGTGCCCTCCGAGCGGGCGGCCGGAGGTGTGGCGGCGAGCAGCGCCAGAGCGCCGAGGAGCGTGAGACCGATGAGGACCAGAGGCAGCAGGGGACGGCTCATCACCCTGCGCTGCTGCGCCTGACCGGTCTTTTGGTCCGCTCCGCTCTGTTCCGCGTCAGTGGACAGCGACATCACTATTCAGACCGTTCGTCACAAGGATATGTCTCACCGTTCCTGGCGGGGAATTCCTAAGAGTCATGGAGCACTGTTCCCCCGCCTCAATAAATGGCATCCCGAAAAACAGGCCGAGGATACAGCTTCAATAGAGATCCGAATGAACCGATGGTTTCCACCATTCCGGACGGGCCCATAGTTCCTGCACTTCTCCCTCTCCTCATGATCGGTGCATCAGCGCAGCACACCGAACACTCTGCTCCGCCACCACCTCGAAGTCTTGTGGTTGGTTCCCCGGTATTGACATGAGCGCCAAGGGCGTCGAGGCCGTGGTAGAGGGTCAGGCCGGGGCGTGTGCGACATCAGAACGGCTGAGGTTCGCGGAACGGACCCCTCAGCGCCGCTGGTCGGTGGGCTCTGCCAGTTCCTCGGATGTGCTGCCCGGTTCGGCGGTGTAGAGGCTCAGGTCGTGCACGGCCCGCTGGGACACGGGCAGGTCCACGGACTGGTAGGTCAGCTCCAGCTCGCCGACCTCGGGGTGCTGCAGCCGCTTGACGCCGTCGTGGCGGATGCGGACGTCGTGGGCGGCCCGCAGGGTGCGGAAGTCACGGCTGAGGGTGGACAGTTCACCGATCAGTTCACGCAGGGTCCGGTCGTGCGGTTCACGCCCGGCCTCGGCGCGCAGCAGCGCGACGGTGGCGGCGGCGCCTGATTCCCAGTCGACGAAGAAGTCGTGGGAGCCGTCGTCGAGGAAGTGGTAGCGGGCGAAGTTGGGACGACCGCGCTTGTCGGTGGTGGGGCTGTCGAACATCGGCGCATGCAGGGCCCGGCCGAGCGCGTTGTGGGCGATGACGTCCAGGCGGCCGTTGCGGACGAAGGCGGCCGACATCGTGATGGAGTCGAGCAGCCACTGGATGCGGGGCGGGGCGGGACGGCGACGTCCCGGCGGCGCGACGGGGTGCGGCGGGCGGGGCGTGCGGCGCGGGCCAGGTCGAAGAGGTAGGTGCGTTCGTCCTCATCCAGTTGCAGGGCCTGGGCGACCGCGGCGAGGACGTCTTCGGACACGCCGCTGATGTGGCCCTTCTCCAGGCCGGGTGTACCACTCGGTGCTCACCCCGGCCAGCACGGAGACTTCCTCGCGCCGCAGGCCCGGGACCCGGCGCCGGCCGCTGGTGGGCAGCCCGGCCTGCTCCGGGGTGATCTTGGCGCGGCGGCTGGCGAGAAAGTCCCGGATCTCGGTGCGGTGATCGTGCTGGTCGTCCATTTCTTCCACGGTAGCCAGCGGCGGGCGGGGAGGGAGGTTGAGCTTGTACCCCCATAAACGCGACCTTCCTCAAGGGTGGGGCGGCCGGTTTCCTGGATGACGCACCCCGATCACAACCCCTATGGAGATGCACCGTGAGTACGCGAGGAGGAACCCTCCAGGCTCCCGCCGATGTACGGACCGAACCGGCCGGGCAGGCAGCATCATCGGCCCGGCTGCCGCTCGTCGTCTACATCCTGGCGCTCGGCACGTTCCTGATGGGCACGACCGAGTTCGTCGTGGCCGGACTGCTGCCCGAGATCGCGGGCGACCTGAACGTGAGCGTGGCCCGGACCGGCCTGATGATCACCGTCTTCGCGGTCGGGATGATCATCGGCGCGCCGCTGATGGCGATGCTCACCCTGCCGCTGCCCAAGCAGCTCACCCTGATGCTCGCCCTGGGTGTCTTCGCCGTCGGGCATGTCATCGTCGCTCTCGGCTCGGACTTCACTGTGATCCTCGCGGCGCGGTTCCTGACCGCGATCGCCACCGGAGCGTTCTGGGCGGTGGCCAACGTGGCCGCCGCGAACGCCGCGGGCCCCGCCGCAAGCTCGCGCGCCCTCGGTCTCGTCGGGGCCGGTGCGATGCTCGCCAACGTCGTCGGCGTGCCGCTGGGCGCGTTCGCCACCAACCCAGTCGACGCAGGTCAGCGCGCTGCGCACGACTAACTTCGCTGTCGAAGGACAACTGCTGTCCCGAGGCATTTCGCGTCGAACTCACGAAGTCACCCGAAAGGAAAGGGGGTGGCCGACAAGGGGCCTGTAGGTGCATGCTGGCCCGCAACCCCTACGGGCTCGGCGGCCGTATGAGGCCCGAGGACGCTGCGGAGTTTCAGCAGCGGCAGATCGCCGACTGCGACCTTGCGGCAGGTGTCGCGGCTGGAACACGCGACTTTTTCCAGCGGCTGCGCACCGTCTTCGCCTACGGCGTGCTGAGCTGGAACACTTCCGGGCGGACGCGGATGGAGCCCGCCGGCGCGCTCACCGCCTCCGACCCCATGGAGGATCAGGAGGGCGACGAGTACCAGCACGTCGTGGTGCGGGCCATCCCCTTCAACCCGGGCAGTCGCTGGAATGATGCTCACCGGGCGGAGTCCGATACCCGCTACGAGACCACACGGTTCCCGACGGATTACCTGTGGGGTCCGGGCACCCGAGCGGAGGCCCGGGCGTGGCTGGAGCACGAACGCCCCGAGACGGACAGCGTCGACTTCACCGACCGGGTCTTCCTCGCCGAGACCGTGCGTGCGATGCCCGCCGGCGCTGACGGGCACGCTCATCTCATGCTTCTGCCGTCGGGTTCACTGATTCGGCGGCGCGGCGATATTCGGCGTTGATGCGCTGGGCTTCCTCGAGCTGGTCTTCGAGGATGACGATCCGGCAGGCAGCCTCGATGGGGGTGCCCTGGTCGACGAGTTCCCGGGCGCGGGCGGCGATACGCAGTTGGTAGCGGGAGTAGCGGCGGTGGCCGCCTTCGGAGCGCAGGGGGGTGATCAGGCGGGCTTCGCCGAGGGCGCGGAGGAAGGCAGGGGTGGTGCCGAGCATCTCGGCGGCCCGGCCCATGGTGTAGGCGGGGTAATCGTCGTCGTCGAGACGGCCGAACGTGTCGTCTGCTGTCATTGCACCTCTCTGTGGAACGCGTTGAGGGGCCCTGGCGCCGTACTGGCACCAGGGCCCCGAAGGAACTACTACACCATCTGCCGGCCCTGATACTGCACCGGCCCTCTGTTTCCGCGGACCCGACCGAGACGCTGTCGGGGGCGCGGGGATCGCGGTTGCTTGACCGGAGACCACCTCACTATCGATGTCCTGCGGTACCCGGGTCCAAGACTTCCGCCCGGGCGATCCTGATGGCGCTCGGCTCCTCCGTTCTTCCCTCTTGATCAACTACTCACTGACGGAAACTGCGAACTGCTGATACCGCGAACTGCTGGTGGCCTCGAACAGCGCCACCCTTCGGCAGCCGGCCCCGTCGCCCGTCCTGCGTCTGCTCCGGCTTGGAACCTCACTGCCGAACCTCCCGGTGCGCGCGCCCGCAGCCGACGCCTTCACCGAGGTACTGCTCACTGACTTCACTGCTGGGTACCGCGATCCTTCATTTGCGGGTACTGCCACTGCGGTACTGCTCATGGTGGCACCTGATCACTGCGTGCCACCCGGTCCGGCCGTCAGTCCCGTCACCGTCCTGCAACCGCCTTGGCTTCGGAACTCCACCACCGCACCGTCCTGCGAACTGCAACTGCGTTACTGCTGCCCGGCAGTTCATCTCTGCCGGGCCTCTCTCGATCTCGGCTACGAGAGAAACCATAACCACACCGCCACCCAATGTCTACTCCGGCTGGCACAGATTTTCGCGCGCTCGAAGATGAGGAATCCGCCTCGACCGGTCCATGGGTGGTTCAAGCAGCTCCGAGCCTTCAGTCCGGCGCTCACAGCCGCCCCACCGCCGCGCAGCACGTCGGGCTGAGCGTGACGTCGCCGACTGCGCCGCGGCTACCGTCGGCGGGCACCGGCCAACACTGCGTCTCGCGAAGAACACCACCGCCCGGGACGGACGCTTCCAGCCGCGACGCCTCGCAGGTCGGCTGTTGACGGGCGCGGCACGAGGAACTGCGCCGCCCTCGACGATCCCGGGATGATCGAGCAGTCCGCCCAGAGCAAACAGAGTCCCTGACCGTGGTCACCAGTGGCACTCCCGGATCCTGCAGCGCCCACTGGGGTGGGGGGACTTCAGCTGTTGCGACCACTGAGAGACGGCGACGGGAACCCGCTGCACGCAGTGTGGGCCCGACCGGCGTACCGGTCGGGCCCACACTGCTGGTCAGATGTCGGCTCGTGCCTGTTTACCCGCTCAGACCGTCACGGAGGTGCCGAGCATCGCGGAGGCGTGCTGCAGCGAGCCGGGGATGCCCAGAGGCGCGGCCTTGGGGAGGGCGCGGCAGGTGAAGCCGAGCTGAGTCATGGCCCGGAGGACTTCGGCGGCGCTGAAGTCACGCCGGTCCTGGCGGGTGAGGACTTGGCCGACTTGCTTGACGGGGTAGTGGCGGCGGCCGATGATCACCGATTCTCCGGTGACCGGTTCGGGCTTGATGCCCTTCATCGATTCCAGCACTCCGCCCTTGGTGAGCTCGAAGGGGAAGCGGGCGATGACGCAGCGCATGTGGCCTCACAGGGAGAGGGAAGAACGGTCCGACCAGGGACGACGCGTTTCAGCGGGTGGCGAGGATGCCCGGGTCGCTGCCTTGCTCGTCTACGACTCGCGGAGCACCGAGCCGACGGGAGCCCATCGCGTGCTCGGCTTCGCCATCGTGGTCACGGGTGAGGTGGACGATCCGTGGTCGCCGATGAGGTCGCGCAGGCGGACCCGGTCCGTGTGAGCGCCGCTGTCGCGGACGGCGGTGAGGTCGGTTCGGGTCACCAGGCCGATGCGCTGGTCGTCCTGGTCGCAGACGACCAGTCGGCCCGTGCGTGCGGCGGCCATGACGGCCAGCGCCACCTCGACGCTCATGTCGTCACAGACCTGCGGTCCGGCCGCGTCCATGACCTCCACCACCGTCCTGTGCACGGGGTTGGCGTCCGCCGAGCGGGGCTGCATCTGAATCAGCGTCAAAAGGTGCCTCCTGCAGAGATGGGTCAACTTTCCGATCATGAAGGTCTAGGCCACCGCGTCGAGGACGGGCTGGCGTACGGGGGCGCGCCGGGTCGCCGAGGAAGGGCGGCGTCGGCCTCGGGAGGAGGCGCTGCGCTTGGGGCGTTCGACCACCGGTGCGGTGATGACGACCGGGATGCCGGACGGGGCCTGGGCGCCGGTGATCCGGCTCAGGGCCTCGCCTCCCGAGCGGATCTGGGTGATCTGCGGCCGGATTCCGGCGTCCGACATGAGGCGGACCATGCCGCGGCGCTGGTTCGGCGTGACGAGCGTGACGACGCTGCCGGACTCACCGGCGCGGGCGGTACGGCCGCCGCGGTGGAGGTAGTCCTTGTGGTCGGTCGGCGGATCGACGTTGACGACCAGGTCGAGGTTGTCGACGTGGATGCCGCGCGCCGCGACATTGGTTGCCACCAGCACGGTGACGTGCCCCGTCTTGAACTGCGCCAGCGTGCGGGTGCGTTGCGGCTGCGACTTGCCGCCGTGCAGCGCGGCGGCGCGTACCCCGCTGTTGAGCAGGTCCTGGGTCAGCCGGTCGACGGCGTGCTTGGTGTCCAGGAACATGATCACGCGGCCGTCGCGGGCGGCGATCTCGGTCGTGGCGGCGTGTTTGTCGGCGCCATGGACGTGCAGGACGTGGTGCTCCATCGTCGTGACCGTACCGGCCGAGGGGTCGACCGAATGCACGACGGGGTCGGTCAGATAGCGGCGAACCAGCAGGTCGACGTTACGGTCCAAGGTGGCGGAGAACAGCATTCGCTGCCCCTCCGGACGCACCTGGTCGAGCAGTGCGGTGACCTGCGGCATGAAACCCATGTCGGCCATCTGGTCGGCCTCGTCCAGCACCGTGATGCTCACGTGGTTCAGCCTGCAGTCGCCACGGTCGATGAGGTCCTTGAGCCGTCCGGGCGTCGCGACGACGACCTCGGCCCCGCCGCGCAGCGCGCCGGCCTGCCGGCCGATCGACATCCCGCCCACGACCGTGGCCAGCCGCAGCCTGACGGAACGGGCGTACGGTGTGAGCGCGTCGGTCACCTGCTGCGCCAGCTCACGCGTCGGTACGAGGACCAGCCCCAGTGGCCGGCGGGGTTCAGCACGCTGTCCAGCGGTACGGGCGAGCAGGGCGAGGCCGAAGGCGAGGGTCTTGCCGGAACCGGTGCGCCCGCGACCCAGAACGTCACGGCCCGCCAGGGAGTTCGGCAGCGTCGCGCCCTGGAACGGGAACGGTGTGGTCACCCCCTGCTTGCCGAGTTCGGCCAGCAGCTGCTCGGGCATGTCGAGATCGGCGAACGCCTCGACGGCGGGCAACGCGGGGTTGATCGTCCTGGGCAGCGCGAACTCACCCTGCACTGCGGCGGGTCGGCGGCCGTAACCACCGGACCGGGCAGGCCCGCCCGAACGGGGCTGTACCTGCGAGCCGAAGCGGCTGCCGCCCCTTCCCGCGCCGGCACTGCCGTTACGGGTGCGGGCGGAGCGATCGTTCGTGCGTGTGCGGTTCATGCGGAACCTTCCTCGATGTGGCGCATATCAAGGAATTCCCGCAGCAATGAGCGGCATGGAGAATTACAAGTATGGACCGGTGGCAAAAAAACAGTTTTGGGCCGGCGGAAATATCCGGGGCACAGGTGCTGAAGGGGGACGCGATGGGGAGGTCAGATCCGGGCGTCGGCTGCGGCGCAGCTCTTCAGGATGCTCCTGCATCACTGAAGGAGGAACCGCGCGTGGCGGGACTGCGGATTCCTTCGAGTCGCCCCGCAGTTGAAATTGCTGCGGGGGATGTGTGCAGCTGGGGCCCGCACCCCGAAGGATGCGGGCCCCAGCTACGGATTGCGCGTGAGCGTCAGGCCGGAACGATGTTCTCGGCCGTCGGGCCCTTCTGGCCCTGCGCGATGTCGAAGTTCACCTTCTGACCCTCGAGCAGCTCACGGAAGCCCTGCGCGGCAATGTTCGAGTAGTGGGCGAACACGTCGGCGCCGCCACCGTCCTGCTCGATGAAGCCGAAGCCCTTTTCCGCATTGAACCACTTCACGGTACCAGTAGCCATGTCATATCTCCTTCGGGGCAGTACATCGGAATCCGCACTGCGCGGACGCCGGGTCGCCGCGATGATTACCCCGCCCGGAAATGACCGGAAATACAGAAGCACTCCCATCCGACAGAACCGGATGAGGCACTTGAAGTTCGGGAACCACAACTGCAACTGAGATCGACAGTAGCACACTGGAACGGCCCGTGCGCATTACGCAATTCCGCTCTGCTCGGTGCGGCAAAAACCCTCACTACGCGACCCAGTCAAAGCCTCACTTCGCGAGCACAGATATTGTTCCACTCCGGGTGCTACGTTTCAGGAAGGGGGATCTCACAAAGTGCAACCCTGACCGCCAGGGGACGACCACGTACGCGGCTGTGAGGCCGCCGGCGCAGGCGATCCCCCCGCCAGGGCAGAGACGACGGCACACACGGAGCGCGCCATGCAGGCGAAGCCGGTGCCCTGCGAACCCGCACCGCGTCATTCCGAACGAATGCCGAACTCGAATTCGGGACGGTCCCACGGCACGGCGGGCGGGTTCGCCCGCGCGGTCCCGGTCCGCACTGCACCGACGCGGTGGTAGAAACCCTCGGCGGGAAGATGCGACACGACCATGACACGGTCGAGCCCGGCGGCACGGGCCTCTCTCTCCCGCGCCCGCGGCCGCTGCGGCCTGCTGGTCCTCCCGTCGGGCACGGCCGCACGCCGACGAGGTCCGACCCCGCGCCGGGGTCCCGGGCGCGCCCTCAGTGGGCGTACTCCTCCGAGAGGAAGCGGACCGCCTGGTCGATGAAGACGCGCATCCCCCGCGTGAGCGTCTTGCCGCGGCGCCAGGCGATCTGGGTGAAGACCTCGAAGGGGATCGGCCACGGGAGCGCCACCAGGGTGCCCCTCTCCAGGAAGTCGGCCACGGTCGCCGTGGGCAGGAGGCTGACGCCGAGGCCCGCGGCGACGCCGCGCTTGATCGACTCGATGGTGCCGAACTCCAGGAACGGCAGCGACTCCCCGGTGCCGTCGTTCAGTTCGGCCTCGAAGAGCTCGCGGTAGGCGCAGCCGGCCTCCGCGGAGATGACCTGGACGCCGCGGAGGTCCTCGGTGGTGACCTTCTCGGCCCGGGTCAGCGGGTGGTCGGGGGCGGCGAGGACCGTCAGCGACTCGGAGCCGAGGACCTCGGTCTGGACGCCCGGGTGGCGGGTCTCGGCCTCCATGAGGAAGCCCATGTCGAAGAGGCCCTGGCGCAGGGCATCCGGACGGACTGCGCATGGGAATTCCCGGGCAGCGTCGCTGGATCCAGGTCACCCCTCATCTCCTCGACCTCCTCGAGCGTGCGGGCGAGGGAGCCGACGCGGCCGAGCTCGCCGAGAGCTTCCCCGCCGGCGAACGCGACCGGGTGCGCGGCGCCGTGGAGACCCTCACCGGCCTCGGCATCCTCGTCCCGCACGAGGACGCGCCGCCGCTGCCCGCGTTCTGGGAGCGCTGGGGCGCCGTCACCGAACGCTTCCACGACGAGGCGCGCAACGCCAACTACCTGGTCGACTCCCCCGAACGGGCCGAGCTGGTCGAGGACATCGTGACCGAGGGCGGCTCCCCGGACCTCTTCAAGGAGTACCCGGGCCACCCGGTCGTGATGCTGCCCCGCAGGCCGCGGCGCCTGGACGCGCCGGTCGAGGAGGTCTTCGCGAGCCGCCGCACCCACCGCAGGTTCACCGGAGCCCCGGTCTCCCTGGACCAGTTGGGCACTCTGCTCTTCCACAGCTTCGCGCCGCACGGCTTCATCCACGGCGGCCCCTTCGGAGCCCAGCAGTGCCGGGTCAGCTCCTCCGCCGGCGGCCGGCACGAGGTCGAGGCGTACGTCGTGGTGTACGACGTCGAGGGCGTCGAGCCCGGCCTCTACCACTACAACGCCGCCCGGCACGCCCTGGAACTGCTCGACGCCGACGCGTCCCGCGCCCGCGTCGCCGACTTGACGTGCCATCAGACACCTTCGTACGAGGGTGCCTTCACCGTCTTCACCACGGCCGTCGCCAACCGGCTGGCCTGGAAGTACCGTCACCCGCGCGCCTACCGCCTGTGGATGTACGACGCCGGCCACTACGGCCAGACCTTCGTGCTGACCGCCACCGCGCTGGGCCTCGGCCCGTTCCAGACCGTCGCCTTCGCCGACGACGAGGTGGAGCGCTTCCTCGGGGTCGACCCCGCCGAGGAGTTCGCCGTCTACCTGCTCGCCGCGGGGATCCCGGACCGCCCCGGACCGCTCGTCCCCGCCGACTTCGCCTTCCCGCCGCCCTCGGAGGTGCGCTGATGAACCCGGCCGCCGACCCGGTCGTGACCGCCGCTCCCGCGACCGGCACGCCCGCCGCCCCGGCGGCGGCAGCCCACGGGCTCGCCCCGCTCGTGGGCGACCCGGAGTCCTTCCTGCGGTCCCACTGGACCCGGACCCCCCTGCTGCGCCGCGGGGCCTCGGCCGACGCCTTCGCCGGCCTGCTCACGCTGCCCGGCGTCGCCGACCTGCTCACCACCCGCGCCCTGCGCCTGCCGCACTTACGGCTCGTGCGCGACGGGGTGCAGGTCGCCGAGAGCCAGTACACCGGCGTGCGCCGGATCGGCCACGGCACGGTGACCGACGCGATCGTGCCGGAGAAGGTCCTCAGCCACTTCAGCCTCGGCGCGACCCTCGTCCTGGACGCCGTGGAGTTGCTCGTGCCCGCCGTACGCGAGGTGTGCGGCCGGCTCGCCCGGGCCCTGGCCTGCCCGGTGGACGCCGTCGCCTTCCTCACCCCGCCCGACCGCAAGGGCCTCGCCCCGCACATCGACGACGAGGACGTCTTCGTCCTCCAGTTGTCCGGCACCAAGCAGTGGACCGTGCACGACCAACTGCGGCCGGTGCCCCTCACCCCGGGCGCGCTTCCCGCCGGCTCCCTCGGCCCCGTCGCGCTCACCCCGCTGCTCTCCCCCGGCGACCTGCTGTACGTCCCGCGCGGCACCCCGCACCACGCCGCCTCCACCGGCGGGCACTCGCTGCACCTGTCGATCGCCGCCCGGCGGCCCACCCTCGGCGCCCTCACCGCCGACACCGTCCTCGCGGCGCTCGCAGCCGCCGGGCAGGACCGCGACCTCGACAGCCTCGGGCCGGCCGAGGAGACCGGCGCACGCTACGAGGCGACCGGCGCGATCGGGCTGCGGGACGCCGAGGACGGCACCGTGGAGGCCGACTTCGGCCGATTCCGCGCCCGCTTCCCGGCCGTCGCCCGCCCGGTCCTGACCCGGCTCGCCGCCGGGGAGGCCGTCCTCGCGGAGGACTTCGTCACCACGGACGGGGAGGGCGCAGCGTCCGGCGTGGGCCCCTCCGGCGGGGGCAGCGGACCGCTCGGCCAGCTCCTGGTCCGGGGCGCGCTGCTGCTCGCCTCCTGACGCGCTGACGGGCCCCACCCGCCACCCGCGCGCCGCCTCCGCACCCCACCGCCCCTGGCCCCGGCCCCTGCCGGCATCCGACGATCCGACCACCAGACGGGAGCAGACCATGGCCCTGGATCGCTGCACCTCGACCTCCGCGGACATCTTCCGCAAGCAGATCTTCGGCCGTCGGCACCTGCACAGCACCGCCGCCGAACTGCCCCGCGACTTCTCCGACCTGTTCTCCCCAAAGGCCCTCGACGAGGTCCTCGCCGCAGGTCTGCGGACCTCCTCGGTCCGCCTGCTGCGCGACAACGTCGAGGCGCCCGCGGACCGCGGCAGCGTCGCCGAGGAGGGCGACGCCCCCGGCGCGCCGCCTTTCGTGTCCACGGACACTGTGCGCGCCGCGCTCGCCTCGGGACACACCCTGATCATCCGCTCACTGCAGCGGGTGCACCCGCCGCTGCGCCGCTTCGCGCACGAGCTGTCGGCCGAACTGGGCCACCCGGTCCGCATCAACGCCTTCGTCACCCCGCCGCACTCGCAGGGCGTCGACCTGCACTACGACATCGAGGACGTCCTCGTCCTCCAGATCACCGGCAGCAAGAGCTGGGAGCTGCGCGACCAGCCCTTCACCGCACCGCTGCCCCGGCACGCCTGGTTCCTCTCCACCGACCGCCGCCGCGACGAACTGCGCGCGGCGAGCGAGCCGCTCGCCGAACTCGTGCTGCGCGAGGGCGACTCGCTGTACTTCCCGCGTGGCACCTTCCACTCGCCGCGCACGCGGGAGGAGCTCTCCATCCACCTCACGATCGCCGTCCCGCCGGTCACCCGGCACGACCTGCTGGCCGAACTGGTGCGCCGGGCCGTCGACGACGACGTCTGGCTGCGGGAGACCGTGTCGCTGGACGTCCTGGAGGACGACGAGGACCTCGCCCGCTCCGTACTCGCCGAGGCGGCGGAGCGGCTGGCCGCGGCGGCGAAGAAGGCCGAGCCCGGGGACGTGCTCTGGGCCGTGCGCCGCGACGCCTTCCGCACCCACGTCCCCGCGCCCGTCCCCGTGCTTCCGGTGCCGGACCCGGCGGAGCGGCCCCACCGGCTGCGCGACGGCGTGGTGTTCCGGGTGACCGACGAGCCGGACGGCAGCGCCCTGCTGACCACCGGCACCCGCTCCGCGCGGCTGCCCGGGGCGGTCGCCCCGATACTGCGCGCGCTGCGCCGCGGCCCCGAACTGGACGTCGCCGGACTGGTCGAGGCGCTGGGCGCGCAGGACGCCGGCAAGGTCGCCCGGGCCCTGGTGACCATCGGCATGGTCGGCCCGGCGGACTCCCCCGCGCGTGACGGGGGTGTGGCTCGGGCAGGCCAGCGGCGCCGTCGGCGACCAACTGCTGCCGGTGGCGCTGAGCCTGTACGTGCTGCACGCGGGCGGCGGGGTCACCGAGATCGGCCTGGTCCTCGGCGGGCGCGCGATCTCGCTCGTGGTGTGCCTGCTGGCGGGCGGGCTGCTGGCGGACCGGGCGCGGCGCACCCGGATCCTGTTCGGCGCCGACCTGTTCCGTGCCGTGCTGATCCTGGCGGCCGCCACGGCGCTGCCCTGGCTGCCGCTCGCCCTGCTGCCGCTGCTCACCATGCTCATGGGCGCCGGGGAGGCGCTGTCCCGGCCGGCCGCGCGGTCGCTGATCCCGACGCTGCTGCCCGACGCGTTGCTGGAGCGGGGCAACGCCCTGGTGGCCGCGGCGCACCGCAGTTCGGCGGTGCTCGGCGCGCTGGCCGGGGTCTCGCTGGTGGGCGCGCGCACCGCGCTGGTGCTGGCCGGGGTGGTGTTCGCGCTGGGCGCGCTGACGGTGCTGCGGGTTCCGGAGGACGCGCCGTCCTCGGGGGCGGAGCGCCGGTCGGTGCTCGCCGACGCGGCGCACGGGTTGCGGGCGACGCGCCGCAGGCCGTGGGCGATGGCCGTGATGTTCACGGTCTGCCTGCACCTGTTCGCCGGGAGCGCGACCGCGCTGACCCTGCTGCCGGTGGTGTCCCGGGAACACTTCGGCGGGGATGTCGCCTACGGCGTGGTGCTGGCCTCGATGGCGGTCGGCGCGCTGCCGGGGATCGCCGTCGCGGGCCGCTGGCGGCCGAAGGCGCCGGGCACGGTGGCGATGCTGAGGTCCTTCCCGAGCAACGTCCTGGGCAAGGTGTTCGCGCTGGACCAGTTGAGCGCGTACGCCCTTCTTCCGCTGGGGTACGCGCTGGTCGGCCCGGTCGTGGACATGGTGGGCGCGGGCGCCACGCTGGCCGGCGGGGGAATCGTCGTCGCGGCGTCGAGCCTGCTGGTGCCGGGAGTGGCCCGTTTCGCCGACCCGGAGGACCGCCCGGCCGCGGGCGCCGGGTGAACACCCCAATCGATCACGAGTGCGAACGATGACCACCGAGGCCTACCGCAGCGTCTCCGCGCCGTCGCCGCCCAGGCCGACGGGTGGGAGCCCGGCCGCGCCGCATCGGCTGATCCTGCGACCGTGGTGGCCGGCGTCTTCATCACCACCCTCGACTTCTTCATCGTCAACGTCGCCATTCCCTCTTTGCAGACCGACCGGAGCGCGGCCTCCGGCGTGCTCACCACCGGCCTGCAGATCGGCAACTCGATCGGTGTCGCGGTGATCGGCGTGATCTTCGCGACCGCGGCCCTACTGGTCCAGGCGCTGCCCCGCACGAACGCCGGCACGTGATCCACGCCTGGACGAGCCCGGGTGGCCGCTCGCCCCAGCCCTCGTACCGGAACCCGCTCTGCTCGACGTCGAGCAGAGCGCCCTCGTCCGGCCATCGAGCAGGCCCTCGGCGACTTGCCCGACGGCGCGTGGCCTTCGCCACACTTTACCCATTTTGGGACGGATCAATGTGCATAAGTAGTTTTAGAGCTAGTTGCACCCCTCGGACAACCAGCTCCAGGGATCCGAAGAACAGCGGCATGGGAGAAGCGCTTGATCACCGCACGTACACGACGCACCGGACTGGTCGCCACGGCCGGCGTACTCGGCGGCGTACTCGCAGTCACGGCCCTCGGCGGTACCAGCAACGCTGCCACCAGCGGCAACGCCGCCGGGGAGCACCGGAAATCGCAGACGCGGGAGGATCAGCCGGCCGCCCAGGACGCTTCCGAGGCCCGAGTGAAGATCACGCCCGCACAAGGTGCCCACAGGGTCGGGATCAGCGATCCCGTCAAGGTCACCGTCAGTGACGGAAAACTCACCAAGGTGACCATGACCGCCGTCGCGACCGGCGCGGAGATTCCGGGCACCCTGTCCGCGGACGGCACGTCCTGGAAGCCGGACGGCCGGCTGGAGCGGGCCACCAAGTATCAGGTCGCAGCGGAGGCAGAGGACGCCAAGGGGCGCTCCGCCACCGGAAACGCCACGCTCACCACGGTCTCCCCGGCCAACGGCTTCATCGGGCATCTCTCCCCCGAGGACGGCTCCACCGTCGGCGTGGGCATGCCGGTGACAGTCAACTTCGACAAGGCGATCAGCAACAAGGCCGCCGTACAGTCGAAGATCCAGGTCAGCTCCAGCAGCGGCCAGCAAGTCGTCGGTCACTGGTTCAACAACGACCGCCTGGACTTCCGCCCCAGGAACTATTGGGAGCCCGGCTCCACCGTCACCGTCAAGCTCGACCTCCACGGCGTCCGGAAGACGGTCACATTCAAGATCGGCCGGAGCCAGGTCAGCACCGTCGACGCCGGCACGAAGCAGATGACCGTCGTACGGGACGGCAAGACGATCAGGACCATCCCGATCTCCTCGGGCAGCCCTGATCACCCGACGTACAACGGTCAGATGGTCATCTCCGAGAAGTTCAAGCAGATCCGCATGAACGGTGCGACCGTCGGCCTCACGAAGAAGAACGGCAAGCCCGCGTACGACATCGCGGACGTACCGCACGCCATGCGCCTGTCGGCCTCGGGCACGTTCATCCACGGCAACTACTGGGGTGCCGACTCGATCTTCGGCAAGGCCAACACCAGTCACGGCTGCGTGGGCCTGAAGGACGTCAAGGGCGGCAACGACGACAAGCAGCCCGCCGCGTGGTTCTTCGACAACTCGATGATCGGTGACGTCGTGATCGTCAAGAACTCCGATGACAGGACCGTGCTGGCCCCGGACAACGGCCTCAGCGACTGGAACATGCCATGGAGCCAGTGGGTCGCGGGCAGCACGACCGGCTGACGTCACCTCACTCCCTCCTGCGAGGGGCACGGCTGCCGCGACCGCACGGAGTAGAAAGGAAGGATGGCAAGACAGACAGCTGTCGTGTTCTACGTGGTCGCGCTGATAGTCGTCGTGGTCGGCGTGGACGTCCTGTTCTTCAGGCACCAGTTCTGGGAGCGGCTGATGGTGAACATCGGAATCGTCCTGGTGTTCGTGGCGTTTTATTTGAGGTTCCTGAAGCGTTCATGAGCGCAGCCGCCGCGCCGCCCAGGTCCCGCGAGCCCTTCGCCGTAGTCTCCGCCGACAACCTCGATCGGCTATGCGGCGAGTGTCGCCAGCGTCCGCTCGGGTGCGGCGAGGATCGAGAAGTGGCCTTGGCCGGGATGGATGTGAAGGCGTGCGCCCGGTATCGCCGCGGCGAAGCGGCGGGCGTGCTGGAGCGGGACGGTGGTGTCGGCATCCCCCTGGTGGATCGACGTGGGCACCCTGATCGACTCGAGGTCGAAGCCCCAGGGCCGGGTCAGCACGCGCAGATCCTGCCCGACGCCCCAGCCGCCGCGGTGGAACGCTCGCAGGTAGTTGGTCAGGAAGGCCGCGCGCACGTCAGACTCGGCGAGGGCACGCCGGTCGCCGGCGGGCATCTCGCTGGTCGCCAGGCGAAGGAACAGCCCTGGTGCCCGGCGCGCCAGCGTGGCCAGGCGGTCCAGAAACCAGCCGCCGAAGGCCGGAGCGTGCCGGGCGATCCGCAAGGACGCGCGCTGCCCGGCTGCCATCCCGCGAGTGGGCCAGGCAGGCGGGCCGAGGGGCGCGACGAGCAGCAGGTGGCGGACGCGATCAGGCAGCTCGGACGCGCATGCGGCCGCGAACGCTCCGCCACCCGAGACGCCGAGCAGCGCCACCGAGCCGACATCCAGCGCGTCCAGGACCAGGGTGGCTTCCGCCGCCCAGTCCACGACCCGTGGCAGGCGACGGGCGTCGGTGCCGCCGATGCCGGGGCGATCCGGGGCGATGAGGCGCAGTCCGAGCGCGTGGGCCGCGTCCGCGAAGTCGTACGCGGCCAGCCGGGAGTCGGCCAGCCCGTGGCAGAACAGCACCGCAGGCGCGTCCGGCTCCCCCACCACGTCGACCGCGATCACCCCGCCGTCGGCTCGCCTCACCTCCACCCCCATATCGTCTCCCGTGACCTTGCTCCCCGGCAGTTGCGCGCAGGACTTCTGGAAACGCGCTCAGCGGGTCTTGCCGCGTCCGAGGGCGGGTGCCACCTGTACGGCTGGACGCGCTGGGGCGAGACGGTGCCGGGGAGCCGTGGGTTGGTCACTCGTGAGGCGAGTGGCCGGGTTGGACGAGACCGTGCTCGTAGGCGAAGACGACGGCTTGGACTCGGTCGCGCAGGCCGAGCTTGGCGAGGATGCGGGTCACGTGGGTCTTGACTGTCGGCTCGCTCAGGAAGAGTTCCGCGCCGATCTCGGCGTTGGAGCGGCCGCGGGCGATGAGACCGAGCACTTCATGCTCGCGTGGGGTCAGTTTCTCCAGCCCGGTGGGCTGGTGCGAACCGGGGCGCGGGCGGCGTACGTATTCCTCGATCATGCGTCGGGTGATCTCCGGGGCCAGTAGCGCCTGGCCGGCGGCGACGGTGCGGATGGCGCCGGCGAGTTCGCGCGGTGGTGCGCTCTTGAGGAGGAAGCCGCTGGCTCCCGCGCGCAGTGCTTGGTAGACGTACTCGTCTTCGTCGAAGGTGGTGAGGATGAGTACCTGTGCGGGGCAGCGCCCGTCCTGCAGCAGGCGGCGGGTTGCTTCGATGCCGTCCATGCGCGGCATCCGGATGTCCATGAGGATGATGTCGGGCAGCAGGGTGAGCGCACTGTCGACTGCCTCCGCGCCGTTGGCCGCCTCGCCGACGACCTCGATGTCGTCCTGGCCGCTCAGAATGGAGTGGAAGCCGCCGCGGACCAGGGCTTGGTCGTCCACAAGCAGGACGCGGATCATCGGGGGGCCGCCTGCAGTGGCAGGCTTGCGGTCACGGCGAAGCCGCCGCCGTCGGCGTGTCCCGTCTCCAGGGTGCCGCCGTAGAGTCCGACCCGTTCACGCATTCCCAGTAGCCCGTGGCCGATCCGGTTCGAAGCCGACCTTGCCGGCGAGCCTGTGCGCCCCGTGTCCCGCACGCTGACCCGTATGGACTGCTCGTCATAGTGCAGCAGCACGTGGGCTGTGGTGGGTGTGGCGTGCTTGAGTGCGTTGGTGAGTGCCTCCTGGACCACCCGGTAGACGGTCAGGTCCATGCCGGGCGGCAGTGGTCGGGCCGGGCCTTCCAGGGTGAGTGAGACCGGTAGCCCGACGCCGACCATGTGCTCGATGAGTTCGGCCAGGTTCGCGGTGCCCGGCTGCGGCTCGAGCGCGGGTCGTGTCGCTTCCCCGCGCAGTAGACCGAGCATCCGTCCCAGTTCGCCGACCGCTTGATGTCCGGTCTCCTGAACCGAGCGCAGTGGCGCGTGCGCCTGGGACGGATCGCGGTCGAGCAGGTCTTCGGCGGCGCCCGCCTGGACGACCATGACGCTGACGCAGTGGGCGACGATGTCGTGCAGTTCGCGGGCGATGCGGGTGCGTTCCTCCGCGAGCGCGACATGGATCGCCTCTTCGCGCTCGGCCTCCAGCCGCTGGACCCGGTCCTGGTTGTCGGAGTGGCTGCGGGCCCGGGCACTCAGCACCCGGCCGGCGACGAAGACGATGGCGATCGGCACCGCGGCGAACGGGATGTTGCTGACGGTGCCGGCGTCCGGGTTGCGCAGCATCACGAGTACGACGGTGGTGGCGGTCGCCGCGACGCCGAGCCACGCGGACACGCGTTCACCGTGCCGGGCCACCGAGTAGGTGGCGAGCAGCAGGGGCAGGAAGTCGCCCCACAGAGTGAACGTCAGCGGGGTGGCCAGCATCGGTCCGGCGATCGCGACCGCGACGACCACGGCCGTGGCGAGCGGGGCCAGCCTCCGCAGCGCCAGCACCAGCGTCGCCACCAGGGTGGACACGACCAGGGGCGGCATGGGGCCGTACCGGGTCGAGTTGTCGAGATCGAAGACGATGTCGAGCAGGGCGAAGCCGGTGATCGCGAGCGCGAGCAGAGCGTCGGGCAGCAACCCCGCCGGCGCGCGCCGCAGACTCGCCGGCGCCTCCGACTCCTCTCGCGCCGGCGACTTGGCGCGTGCCGTCTTCAGCATCACATCCGCAAGCTACCGGCGGGTGCAGCCGGGCGGCGTCATCCGAACGTCGTATTCGCCTCGTGCGGATCGCGACCCGCGAACGACCCGGTGCCGACCGGAGTACGACGACGCCCCGGCACCGCCGGGCCGACGCTGACGGCGCACCGCCGAGTGGCGGCACAACGCAGGAGGAGACCATGACCATGAACCTCAAGCGCCTGGCCGGATGGGCGCTCATCGTCGGCACCGTCGTCGCGGCGTTCGGCTACCTCGCCGCCAACCTCCTCGCGCCGGGCAGCGGCGACGAGGTCTTCCGCTACCACCTCTGGCCGCTGTTCGAGGGGATCGCGGTCGGTGGGGACGTCATCATCGCGCTGGGGCTGCCCGTCATCCTGACCTTCGCGCATCGGGCACCGAAGCTGCACGTCGTCGGCTATGCCGGCATCTTCGCCGCGCTGGTGATGCTGAACATCGGCGAGGGAGTCATCGAGGGGTTCGTCAAGCCGTACCTGGTCGACCACGGCGGCATCCCCACCGAGCAGCCGTCCGGCTTCGCCGTCTTCGAGGGCGTCGCACTGCTGTGCCTGCTCGTCGGCGCGGTCTGCCTGGGCATTGCCGTGCTGCGTGCCCGGACGCTGCCCTGGTGGATCGGTGTCGCGCTGATCGTCTCGTGTCTGCTCGGCGCCCTCGGGCTGCCCGGACGCTGGTTCCTCCTTCCCGACGACGTGTTCTTCGCCGCGCTGTTCGCCATCGGCGTCCACGCCGTACGCGGGCGCAGCGAAGTCGCCACGGCGAGCGTGGTCGAGCCGGCCGCGGTCTGACGCGAGTCCCACGGGCAGTGGGGGCTGATCGCCGCTTGCTCCGGTGGGCTTCCCGGGCCCGCGGGGTTCAGGACCGGACGAGCAGCCGGAAGGCGAACGTGCACCGGGACGCAAGGTACGAGCCCGCTCGACCGCGCGTCCCGTGTCGCGCCATGCGCTGCATGGTGAGCAGGACGGCCCCCGGACAGGACCGTGCCGTTCACGTGGCAGGTACGACCAGTGATCGGGGGTGGGAGGCGGCCCGGCCAGGAGCGGCAGCAGAGCCGCTGTCGCATGCTGTGTCCATGGGGCTGTTCGCCGGGGATCCGGCCTGTGCCTTCTGCGGCATCGTCTCCGGCCGGGTGCCGGCCAGCCGCGTGTACGAGGACGAGCTGGCCCTGTCCTTCATGGACATCCACCCGGCTGCGCCTGGAGACCTCCTCGTCATCCCCAAGACGCACGCGGCAGGTCTGGAGGACATCGATGAGACCCTGGTCGCCCATCTGTTCCGCGTCGTCCACCTGCTGGCGCGGGCTCTGCGGCGCTCGGGGCTGCCATGCGAGGGAGTGAACGTGTTCCTGGCCGACGGTGAGGCCGCCGATCAGACGGTGTTCCACCTCCACGTGCACGTCTTTCCCCGCACCGCGGACGACCGGTTCCGCTTGGAGGTCAGGTGGCAGGAGCGGTCCCGTGCCGCCCTCGACCGCGACGCCGCACTGATCAGGTCGTGCCTGGACCGCGGCGCAGACCGCCGTGGCTCTTCCTGACGGGTACCGACTCGGTCACGTCGACCCGGTGCTCGTACGAGCGTGCGACGACGTCCTGCGGCCCCCGTCCGGCGCCGGGTCGGTTGGTCCTGGCGGCCCGATGGGACCGGCTTCTGGGACCGGGCTTTCGAGGGCCGACTCGTTGCTCTCGCCGAGGAAGCCGCCCGACTGGTGCTGCCACAGCTTGGCGTAGGCACCGTCCGCCGCGAGCAGTTCCTCGTGGGTGCCCTGCTCGACGACGCTTCCGCGGTCGAGGACGACGAGACGGTCCATGCCGGCGACGGTGCTCAGGCGGTGGGCGACCACGAGGGCCGTACGTCCGTCCATCAACCGCCACAGGGCGTCCTGGACGAGGAGCTCGCTCTCCGAGTCCAGCGCACTGGTCGCCTCGTCGAGCAGCAGGATCGGGGCGTCGCGCAGGATGGCCCTGGCGAGGGCGACGCGCTGGCGCTGGCCGCCCGAGAGTTTGACTCCCCGCTCCCCCACCAGAGTGGCGAAGCCGTCGGGGAGTTGGTCGGCGAACTCCGTGACGTGCGCGGCCGCGGCCGCCGCGCGGATCTCCTCGTCGGTAGCGGCGGGCCGGGCGAAGGCGATGTTGTCCCGCAGGCTGCGGTGGAACATGGCGGGTTCCTGCGGGACGTAGGCAATCAGTGAGCGCAGGTCGGTCTGGCACAGTCGGCTGATGTCCTGACCACCGATCAGGATGCGTCCGTCGTCGATGTCCGACATCCGCAGCAGGAGCCGGGTGAGCGTGGTCTTGCCCCCTCCGGACCTGCCGACGAGACCGATCCGTGCGCCTGCGGGCACGTCCAGGTCGAGTCCCCGGAAAATCGGCTTCGCACCCGTGTGGGCGAAGGTCACCGCCTCGAAGCGGATGCCTGTGTCCCTCGGTGCGAGCGGTTCGGGTGTCGCCGGGTCGAGCACGGTGGGCGGATCCAGCAGCAGCTCCGTGAACTGCGCGGCCTCGGTCATCGAGCTTTCCAGGCGTCGGTAGATCTGGTTGAACTCGAACATGATCTGTGTGGCGTTGGAGTAGTAGGTGAAAGCGACGACGATCTCCTCGACTCCCTGGCCCGAGCCACCGAAGGCGATGGCGACCAACAGACCCAGCACGTTGGTCAGTACGGACATGGGGGCGACCAGGGTGTCGACGCGCAGATTGCCGTAGTCCCACGACCTCAGCGTCAGGCGTCGGGAGTCCGCGACACGGCTGCGGTGTTCGTCGGCCTCCCGCCGCTCGGCTGCGAACGCCCGGATGGTCTCCATGTTCACGAGGCTGTCGGCAACGTGGCCGGAGACCCGGGCGATCGCGGCCTCACGGTCGTGGACGAGCCTCTGCCGGCGACGGATCAGAGGGGTCGCGGCCACCACGGTCAGCGCGATCATCACGAGAAGGCCGGCGACGAGCATCGGTTCGTAGCTCCACAGCACCACGGCACCGAACAACAGAGGGACGAGACTGCCCACGATCCGGTACGTCACCGTGTCGACGAAGTCCTCGAAGCGTTTACCGAAACTGAGCACCCGTTTGGTCAGGGAGCCGGCGAAGTTGTCGTGGAAGAACGCCGCGTCCTTGGCGAGGAGTTCGTCCATGCCGCTCACGTACAGGTGTTCCATGCCGAGGGCGTCCACGCGGTTCAGACAGTGCTGCCCGATCCGCCACACGGTCTCGGCGAGCAGCAGCGTCACGCCGAAGCCCAGCACGTACGGCAGCGCCGAGCTGAGGGTGAGACCGCCGTCGCCGGCGGCCTGTCCTGCCAGTTTGGCGATCAGCAGGGGG
Source organism: Streptomyces sp. NPDC014889 (assembly GCF_043081205.1). NCBI lineage: Bacteria > Bacillati > Actinomycetota > Actinomycetes > Kitasatosporales > Streptomycetaceae > Streptomyces > Streptomyces sp. NPDC014889. The sequence continues at coordinate 101,903 of NZ_JBIBWH010000018.1, forward strand.
GCGACGTAGCGGATGCCGATGTTGCCCACGGCCGGCAACAACAGCGCGGGCAGGGCCAGCCGTCGTAGCCGCAGCAGTTCCCGGCCGTAGCGGCGTAGTGCCAGAACGAACGCGCTCGTGCCCGGCGTCGGGCCTCGCGTATCGGTTGTCCCCATCACACTCCCGGAGGTTCGGAAGTCGGAAGTCTCCCGCCGTGAGAGCTTCTCAGTCCAGGCATTTACCGCGGACTGGCGAGAACCGGACACCGCTGCGTTCCGCCTACGCAGCGGACGTATCCGGTGGTGGCCTTGTCCGGTGAGGAGCCGCACCGTGGTGCTGGTGCCGGCCCGGTTGCGCCCCGTTTGACGTGTTCATGGTGTGTCTGGAAATCATCTTCAGTGGAATTGATCTTCCGGGCTAGGTTGCCTGTCACCCCCCCCACGCGTTCCGTTCCGAGGGCGTGGCCCCGCCGCGCCCGGTCCACCGCATCCCGGGAGGTAGTGTCCGATGACACCCCGCCGTACCCGCACCCTCGCCCTGGCCATCGCGACGGCCGCGCTCGCCGCACCCCTGGTGGCGGTGCCCGCGCAGGCCGCCGACTCCCCGCCCCGTACCGGCTTCGAAACCTCCGGCGGTGCGCGCTGGACGACCCAGCCCGAGGAGCAGGACTTCCTCGCCGCCGTCGACAGGGCCAGCGTCCGGATGTCCGTGTCCCGGATCGGCAGCACCAAGCAGGGGCGCCCACTCCAGCTCGTACGAATCGGCGAACACCGCACCGCGGAAACGGTGTTGCTGATCTGTTCCCAGCACGGCAACGAGCCCTCCGGACGCGAGGCCTGTCTGACCACCATCCGCGACCTCTCCTTCGCGCAGGACGCGCGGACCCGCGACTGGCTCGCCCACAGCACCCTCCTCGTCGTGCCCACCGCCAACCCGGACGGCCGCGCCGCCAACACCCGGGGGAACTCCGACGGCGTCGACATCAACCGCGACCACCTCGCCCTGCAGACCGCCGAAGGACGAGCCATGGCCGCCGTGATCCGCGACCAGAAGCCCGACGTCATCTACGACCTGCACGAGTACGGCGCCACCCCCAAGTACTACGACAAGGACCTCTTCGACCTGTGGCCGCGCAATCTCAACACCGATCCCAAGGTGCACGAGACGGCCGAAGCCCTGTCGGGTTCGTATGTACGGCCGGCCGCGAACCGTGCCGGGTACTCGACCGGCACGTACGGCATCTGGACCGACCCGGTCACCGATGAGCCCCTCCAGCAGACCGCCGGTGACGGGCAGGAACGCATCCTGCGCAATATGGCGGGGGTCAAGCACTCCGTCGGCCTGCTCATCGAGAGCCGCGTCGACGCGCTCAGTGACGCCGAGAAGGCCGACCCGGCGCTGAACCACCGTCGTCGCGTGCAGTCCCACCTTTCCGCTCTCGGCGGACTGTTCGACTTCACCAGGGAGCGGCACGGCCAGATCGTGTCGGCCACCCACTCCGCCGGGGCGGCGGGCTACAGCGACCGCGGCCCGGTCTACCTCGGCGGCGCGGACAACGAGCCCGCCCAGCCCTCCGAGGTACTGAAGAACACGCCCTGCGGCTACCGGCTCACCGCAGCCCAGTACGCCGACGTCAAGGACGCACTCGCCCTGCATGGCGTGACGGTGCGGCCCGAGCGCGACGGCGCGTTCGTGCCGCTGCGGCAGTCGATGCGCGCGCTGGTGCCGCTGCTGCTCGACGCGCGTGCGCAGTACGAGCTCGTGGCGGGCACGCCCGTGGACAAGTGCTGACGTCCCACCGCAACCGGGTCCTCGTCGTGCCTGCCCCTCGGGCGCACGACGAGGACAGGGACCTGCTCGACCAGGACAGAGGCCACCGAGGCCGCCGACGGAATCAAGCCGCCCAGCCGCCGCCGGTTCAGTTCTCCCGCTCGCGGTGTTCGCGGAGGGATTCTTCGATCCGTCGGGTGGATGCCTGCGCCGTGGCCACGTCACGGGGGTAGCTGCGCATCGCGGCCAGTCCGAGCAGACCGGCGGCGATCAGGGTGAGGAGGAAGAACAGCAGCGTGTCCTGCAGGCCCGTGCCGCTGTCGCGGCCGTGGTCGGCGAAGACGGTGGTCGAGAAGTAGCCGAACAGGGTGGGTGCAGCGGCCTCGCACAGGGTTCGCAGCATGGTGCGCACCCCTTCGCCCGTGCCCCACAGGAGTGGGGGGAGGATGTCGAGCCGTGCGGCGTCCAGGGGCGGGTTGGCCGCGCCCAGCAGCAGCGTGCCGGCGACCAGCAGTGGCAAGGCCACGGCCAGGGAGGAGACGTGGATGGCCGGCGCGAGCAGGAGGGGGACGCCCAACATGCACACGGCGGGCACCAGGGTTCGGGCGTTCACCCTTCCGCCGCGCAGTAGCCGGTCGGCGATCCGCCCTCCGGACAGGACGCCCGCCAGCGCTCCGATGCCCACGACGAGCACCAGGGAGGTGGCCACGGAGGTGGAGACGCGGTAGTGGCTGGTGGTGTAAAGGGTGGCGAACGAGCGCAGTCCGGTGAAGTAGAAGTAGCCGAAGGCGGACGCCGCGATCAGGACCAGGTTGGTGCGTACCCGCAGGACGTAGCGGATCGACCACCACTTGGAGGCTCTGCGCGGGTCCGAGTGCAGAACGAGGTGCTCGTGGGGTTCGACGTGCGCGCGCCGCGCGGCTCTCCCGGCCAGATCGGCGTCGTGCCGGTCCGAGCCGGCCGGCTGCGCCCTCTGCGGGGCATCGTCTTCGGTGCCGCACTCGGGGCGTGACTGGCCGCCGCGCGTGGGTTCAGGCAGACGGAGCAGGAACCGGACCAGGGCACCGGCGGGGATCACCAGCCACCAGAAGGCGAAGCGCCAGGTGAGGAAGGACCCGATGGAACCGGAGAAGGTGAAGCCGAGACCCGTGCCGACCATTTCGCCGGCGAGCACGAACCCGTACATGCGAGCCCGGTCCTTGACGGGGAAGTAGTCGCCCATCAATGAGGCGATCGTGGGCCCCGCGGTGGCACTGACTGCTCCGAGCGCGGCGCGCGAGAACAGCAGCCACATGTAGGAAGTGCTCGCACCGGCCAGAATCATCGCCACGGCCCACAGCGACACGCTGATGGCGAGCAGCCGGGTACGGCGGGTGCGATCGGTGAGCAGTCCGACGGGGACGGTGAACACGGCACTGGACAACGCCACCACCGAGACCAACAGCCCGATCTGGGTGTTGTCGATATCGAAGGTGCGCTCCAGCTGGGAGGCCATGGCCGACACGGTGCCCTTGTCCGCACCGTCCACCGCCAAGGTTGCAGCCAGGGCCAGGACGACCCTGGCCCGGGCGGGACCGCCCAGAGCCTGGACCCCTCGTCCCAGGAGCGCCCGGGCGGCCGTCGCCGGCCCCTTCATCCGCGCCTCCTCTGCGGCGCTTCCGTCTCGCCTCGGCTGTCCGAGCCGGCGCCCTTGCGGTGGCCACCCTCACCGGCGAGCAGCGTGGGCAGCCCGGCGGCGCGCCGGGACGGTGATCGGCGTTTTCCCGTTCCCTTCCTCCATTTCGGCATCGGGCCTCTCTCATACGAAAGGCGATTACGGTGTTTCCCGGTCGGTCTGCGGTGAAACGAGAGGCGGTCCGGGGCCGTGGTACCAGCGTTGTACGCGTGCTGCCTGGGCGGGCGCGCGGGGGTGTTCTTCTATAGCGTTTGAGCATGCGGTCCGCCCGACAGCCGGCGCGGCGCAAGCGCGAGCCATGACATTCCTCGAGCGCGCCGACGGTTTCCAGAGACGCCACCACTGGGTGGGGCTGCCGCTCGCCGTCCTGTACAAGTTCTACGACGACCAAGGCATGTACCTCGCGGCCATCCTCACCTACTACGGCTTCCTCTCCCTCTTCCCGCTGCTCCTCATCCTCGTCGCCATCCTGAGCACCTTCCTCAGCAACGACCCCGCACTGCGACAGCGGGTCCTGGACTCGGCCCTGAGCAAGTTCCCGGTCATCGGCGACCAGCTCGGGCACAACATCCACTCCTTCCACAGCAGCGGGGCCGCACTCGCCGCAGGCATCGCGGGCAGCCTCTACGGCTCACTGGGCGTCGGCCAGGCCGCGCAGTACGTCCTCAACAAAATCTGGGCCGTCCCCCGGCACGCCCGCCTGGATCCGTTCCACTCGCGGCTGAAGGGCCTGCTTTTCCTGCTGGTCCTCGCGGTCGGGCTGTGCGCGTTCACTCTGCTGTCGGTGGCGGCCTCACAGACCTACCTGTTCGGCGCGCGGCTGAGGGGCGGAACCTGGATCGCCGCCACCGTGGGATCCATTTGCCTGAACACCCTTTTGCTGCTCCTGACTTATCGGCTGCTGACGCACCGGGCACTGCCGCTGCGCCGCCTGGTCGGCACGGCACTGGGTGGAGCCTGCGCGTGGCAGGCGCTGCACTGGGCAGGTTCCTACTACATCAGCCATGTCCTGCGCGGGGCCACCGCCACCTACGGCCTGTTCGGCATCGTCCTGGGCCTGCTCGCCTGGCTCTACGTCGGTGCCCTGATCTTCATCACGGCGGCCGAGGTGGGGGCCGTACGGGTCATGCGCTTGTGGCCCCGAAGCCTGCTGACGCCGTTCACGGACCGGGTGCACCTGACGCCGGCGGACCGCCGTGCCTACCGGTCGTACGCCGCCACCGAGGCATTCAAGGGGTTTCAGAAGATCCGGGTCCGCTTCGAGCCACCACCGGAGCCCCTGCACGAGGAACGGCCCGACGACGCCTCCTGAAGGGGAGCCCTCGGCCGTCCGTCCGGGCTGCGCTGACGTCTTCGAGGCAAGACGATACTGACCATGACGGAAGACAGTGGCAGGGATTCGCCCGCCGGCGTCGGCTCGAAGCGCCACCGGTTGTTCTGGTACGAACTCCTCGAGTGCGCACGGCGCGGTCACCGCCTGGAGGGCACGAGCGCGGCGCAGGTGCGCAACAAGGACGCGGTCCTGGTCAAGGACTTCGGGGACGGACTTCACTGGCACCGGTGTCTGCGCTGTGACGCCTGGCTTCCGGTACGACCGGCCGCGCACCCGGACCGGGAGTTCCCGCCCGAGCGTCAAGAGATCGAGATTCCGCTGCGCGGCAAGCCGCTGCGGGACCGATATGTACTGCGACTGATCGCGCTCGACCGCTTGCTTCACTTTCTGGTGCTCGGCGTGCTGTCGATCGGCGTACTGGCCTTCGCACACGAACGCGGGCGGCTCAGCGGCGCCTTCTACCGAACAATGGACCTGCTGCAGAACGGCATCGGTGGACCCACCGGCAGATCCGGGCAGGGGCTGCTGGGCGAGCTGAGCAAGGCCTTCGCAGTCCGCTCGTCGACCTTGTGGGCAGTCGGACTGATCCTCGGCGCCTACGCGGTGCTCGAAGGCATCGAGGCGATCGGACTGTGGCTGACCAAGCGCTGGGCGGAGTACTTGACGTTCGTGGCCACGACGGTACTGCTCATTCCGGAGATCTACGAACTGGCCGAAGGGCGCATCACACCGACCAAGATCCTCACACTGATCATCAATGTGGCGATCAGCGTCTACCTGCTCGTCGCAAAACGCCTGTTCGGCCTACGTGGCGGCGGACAAGCAGAAGCGGAAGAAAAAGCCCGCGACACCGGCTGGGAAGCCCTGGAACGCGTATTGCCGGGACCGCCACAGTGACAGCGTGCGCCCTCCTTCTGCATCGGGGATCCTGTAGGCCCCTCAAAACGAGCGAAGCAGACTCTCCCCGAGGCCCCGAGGCCCCGAGGCCCCGAGGCCCCGAGGCCCCGAGGCGAGTCGAGTCAACGGGTCACGGGTTACTTCCCGTCGTTCGGCACCGCGTCCATGACGGTCAGCGTCATGCTGTTCTTCTTGTAGGAAACCCGGAACAGGTAACCGCCCGCGTTCAGGGCCCGGTTCTCCGGCAGCGCGTGGAAGGCGCCCTTGATCGAGCTACCGGTCATGATCGTGAACACGGTGCCCGGGGTCAGCCTGCCCCGCACGTTCAGGTCCAGCTCACCGTCCAGCACCAGCTTCCCCGCCGCCCGGACGCTCGTGTAGTCCCGGTCGCCAAAGATCGTGACGGCAACGCGACCCTGCTTGCCGATGGTCGCGTTCCCGCCGACGTTCAGGACATTGCCTGTGGCGCCGGAAGCGCCGGTGATCTGCGTGGCCTCGTCGGCCGTGAGACCGGGCCGCAGCACGCCACCGCTGACGTTGATGCTGTCACCCACGGTGCCGCTGCCGCCGAGCGTTCCGCCGCGCACGTCGACAGCGCTGGCGTGCGAGCCGACGACCGAGAGTTTGCCGTCGAGGACGGTGCTCGTCCCGTGCCAGGTCTCGCTGCCGGTGAGGAAGAGCGTGCCGGCGCCACGCTTCGTGAGGCTGCCCTCGTAGGCGCGGGCCTCGCGGGCCTGCTCACGGCGGACCCCGATGGCGTAGTCCGACTTGTCGGCGTCGCTCGCGCCGGCCGGCAGGCCCTTGGTCCAGCCCTTGGCGGCCTTGGTCGCCGCCCAGTCGGCCGCCTCGGCGGCGTCCTCCTGCTGGCGGGCCCGGATCGCGACGTCCGAGATGTCGTTCGACCACACGTCGTCGCGCCCCTGCGTGTCGACGACGAACGGCCCCAGGAACTGGCCAGGGCCGTTCATGGCCTCCCGCAGGCTGACCGTGCCCCAGCCGTTGCGGCTGTCCGGCACCTGCACGATCTGGCCGGCAGTGGGGTTCCGCACGGCGTTGCCCGCCGCGTCACTGATCGTGTTGTTCTGCCGGCCGGTGGTGAACATCGTGTAGAGCGCCTGCTCGTTGGTCATGTACGGGAAGCGCTGCATGACCAACGACAGTGCGGCCGCCGAGTGCGGGCCGGCCATCGACGTCCCCGACGAACTGCCGTAACGGGGCTCGGGCACGCCGTTGACGACCGACACGGTCGTGCTGTTGATGCTGTTGGCCGGCGCCGTCACGCAGGACCACTTCGCGACGCCGCACTGGTTGAACGTCTGCTGGCCGGGGACCAGGACGGAGCCGTCAGGGTTGAACGTGCGCCCCTGGGTGGGGTTGATCCCCGACGTCGTGAACCAGCTGCCCTCCAGCTCGGGCATGAAGTACGGCGCGGCGCCCCGCGGCGACGGGTTCACGTAGCCGCTGTTACCGGCGGTGAACTGGATGACCGTGCCGGTACGCGCGGCCTCGATGGCACCGTTCAGCCAGTGGGCGGCGCTGCCGTTCGCGTCGACGACCCCGTCCGGAGTGGACCACAGGCGCCATGCCGTGTTCAGACCGAAGCCCGCCGGGCTGCCGGGCGGCGTGTCATACGTGTTGTAGTTCTCCGTGTTGGGCTGGCTGCCCCAACTGCTGGTGATGATCCTGATGGGCTCGCCGTTCGCCGTCTTGGCGGAGTTCACGGCCCGGTAGACATTGCCGATGTAGGCGTCGTCCGGCGTCTGCGCGGCGCTCGCGTTCGCCGGCAGGAGACCGTAGAGCACGCCGTCCGTCTTGCCGGTGTTGCCCATGTACACGTTGCTGTTGAACGCGACGCCGTGCATGTTGGCATCCGGCCCGGCCGGTTGCGTCTCGCCGACGCCGTCGCGGCTCGCACCGATGGTCCCGCTGACGTGGGTGCCGTGGCTGTCGTTGAACGCCGGGTTGTAGAACCCCGGAGTGGGACCCGTCCGGCCGCCCTGGGCCTCCACTGAGAAGTAGCGGTCCCCGACCGCGTAGTTCGTGTCCAGGCTTCCGTGCTCCCGGACGTGCCCGGCGAAGACGCCCGAGTCGACGACGCCGATGTTCATCCCGGTGCCGGAGTAGCCGTCGGCGTAGGCGAATTCGGCTCCCATCGACACCAGGCCGGCGTCCCGGTTGAACTCAGGTGTACGCCAGCTCGCCGCGTCGCCGAGCCGGCCGGGATCTCCCTCGTAGGTCTTGATCGGCGGTGGCGCGGGCACCTGCCCCATCGCCGGCTGCGCGGCGACGCCGAGCACCACTACGGGTATCAGCGCTGCCATCAGCGCCGGCTTCAGGCGTTTTCTGTTCGGCACTCCGACCCCTTCCAAGATCGATTGCGCCGGATGCTATTCCTGCCTTCCGGAGTGGAACAAGGGGTCGTCGTCCGCACAACAAGCTGGCATATTCGTGGCGTTGGCACCTGGGCTGGGAAATGCGTGACGGCATTCCGTTCACTGTTGTCGAGGTCTTGTCAGTGGGCCGTGTCGCGGACAAGACTGCCGATGTGAGTGATCAGCCGGGGGCGCCTGTGCGTGTCGACGGCCGAAGGCGCCGGGGCCCCGCGCGCGGACCGCCCGCCTCCCGAGCGTGTGAACTGCACGATCCGTTGATTTCCGGATGGAAGGTGGAGCAGATCGTGGATCAGGTGCGCACAACGGGATTGAGTCGGCGGCGCGTGCTGGGCACGGCAGCCGGACTGGCCGCGGCCGCGGCGGGAGTACCGTCCGCAGCCGCGTTCGCGGCACCGCCGCAGACGTTGCCCGAAAAGGCCCGCTGGAACCAACACGCCGCCCATGTGACGATCACACGGGACGACTGGGGCATTCCGCACATCGTGGGCAAGACCGATGCCGACGCGGTGTTCGGAATGATGTACGCGCAGGCGGAGGACGACTTCAACCGGATCGAACAGAACTACCTCGTCGCCCTGGGCCGCCTCGCGGAGGCCGAGGGAGAAAGCGCCATCTGGCAGGACCTGCGGCAGCGGCTGTTCCTCGACCCGGAGGAGCTGAAGAAGGAATACGCCAAATCCCCCGCCTGGCTGCGCACGTTGATGCAGGCCTGGGCGGATGGGCTCAACTACTACCTCGCGACACATCCCGAGGTACGTCCGCGGGTGCTCGACCGGTTCGAGCCGTGGATGCCGCTGAGCTTCTCGGAGGGCAGCATCGGCGGCGACATCGAGTCGGTGCTGCTCACCCGGCTCGAAGCCTTCTACGGCAAGCGGGACGTGCCGATGACCGACGAGGAACGCGCGCTGGTGCTGCGCGAACCCACGGGGTCGAACGGCTTCGCCATCGCGCCGAGCCACACGCGTGACGGCCACGCGCTGCTCCTGATCAACCCGCACACCAGCTTCTTCTTCCGCTCGGAACAGCATGTGACAAGCGGCGAGGGCCTGAACGTCTACGGTGCCGCCACCTGGGGCCAGTTCTTCATCTACCAGGGCTTCAACGCCCATACGGGGTGGATGCACACGACGAGCGGCGTCGACAACGTCGACGAGTTCACCGAGACGGTCGTGACGGGGGCCGACGGGATCCGCTACTACCGCTACGGCAACGAACTGCGCCCCGTCACAACGACGACGATCACCTTGTCCTTCCGTACCGAGGAGGGCGGACAGGACACACGCAGCTTCACGACGTTCGCCACCCATCACGGCCCCATCGTGCGCGAGGCGGACGGCGAGTGGATCGCGTGTGCGCTGATGAACAAGCCCGTCGAGGCGCTCAAGCAGAGCTTCCTGCGCACCACGACGGGGAACTACGCGGACTATCTCCGGGTGGCGGGCCTGAAGGCGAACAGCTCGAACAACACACTCTTCGCGGACTCGAAGGGTGAGATCGCCTTCCTGATGCCCCAGTTCATGCCGGTGAGAGACGATCGATTCGACTATCGCAGACCCGTCGACGGCAGTGATCCGGCGACCGACTGGCACGGACTGCACAGCCTGGACAGCATGCCGCACGTCGTGAACCCGAAGAACGGCTGGGCGTTCAACACGAACAACTGGCCGTGGACCGCTGCCGGTGCGGACAGTCCCAAGGCGGCGGACTACCCCCGGTACTTCGACAAGGTCGGTGAGAACCCGCGCGGGCCACAGGCGGAGCGGGTGCTGTCCGCGCGTGACGACTTCACCCCGCAGACACTGATCGAGGCCGCGTTCGATCCTTATCTGACGGCTTTCGCGCGGCTGGTTCCCGGGCTCGTCGCAGCGTGGAACCGACTGCCCGAGGACAACGGGCAGAAGGCGACGCTGGCCGGCCCTGTCGCTCTGCTGCGTGACTGGGACCACCGGTGGTCCGCGAAGTCGACCGCGACGTCAGTGGCCGTGTTCTGGGGTGAGGACATGTGGGCGCTCACGTCCCAGGCGGCGGCGGACGCAGGAATGCCGGTGTGGGACTACATGGCCGACCGCGCCAGTGACGGGGAGCGACTCGACGCGCTCGAGACCGCAACACGGCGACTGGTACGGGACTTCGGCGGCTGGAAGGTGCCCTGGGGCGACATCAATCGCTACCAGCGCAACGATGGAGCGATCGTCCAGCAGTTCAGCGACGCCGAGCCGAGCATTCCGGTGCCCTTCGCCTCATCGCGCTGGGGCTCTCTCGCCTCGTTCGGAGCGAAGGCCTACCCGGGAACGAAGCGCTACTACGGCACCAGCGGCAACAGCTTCGTGGCGGTGGTGGAGTTCGGGCCGCGACTGCGCGCCTGGGCGGTGACGGCGGGCGGCGCGAGCGGACACCCCGATTCACCGCACTTCGACGACCAGGCCGAACGCTACGCCAAGGGTGACCTGCGGCCGGTCTACTTCTATGCGGACGACCTCAAGGGTCACATCGAGCGGAGGTACCGTCCAGGCGGATGAGGCCGGGCCCTGCTACTGCCCGGCCTTGGCGCCGGGTTCGCCGACGGTGTACTCGATGGGTCGGGTCTGCCTGTGGCCGGGCAGGTTGCCGCGTAGGCTCCACCGGCCCAGCGGCAGGATGATCCGGCCGCCGTAGGACTGCTCCAGCATCATCGCGCCCGCCGTGTACCAAGCGGCGGCCGAGGAGGCGATCAGCACCCAGCCCGCGGCCAGCACCAGGCCGTGGATCGCGCCGATGATGCCTGCCGCGAGCAGCGCCGAGCCTGCGGCGAGCAGGCCGAGGGTCAGAAACATGCCCAGGTTCCGCCCGAGTGAGGCGAGTGCGCCGAAGATCGTGGTCACGGCGAGAACGATCCACCAGAAGCCGAACGCCCGGCTGAGCGCGCTGTCCAGGGGCAGCAGGCCATTGGCCACCATCAGCTGCATCATGCCCCAGGCAAGCCAGAATGCTCCCCAGGTGCCGTGCATAGCCGTGGCCACGGCGTCGCGCGCCCGGTAGGCCCACATGGCGGCCGCCAGTTGCGCCAGCCCGCCGAAGAAGATGACCAACGGGGCGAGGATCACCGGCGACACGAGCCGGTTGCCCCACCACTCGGCCAGGTTGGACGCCACCATGAACGTCGAGGAGGCGAAGCCGAACAGACCCAGGATCGACGGTGCGGCGATCGGGGTGAGCACGATGCGGCTGCGGCCGAGCCATGCCTCATGGTTCTCCGCCTCGTCGGCCAACGGCTCGGACGGTGGACGGGACGGTCCCCGCCCCGGCACAGCCGATGCCTCGGACGGCGGCCGTTCTCCCGGGTGTTCGGTCATGACGGGTGACTCCTTCAGGGTGGGTGGAGCTGGACCGCCGGTCCGCCGATGGGGCCCGTCGCTTCGGTCCTGCGGCATTCGGCGTGGCGGCGGATGCCGTTGCCATCCGGCCGTGAACCCTTCCAGGAGATCCCAGGAACACGAAACGTGCACGTCCATGTACTCAAGAGGGTGGGGTGGCCCGACTCGCCCGCAGCAGTTCCGCGCGAGTGCGCGGGCCGCGCTCGCCGAGTCAACGGCGAGCGGCGCCTCCGGTCACCTGAAGAATTCCCTAACCGGGCGCGAACACATGCGTTCATGCTGATCAGGACGGTGGACCGGGCCGGACGGTACGGGGCCGGAGCCGCCGCCCTCGCACGGCGCCGGTTCGGCGGCGGTGGTGACAAGGAGGTCTGGCTGATGATGTCCCGAAGACGCTCGCGGTGGGCGACGCTGCTGACCGCGACCCTGCTCGTGACGCTCGCCGTGTCCGGGTGCGGCGGCTCCGGCGACGAGGTTCCCGCGGCCGCCGGCCGGCCGCCGTCGGACGCCACGGGCGACAGCGGCGGATCCCCGGCGAAGAAGCCGCCGGCGGACCCCTGCGGGCTCATCTCCGTCCAGGAGGTCCAGCAGTTGGGAGGCGTGTCCGTCACGGCGAAGCCGAGCGAGTTCAACACCACGGGCTGCGAGTACTCGCACGAAGGGGTGCTGATCTCCTCGACCGTACAGGGCGCCGAAGCCAAGGCCTTCGCCGACGACATGCTCGCGGGAGCCCAGAAGAAACCGCTCTCCGGCGTGGGCGAGGAGGCCTACTCCTACAACGCCTCCGATCACGGGACTTTCGCCGTGCTCTTCCGGAAGTCGGGCACCTGGGTCGCGATGACCGTGGTGGCGGACAGGGCGGACAACGCCGGACGGCTGAACGAACTCGCCCGGACGGCGGCCGCCCGTATGTGAGGAGGCGACGGAGCGACCGGGCCCGAAGGATTCCTGAACAGGACGCGAACACGCCGGTCGAAGATGGTCCAAGGGGGGCGGCGCGGCGCGCGTCGGCCATGGCGAACGGGTCACGGCATGAGAATCATCCGGCTGCTGTCGGCTGTGTCACTGGGGGCCGCGGCTCTCCGCCGGAGGGGGGCGGTGAGCGCGCCGCGCCCGGGGAGGCGGGTCGCAGCGTTCGCGACCGCGCTCCTCCTGACCACTACGGCGGCCTGCGGTGGCGTACCCGGGCGTGGGCACGAGGGCGCCGGTCCGGCCGGCACCTCCGCAGCCGCGCTCACTTACGGGACCGGGCCGCTCCGTGATCCGTCGCTCACCTACCAGCCCGACGTCGTGATCGTCGAGGACGGACCGCGAGCGATCCGGTCGGCATCCAGTGACGGTCTGACCTGGACCATCGACGGAAACGCCCGCGGTGCCCAGGACGTTCGGCCCGGAAAGGTCCTGTACGCCACCAGCCGCGCGGTGGGGCGGGTGCAGGAGGTGCATCGGGTGCACGGTGACGTCGTGGCGACCCTGGGTCCGGTGGAGTTCACCGAGGTCTTCCGCGACGCCCACCTCACCCTGGACCAGGACATCGACAGCGGCGCGCTTCACTACCTGGAGATTCCGGACCTGCCCGGGGCGCTGACCGTGCCCGCGGATGCCCCGACGGACGTCGCGGCGGAGGCGGAGAAGGACGTTGCCACGGAGAAGGGCGCTGTGAAGGACGCCGCGCGGGGCGTCCCGGCAAACGTGCGGGCGGTCGGACGGACGTCGGTGCGCGCCGCGCATTCGGGAGGCGTCGGCGCCCTGGTCGCACGAGGACCGGTCCGGCGCGCCACGACGGCCGGGGGCACACTGCCGCCGGCGACGTCGAGCAGCGTCACAGCGGATCTCGGGGAATGGAAGGCCCAGCCGTACAGCGGCCCGGGGGCGTACGGCCTGAAGTTCGATCACAAGGCCGCGGCCGGACTCAAGGTCTTCGTGGACTTCTCGCTGAAGACGGAGAAGCTGCACATCCGTTGCGATGTACCGATCTCCGGCGGTCGGGTCGCCGACGGAGCCACGTTCGCCGTCGAGGGGATCAAAAGCGTCGCGATCAACATCGCCGCCGGCGCGGCCAACGGTGCCATCGACAACTCGAAGATCCGGGCGGAGGTACCGGTCCGGATGACCCTGCCGGTCGCGGGGACCCCGTTCGCCTTCGACATCAGCTGGAAGTTCAGCGTCGCCACCGCGCTCGGCGGCAACAACACCACGGTGACCGCCGGCGGTGAGTGGGGGCTCGACGGCGCCATAGGCATGGTCAACGGCTCGATCGTCACACCGAAGCTCTCGGTGATCAAAAGCATCATGGACTCGATCACCGGAATCTCCGTCGGAGTCAGCGGCATCGCCACCGCCGTCGAGTTCAAGGTTCAGGTCGGAGTCGGTGTGCCCGCCGCCTTCGCCGGCCCCTACGCCAAGCTCGTCATGGACTTCGGGGTGACCAACGGCTCGGCCCTCGGCGCCCCGCTCACCCGCTGCGTCGGGGCGACGCTGGACGGCAAGGTCGGCGGGGGCGTAGGGGTCTCCGTCTCCGCCGTGGCCATGGCCGCCCTCAAGAAGCTCCTGCCCACCATGAATTTCCAGGTGCAGCAGGAGAGCCTGACGCCTTTCGTCCACAGACAGCAGACGCTGCCGGACGTACCGCTGTGCAAGTCCTGACACCGACATGAAGGCAGACTGTGAGGATCCCGATGAACCACAACCGCAGCCGCCCGCTGTCGCCACTGGTGCCCCTGGCCGTGCTCGCCGTCCTCGCGCTGTCCGGGTGCGGCGGCCACGGGCAGTCCTCGGCCGCCGGCCCCTCCAAGGCCGGACCGGCCCCGGCGACCCGGACTCCGGAGGAGAGCACCGAGGCGCCGTCACCGACCCCGGCGGCCGTCGACCCCTGCGCCCTGGTGACCAAGCAGGAGGCCGAGAAGCTGGCCGGTACAGCGCTCGACCCCGCGACACCGGTACGGGAGACCTGCACCTACACCGGTCCCGTCACCGGGCCGACGGCCCAGGTGGAGATCTTCGTCGGGGACGGCGCGAAGAAGTACCTCGACATCGACCGCGACCTCGGACACAAGCTCAGGCCGCTGGCCGGCGTCGGCGACGAGGGGTACGCCGAGGACGAGGCGGTCTTCCTCCGCAGGTCCGACCGGTGGGTGTCGATCCGCCTGGTGCGCCTCAACGACCCGGCGGAGAACCGCACACCGCTGGAAGAGCTGGCCCGAAAGGTGGCCACCCGGCTCTGACCCGTGTCCGTCGTGCGCACCACTCCCAACGGCGGGCACAACGAGATCCAGACGGTCCCGGTCGACGTCGTCGCGGGCCTGACCGGTTTCGCGGCACGTGAATGCTTCCGGGTTCCCGGCGAGGAACACGGCCCGGTCCAGGTGCTGTTCCAGCCATGGTGTTCTGTCCGGCCGCCGCCGAGATCAAGGCCTCGGGGACCGGGCCCCGAGCGGGTCCCCGACTTCCCGAAATCACCCGACCCGACCGTCTTCGCCGTGAGTATCCTGACCCGGTGACCACCGGCGCGGCAGGGGCCGCGGGCGCTGACAGGGTGCGCGGCCCCGACACCGTCGCGCGACGGGCGGAGTCGGCCCTGCGACAGGGGCAGTACAACGAGGCGCTGCGGCATGTCGCGACGCTCCCGGCGGACACGCCTCTGCCCGCCGGACTGGCCTGGCGGCTCGGCCGGGTACTCCACCAGCGGGGCGAGTTCGAGGCCGCCGAGTCGCTGTACGAACGCGCGGTCGCCGATGCCGGGGACACCGGCGCGGACCGGGCCCAACTGCTGGCCGGCCGGTCGGCGGCACGCTGGGCCCGGGGTGACCGGACGCGGGCGCGGAGCCTCGCCGACGAGGCGGTGCGGGCCGCCGAGCAGACCCGCGACGACGCCGCATTGGCGGCGGCCTGCCTCGCCCAGGCGCTGGCCGCCTTCAGCGAGGGCGACCGCGCCGCCAACGAACACGCCTACGCCAGGGCGCTGACGGCCGCCGAACGGGCCGGGGACATGGGCCTGCAGCTGCGGATCCGCTCCAACGTCGGCTCCCGCCTGGTCGAGGAGGGACGCCTGCGCGAGGCGGTCGACGCCCTCACCGAGGCGGTCCGCGTCGGTGAGGGCGCCTCCCAGCACACGCTGCTCGCACTGGCCCTGCACAACCGCGCCGAGGCCTGGCTGGGGCTCAGCGATCTCCACGCCGCCCGCGCGGACGCCGACCGTGCGCTCACCCTGTGGCAGCGTGAGGGGTCACCGCTGGCCGCCTTCGGACTGCTGATGATCGCCCGGGTGCACCTGACCCGGGGCTCCGCCTGGCAGGCGGCGGCGGCCTACCGCGAGGCCCTGGCGATGGCCGAGCCGGACGGCAACGCCCAGGTCGTGGCGCAGGCATGGGCGGGACTGGCGCGCACCTGCTTCGCCGACGATCCGGCCGAGGCGGCGCGGTACGCGGAGCTGTCCCTCACGCTTCCGAGCGCCGCCGGGCCGGTCACCGCCGAGCTGGCCGCGGGCTGGGTCGCGCTGTGCGGCGGAGACACCGCCTCGGCCGCCCGGTACGCCGCAGGCGTCCGCTCGGAGGCCGGCCGCCGCCGCGACCCGGCCGGGCTGGCCGAGGCGATGGAACTCGCCGCGCTCGCCGCATACCGGGGTGATGCGGCCGCGGTGCCGGGGCGCCCCGGGGCACGCCGTGCCGCCGGACTGGTGGAGGCGGCCGCGATCTGGGCCGACACGGGCAATGAGATCGCGCTGGCCACCAACGCGCTGCTGCGGGCGCGCCACGCGGGTGACCTGCTGTCCGAGGACGTCGCCTGGCAACGGCTGCACCAGCTCGGCGTGTGCGACGACGTCTGGCACATCGCCGGGCCGCTGGCGGCCATCGGTCCACCGCCGGTCCCCGAGGTCGCCGTGCAGGCCCTGGGCCACTTGGCGGTGCTGCTCTCCGGAACGCCCGTGCCCCCGGCAGGGTGGCAGTCGCGGAAGGCCCGTGAGCTCGTCAAGGTGCTGGCGGGTCAGCTGGGAAGACCGGTCACCCGGACCGCGCTCGCTGCCCTGTTGTGGCCGCAGGCCTCTTTGGAGGTGGCCAACCGCCGCCTGTCGGTGCTGATTTCGACGGTGCGCGCGATCCTCGACCCGGCACGGCGGCATCCGGCCAACCGCTTTCTGGTGACCGACCCCTCCAGCGTGCGGCTCAACACGGAGCACGTCGTCATGGACACGGTCCGGTTCCACGACGCGGCCCGTGCGGCCATCGCGGCGGACGCCGCGGTCGAGGGCAGCCGGGACACGACGGCCGGCGTCGACGTGGTGGCGCGCCTGGAAGTGGTCGTGGGCATGTACACCGGCGACTTCGGCGACGACGGCGAGATCACGGGCGAGTGGAGCGAACGCCCGCGCGCGGCCTTCGCCGAACTGCACCGCGACGTCGTCCGTACCCTCGCCCGGCGCTGCCTGCGGCTGGACCGGTGCGACGCGGCAGCCGGCTGGTACCTGCGCCTGATCGGCGAGGACCGCTACGACGAGTCGGCGCATCTCGGACTGATCGCCGCGCTCTCCTCGGCGGGCCGGCACGGCGAAGCCCGCCGCCGCTACCGCGAATACGCCGAGCGCATGCACGAGATCGATGTCCGCCCGGTTCCCTTCTCCACGGCGTGACGGCCCGGGCGGGAAGCCCGCTGTCGAAAACGGCTGATCTGCATGCCTCGGTAGCTCACCTTCTTGCCGGTCGCCGAGCCCTACCGTCTGGTAAGTCGCTGCCGTCGCGGTGGCCTGGGTCCGGGCCTGGGTCACGGTTGTAGCCCGGTGCCCGTCCCGCCCCGGAACGCCGAAGCCGGCCGCCGTCCGCCGTCGGTTGTGGATGTTGCGGAAACCGACCCGCGTTTTCGCCGCCATGCCCCGCTCCACGGCCTTACTCTGGTCGGCACCATCAGGGAACCGCGCCGGCTGTCTGGAGGTAACGGGGTGAACGGGCGCAGTCCGGAACGGGTCCGCAACGAGCTGGTCGTCTCCATCGTGGACGCGTTGCAGGGCTCGGCCACGGTGAATCAGGCGAGCAGCCGTGAGATCTGGCGGGACATGCTCGCCGCCGAACTGGCGTCCCCAGTGGAGCCGTTCGGCGGGGACCGGCTGCGGCCCTGGCTGCTGCAGATCGTCATGGCGTGCACCGAGGTGGGCGACGGGCTCGCCTGTCTGGTGAGGTCGCTGGAGTACGTGGAACAGCAGTCGACGACGGTCGCCACGCTGTGGCCGCTGGTGGACGAGTGGGAGGCCGTCGACTTCTTCAACCACGCCGACCTGCGTGCGTTGCGGCCCGTCCTGCTGTCGATGAGCTCCCCGGACCTCGCGACCATGGCGCGTCGCGCGAGCCGGTCCCGGGTGCAGGAACTGCCCTCCTGGTGCCGGACGGGGTGGCAGGTCTTCCTGCGGCTCGCGGGAGAGAACTCCCCGAACGGTGAACTCCCGCCCAGCATGGCCTTCCTCGCGCTCTGTGCCGACCGGCTGGTGGCGGACAGCCGGGCCGACGCCGCCGAGGTGCTGCGCCGCTTCACCCGCAGCCAGGCCCACACCCTGCGGCTGGACGGCGCGCTGGCGGACTGGCAGCACTCGGAGTTCCCGCAGGCCGCGCCGTCGCTCGTGCCGGCGTATCTGATGATCCAGTTCGAGCCGGACCGGATCGAGGCGGACCGCTTCTACCTGTCGCACTGGCGCCAGTCCGACCCGGAGGGCTGGCACCCCGTACCGGGCGAGACCGTCCACCTGCGCCGGGAGGAGCTCCCCGGTGCGGTGGAGAGGCTGGTGGAGGAGGTCGAGCAGAGGTGGGCCGACCTGCGGCAGCCGGTCCTCCTGGAGTTCATCCTGCCGTGGGAGCTGCTGAACGAGCCCGTCGAGTGGTGGCCGAAGGAGTCCGACTCCGACTCGCCCACCCCGCTGGCGCTGGACTACCCGGTGGTGGTGCGCAGCCTGGAGCGCCTGCAGCGGACCGCGTGGCACCGGACCTGGCACAACAAGTGGCGGCAGCTTCGGGAGCGCCCCGCGGACAGCCATCCGCACTGGAGCCGTCCGGGACAGGACTCGGCCTACTTCTTCCATCTGGAACGGGAGCTGAAGGAGGACCGGTACGCGGTCTGCCTGGTGCTCAGCGAGCCGCCGGGCGACGACTCGGGTACCGGACGGCGGGAGGTCCTGGCCGGGTTGCGGGCCGGCGTACCCGCCATGGTCTGGCACCGCAGCGACTGCGCGGATCCGTCGTTCCACGACGCCATCGGCGAAATACTGCAGGACCGGGGGCTCGGCAGTCTGGCGGAACGCGTCGGAAAGTGGCGCAAAGAGGCCCTGGCGCTCGGACCCGAGGCCTGGGACCAGCATGTGGGCCGCCACCTGGCCATTCTGCTCGACGACCCCGAGCGCAAGCCGGGGCCGCCCGGGCCGGCGTAGCGGCCGTGACCCCGCGGACCGGGGCACAGGCCGAGGCCGGCCTGCGGCGATCACCGGTGCGCGGTCGTATTGCGACGGTCTTGCGCAGGGGGTTGACGGGGTGCCAGGCTGGTGGTCGGGACGGCCCCGGCGGGCGTCCCGCGCACTCCACACCACCGGGGGCGCGTTCCCGACAGTCGACTTGTGATCCCTCCCGTCATCCCCCTGGTGGACATCCGTCTTGCACCGCGCGCAGACGACTGCCAGGCTTGGCAACGTGGATGTCACGCATGCCCGCGGACTGCGGGACTCCTCCTGCGCCCTTCTTCCGTGCTCGGGCAGCGCTGGACGCTCCGAGGGCGCTCATGCAGCATGACGACGGCCCACGGCCAGCATCGACAACGGCGCCTGACGAGGCGTCGTTCGAGGGTGTGCTGCATGCCCTGAGCGGACTGGCACCGTCGGACCCGGCCGATCGCCCGGCCGTTCTGCTCGTCGTCGACGACCACGTGAGCATGCGCGTCTGGGAGGACACGATCGGCCGGCTGGCCGACGGGCTCGCCCGTCAGGAGCGGCTGGGCCGGACCACCACCGTGCGGCTGCTGAGTTCGGACGACACCGAGCCGACCCGGATCCGGCTGGATCACCTGCCCCCCAGCGCCGACCGGCACCGGGTGGTGCTGGTGCTGACCGACGGCCTCGCCGCGGGCTGGCGGGCGGGCGCGGTGCTGCCGCTGCTGCGGGAACTCGGCCGGTCCGAGCCGCTCGCCGTGCTGCACCTGCTGCCGCAGCGGCTGTGGTTCCGCACCGGCCTGGACGTGCACCGCATGCACCTGACGGCGACACATCCCTGGGCGCCGAACGACTCTTTACGGTGGGAGCTGCGCACCTCCCCCCTCGAACCCGTCGAAGACGCCACCGCCCGGGCCGGCGTGGTGCCGGTGCCCGTCCTGGAGGCGACCGAGCGCTCCCTGTCCTGCTGGGTCGACCTGGTGGCCGGCCGCGGGTCCGGAGGGACGGAGATGTCCGGCGTCCGGGCCCGTGACTGGAAGCGGCGACCGGACGCCGCGCGGGCGGTGCCCTGGGTGCACGACGTCCCCGACCCCGACAGCGCCGTCCCCGCCCGGGAACGCGTCTCGGACTTCCGCGCCGCCGCCTCTCCCACCGCCTTCGCGCTCGCCACCCGGCTGGCGGCGGCACCGCTGACACTGCCGGTGATGGCGGCGTTGACCGCGTCCGTGCCGGGCGCCGGACCCGCCCACATCACCGAGCTGCTGATGAGCGGGCTGGTGCGGCCGGCGAGCGGGGACGCCGAGCGCGCCGCAGGCGTGGCCTTCGCCTTCGGTCCGGACAACCGCCAGGAGTTATTGGCGCTGTCCCGCCGCCGTGACACCGTCCGGGTGCTGCACGACGTACGGGCGCTGATCGCCCCGGAGGGCACCGAGCCGGTCCGGCGGGGCGCCGGCGACCCGCCCGAGGCGGCCCCCGTCCCGCCGGTGACCGGGCGCAACGTCGCCTTCCTGCGCGTCGAACTGGCCGCGCTGCGCGCCCTGTCCGGACGCTTCCTGCCACAAGCCGAGCGGCTCGCCCGCGCACTGCGCGAGTACGACCGCGAGAACACCGTGAGCCTGCGCAAGGGCGCTGGCCCCCGCCCCGGGCGCACAGCCCCTCGCGCGCAAGAGACAACTGCAGAAGGAGCCACGGCCATGTCCACCACGCAGCAGGAACCCGCGGTGGAGAGCGGGCGTTCGACGCAGCCGCGCGTCTGGGGCAACATCCCCCCGCGCAATCCGAACTTCACCGGCCGCGTGGATCTTCTGGAACGGCTGAGCGAGCGCCTGCGGGAGGGTGCGACGACGACCGTGCTGCCGGAGGCCATCCACGGCATGGGCGGCGTCGGCAAGACCCAGCTGGCCATCGAGTACGCCTACCGGCACCAGTCCGAGTACGACATCGTCTGGTGGATCCCCGCCGAGCGCCCCGGCCAGATCGGCCAGGCCCTGGTCGAACTCGCCCAGCGGCTCGGCCTCGTCACCACCTCCGAGGCCAACATCGCCGGACCCGCGGTGCGCGAGGCGCTGCGTGAGGGACGGCCGTACTCCCGCTGGCTGCTGATCTTCGACAACGCCGACAGTCCCGAGCGGGTCCGCGACTACTTCCCCACCGGGGGCAGCGGCACCATCCTCGTCACCTCACGCAACCGCCGCTGGAGCGTGGTCGGCCCCTCCCTCGAGGTCGACGTCTTCACCCGGGAGGAGAGCAAGGAACTGCTGCGCCGCTCCGGTCCCGACGATCTGGACGACGCCGACGCGGACCTCCTCGCCGACGCCCTCGGCGACCTCCCGCTCGCCCTTGAACAGGCCGCGGCCTGGCGGGCGGAGACCGGGATGCCGGTATCGGAGTACCTGCGGCTGTTCGAGCACAAGCGCAGCGAGCTCCTCGAGGTGTCCCCGCCGCCGGACTACCAACTGCCGGTCGCCGCCGCGTGGAACGTCTCCCTCGACCACCTCGAGACCCGCAGCCTCACCGCCCTGCGCCTGCTCCAGCTCTGCTCCTACTTCGCGCCGGACCCCATTTCCCGCTCCATCTTCTCGGGTCTCGGCGGCTCCACGATCGACCCCGAGCTGGACAGGGCACTCAACGACCCGATGCGGCTGGCCCGCGCCATCCGGGAGATCAACCGCTACTCCCTCGCCCGTATCGACCACCGGACCAACTCGATCGAGATGCACCGCCTCGTGCAGGCCGTGCTCATCAACCGGATGTCCCCCGCCGAACAGAAGCGCATGCGCGACGGGGCCCACACACTGCTCGCCGCCGCCGACCCGAAGGGGCCCAGCCTGTCGGCCAACTGGCCGCGCTACGCCGAGCTCTACGGCCATGTCATTGCCTCCGGCGCGGTCGAGTCCGACCAGCCGTGGGTCCGCCAGCTCGTGCGGAACATCGCCAGATACCTCTGGTACTGGGGAGACCACAAGGTGGCCCGCGAGTTCACCGAACAGGTCTGGGAGACCTGGCAGCGGCTGTTCGGCGAGGAGGACCAGCAGACCCGCCTGATCGGATGGTGGCTCGGCTTCCTCTACCTGAAGGGGGGCCGGCACGACGACGCGTCCCGGATCGCCGCCCAGCTCAAGGACGTCTACGCCCGCACGGCGCCCCCGGACCGCGAGGACACCCGTGAGGACGCGCTGGAGACGATGAACCTGGACGCGGCGGTGCGCCGTGTCCAGGGCGACTTCGTCACCGGCGCCGAACTGGACCAGACGGCCTACGACCGGGCCCGCCGCGCCTTCGGCGAGGACGACCCCGCCACGCTGACCACCGCCCACAACCTGGGGGTGAGCCTCCGGCTGGTCGGCGAGTTCCAGCGCGCGCTGGAACTGGACCGGCGCACGCACGCGCTGAAGTCACGGCTGTTCGGCCGTGATCACCAGCAGTCGCTGATGACCGAGGCGAGCATCGCCATCGACGTCCGTGAGACCGGTGACTACGTCGGCGCACGGTCTCTGCAGCAGGCGGTCGTCGACGGCTATCGCACTCTTTTCGGGCCCCGCAACCCCGCGACCCTCCAGAATCTCCGGCAGCTCGGCGAGTCCTGCCGCAAGGAGGGCGACCACGCCACCGCGCTGGAGTTGGCGCGCGAGGCGTTCAGCCAGTTCACCCGTCGCTACGGCGACACCCACCCGGAGTCCCTGACGGCCGCGCTCACCCTGGCGATGGCGTTGCGGCACAACGGCGAGCTGGAGGCGGCCCGCGACCGCGGGGAGAGGGCGTGCGAGCGGTTCCGCCGGCTCTTCAGGAGCGACCATCCGCATGTCCTGGCGGCCGACATCGACCTGGCGGTGACCTACCGGCAGCTCGGCCGGGTCGAGGAGGCCAAGGGGCTGGACGAGGCGGCGCTCCGGTCACTGACCGAAGGCCTCGGGGAGAGCCATCCGACCGCGCTGGCCTGTGCCATCAACCTGGCGAGCGATCTGAGCGCGCTGGGGCGGGCCGACGACGCCCGCGAACTCGGCGAGAGGACGATGGGGTTGTGCACGGCGAGGCTGGGTGAGGACCACCCCACCACGCTGGTGTGCGGGGCCAACCTCGCCCTGGACCTCATCTCCGTCGGCCGGGATGCGGAGGGGGAGGCACTGCACGCGGATGTCGTGAGCCGTTTGGAGCGCGTCCTGGACGAACCCCGTCCGGCCGGCCCCCACCCGGCGACGCTCCAGGTGCGGGCCCGGGAGCGGGCCAACTGCGACATCGATCCGATCCCGCTGTGAGGTGACGGGCCCACGGCCCGAGGTGCCGCTCCCGCCGCGGGGGCGGCACCCCCGCGTCCGGTCGGCTCAACCCTGTCCGGCCTGTCCGGCCTGTCCGGCCCGTCCGGTCAGTGCGCTGCGGACGGCGGTGAGCCGAGCCACGTGGCCAGGTGGACGGGGTCGGGTGGGGTGCCGGTGGCGCGGAGCACGGCCTCGTGCAGCGCGCGGGCCCGTTCCGGGTGGTGAGTGAGCAGGCCGGCCGCGGCCGGGTGCGTGTCCGACGCGGCGAGGGCCCGGCCGAGGCCCGCCCAGGCGCCGGCCCGTCCGGGCTCCACGGCCAGCTGGGTCAGGTACGCCTGACGGGCCGCGGCGGCGTCGCCGGCTGCCAGCAGGGCGTCACCGGCCAGTGCTCCGGTGACCCGTGCGGCGGCCTTTTCCGGTTCTTCGGAGTGCCGGGCGTCGTCCGCGCCGCCGAGGCGGTGGCGGACGAGCATGGCCAGACTGTCCAGCCATCGCGCGGAGGGATCGGGCACCACCTCCGGCTCGGACGCCAGGGCGCCGGGCGGTCCGCCCTCGCCGGCCAGCCAGGCCCGTAGGGCCTCGTCCACGGCCGCCGGGGAGGGCCGTAGATGATGGGCCCGCCAGCGCGCCGCATGGTCGGCCACGCAGAGCCGGGCCGACGCCAGGTGGTCCTCGGGTACGGGCTCGGCGAGCCACCGCGCGCAGCGGTCGCGGAGCGTGTCCAGCAGGGTGGCGCCGAGCGGGGTGAGGCGTGGATGGCGGTGGATCTGTTCCATGGCCGTGGCCACGTGGGCTCGCCACAGGGCGAACTCGAAGTGTGCCGTCGCGGCCCGTGCTCCGGTGGAACGGCGGTGGGCACGCCAGAAACGGGTGACGCCCACGAAGGCGTAGATGCCCTGGAGGAGTCCTTCGAGCGGGCGGGGGTCGTCCCGCCAAGGCGCGTACCACAGCTCCGTACCGCTGTCGGCGTCCTGGGTGGCAAGTGGTGCCAGGTGCAGCAGACCGCCCATCTTGGTGTGCTGGAACTCGTGCACGAGCGTGACGGCCAGTTGGACGGCGTCGTCCGGCTCCGATGCCTCGATGCCGCCGAACGCGTCACCTGACGACACGCTGCGTGGCCGAAACCTTTCCCTTGCCGGGGTGGGACTGAGGGACAGCACGCCCCGGCGCATCGCGGCGGCCGTCTCGGGCCGGTCCCGCAGCAGCACCCTCCAGGACCGTTCCAGCGTCCGCCGCCACCGCGCCGCCGCCTCCTCGGGCAGCGGGTGCGGCTCGGTCGGCTGCGGATACGTCCGGTACGGGTCGACGTCGTCCAGGGCGACTTCCAGCCGCATGTCGGCCGGGCCGACCGCGAGCCGGCGTACCGGATGCCACCCCGGGCCCGCCGAGCCGGGCGGCATCGGTACGGCGACCGTGTGCTCCACCGTCCGGACCACGGCACGTCCGGCTTCGGCCCGCACGGTGGCCGTCGTCCACGGTTCGGCCGAGGGCAGTTCGGCGCAGCCCAGGGTGGGCAGGGGAACCCTGCCGTGCCGGACCGGTACCTCGATGCTGAAGTCGAGCTCCGCGCGCAGCGCGGCCGCGGCGGCCAGCGCACGGACATGGCCGAGCACCACGGCCTGCGGCGGCTCGTCCTTCTCCGCGGTGCCGGCGCGCAGCCGACGCAGCACGGTGGCGAGCCACATCCCGGTCTGCGGATACATGAGCAGCTCGTCGACGACCGCGGGGGCGCGGCGCTGAGCGGCAGTGAGCAGATCCCACGCCGGACCCAGGTCCGTGGCGTCGTCGAGCATCCGTAACAGCAGCAGCCGGCGGCTGCGTTCGGCCGCGGTCAGGAGATCCACGGTCGCCGGACCGCCCTCCCCGCGGGCCAGTTCGGCAAGGCTGCCGGGCGGGACACGGTGATGCGGCAGGAACGGCTCAGCGCTCATGGGCGGCCCCGTCGTCAGTGGAGACCCCCTTTGCCGCCTCCTCCTCCTTCTCCGAAGCCGGAGACGCTGGCCAGCGGGTGATCGATCCCGTGCTGCAGTTCCTGAAGCGACGTGGCGAGAAATCGACTGTCAATGGAGCGCAGTGCTTCAAGAGACACCCCCGCGAGATCGACAAGGCTGGACTCGACGGCGGCCGCAGACGACTCCATGACGGCCAAACCCCTTCCCCCCGGTTGCAAGTGCGGATACGGGCTGCTCACATCCCCCTGATAATCGCCCGCCGTAGCCTGGATGAAACACGACATCCGAGCGGTGCCGCCATATCGGGTCAGCGGTCGCCACCGCCGCCGCGGTGGCGCCGGGACAACCGCGCCGCCTCCTCGTCGAGGCGGGCCACCCCTGCGGAGTCGCCCTCCATCAGCCGTATCGCTTCCATGAGTTGGTCCAATGTTCCGGGATAGCGCAGGCAGGTGCGCAGGATCCCGAACACGTCCGGACGCAGCGCCGGTGAGCGGGGGCTCATGGCCGCGATCACCGGATCGATACTGCCCAGCACCAGCGCCAGGGTGGTGCGCTCGCTCACCGTGGGCAGTGCGGTCAACGCGCCGGCCAGTCCGTCGAGTTCCCGCAGCGGCACGTCGTCCGGCAGGTGCGCCAGGCTGCCGGGGCCCGCGGTGCCGGTCGAGCGGGCGGTCGGCTCCAGCGGTGACGCGGGCAGCCCAGCGTACCGGTGCAGCAGGGCGAGGTCGGCCGCCGGCAGCAGCTCGTACCAGCGGTCCGCGCGGACGGCGGCGAGGCGGCCCAGGCCGTCCGCGCGGTGGTGGGCGCTGACCAGCCCGATGAGCGTGTCGGCGTGCCAGACCGCCGCGCCGGACATGCCCTCCCAGGGGGAGCGGTCGGGTTCGGGGTCCGACCGCGGTGGGGTGACCGCGAGTTCGAGGGTGCCCTCGCGACGGTTCGACAGCACCGAGATCATCCCGGTGGCGTGGCAGGAGTCGCGGTACTGGGAAGGCGAGCCGTCGTCGAGCCGGCGCATCCGGTCCTCGCGCAGCTTGAACCGCGGGAAGCCCAGCGCGCTGCACGGCAGCAGTTCGTCCGTGTCGGGTACGGCGCCGTACGCGGGCGGCTCGGTCACGGCCGCGTGGACACCGGGTGGCACGGGGCCGGTGAGTTCCAGGAGCGCCACATCGGCCTTCTCGGAGGCCAGCACCACGCGCGCGGGCGCGGTCCACTCGTCGGGGCGGTCGGCTTCGAACCGTACGTCCACCCGGGGCCGGTCCGCCTCGGCGGCGCCGACGACATGCGCGGCGGTGAGGACGTGCGACGGGCCGACGCGGTAGCCGGAACCCCGCCGTCCGCCGCCGCGTCCCTCCGGCCGTCGCACCAGCACCTCCGCCACGCGTACCGGATCCAGTCCCCGGCGTTCCCGGGTCACCGCGCTCAGCGCTCGCCCTCGGCCTCGTCGCCGCCCACCCACGGCGCGCGTCCGCCACCGCTGCGCGTGCGCGGATCGAGTGTCAGCTTCACCCGGTGCGTGACGCTGTCCGCCAGCCTGCCGTCCGCGCCGGTCTCCACCACCCAGAAGCGGATCTTCCCGCCCGCCGTCGCGGACCGCTCCACGACGACGGCCGCCTCCAGCTCCACCGGACCCACCTCGAAGTACAGGTCCTCCCCCTGCGCCGCGGTGCGGGCCGCGGTGAGCTCACGGCGCAACTCCTCTATCAGTTCGGCAAGTTCAATCACGCCCGCTCCTTACCCGGAACGTTCTTCCTTCACTCGATCCGGGTGGATTCCGCCTTCTGGAGCCGCGTAACGCCGTGGATGCATTAGGGTCGTGCCGCGGCCTGAAAAGTGTTGAAACCGTGAGGAAGTGGCACACATCAGGCGTTCTTCGCATCACTTCACTTTCACTGTCATGGGGACGGCGTCATGGAGAAGACCGGAGTCGAGTCGGAGCTGATCGACCTCAGCGGCGTCCCGTTGGACATCTGGCCGGACCTGGAGCTGCCGTCCGCCGAGGGCTCCATGCGGCGCCTCCTCAGCCGTATCGACGACCCGGCCGGCAGCCTCGGCGGCTACAACCCGCAGCGCGACGAATAGGCACCTTCCATGCACCAGACGGCCCGACCCCACGTCCTGTCACCGCAGTCGTTCGACGAGCTGCTGGGCGGAGGGGGAGGCCCCGCGGCGGTGGACGCCCTGCGCGCGAGCGAGCGCAGCTGGCGGCTGCTCGTCGTACGGGCCCTGCTGGACGCGGCCGCGACGGCACCGACCGGTCCCCTGCCTCCGCTGGACGAGGGCTGGCGCCTGTTGGCGCGAGCCTGGTCCGCGGCTCCGCTGGAGGTGGAGCGACTGCTGTCGTATCCGGCCGTCGGCATGTGGTCGGCGCACACACTGCGCCGGCTGAGAGGCACCGCCGACCACGACGCCCCCCTGTGGGCGGAGACGGGGCACCTGCACGCACTCGCCGCGAGCGCGGCGGTCCGCGCCGGTCTGGAGTTCCGTACCGGCATCCCGGTCCGGCACGGCTGGGCCGTCCTGCCCGCGCTCGGGGCCATGCGGGTGCCCGGCGGCCCGGACTGGACCGTGGCCGAGGTGTCCGCCCGCGACGGGGACGTGCGGGTCGCGGGCGGCGGGCTGGGCGAACCGGGCTGGCATGCACCGGCCGAGTTGCGCGCCGAGGGGTGCACGCTGCTCCTGGACGACATCGACCCTTACCGCGCCCTGCGCACACCGGGCGTTCCCGAGCCGCTCGGCTCCACTGCCCAGTGGCAGGAGCTGTTCGGCGCGGCCTGGGCGATCCTGCACGCCACCGACCGGGAGGAGGCTCGCGCGCTGGCGGACGGACTGGTTTCCGTGGTCCCCCGCCCGCGCTCCGAGCGGTTCCGGCCGCACAGCGCCTCCTCCGGCGACGCCTTCGGCACGGCGGTGGCGTCGGTTCCCGACGACGGCGAGCAGTTCGCCTCGACGCTGGTCCACGAGTTCCAGCACAACAAACTCAGCGCGTTCATGCACCTGTTCACCCTGTACGAGGACCCGGAGGCCCGGCTGTACTACGCCCCCTGGCGGGACGACCCCCGACCGCTGGGCGGGCTGCTCCAAGGGGTGTACGCGTTCTTCGGAGTCACCGCCTTCTGGCGGCGGCGCGACCATCCCCTCGGACGGTTCGAGTACGCGCTGTGGCGAGCCCAGACGGCGCACGCGCTCCGCACGATCCACCGGGCGGACGGGCTCACCGGCCTGGGGCGGCGCCTGGTGGACGAGCTCGCGGGGCGGCTGGAGCCGTGGCTCGCGGAACCGGTGGACGCGCGGATCCGCGCCGCGGCGGACTTCGCGGTCGCGGACCACCGCGCGACCTGGCGGGCGTACCACCTGCGACCCGAACCGGGCGCGGTCCGGGCCCAGGCGGCGGCCTGGCCCCACGAGGCCCGGTCCGTCGCGCGGCGCCACGAGCCGACGCTCGTCGCCGGGCGGCCCGTGCGGGGCTTCGACACGCGGGCGGTGCTGCTGAGGTGGCTGCTGGCGGACCCGGCGGGGTTCGGGAAGCTGCGGGACGACCCCGGCGCCACGGTGAGCGGTGCGCGGCCCGAGGACATCGACCTCGTCACGGGCCGTACGGCCGAGGCACTGCGCGCCTGCCACGCGCGCGTCGTCCGGGGCGAGGGCGACCCCGAGACCTGGGTGGGACTGGGCCTCGCCGCCCGGGCCGAAGGGGACCCCGCCGGTGAGGGACTGCTCGCCCACCCGGAGCTGGCCGCGGCCCTGTACACCGAACTCGACGGACGGGCCGGCCCACTGGAGCTGGGCCGCGTGCTCGCGTCCCGCGCGTCGATCACGGTGGCGTAGCGGTCGCCCTGGTTCAGGGGGCTCAACTCAGTTCGCGCGGTCCGTACATGGCACTTCCGGCTCCGGTCGAAAGTGCCCAGTAGCGGTCGCCGAAGGACCAGTGCCACCACTCTGTGGGGTAGTTGACGAGGCCCACGGAGGTGAGCGCGTCACCGAGCGCCCGGCGGTTGGCCCGAGCCTCGGGGCCGATGGTGACGGCGTCCGTGCAGCACGCGCCGTCGCTCTCCTCAGGAGTGGCGTTCACCCGTGTTCCCATGTCGAGCTCTCGCCCGTCGGCGGAGACGAGGGTGAGGTCGACCGCGGCGCCCGCGCTGTGCGGGGCGATCTCCGGTGGCGACACGTACCGGCTGGCGGCCTCGCGGAGCCGCGTGGGCGACCAGTGCGGATTTCCGGCACGCAGTTCACCGGCGTAGGACTCGAAGTACTCGCGCTGCAGGGCGGGTGGCCGGTACCCCTCGATGAACAGCAGCCGGATGCCGTCCGGAAGCAACTGCTGAGCCTTGACAAGACGGTTCAGGAGCCCTTCTCGCAGATAGGCGAACGCTCCCGTGTCATCGGTCTTGCGGGGGTCGACGGCAAGGGATCCGTCCAGCCGGACGTCAACAAGTGGTTCGCCGCACTCGGCTATCGGGATTGCCGCGATCCTCGGATCCGACATCAGCACGAACTCGTTCATGCACGCATCATTGCCGTCCCGTACTCAGCGGTCGCTGTTCTGCGTGGCCTTTGGCCGAAAGGCGGCTGCCGGCGGGCTGGTGGGCCCCCGTTGTTGATTTGGGTCCTGGTATGGGCCTCTGAGCCCTGTCTCTGGGCCCGGGGGTCGTCGTTACGGTTCGGTCCCGGGGATCCGACCGGGCAAGCCACGACGAGGTGACGCGTGAACCGCAGCGAGCGAATACGCCGAGGAGTACGCACGAGCACGGGGCAGACGGCAGTCGAGTACCTGGCGATGCTCGGTCTCGTCACCCTCGTGGTCGGCGCGATCGTCGGTGCCGTCATCGGGGGCGACATCTCCAGCTCGGCACACCGGCAGATCTGCCGGGTCGTGGGGACCGGCGGTGACTGCGGTGACGACAACGATGTCGGCGACGGCGACGAGCAGGCCGGTGACGGCGAGCCCGTCGAGCCTGCCGCCGCCCCCGCCGACGACCCCGGCGGCGAATCCCATGGCGACTCCGAGGGCGGCAAGGGGAACGCGCTTCCCGATCTGTGCTTCGAGCCGAAGGAACGGGCGTCGAAGTCGTCGGTCTCGGTGCCGGGCAACGGGCCCGTCAGCACGGCGGCCGCCTGGGGCTACTCCTGGCTGGTCAACTTCGTCATCGACAAGGTCAACAACGAGAAGAACAAGGAGAAGCGGGTCCAGGAAGCGCTCGCCGACCTCGCCTACTGCCTCCCCGACTACAACATCGTCATCGCACAGCCGCACGAGGGCAATCTGCAGCAGATGGACGGTGCGGCGCTGATCGAGACCGTCAGCATCAGCGGCACGACGTACCGCGTCTACGCGTTCAAGACGGGCACGTTCACCTGGGCGGACGACGCCGACCTCGGATGGAAGAACCGCGCGTTCCACGGCGTGTTCGACGTCAGCGAGGACCGCCGCACCGTCACGTTCCGGGAGCCGCCCCGCCCCAAGCGCAAGGAGGGCTGGAAGCCCGGTGACGAGGGGTGCGAGATCGAGGGGGAGGAACTGCCCGACCGGAGCCGGTACTACGACACCTATTCGCCGCTGGACAACGAGGCGTCCGCTCAGGCCGTCCGGATGCTCGTGAACGACATGCGCCGCTGCTACCCCGACTACAACGTGGTCGCGATGCACTCGGAGCAGTCGTCGCACTGGGTCGAGGAGCCGGATTCGTTCGTCCATCACGGCAGGTACCGGCTGAACTCCAGCGAGTACCACGATGACGAGAAGGGGGACGACATCGCCTCGGGCCGGGCCGTGTTCGACGTCTACGTCTTCGACAAGGGGACGTTCAGCAACGACGGCGACGGCGGCTACACCAACTGGGCCTTCTACGGCGACTTCAGCCGCGACGGCTCGAAGGTGACCTTCGAGCAGCCGGAACCCGCCGACCTGGACGCCGATTCCGTCCCCACCGCAGCGGGCGCGGTCAACTTCAACGACGGGACGCCGAAGTACAAGGACGGCGGGCCGTACCCCGGTACCGACTACTCCGGTGACGTGCCGGGCGACAGCGCGGAGTTGATCCGTTCGCTGATCGACGAGTACGGCCGCAGCTTCCCCGGCACGAACATCATCGCGGTGAAGTCGTTCAACGACCTGTCCTTCTCGGGGGTGTCCGGTCTCGAGCACCTCGCGGTGGTGCACGGTGTCGACGTGTTCTCCATCGACGAGGGAACCATCTCCAACAACGGTGACGGCGGCTGGCAGAACTGGGGCTTCGCCGGCACCTTCGAGCGCGCCGGGGACTCGAAGGAGGTGAGCTTCAGCAGCCACTGAGGAGCGGGCTCCGCTCCCGTGCGGTCCACGTCGCTGCCGGGGCCAGGCGGCCCAGTGTGCGGTCGTAGAGGCTCAGCAGGAGGTAGAGCACTCCGGCGCCGATCATGATCCACGCGAGGTGGTGCATGCCGCCGGTGTCGGCGCTGTGCCCGAACGACGCGGCGGTCGCGGAGGAAGCGGTCATCGAGCCGATGTGGGCGAAGGTCCGCAGCAGTCCGGCCGAGGAGGCCGTACGCTCGGGATCGGCCCGGAAGTACACGGAGTTCTGCAGGGCCAGGGTGTTCAGACCCTGCGGCAGACCGAAGACCATGGCGACAAGGAGCAGCATCCACACGGCGCTGCTCCCGGTGAGCGTCAGCATCAGCACGCAGGCGGCGATCTGCCCGGCCGCGCCGAGCAGCAGCTTGCCGCGCACGCTCTTGCGCCGCCCGGAGACGATGGAGACACCGATCGCCGTCACGAACATGGGCATCTGCGCCAGACCCGCGTGGAAGGGCGTCAGCCCGTAGCCGTCCTGGGTCCACTGGGTGAAGCCGTAGAGGAAGCGGTAGGCGACGACGTAGGCGACCAGCGCCCGCCCGTAGGTGGCCAGCAGCGGGGTGTTGCCGCCGAGCACCCGCAGGTCGATGAACGGCGTGGCGGCCCGCAACTCCCGCACCGCGAACGCGGCCCCCGCCGCCGCGACGATCAGCAGCAGGTACCAGGTGTCCGGGTGCGGGTTCATCAAGAACAGCAGCAGGGCGACGAGCATCCCGGCGAACAGGCCCATGCCCGGCAGGTCGAGCTGGGCGGCGATCCGCCCTCGCCGCGGCGCCTCGCCGGTGCCGGCCTTGCGGGGCAGCCGCCACAGTCCGAGCAGCACGGCCGCGAGCGCCAGGGGCACGTTCACCGCGAAGGTGGCACGCCAGCCACCCACGGAGATCAGCAGGCCCCCAGCAGCGGCCCGATCACGGAAATCGTCTGATTGGCCACGGCCAGAAGGGTCAGCACCCCGGCGGGGCTGTCCTTTCCGGTGCGCTTGGCCTCACTGCGCAGCAGGGCCATGGCGGAGGGATAGCCGGCACACGTGCCGAACCCGAGCAGAACGCGCGCGGCGATCAGCACCCCCAGGTCCGGGGCCAGGACGCCCGCGACGCCGACGAGAGCCCTCCGCGGTCAGCGCGATCAGCCGGCGCCGCCCGTCGTCCGGGTCGGGGCTCTTCTTCAGCAGCCCCGTCTCCGTCATCGCGCTGACGGTCGCCGCCATCGACTGGTGCCGTACCCCTTCCTCGGCGGCGAGATCGCTGACCGTCACGCCCTCCTTGGCGGACAGGCGCACCATGACCGACGCCTGCGCCAAGGTGAGGTCCTCCACCTCGGAGGCCTTCAGTACAGCCAGCCTGTGTAAGCTCCCGCGTCTCCGGGCGCCGCGTTCTGATCGCGCGGCTCCCGCAGGCGTCGCGGCGGCGGCGTCGGCACACGGGTGGCACGCGGGTGGCATACGGGCACTGGACGGCATACCGACCAGTCGGCATGATGGTGCGGTCACCTTGACGCCGCCTCGTCCTTCAGGAGCCACGATGAGCCCCGACCACCCGCCAGGACTCGATCTCGACCGGTTGCGCGGGCTGCTCGACCGGGAGCGGCCCGGCCTGGTGCGGGGCCCGTTGACCGGCCGGCTGATCGAGGGCGGACGGTCGAACCTCACCTACGCGGTCTCGGACGGCACCTCGCGGTGGGTCGTGCGGCGACCCCCGCTGGGCCATGTCCTGGCCACCGCGCACGACATGGGGCGCGAGCACCGGGTGATCAGCGCCCTGCACCCGACGGACGTGCCGGTGCCGCGCCCGGTGCTGCTGTGCGAGGACGAGGACGTGCTCGGCGCGCCGTTCTACGTCATGGAGTTCGTCGAGGGCACCCCCTACCGCACCGCGCGGCAGCTCGTCCCACTGGGCGAGGAGCGCACCCGTGGCGCCGTGCTGTCCCTGGTGGACACCCTCGTCGAGCTGCACGCGGTGGACCCGGCCGAGGTGGGTCTCGCCGGATTCGGCCGCCCCGAAGGCTTTCTGGACCGGCAGCTCCGGCGCTGGGGCAAGCAGCTCGCGGCCTCCCGCGACCGCGAGCTGGCCGGGGTCGACGAGCTGCACGCGGCACTCGGGCGCGCGCTGCCCGCCTCGCCCGCCCCGGCCGTCGTGCACGGCGACTACCGCCTCGACAACGTGCTGCTCGGCCCGGACGACCGGATCACCGCGGTGCTCGACTGGGAGATGTCCACGCTCGGCGACCCGCTGACCGACCTGGGCCTGCTGGCGATGTACAGCACGCCGCTCGGCATGCCCGCCTCGCCGGTGTCCACCACCGCCGAGGCCCCGGGGCACCCGTCCGCGGCGGAACTCGTCGAGCGGTACGCCGAACGCTCGGGGCGGGACGTCTCGGCCGTCTCCTGGTACACGGCGTTCGCCTGGTTCAAGCTCGCCGTGATCCTGGAGGGCATCCACTACCGGTACACGCTCGGCCAGACGGTCGGGCGGGGCTTCGACCGCATCGGCGACCTCGTCCCCGTCTTCATCGACCACGGACTGACGACTCTTCAGGAAGGCTGACCCGACATGGACTTCGCGTTCGACGCGCGCACCGAGGAGCTGCGTGCCAGGCTCCTGGCCTTCATGGACGAGTACGTACACCCGGCCGAGGCGGTGGCCGAGGAGCAGCGGGCCGCGCTCGCCTCCCCGTGGGACACCCCGGCCGTGGTGGAGGAGCTGAAGGCCGAGGCGCGCAGGCAGGGGCTGTGGAACCTCTTCCTGCCGGACGCCGAGTACGGCGCCGGGCTGACCAACCTCCAGTACGCCCCGCTCGCCGAGATCACCGGCCGCTCCCCGCACCTGGCACCCGTCGCGCTGAACTGCGCGGCGCCCGACACGGGCAACATGGAGGTGCTCGCGCAGTTCGGCGACGAGTGGCAGCGCAAGCAGTGGCTCGAACCGCTGCTCGCGGGCGAGATCCGTTCGGCGTTCGCGATGACCGAGCCGGAGGTGGCCTCCTCGGACGCCACGAACATCACCACGCTCATCGAGCGCGAGGGCGACGAGTACGTCATCACCGGCCGCAAGTGGTACATCTCCGGCGCCATGAACCCCGACTGCAAGATCTTCATCGTGATGGGCAAGACCGATCCGGACGGCCCGGACATCCGGCGTCAGCAGTCGATGGTGCTCGTGCCGCGCGACACACCCGGCGTCACCGTCCGGCGCGCGATGCGGGTCTTCGGGTACGAGGACCACTCCCACGGCGGCCACGCCGAGGTGGTCTTCGACCACGCACGCGTGCCCGTCTCCCACCTGGTCGGTGAGGAGGGGGGAGGATTCGCCATCGCCCAGGCCCGGCTCGGACCGGGCCGTATCCACCACTGCATGCGGCTGATCGGCATGGCCGAGCGGGCGATCGAGCTGATGTGCCGCCGGGCGGTGTCCCGCACCGCCTTCGGCAAGGCGCTGGCCCAGCAGGGCCTGGTCCACAACTGGATCGCGGACGCGCGGGTCACCGTCGAACAACTGCGGCTGCTGGTGCTGAAGACGGCCTGGCTGATGGACACCGTCGGCAACAGGGGCGCGCACACCGAGATCCAGGCCATCAAGATCGCCACGCCGCGTGCGGTGGTCGGCATCCTCGACCGGGCCATCCAGTTGCACGGCGCGGGCGGGTTCAGCCAGGACCTCCCCCTCGCCGAACTGTACGCGGCCGCGCGCACGTTGATGATCGCCGACGGTCCGGACGAGGTCCACCAGCGCTCGCTGGCACGGCGCGAGTTGAAGAAGTACCTGTGATGTGGGGAGGTCGGGGCCGGAGCCGGTGCGGCACCCGGGTCACGCGGGGAGCGCCGCCTCGCGCGTGCGGAAGGCCAGTTGCGCCCTCTTCTCCTGCAAGTACACGTCCGGCAGGTCCACTTCGGGCAGGGTGACGACGGGTCCCGCGGTGAAGCCCTCGCGTCCCGGCGACAAGGGCGTCACCAACCCGGTGACGACCGTGAACGGCCGGCTCGAGCCGGTCCGCGGCTACTA
The DNA here is from genome assembly GCF_043081205.1 of Streptomyces sp. NPDC014889. Lineage (NCBI taxonomy): Bacteria > Bacillati > Actinomycetota > Actinomycetes > Kitasatosporales > Streptomycetaceae > Streptomyces > Streptomyces sp. NPDC014889. The sequence continues at coordinate 137,233 of NZ_JBIBWH010000018.1, forward strand.
CGAGAACGCCACCTTCGGCCGGGACGTCTACAACGTCGTGCCCAGCCGGGCCATCGACCCCACCCGCATCTTCTTCGACAAGGATCTCTACGACGTCTTCGTCACCGACAGCGGCCACACCGCGCGGACGCCCTCCGAGAACGCGCAGAAGGTCATCGCCGACTTCGGCTTCCTGACCGAGTCGTACAACGGCTCGGTCAACCCGGCCAAGCACGCCAGGTTCGGCGGTCTGGAGCAGTCGGGCATCGACCTCAAGGTGCCCGCTGCGCCGGCCCTCAAGGCCACCCCCGGCACCGGGAAGCTCGCACTGACCTTTGACCGCCCCGGGCGCAGCGGGTCTGCCGGTCACCGACTACCGCGTCACGCTCACCCGCGCGGACGGCACCGTCGTGGCGGCCAAGGACGTCCCGGCCACGACCACGTCGTACACGTTCAGCGGTCTGGCCGACGGCAAGTACACCGCCACGGTCGCCGCCGCCAACCTCAACGGCACCGGCACCGGCACCGGCACCCCGGCCACCTGGACCGCGACCTCACCGTCAAGTCGGCGAGCACCACGAAGGCGAGCGCCGCGGCGACCGCGTACGGCAAGGCGCCGAAGGGCGTCGTGCCCAGCGGCAAGGTCACGGTCAAGGAGGGCTCCAGCACCCTCGGGACCGGCACGCTCAACTCCTCCGGCAAGGTCACCGTCGGCCTGTCGAACCACCTGAAGGTCGCGACCCACAAGCTGACCGTCTCCTACGCCGGCGACAGCAAGCTCAACACGTCCTCGGCGACGGTCTCGCTGAAGGTCACCAAGGCGGCGCCGTCGGTCGCCGTCACCCGGCCCGCCTCGGTCAATCACACCGCCCGCGCCGAGGTCACCGTGAAGGTCGCCGCGACCGGCACCACGCCGGCCGGCACCGTGCGCGTCTACGAGGGCTCCAAGGTGATCGCCACCGGCACGCTGAAGTCCGGCAAGGTGACCATCACCCTGCCGAAGCTGAGCCGCGGCAAGCACACGCTGCGCGCGTTCTACGTGGGCTCCTCGACGGTGAACGCGAAGAACAGCGCGAACTTCACCATCAAGTCCACCTGACCCCGCTGCCGGGGAGGCCGCCGCGACGGCGGCCTCCCCGGCGGTACGTGAAAACCCACGACCCATGAAGGAGGCGGGCCGCCGTGACGGTCGCCGTACAGACCACCCCCGCACCGGCCCTGCTCCGGACCCGCGTCCGGAGCGTCCCGGCCGTCCGCCACATCGCCCGGCGCTCGCCCTGGGCACGGCCCCGGTCTCCCAGACCGACCAGCAGGGCAGGCTGCTGGCGCCCGGCACGCCGGTCGCCCTGATCGACGTCCCCTCGCTGCGCCTGCGCCAGGTGGTCCTGGAGGGAACCGACTCCGCCGTCATGACCGACGGCCCCGGCCACCGTCGCGACACCCCGATGCCCGGGCAGGCCGGCACCAGCGTGCTGATGGGGCGGGCGGCCGCCTACGGCGGTCCGTTCGGGCGGCTGGCCGACCTCGCCGAGGGTGACAGGTTCACGGTGACGACCGGCCAGGGCGAGGCGAAGTACCAGGTCGCCGGCGTACGGCGGGCCGGAGACCCGGCGCCCGCCCCGCTCGCCTCCGGCCGGGGCCGTCTGGTGCTGGCCACGGCCACCGGCGCCGGCTACATGCCGGGCGGCGTCCTGCGCGTCGACGCGGACCTGGTGTCGGCGCCCTTCGAGACCCCGGCGGCCGTGATCAGGCCCGGCACGCTGCCGGAGGCCGAGCAGCCGCTCGCCCGGCCCTCCGGGGTGCCCTGGCCGCTGGTGATGTGGCTCCAGGCCCTGCTGGTCGCGGCCGTCGCCGCGGTATGGACCTGGCACCGGTGGGGCCGCCACCAAACTACCCGCCGTGACCGACGCCACCGACTCCCTGACCGACACGGTCGTCCTGCCCGCCGTCACCGCCGTCCCCGCCGTCCCGGACGGGCCCGCGACCGCTCCCGCGACGCTCGAAGCCCGCACGGCGTCGGCGTGGTTCGGCAGCCACCAGGTGCTGAGCCGGGTGTCGCTGACGATGCCCGCCGGCCGGGTCACCGCCCTGATCGGCCCCTCCGGCTGCGGCAAGGTATACGTCCGGGCAGCGCGCGTTCGACGCGCTGCCCGCGTGGGTCGTTGCGCGAGCGCCGCCTCGCCATTGAGGTTGTCAGGATGAAAACCCTGCTCGAGATCGTCCTGAAGCCTTTCATCGGTGGTCTGCTCGTGGTGGGTTTCGCCCTGGTGGCCGAAGCCGTCCAACCCAAGCGGCTGGCCGGGATCTTCGCCGCCGCCCCCTCGGTGGCGCTGGCCGGGCTGATCCTGACGGTGGTGTTCAAGGGCGACCTCGACGCGGCCACCGCGGCACGGGGCATGGTCGCCGGAGCGCTGGCGTTCACCGCCTACTGTCTCGTCGAGGTCCCGGCGCTCGCCCGGTTCGGAGCCGTGCGCGGCTCCGCGGTGGCCCTGGTCGTGTGGTTGGCGGCCGCGGCCGCCATCGCCTTCGCGGTGGCGCCGTGAGGCGATCGCCGCGGCCCGCGGGCGGGCGCGGACAGGGGGCCGGGGACGACGACCGGGTGCGGGTGGACCTGCGGGCCGCCGCGCGCACACCGCGCAAGGACCTGCTCCTCCGGTTCGGCTTCGGCGCGGGCGTGTCACTCCTGGCGGCCGTCGTCTCACGGCTGTTCGGGGCGTACGTCGGCGGCGTCTTCCTCGCCTTCCCCGCCATCCTGCTGGCCAGTCTGACCCTGGTGGCCGAGGAGGAGGGGCTCAGGAGCGCCCGCGACGACGCCCGTGGCGCGGCGCTCGGCACCCTGGGGCTGACGGCGTTCGCCGTGGTCGCCACGGTGCTCCTCCGTCACCACTCGGCGTGGCTCGCGCTCGGCGCCGCGACGGCGGCGTGGCTCGTGGTGTCGCTCGGCGCCTACGCGCTCGCGCGAGCGGCGGGGTACGGGGGCGAGGAACGCTCCACGGCGGACAAGTGACGGAGAGCGCCCGGCCGGCCGCCCGCGCAGGTTTGGCCGGGCGGCTCGCGGCCACCCGGGTGACGAGGTCGAACCCGACCCGCGGGGGCAGTTCACCGGTCACCGGCGTCCGGCCCCTCAACCATGCACACACAGCGGACACGGATGGGAGGCCCGGTTGGCATGACCGTTGTCCCGGCACAGACGTCCGGTGGCGGAGGCGGCAGCAGCGGCCTGTACGACGTCCTGGAGCTTGTTCTCGACAGGGGGCTGGTGATCGACGCGTTCGTGCGGGTCTCGCTGGTCGGTATCGAGATTCTGAAGATCGATGTGCGGGTCGTCGTCGCGAGCGTCGACACGTATCTGCGGTTCGCGGAGGCCTGCAACCGGCTCGATCTCGAGGCTGGTCCCCGGAAGGCTCCGGGGCTGCCCGATCTGGTGGGTGAGGTCACCGAGTCCGGTGCGCGCGGCAAGGCGAAGGGGGCGTTGTCGGGTGCGGCGCAGACCGTGTCGGATGCCTT
>NZ_JBIBWH010000019.1:0-130981 GCF_043081205.1 Streptomyces sp. NPDC014889
CCCGGTTACATTCCGAACCCGGAAGCTAAGCCTCACAGCGCCGATGGTACTGCAGGGGGGACCCTGTGGGAGAGTAGGACACCGCCGAACAAATTTTGAGAGGGTTGGACCCCGAACTTCGGTTCCGGGTCCAACCCTTTTTTGTTTTCCGTCACTTGACGTTCATGTTGCCCAACCAGCATCCGCCTCATGGGTATTGCTGCTCTGCTCAGGGCCGCCGGCGTCGGAGTCGGTGACGAGGTCGTCGTGCCGGCGTTCGGCAACCTGGAGGTCGCCGAGGCCGTGACACAGGTGGGCGCCCTGCCGGTGTTCGCCGACATAGACCCGGCGACGTACTGCCTCGACGCCTCCGCCGTCGAACAGGCACTGACCGCGCGCACGGCGGCCGTGGTCGCCGTGCACCGCTTCGGACGGTCCGCCGACATGGGGCGGCTGCACGCGCTGGGCCGGCGGCACGGGCTGCTGGTGCTGGAGCAGGGCGAGTCCGAGGTGCCGTACGACGAGACGGCGCAGCGCAGGGAGCGTGCCGCCTATCTCGACACCAGGCTGCGGGGCGTGCGGACACCCGACGGCGGTGACGGGCACACCTATCAGCAGTACGTGGTACGGGTGCCCGGGAACGGCCGGCCGGACCGTGACGCCTACGCACGCGCCATACGCGCCAGGGGAGTTGACTGCCGGGTGCCCGTGAAGACCCCCGTGCACCGGCTGCCGGAGTACCGTCGGTGCGTGTCCCTTCCGGAGACCGAGAGGGCCGCCGAGGAGACGCTGGCGCTGCCCGTGGACGCCTCGTTGACGCGCCGGGAGATGCATCGGATCGTCTCGGTGTGCAACGCGCTCGGCGGGCCGATCGTGGTTGGGAGCACGGCCCTGTTCGGGGTATGATCTATTCCGTTGCCGCGGGGGAAACTCCGAAAAGGCGACCGGCCCCCATAGCTCAGTCGGCAGAGCGTCTCCATGGTAAGGAGAAGGTCAACGGTTCGATTCCGTTTGGGGGCTCCAAAGAAAAAGGCCCTCACCCTTTCGGGTGAGGGCCTTTTTCATGCCCTGCGGCGCCCTACTGCGGCAGGCCCGGCACCCGCATCGCCAGGATCGCCATGTCGTCGGACGGGGCGTCCGTGGCGAAGCGCTCCACGGCGCGCATGATGCGGGCCGCCACCGCACCGGCCGTCAGGCCCGTACAGGTGGTGAGGACGTCCGCGAGACCGTCGTCGCCCAGCATCCGGGAGCCCTCACGGCGCTCCGTGACGCCGTCCGTGACGCACAGCAGCACGTCACCCGGGTCCAGCGTGACCGTCTGCTCGTACAGCTCCAGGTCCTCCATGACGCCGAGCAGCGGCTGGGGGTCGGCGGCCGGCTCCACCGTGCCGTCCTGGCGCAGGCGCAGCGGCAGCGGATGGCCGGCGCAGACCACCTTCAGCCGGGCGCTGCCGTCCTCCTGCGGCCACAGCTCGCCGTACAGGAGCGTGAGGAAGCGGCTGCGGGCGCCCTCGTCGAGGATCGCGGAGTTCAGGCGCTCCAGCACCGCCGGGCCGCCGAAGCCCTCGCGGGCCAGCAGCCTGAGCGCGTGCCGGGCCAGGCCGGTCACCGCGGCCGCCTCGGGGCCCGTACCGCAGACGTCGCCGATGGCGAAGCCGTAGGCGCCGTCGCGGATGGGGAAGAGGTCGTAGAAGTCGCCGCCGACCTCGTTGCCCTCGCCGGCCGCGCGGTAGATGACCTCGACCTCCACGCCCTCGACGTCCGGGAGCCCCGGCGGCAGGAGGCTGCGCTGGAGGGACTGGCTGATGGCCGTGCGCTCCGAGTACAGGCGGGCGTTGTCCAGGGCGAGGGCGGCCCGGCGGCTCAGGTCCTCGGCCAGCTCCAGGATCTCCTGGCGGAAGTGTTCGTCGGCGGGCTTGCCGAGGGTGAGCATGCCGATGACGCGGTTGCGGGCGACCAGCGGCAGGACGACCGTCTCGCCGCCGACCGCGGAGGCCGTGGCGAGCGTCGGTCCGATGGTCGTACCGATCCGGTGGTGGGAGTCGCCCAGGCTGAGGCTGCGCATGGAGCTGCGCAGGGCCGCCTGGTGGGCCGCCTCGCCGGGGGCGGTCCACACGCGCGCTCCGGGCGTGGGCACCGGGTCCGGCGGGGCGATCTTGGACAGCAGGGACTTGATGCCGTCGATCAGTTCCTCGTCCTCGTGCAGGACGTAGGACAGGTAGGGATCGGAGGCCTGGTCGGCGATCGTGTAGACGGCGCACCAGGTGGCCAGGGTCGGGACCGTCATCTGCGCCATCAGGGCGAGGGTCTGGTCGCGGTCCAGGGTGCCGGCCAGCAGGTCGGAGGCCTCGACGAGGAAGCTGAGGGAGCCGCGGCGCAGCCGTTCCAGCTCGCCCAGGCGGGCCGACTCGACGGCCAGGGCGATGCGGTCGGCGGCGAACTGCAGGCGCAGCGCCTCCTCGTTGGAGTACCGGCCCGGCGCCTCCGCGGCGACGCCGAGGGAGCCGGTGAGGCGGCCCTCGACCTTCAGCGGGACGGTGACGACCGAGCGCATGCCGGTGCTGTTGAGGAGGGGGACGGCGCCGGGGACTGCGGCGAGGTCGTCGTGGACGGCGGGCATCCGGGCGGAGCCGTAGCGGCCGGGGCCCGCCTCGACGGGGACGCGGGCGAAGCGCTGGCGCGCGGAGGGCAGTCCGGTGGACGCGCGGACCTCCAGCTCCGTCTCGTCGTCGGTGGCCAGCAGGAGGAAGGCGGCGTCGCCGTCGAGCATGTCGCGGGCGCGTTCCACGGTGCGCTGCAGCAGGCCGTCGAGGTCGTCGGGGGCGGGGGAGCCGATGAAGACCTCGAAGGGGTCGGCGCTGGGGCCGTCGGGGGTGCTTCCCGTGTCGGAGGTCGCCGGGAGGCGCAACGGGGTCTGGAGCACGGCCCGTTCGTGGTCGCGTACGAGGAGGCAGACCGTGGAGGGCTCGCCGTCGGTGTCGCGGACGCGGAGGTGGGAGGCGTAGACGGGGATGACGCGGCCGTGGGCGCCGCGGACGCCGTAGCTGCCTTCCCAGCGGGAGAGTTGGAGCGCCTCGGCGATGCCGGTGCTGGTGCCGGGGGTGTGGGGCCAGGCGGCGAGGTCGGTGAGCGGCTTGCCGGTGACCTGCTTGGCGGCGTACCCGAACAGTTCCTCGGCGTCCTCGTTCCAGGCGGTGATGGAGCCGCCGCGTTCGATCTGGACGACGGCCACGCGGACCCGGCCGTCGGCGAGGGGGAGGAGGTCGGCGGGCAGGCAGGGGCCGGCGGTGCGGGTGCCGACGGGGCGCTCGGGCAGGTCGAGTTGGAACCAGACCTTCTTGTGCGTCGGCGAGTACTCCACGCCCCAGCGGCCGGCCAGGGCCGCGCACAGCTGCAGGCCGCGGCCGCCCTCGCGGTCGGGGCTGCCCATGTTGATCGCCGAGCTCTGCACCGGGAGCTCGCGCTCGGGGTAGCGGTCGGACACCTCGATGCGCACCCCGTCGTCGCTGCGCAGGCACAGCACGTCGGCCGCTGTTCCCGCGTGGACGACGGCGTTGGTGACCAGTTCGCTCGTGAGGACCACCGCGTCGTCGACGATGTCTCCGAAGCCCCACCCCTGGAGGGTGTCGCGGACGAAGGACCGGGCGGTCGCCACCGATCGGCCCAGGGGATCGAAGCTGGCGGCCGCGCGCGCGGTGATCACAGAACTCCTCGTCCGGTTGTCGACGTGCAGACCTTGGTGGCCGATGGGCTCGCGCCGCTGTTCCGGCAGCTGCGGTCCGTTCGGTTGTGGCTCCGGGGTAGGTCCCCCGGGGATCACTCCGGTGGTCATGTCTGCGGCCGCCCTCCGATGCCCGCTCGTTCCGTGCCACCGCCCAGGCCGGACGGACCGGTGCGGCTGGACAGCCCCATGCAAGGTTACTTACCTTCGCCGTCCACGCGGATGCCGGTCGCCAGTGTTTCCGCCCCGAGGGTGTGCGGAGGGTGTGCGAAGCTGCCGAACTGTTATGGCCTGGTTCGGCCGGGGTGAAACACTGGGCAGGCTTGTGGTGAACGTCCGGGCAGGCTGAGTGTGCTCTCTGCACCCAGAGCGGAGGCTCTCTCTGTGGGCTGATTACATCGGACAGGAATACGCAGTAGTAACCGGTACGCCGAGCCGGCGTACCGCAGTACAGCGGTAACGGTCGACCCCTGCGGGAGGGACACAGTGGAGTCTGGCGCAGCGACGCGGGGCACGAAGACGCGCGCGAAAGGCGGACAGTCCCCCAAGAACCGGCGCATGGCGCGTGGCGGGACCACCGAGGTGGACACGGCTTCCCTGAACCGACTGCTGGCCGCCCTGGTGTCGATGCGCGACGGGAATTTCCGCAGGCGGCTCACGGTGCCCGGCGACGGCGTGATGTCGGAGATCGCGGCTGTCTTCAACGAGGTGGCCGACCGCAATCTGCACCTGACGGGCGAGTTGTCGCGGGTGCGGCGCATGGTGGGGCGTGAGGGAAAGCTCACCGAGCGGCTGGAGACGGGCGCCTGCGAAGGCTCCTGGGCGACCGCGATCGACCATTCCAACGCGCTCGTCGACGATCTCGTACGGCCCGTCTCGGAGGTCGGCCGGGTCCTCTCCGCGGTCGCCGAGGGCGATCTGTCGCCGCGCATGGAACTGCGTTCGCAGGCGCCGGAGGGGGCCGGGCATCCGCTGCGCGGTGAGTTCCTGAAGGTCGGGCGGACCGTCAACAACCTGGTCGACCAGTTGTCGACGTTCACCGACGAGGTCACGCGGGTGGCCAGCGAGGTGGGCACGGAGGGCAAGCTGGGCGGTCAGGCCCGGGTGCGCGGTCTGTCCGGCTCGTGGAAGGACCTCACCGACTCCGTCAACACCATGGCGTCCCGGCTGACGGCCCAGGTGCGCGACATCGCGCTGGTCACGACGGCGGTGGCCAAGGGCGATCTGTCGCGGAAGGTGACCGTCCACGTCGCCGGCGAGATGCTGGAGCTGAAGAACACCGTCAACACGATGGTGGACCAGCTCTCCGCGTTCTCCTCCGAGGTGACGCGGGTCGCCCGTGAGGTGGGCACGGACGGCATTCTCGGTGGTCAGGCGCATGTGCCGGGGGTCGACGGCACATGGAAGGAACTCACCGACTCGGTGAACCTGATGGCCGGCAATCTGACGGCGCAGGTGCGCGGGATCGCCCAGGTCACCACCGCCGTGGCGAACGGCGATCTGTCGCAGAAGGTTACCGTGCCGGCGCGTGGCGAGGTCGCGCAGCTCGCGGACACGATCAACCAGATGACCGAGACGCTGCGCATCTTCGCGGACGAGGTCACACGGGTGGCCAACGAGGTCGGCGCCGAGGGCCGCCTGGGCGGGCAGGCGAACGTGCCGGGGGTGGCCGGCACCTGGAAGGACCTCACCGACTCCGTCAACACGGTGTTCCGGAACCTCACCACGCAGGTGAGGGACATCGCCACCGTGACGACGGCCGTGGCCAGCGGTGATCTGTCGCAGAAGGTCACCGTGGACGTGGCCGGCGAGATGCTGGAACTGAAGAACACCGTCAACGGCATGGTGGACCAGCTCTCGTCCTTCGGCGCCGAGGTCACGCGGGTGGCGAGGGAGATCGGGGTCGAGGGCGAGCTGGGCGGTCAGGCGCAGGTGGCGGGCGCGGCGGGGACCTGGAAGGACCTCACCGACTCCGTCAACACCGCGTTCCGCAACCTCACCGGTCAGGTGAGGAACATCGCCCAGGTGACGACGGCCGTGGCGAACGGTGATCTGTCGCAGAAGGTCACCGTGGACGTCTCCGGCGAGATGCTCCAGCTGAAGAACACCGTGAACACGATGGTGGACCAGCTGTCGTCGTTCGCGGACCAGGTGACCCGGATGGCCCGGGACGTGGGCACGGAGGGCCGCCTGGGCGGTCAGGCCCGTGTGGACGGTGTGTCCGGCACCTGGAAGGAGCTCACCGACTCCGTCAACTTCATGGCCGGCAACCTCACCTCCCAGGTGCGGCAGATCGCCCAGGTGACGACGGCCGTGGCGCGCGGCGACCTCTCGCAGAAGATCGACGTCGACGCGCGCGGGGAGATCCTGGAGCTGAAGAACACCATCAACACGATGGTGGACCAGCTCTCCGCCTTCGCCGACCAGGTCACCCGGGTCGCCCGTGAGGTGGGCACGGAGGGCCGCCTGGGCGGTCAGGCGCAGGTTCCCGGCGTCGCCGGTGTGTGGCGGGACCTCACGGACTCCGTGAACGGCATGGCCGGCAATCTCACCGCCCAGGTGCGCAACATCGCGCAGGTCGCCACCGCGGTGGCCCGCGGTGATCTCTCGCAGAAGATCACCGTGGACGCGCGCGGGGAGATCCTGGAGCTGAAGAACACCCTCAACACGATGGTGGACCAGCTCTCCTCGTTCGCCCAGGAGGTCACCCGTGTGGCCCGTGAGGTGGGTACGGAGGGCATCCTCGGTGGTCAGGCCGAGGTCCAGGGAGTCTCCGGCACCTGGAAGGACCTCACCCAGTCCGTGAACTTCATGGCGAACAACCTGACCATTCAGGTGCGCAACATCGCCGAGGTCACGACCGCGGTCGCCAAGGGCGACCTTTCGAAGAAGATCACCGTCGACGCCAAGGGCGAGATCCTCGAGCTCGTCACCACCGTCAACACGATGGTGGACCAGCTGTCGTCGTTCGCCGAGCAGGTCACGCGGGTGGCCCGTGAGGTGGGCACCGAGGGCATCCTCGGCGGTCAGGCGCACGTGCCCGGGGTCGTGGGCATCTGGAAGGACCTCAACGACAACGTCAACCTGATGGCCAACAACCTGACCATGCAGGTGCGCAACATCTCCCAGGTCGCGGCCGCGGTCGCCAACGGCGATCTGACGCGGACGGTGACCATCGAGGCGCGCGGTGAGGTCGCGCAGCTCGCGGACACGTTCAACACCATGGTGAAGACGCTGAGTTCGTTCGCCGACCAGGTCACCAAGGTGGCCCGTGAGGTGGGCACGGACGGCATCCTCGGCGGCCAGGCGTACGTCCCCGGGGTCGCCGGCACCTGGAAGGACCTCACCGAGTCCGTGAACCAGATGGCGTCCAACCTGACCGGTCAGGTGCGCAACATCGCCATGGTCACCACCGCCATCGCCAAGGGCGATCTGACCAAGAAGATCGACATCGACGCGCGCGGGGAGATCCTGGAGCTGAAGACGACCATCAACACGATGGTCGACCAGCTGTCGTCGTTCGCCGAGGAGGTCACCAGGGTGGCCCGCGAGGTGGGCACAGAGGGGCAGCTCGGCGGCCAGGCGCGCGTGCGCGACGTCGACGGCACCTGGCGGGACCTGACCGAGTCCGTGAACGAGATGGCCGGGAACCTCACCCGGCAGGTGCGTGCCATCGCGCGCGTGGCGACCGCGGTCACCCGCGGCGATCTGAACCTGAAGATCGACGTCGACGCCTCCGGCGAGATCCAGGAGCTCCAGGACTACATCAACAAGATGATCGCCAACCTGCGCGACACCACGATCGCCAACAAGGAGCAGGACTGGCTCAAGGGCAATCTCGCCCGCATCTCGGCGCTGATGCAGGGCCGCCGCGACCTCCAGGACGTGGCCTCGCTGATCATGAGCGAGCTGACGCCGGTGGTCTCGGCACAGCACGGTGCGTTCTTCGTCGCCATGCCGCTCGCCGACGACACGGACCCGGTGAGCGAGGGCGACGACTCCTACGAGCTGCGGATGCTGGGTTCGTACGGCTACTCGCTGGGCTCCATGCCGACGTCGTTCCGGCCGGGCGAGGCGCTGATCGGGACGGCCGCGCAGGAGAGGCGCACCATCCTCGTCGACAACGCGCCCAGCGGCTATCTGAAGATCTCCTCCGGGCTCGGCGAGGCGCCGCCCGCGCAGGTGATCGTGCTGCCGGTGCTGTTCGAGGGGACGGTGCTCGGTGTCATCGAACTGGCTTCGTTCACGCCGTTCACGCACATCCAGAAGGACTTCCTGAACCAGATCGCGGAGATGATCGCCACCAGCGTCAACACCATCTCCGTCAACACCAAGACCGAGCAGCTGCTGAAGCAGTCCCAGGAGCTGACCGAGCAACTGCGCCTGAGGTCGGAGGAGTTGGAGCAGCGGCAGAAGGCGCTCCAGGCGTCCAACGCCGAACTGGAGGAGAAGGCCGAGCTGCTGGCCCAGCAGAACCGCGACATCGAGGCGAAGAACTCCGAGATCGAGGAGGCCCGGCAGGTCCTCGAGGAGCGTGCCGAGCAGCTCGCGGTCTCCATGCGGTACCGCAGCGAGTTCCTGGCCAACATGTCGCACGAGCTGCGTACGCCGCTCAACTCCCTGCTGATTCTGGCCAAACTGCTCGCCGACAACGCCGAGGGCAACCTGTCCCCGAAGCAGGTCGAGTTCGCCGAGACGATCCACGGCGCGGGCTCCGACCTGCTCCAGCTGATCAACGACATCCTGGACCTGTCGAAGGTCGAGGCGGGCAAGATGGACGTCTCGCCGACGCGCATCGCGCTCGTCCAGCTCATCGACTATGTTGAGGCGACCTTCCGTCCGCTGACCGCGGAGAAGGGCCTCGACCTGTCCGTACGGGTGTCGCCGGAGCTGCCCGCGACGCTGCACACCGACGAGCAGCGGCTGCTCCAGGTGCTGCGCAACCTGCTGTCCAACGCGGTGAAGTTCACCGACTCCGGATCGGTGGAGCTGGTCATCCGTCCCGCCCGGGACGATGTTCCGCAGCCGATCCGCGAGCAGTTGCTGGAGGCCGGCTCGCTGGCCGACCCGGACGCGCCGATGATCGCCTTCTCCGTCACGGACACCGGCATCGGCATCGCGGCCAGCAAGATGCGGGTGATCTTCGAGGCGTTCAAGCAGGCCGACGGCACCACCAGCCGCAAGTACGGCGGTACCGGGCTCGGGCTGTCCATCTCGCGGGAGATCGCGCAACTGCTCGGTGGCGAGATCCACGCCCAGAGCGAGCCGGGCCGTGGCTCGACGTTCACCCTGTACCTGCCGCTGCACCCGGGGGAGCTGCCGCCGCAGGGCTACCAGCAGCCCGGTTCCGTGCTGGACGCCGGCCACCTGGTCGCCGTCCCCGGGCCGGATGCGTCCGGGCAGGCCGCCGAGCAAGTCGAGACGCCGGCCGAGGTGAAGTCGTACCAGGAGACGCAGAACGGTCCCGCCGCGCTCTTCCGGCGCCGCCGCAGGGCCCTGCCGTCCACCGAGCCCAGGCCGGCGCAGCACGGGCAGCCGCTCCAGGAGCAGTGGGTGGTGGCGTCGTCGGGCCCGGCGGAGCCGGAGTCCGTCCCGCAGGGGCACCGCGACATCCGCTTCGGCGGCGAGAAGGTGCTCATCGTCGACGACGACATCCGCAACGTCTTCGCCCTGACCAGCGTCCTGGAGCAGCACGGCCTGTCCGTGCTGTACGCCGAGAACGGCCGCGAGGGCATCGAGGTGCTGGAGCAGCACGACGACGTGGCGGTCGTCCTGATGGACATCATGATGCCGGAGATGGACGGTTATGCGACGACCACGGCGATCCGGCGGATGCCGCAGTTCGCCGGGCTGCCGATCATCGCGCTGACCGCGAAGGCGATGAAGGGCGACCGGGAGAAGGCGATCGAGTCGGGCGCCTCCGACTACGTGACCAAGCCCGTCGACCCCGATCACCTGCTGACCGTGATGGCGCAGTGGATGAGCGGGGAGTGACGGGGACGGCGGTGACCGGAACGTTCGCGGGGCGCGGGACGTTGTCGGCTCGAAGGCCCCGGAGCCGTGTAGAAGTGCGGAATCCGGGGAACCTTCTGGTCTCCCGCGGCGTTTCTGCCAGGTGCACAGTGACATCACGGTGACAGGGTGTGGCGACGGGCGGGGTGCGGCTACGATGACCGGCACAAGGACGGGCGGCGCAAGGGCGTCGTCCCCTGGGGCGGCACCCGCCGGTGCCTCCCCGGTACCTGCGGACAGGGGCGGCCCCAAGCCGGGGCGAGGAGGGCGGGCCATGGTGCAGAAGGCCAAGATCCTCCTGGTCGATGACCGGCCGGAGAATCTGCTGGCGCTGGAGGCCATCCTCTCCGCGCTCGATCAGACGCTGGTGCGGGCATCGTCCGGGGAGGAAGCGCTCAAAGCACTGCTCACGGACGACTTCGCGGTGATTCTGCTGGACGTCCAGATGCCGGGCATGGACGGCTTCGAGACGGCCGCGCACATCAAGCGGCGGGAGAGGACCCGGGACATCCCGATCATCTTCCTCACCGCGATCAACCACGGCCCCCATCACACCTTCCGCGGCTATGCGGCGGGCGCGGTGGACTACATCTCCAAGCCGTTCGACCCGTGGGTGCTGCGCGCGAAGGTCTCGGTCTTCGTGGACCTGTACATGAAGAACTGCCAGCTCAAGGAGCAGGCGGCCCTGCTGCGGCTCCAGTTGGAGGGCGGCGGCAAGGGAGCGGTGGGCGACGGCAGGGAATCGGCCGGTCTGCTCGCCGAACTCTCCGCCCGTCTCGCCGCGGTCGAGGAGCAGGCGGAGGCGCTGTCCAAGCAGCTGGACGACGAGTCCGCCGACGCGGCGGCGGTCGCCACGGCAGCGCATCTGGAGCGCAAGCTGACGGGCCTGCGACGCGCCCTGGACGCGCTGGAGCCGGGCACGGGGAGCGCGTCGTCGCTGCCTTCGCAGGGCTGAGTCCGCACCCGGAGCGCGGGGCCCTGCCCGCTCGGCGAGCGGCGGGATCGGGCCAGGCCGGCCGCGATGTACAGCTCTTGAGGGCGTGTCAGCCCGGCTCCTCTCCGGACACGACACGAACGGGTGAAGCAGCGGGCGCACGTGTCCGCCGTCGTCTCCCCCGGTAACCTCACACCCATGGCCTCACGTCCCTCCGCAGCCAAGAAGCAGCCCGCGAAGAAGGCTCCCGCTTCCGGGGCGGCTCCGGCGAAGAAGGCCGCCGCGAAGAAGGCCCCGGCCAGGAAGGCGCCGGCCAAGAAGGCCGCGGGCAAGGCCGCGCCCCGGCCGGCGCCCAGCCCGACGGGAGGCGTGTACCGGGTTGTGCGCGCCCTCTGGCTCGGACTCGCGCACGCCGTCGGCGCCGTCTTCCGCGGAGTCGGACAGGGCGCCAGGAACCTCCACCCCGCGCACCGCAAGGACGGCGTCGCGCTGCTGCTGCTCGCCGTCGCCCTGATCGTCGCCGCCGGCACCTGGGCCGATCTGCGCGGGCCCGTGGGCGACCTGGTCGAGATCCTGGTGACCGGCGCCTTCGGCCGGCTGGACCTGCTGGTGCCGATCCTGATCGCGGTCATCGCCGTCCGCTTCATCCGGCATCCCGAGAAGCCCGAGGCCAACGGACGGATCGTCATCGGCCTTTCCGCCCTGGTGATCGGCGTGCTGGGGCAGGTCCACATCGCCTGCGGCTCGCCCGCCCGCAGCGACGGCATGCAGGAGATAAGGGACGCCGGCGGGCTCATCGGCTGGGGCGCGGCGACCCCGCTGACGTACGCGGTGGGCGAGGTGCTCGCCGTACCGCTGCTCGTGCTGCTCACGGTGTTCGGCCTGCTGGTCGTCACCGCCACCCCGGTCAACGCGATCCCGCAGCGGCTGCGGCTGCTCGGGGTGCGGCTCGGCATCGTGCACGACCCGGAGGCCGAGGAGTACGGCGACGACGACGAGCGCTACGAGGAGCAGTGGCGCGAGGTGCTGCCGGCGCGCTCCCGCAAGCGCCCGAGCGCCCCCGAGCAGGACTACGACCCCGACGCAGCGGAGCAGGAGGCCCTGACCAGGCGGCGTTCGCGTCCGCGTCGCTCGGCGGTGCCGCAGCCGGACTCGCAGCGGCAGATGGACGCCGTGGACGTCGCCGCCGCTGCGGCCGCCGCACTCGACGGCGCGGTGCTGCACGGCATGCCGCCCTCGCCGATCGTCGCGGACCTCACCCACGGCGTGGGCGTGGGCGACCGCGGCGAGAGCACCACCCCGACGCCCGTGCCCGCCGCACGCCCCGGACAGGACGGCCGGAGCGGGCGGTCCGCGCAGGAGCCGCCGGCCCAGCGGCCCGCCGGCCGGAAGCAGTCCGGGGTCCCCGACCTCACGAAGACCCCGCCGCCCCAGACCCGCGACCTGCCGGCGCGCGCCGAGCAGCTCCAGCTCTCCGGGGACATCACCTACTCCCTGCCCTCCCTCGACCTGCTGGAGCGGGGCGGGCCCGGCAAGGCGCGCAGCGCGGCCAACGACGCCATCGCCGCCGCGCTGACCAACGTCTTCACCGAGTTCAAGGTCGACGCGAGCGTCACCGGGTTCACCCGCGGCCCGACGGTCACCCGCTACGAGGTCGAACTCGGGCCCGCCGTGAAGGTCGAGCGCATCACCGCGCTGACCAAGAACATCGCGTACGCGGTCGCCAGTCCGGACGTGCGGATCATCAGCCCGATCCCCGGCAAGTCCGCGGTCGGCATCGAGATCCCCAACACCGACCGGGAGATGGTGAACCTCGGGGACGTGCTGCGGCTCGCCGAGTCCGCCGAGGACGACGACCCGATGCTGGTCGCCTTCGGCAAGGACGTCGAGGGCGGCTACGTCATGCACTCGCTGGCGAAGATGCCGCACATGCTCGTCGCCGGCGCCACCGGCTCCGGCAAGTCGTCCTGCATCAACTGCCTGATCACGTCGATCATGATGCGGGCGACCCCCGAGGACGTCCGGATGATCCTGGTCGACCCCAAGCGCGTCGAGCTGACCGCTTACGAGGGCATCCCGCACCTGATCACGCCGATCATCACCAACCCCAAGCGGGCCGCCGAGGCCCTGCAGTGGGTCGTGCGCGAGATGGATCTGCGGTACGACGACCTGGCGGCGTACGGGTTCCGGCACATCGACGACTTCAACCGCGCCGTGCGCGAGGGCAAGGTGAAACCGCCCGAGGGCAGCGAGCGCGAGCTGCAGCCCTACCCCTACCTGCTGGTCATCGTCGACGAGCTGGCCGACCTGATGATGGTCGCCCCCCGGGACGTCGAGGACGCCATCGTGCGCATCACCCAGCTCGCGCGCGCCGCCGGCATCCACCTGGTGCTCGCCACCCAGCGTCCCTCGGTCGACGTGGTCACCGGTCTGATCAAGGCGAACGTGCCCTCCCGGCTGGCGTTCGCCACCTCCTCGCTGGCCGACTCGCGCGTCATCCTCGACCAGCCGGGCGCCGAGAAGCTGATCGGCAAGGGCGACGGGCTGTTCCTGCCGATGGGCGCGAGCAAGCCGACGCGTCTTCAGGGCGCGTTCGTGACCGAGGCGGAGGTCCAGGAGGTCGTACAGCACTGCAAGGACCAGATGGCGCCGGTCTTCCGGGACGACGTCACCGTCGGCACCAAGCAGAAGAAGGAGATCGACGAGGACATCGGCGACGACCTCGACCTGCTGTGCCAGGCGGCCGAGCTGGTCGTCTCCACGCAGTTCGGCTCGACGTCCATGCTCCAGCGCAAGCTGCGCGTCGGCTTCGCCAAGGCGGGGCGGCTGATGGACCTCATGGAGTCCCGGAACATCGTCGGGCCCAGCGAGGGATCCAAGGCGCGTGACGTTCTTGTGAAGCCCGACGACCTTGACGGAGTGCTGGCCGTGATTCGTGGGGAGTCTGAGGGGTAGCAGGAAGACGCCGTCCGGCGGACGCTCCGGCCGCGGGTGGGCACGTGGACCGTGATCCACCCGTTAGCGAGCGACGGGCAACCGTTTCGCCTGGGCGTACGTCAAGTTGAGCGAGAGGACCGGTGCGGGTCCAACCCTGGACGCCACATCTGTCCCACCATCGGATTGTCCGGCCATTCCGATGGCGTACAAAGTCCTACCGCCGGGTCGCTTCACCCTTTGGCACCTCCCTAGACTGAACCTCCAGCACAGGCGGCTACACGCTCGAAAGGCGCCCCCGTGTCCATCGGCAACTCCCCTGAAGACGAGCGTCCCTTCGAAGACGTTTCCGAGGAAGCCCGCCCCTCCGTCGGCCGTGCCCTGAAGGAGGCACGACTCGCCGCTGGGCTGACCGTCGACGACGTCAGCAGCGCCACCCGGGTCCGCGTCGCCATCGTGCACGCCATCGAGGCCGACGACTTCGCGCCCTGCGGCGGCGACGTCTACGCCCGCGGCCACATCCGCAACCTGGCGAAGGCCGTGCGTCTCGACCCGGCCCCGCTGCTCGCGCGCTTCGACGCCGCGCACGGCGGCCGCCCCGCCCCGACCCCGGCCGCCCCCCTGTTCGAGGCGGAACGCATCCGCCCGGAGCGGCGCGGGCCCAACTGGACCGCGGCCATGGTCGCGGCGATCGTCGTCGTGATCGGCTTCGTCGGCTTCACGGCGTTCAAGGGCGGCAACGACGACACCGGCGCCAAGGGGCAGATCGGCGAGGGCCCCACGCCCACGGCCGGCGCCTCGGCCCCGGCCACACCCAGGAGCAGCAAGCCCGCCGACCCGACGCCCGCCCCGTCCGACAGCGCCATCGCGGCCGCGCCGCAGGACAAGGTGACCGTTCAGGTCAGCGCCGACAACGGGCGCAGCTGGATCTCCGCCAAGGACCACAACGGCCGGATGCTCTTCGACGGGCTGCTGCAGAAGGGCGAGTCCAAGACCTTCCAGGACAGCTCCAAGATCAACCTGATCCTCGGCGACGCCGGCGCCATCCAGCTGTACGTCAACGGCAAGAAGATCGAGGACCAGTTCCAGCCGGGCGCCGTGGAGCGCCTCACGTACACCAAGGGCGACCCGCAGGTCGGTTAGTGCCGCGGCACCGGCGGACGGTGCGCGGTCGTACACAAAGGGCCGAACAGACAGGCGAGTACGGGGTTGGCCAAGATCGGCCAACCCCGTCGACTTGGGCGGTCGTGGAGACAAAGTAGTCTTGAGCCCATGCCTGAACGCCGTACCGTCGCACTCGTCACTCTCGGCTGCGCCCGTAACGAGGTGGACTCGGAGGAGCTCGCAGGCCGTTTGGAGGCGGACGGCTGGCAGCTCGTGGAGGACGCCGCGGAAGCGGACGTCGCCGTGGTCAACACCTGTGGCTTCGTGGAGGCCGCCAAGAAGGACTCCGTCGACGCCCTCCTGGAGGCCAACGACCTCAAGGACCACGGCAGAACGCAGGCGGTGGTCGCGGTCGGCTGCATGGCCGAGCGGTACGGCAAGGAACTCGCCGAGGCCCTCCCGGAGGCCGACGGCGTGCTCGGCTTCGACGACTACGCCGACATCTCCGACCGCCTCCAGACGATCCTGAGCGGCGGCGTCCACGCCTCGCACACCCCGCGCGACCGCCGCAAGCTCCTGCCGATCAGCCCGGCCGAGCGGCAGGACGCCGGCACGGACGTGGCCATTCCCGGCCACGGCCCCACGGACCTCCCGGAAGGCGTCGCCCCGGCCTCGGGGCCGCGCGCGCCGCTGCGCCGCCGCCTGGACGGCGCCCCGGTCGCCTCGGTCAAGCTCGCGTCCGGCTGCGACCGGCGCTGCTCCTTCTGCGCCATCCCGTCCTTCCGCGGCTCGTTCATCTCCCGCCGCCCGAGCGACGTGCTGAACGAGACGCGCTGGCTGGCCGAGCAGGGCGTCAAGGAGATCATGCTGGTCTCCGAGAACAACACCTCCTACGGCAAGGACCTCGGCGACATCCGCCTCCTGGAGTCCCTGCTGCCCGAGCTCGCCGAGGTCGACGGCATCGAGCGGGTGCGGGTGAGCTACCTCCAGCCGGCCGAGATGCGCCCCGGACTGATCGACGTCCTGACCTCCACGCCGAAGGTCGTCCCCTACTTCGACCTGTCGTTCCAGCACTCCGCGCCCGGCGTGCTGCGCGCCATGCGCCGCTTCGGCGACACCGACCGCTTCCTGGAACTGCTCGACACGATTCGGGCCAAGGCCCCCGAGGCCGGCGTGCGGTCCAACTTCATCGTCGGCTTCCCCGGCGAGAGCGACGCCGACCTGGCCGAGCTGGAGCGGTTCCTGAACGGTGCCCGGCTGGACGCCATCGGCGTCTTCGGCTACTCCGACGAGGAGGGCACGGAGGCGGCGACGTACGACGACAAGCTCGACGAGGACGTCGTCGCCGAGCGGCTGGCGCGGGTCTCCCGGCTGGCCGAGGAACTCGTCTCCCAGCGAGCCGAGGAGCGCGTCGGCCGGACGGTGCACGTGCTGGTCGAGTCCGTGGACGCCGAGGAGGGCGTCCGCGGCCGGGCGGCGCACCAGGCGCCGGAGACGGACGGCCAGGTGCTGCTTGTGGGCGGCCAGGGCCTGGACGTCGGTCGTATGGTCGAGGCGAAGGTGGTCGGTACGGAAGGTGTCGACCTGGTGGCCGAGCCACTGGCGGGCACGTTCGCGTGGGGCGAGGAGGCGGGCAGATGACGGGAGTCCCGGCATCCGCTGCGAGCGGCTCCTCCGGCGCGCAGGGGAGGGGCGCGGGGGCGGCCTCGCGCCGCGCCGGCGCCGACGGGGCTTCTGGCGCTTCCCGCTCCTCCCAGGGTTCCCGCCCTGCCGCTCCCGCCGGTTCCGGTGCGACGGACGCGGCCGGAGCCGCGGGTGAGACCGAGCGGGTGCAGGGCGCCGGCAGGTCGCCGCGCAGCGGGAAGATCGCGGCCGCCGCCGTGAACCAGGCGAGCGTGTGGAACGTCGCCAATCTGCTGACCATGCTCCGGCTGCTGCTCGTGCCGTGCTTCGTGGCCCTGATGCTGGCCGAGGGCGGGTACGACCCGGCGTGGCGGTCGCTGGCCTGGGCCGCCTTCGCGATCGCCATGATCACCGACCTGTTCGACGGCCATCTGGCACGGACGTACAACCTCGTCACCGACTTCGGGAAGATCGCCGACCCCATCGCCGACAAGGCGATCATGGGCGCGGCGCTGATCTGCCTCTCCGGGCTCGGTGACCTGCCCTGGTGGGTGACCGGGGTGATCCTCGGCCGGGAACTGGGGATCACGCTGCTGCGCTTCCTGGTGATCCGCTACGGCGTCATCCCCGCGAGCCGCGGCGGCAAGCTCAAGACGCTCACGCAGGGTGTGGCCGTCGGGATGTACGTACTGGCCCTGACGGGCTGGCTGGCCACGCTGAGGTTCTGGGTGATGGCCGCGGCGGTCGTGCTGACCGTGCTGACGGGCCTCGACTATGTGAGACAGGCCATCGTGCTGCGCCGGCGGGGAATCGCGGAGCAGCGTGCCGCGTTGGAGGAGTCGCAAGCGTGAGTTCGCCGGCCGCCGACGTCGTGAGGCTGCTCACGGTGCGGGGCGAGACGGTCGCCGTGGCCGAGTCGCTGACCGGTGGCCTGGTCGCGGCGGAGATCACCGCGGTGCCTGGGGCGTCGAAGGTGTTCCGGGGCTCGGTCACCGCCTACGCCACCGAGCTCAAGCACCGGCTGCTGGGCGTCGATGCCACTCTGCTGGCCGAGCGGGGAGCGGTGGATCCGCAGGTCGCGGCCCAGATGGCGGCCGGAGTGCGGAAAGCGCTGGACGCCGACTGGGGCATCGCGACCACCGGAGTCGCCGGCCCCGACCCCCAGGACGGACAGCCCGTCGGCACGGTTTTCGTGGCCGTGGACGGGCCCCACGTGACGGAAACCGGCGCCGGCAACGGCCGGAAAACGGCCGCGCTGCGGTTGAACGGCAGCCGGGCGGACATTCGTATGGAGAGTGTGCGGAGGGTACTCGCACTGCTTTTGGAGCAGATCGCGGGCGAACAGACCGGAAATGAGCGGGCACAGGATACGGAACGGAACGGGGGGTTTTGATGTTTGCAGCCCTGAGTGAACACGACATCGCTCCCCGCACGGCCGCGGCGCGAGGCGGTACGGTGGGGCGTGAAGGATGCGGCTACGCGGTCCGAGGAGGGAGCCACCGATGATTCTGCTCCGTCGCCTGCTGGGTGACGTGCTGCGTCGGCAGCGCCAGCGCCAGGGCCGTACTCTGCGCGAAGTCTCCTCGTCCGCCCGAGTCTCGCTCGGCTATCTTTCCGAGGTGGAGCGGGGGCAGAAGGAGGCTTCCTCCGAGCTGCTCGCCGCCATCTGCGACGCGCTGGACGTACGGATGTCCGAACTCATGCGGGAAGTGAGCGACGAACTCGCCCTCGCCGAGCTGGCCCGGTCTGCCGCGGCCACCGAGCCCGTGCCCACGCCGGTTCGCCCGATGCTGGGTTCCGTGTCGGTGACCGGTGTGCCACCGGAACGGGTGACCATCAAGGCGCCCGCCGCCGAGGCGGTGGATGTGGTCGCCGCGTGACCTGTCGCACGCGCGCGTGAACCTGCGCACACGTGGATGAGGCCCCGGCCGGGGCCTCTCCGGGGAAACCTGGAGGGGCGCCGCCGGGGCCTTCACCTTGTCCGGGGGTTTACCGCTGGATTCGCCGGCGCCCGTTTGCCGGTGCCGGGCGGGGCCGCCATCGTGGAGCCCAGCGCGGCGGTCCGTCGTCGGCTGGAGGTGATGGTGGGTGCGATGGCGGGGCCGATAGTGCGCTGGGGGGCCGCTCTGGGGCTGGGCGCCGTGTGGTGGTGGGCGGTGCTGCGGCTGCTGCTGTCGGGCGATGCGGGAGTGCTGGAGGGGGCCGTCGCGGCCGGAGGATGGGGGCTGAGCCTGCTGCCCGTGCACTGCGTGCCCAAGGAGGGGGCTGGGGAGCGGCGCGAGGAGGGGACGCGGGAAGAGCCGGACGCGGGGGCGGACGAGGGGCTTGGGCCGTCGGCGCCCGCTGACGGTGGAGCGCCCTTTCCCGCCTCCGGCGGGTGGCCGTACGGCGCCCTCGGGGCGTCGCCCTCCGCCGACGGGAGATGGCCGTTCGGCGCGACCACGGGACCGCCGCCCCATCGCTCGGACGAGGAACCCGGCCCGCCGTGAAGGACCGGGGCGGTCAACCGCCGGCGCGGTGATAGCGGTCCCGCCACTTCTGCGCGCTGCCCGGCGGCGGTGCGGGGCCTGCCTGGCAGCTCGGACACCAGTACGTGGGCCGCTCCTGCGAGCCGTCGCCCTGATCGGCCACCCGGACGGATGTGCCGCAGCGCAGACAGGGGCGCGGCGCCCGGCCGTACACGAACAGGTCGTGGCCCCGCAGACCTGTGGTCCGGCGGACCACGCGGTCGCGGTTGGCCTCCAGGAGCTTCTTCGCCAGGGCGGGCAGCATCGCGGCGCGGTCGGCGGGCATGGCGCCGGCCGGCAGCCATGGGGTCACGCCGAGCAGGAAGCACAGCTCGCTCTTGTAGACGTTGCCGATGCCGGCGAGATTGCGCTGGTCGAGCAGGGCCTCGCCGAGCGGGCGGTCCGGGTCGGCCAGGAGGTTGGCCAGCGCCAGACCGGGGTCCCAGTCGGGGCCGAGGAGGTCCGGGCCGAGGTGGGCGACGGTGTGCTCGTCCTCCGAGGTGCGCAGCAGCTCCAGGACCTGGAGGCGGTAGCCGACGGCTGCGCGGTCGGCGGTGCCGAGGACGGCGCGGATCTGGTGGCCGGGGCCGCCCTTCCAGCGCTCGCCGGCGCCGTAGACCTTCCAGGCGCCCTCCATCAGCAGATGCGAGTGCAGCGTCAGACCGCCCTCGAAACGGGTGAGCAGATGTTTGCCGCGTGAGACGGTGTCCAGGACGGTCCGGCCGGTGAGGTCGACCGCGGCGTACTTCGGCACCCGGAAGTCGCTGCGGGTCAGCACCTCGCCCGCGAGGGCGTCGCGCAACCGTTTCGCGGTCTGCCAGACCGTGTCGCCTTCGGGCATGGGTCAAGGATGACACGCGCGGGTCGGCGACCAGGGACGGGTGGGCGCGGCGTGGCTCCCGCTGTTCGGACCACTGCCCGGACCCGGGTCAGGCGCGCAGGCGCAGTCCGCGCGGAGTCGCTATGAAACCCGCTCCCTCCAGGAGGCCGCCGAGGGGCGAGGTCAACGCGGAGGCGCCGTTGACCCGCTCCACCGTCACCGTGCCCAGCGAGCCCGCGCGGGCGGCCGCGGCGAGCGCCTCGGCGGCATCGCGCAGTCGCGGGTCGTCACCGGCCGCGCCGTCCGGGTCGGCCGGCCAGGCCAGCAGCGTCTTGCCGCCGCGCTCCATGTACAGCGCCAGTTCGCCGTCGACGAGCACCACCAGGGAGCCGGCCTTGCGGCCCGGCTTGTGTCCCGCGCCGGTCGGCGGCTCGGGCCAGGGCAGGGCGGCGCCGTAGGCGTTCGCGGGGTCGGCGGCGGCGAGGACGACCCCGCGGGCCCCGGTGCCGTTGGTACGGGCACGGCGGTCGCCGAAGCCGCCTCCGTACGGGAAGGCCGCCCCGCCGCCCCTCGGGCCGCCGTGACCCGGGGAGGCGAGGTCCCGGGGTGAGACGTAGTCACCGGGCGCCGGGCGGCCGGAGTCCAGCCAGTCGACGTCACCGCCGAGATCGCCGCCGAAGTCCCCGCCGAGCTCGGCGGCGGGGAAGCCGGAGCCGATGCCGGCCTCGATGCCACCGGGGGCCCGGGAGCCGCCGGATGAGCCGAAGCCGTCGGGGCCGCCGGCCCCGGAGACCGCGCCGGGCAGCCCCTCGCCCCGCTCACGGGCGTTCGCCACCGCACGCAGCCGGTCCACCGCGCCGTCCATCGCGAACTGCGCCGCACCCAGGCCCTCCACCACGTAGCCCCGCCGGGCCTGACCGCTGTCCTCGAAGGCGGACAGGACCCGGTACACCGCCGAGAAGCCACCCTCCACGCCCTCCGCCGCCACCGCGCCCCGTGTGACCACGCCGTGCCTGTCGAGGAGCGTACGGGCCAGGGCGTGGGCGCGCACGGTGGGGTCGGGGTCGCGGACAGGCAGCAACGACCAGCGGCCGGCGACCGTCGGCGGGCCGGTGCGGGACGCGGCGCGGGCGGCGGCCGTCAGCGATCCGTAACGCCCGCGTGGGACCGCGCGTTTGGCCCGGTGCGCGGTGGAACCCGCAGTGCGGCCCGAGCCCAGCAGGGAGCGCATCGGGGCGAGCGTGTCGTTGGTGAGCCGCCCGGACCACGCCAGGTCCCACAGCGCGTCGGCCAGTTGGGGATCCGTGGCCTCCGGGTGGGTGGTCGCGCGCACCTGGTCGGCGATCTGACGGAAGAACAGGCCGTACCCGCCCGAGAGGGCGTCCAGGACCGACTGGTGGAGCGCGGTCGGCTCCAGCGGGTGCGGGGGCGGCAGGAGCAGCGGGGCAGCGTCCGCCAGGTACAGGGAGACCCAGCCGTCCTTTCCGGGCAGCGCGCCCGCGCCCGCCCACACCACCTCGCCGGCCGCGGTGAGTTCGTCCAGCATCGACGGGGTGTAGTTCGCCACGCGGGACGGCAGGACCAGCTTCTCCAGCGCGGAGGCGGGCACGGAGGCACCCTGCAACTGCTCGACGGCACGCACCAGTCCGTCGATCCCGCGCAGGCCGTGCCCCTTGCCGAGGTGCTGCCACTGGGGCAGGAACTGCGCGAGCGCGGCCGGCGGCACCGGCTCCAGCTCGTGCCGCAGCGCGGCCAGCGAACGCCGGCGCAGCCGCCGCAGCACGGTCGCGTCGCACCACTCCTGGCCGATGCCCGCCGGATGGAACTCACCCTGTACGACACGGCCATTGGCGGCGAGCCGCTGGAGCGCGCCCTCGGTGACCGCCACGCCCAGGCCGAAGCGGGCCGCGGCCGACGCCGACGTGAACGGGCCGTGGGTGCGGGCATAGCGCGCCAGCAGGTCGCCCAGGGGGTCCTTCACCGGCTCGGTGAACGCCTCCGGGACGCCCACCGGCAGCGCGGTGCCGAGCGCGTCGCGCAGCCGGCCCGCGTCCTCGATCGCGGCCCAGTGATCGGCCCCGGCGATCCGGACCCGAATGGCCCGGCGCGCCCCGGCCAGCTCCGCAGCCCAGCCGGGCTCCGCGCCCCGCTCGGCCAACTCGGCCTCCGAGAGCGGTCCGAGCACCCGAAGGACGTCGGCGACGCCCTCGACGTCCTTCACCCGGCGGTCCTCGGCCAGCCACTGCAGCTCGCGCTCCAGCTCCACCAGCACCTCGGCGTCGAGCAGTTCCCGCAGCTCCGCCTGGCCCAGCAGCTCGGCCAGCAGCCGCGAGTCGAGGGACAGCGCGGCGGCGCGGCGCTCGGCGAGCGGCGAGTCCCCCTCGTACAGGAACTGGGCCACGTACCCGAACAGCAGCGAACGGGCGAAGGGGGAGGGTTCCGGGGTGGTGACCTCGACCAGGCGCACCCTGCGCGACTCGACGTCGCCCATCAGCTCCACCAGGCCCGGCACGTCGAAGACGTCCTGGAGGCATTCGCGGACCGCCTCAAGGACGATCGGGAACGAGCCGAACTCGCTCGCCACCTGGAGCAGTTGGGCGGCGCGTTGGCGCTGCTGCCACAACGGGGTGCGCTTGCCCGGGTTGCGGCGCGGCAGCAGCAGCGCGCGGGCGGCGCACTCGCGGAAGCGGGAGGCGAACAGGGCCGAGCCGCCGACCTGGTCGGTGACGACCTGGTCGACCTCGCCCTTGTCGAAGGTGACGTCCGCGGCCCCGACGGGCGCCTGCTCCGCGTCGTACTCCAGGCCGGCCTTCATGGGTTCCTGGTCGAGCAGGTCGAGGCCCATCAGGTCGGCGTCGGGCAGGCGCAGCACGATGCCGTCGTCGGCGTGCATGACCTGCGCGTCCATGCCGTACCGCTCGGACAGGCGGGCCCCGAGCGCCAGCGCCCAGGGGGCGTGCACCTGGGCGCCGAAGGGGGAGTGCACCACGACCCGCCAGTCGCCCAGTTCGTCGCGGAAGCGCTCCACGACGATCGTCCGGTCGTCGGGCACGTGCCCGCAGGCTGCGCGCTGCTCCTCCAGGTACGACAGGACGTTGTCCGCGGCCCACGCGTCGAGGCCGGCGGCCAGCAGACGCAGCCGGGCGTCGTCCTGGGGCAGGGAGCCCACCTCGCGCAGGAACGCGCCCACCGCGCGGCCAAGCTCCAGCGGGCGGCCCAGCTGATCGCCCTTCCAGAACGGCAGCCGGCCCGGCACGCCCGGCGCGGGCGAGACCAGGACCCGGTCGCGTGTGATGTCCTCGATGCGCCAGGAGCTGGTGCCGAGTGTGAAGACGTCGCCGACGCGGGACTCGTAGACCATCTCCTCGTCCAGCTCGCCGACCCGGCCGCCGCCCTTCTTGGGGTCCGAGCCGGCGAGGAACACGCCGAACAGGCCGCGGTCGGGGATCGTGCCCCCGGAGGTGACGGCGAGGCGCTGCGCGCCCGGGCGGCCGGTGATCGTGCCCGCGACGCGGTCCCACACCACGCGAGGGCGCAGCTCCGCGAACGCGTCGGACGGGTAGCGGCCGGCGAGCATGTCGAGCACGGCGGTGAACGCCGACTCCGGCAGGGAGGTGAACGGCGCCGCCCGGCGGACCAGGGCGAGCAGATCGTCCACCTGCCAGGTGTCCATCGCCGTCATCGCCACGAGTTGCTGGGCGAGGACGTCCAGCGGGTTGGCGGGCACCTTCAGGGACTCGATGGCGCCGGAGCGCATCCGCTCGGTGACCACCGCGGCCTGGACCAGGTCGCCGCGGTACTTCGGGAAGACCACGCCGGTGGAGACCGCGCCGACCTGGTGTCCCGCCCGGCCGACCCGTTGCAGCCCGGAGGCCACCGACGGCGGGGACTCGACCTGGACGACGAGGTCCACGGCGCCCATGTCGATGCCCAGCTCCAGGCTGGAGGTGGCGACCACCGCGGGGAGCCGGCCCGCCTTGAGGTCCTCCTCGACCAGGGCGCGCTGCTCCTTGGACACCGAGCCGTGGTGCGCGCGGGCGATGACCGGCGGCGCGCCCTGCGCGGCGCCGGAGCCGCCCATCAGCTCGGCGGGGGAGTGGTGTTCGTCCAGGGGCTCGCCGGTCGCCCGCTCGTAGGCGATCTCGTTGAGCCGGTTGCACAGCCGCTCGGCGAGCCGGCGGGAGTTGGCGAATACGATCGTCGAGCGGTGGGCCTGCACCAGGTCGGTGATCCGCTCCTCGACATGCGGCCAGATCGAGGGCCGCTCCGCCCCGTCACCGCCGTCGGCGACGGGGGACCCGCCCAGCTCGCCCAGGTCCTCCACGGGGACGACCACCGAAAGGTCGAACTCCTTGCCGGACTCCGGCTGGACGATCTCCACCTTGCGGCGGGGCGACAGATAGCGGGCGATCTCGTCGACCGGACGGACCGTCGCGGACAGGCCGATGCGGCGGGCGGGCCTGGGCAGCAGCTCGTCCAGACGCTCCAGGGACAGCGCGAGGTGCGCGCCGCGCTTGGTGCCGGCCACCGCGTGCACCTCGTCCAGGATCACCGTCTCCACACCGGTGAGCGCGTCCCGGGTGGCCGAGGTCAGCATCAGGAACAGCGACTCGGGCGTGGTGATCAGGATGTCCGGCGGGCGGGTGGACAGGGCGCGGCGCTCGGCCGCCGGGGTGTCGCCGGAGCGGATGCCGACCTTCACCTCGGGCTCGGGCAGTCCGAGGCGGACCGACTCGTGGCGGATACCGGTCAGCGGGCTGCGCAGATTGCGCTCCACGTCCACGGCCAGGGCCTTGAGCGGGGAGACGTAGAGCACCCGGCAGCGTTTCCTCGGATCGGCCGGGGGCGGGGCGGAGGCGAGCTGGTCGAGCGCGGCGAGGAAGGCGGCGAGGGTCTTGCCGGAGCCGGTCGGGGCGACCACCAGCACGTCCGAGCCCTCGCCGATGGCCTGCCACGCCCCCGCCTGGGCGGCGGTGGGCGCGGAGAACGCCCCCGTGAACCAGCCGCGGGTGGCGGGGGAGAAGCCGTCGAGGGCCCGGTGCGCGTCGCTGACCATGAGTCCATCGTGCACCCGGCCACTGACAATGCCCTCCGACCTGGGCGTGTGCCCGGGGACGCGGAGGCGGCCCCCACACTGGCGCCGCCGCGCCGACCACGGAGAATCGGGGGTATGGCGGCAGCGGGTGAGGAGCGGGCGCGGCACTGGCGGTACGAGGAACTGCCCGGTGTCGATCTGCTGCGGGCCCGCTATGTCCGCAAGGAGTTCGTGCGGCACACCCACGAGCACTTCGTGATCGCGGCCGTCGTCGAGGGCGTGGAGGTGTTCCACCACGGGGGGTCCGACCAGTACGCGGGACCGGGGACGCTGGCGCTGGTCAATCCCGACACCCCGCACACCGGGCGCGCGGCGGTGCCCGAGGGGTGGCGGTACGGCGCGGTGTACCCGTCGCCGGAGCTGGTCGCCGAGATCGCCGGGGAGACCACGGGCATCCGCGGGACGCCGGGCTTCGTCCGCCCGGTGCTCGACGACCCGTACGCCGTCGGACTGGTGCACCAGGTGCTGCGGGCCACGGACGAGGGCAACGCGCTGGCCGCCGACACCCTGCTGCGGGTCGCCGTGACGAGGCTGCTGCGGCTCAACGGCGGGGCGCTGCCGCAGCGGGAGATACGGACGGCGGGGGCGAGGACCGCGGCACGCGCGCGTGCCGTCCTGGAGGAGCGGATGGCCGAGCCCCCGAGCCTGGAGAGGCTGGCGGCCGACCTGGGCAGCAGCCCGTTCGCGCTGCTGCGGGCCTTCCGCAACGCCTACGGAATGCCGCCGCACACCTGGCTGACCGACGCCCGGGTGCGCCGGGCCAGGCGGCTGCTGGACGCGGGCACCGCGCCCTCCCAGGCCGCCGTCGCCGTCGGCTTCACCGACCAGTCCCACCTGAGCCGGCACTTCACCCGGATCGTGGGGGTGCCCCCGGGGGCCTACCAGCGCGAGCGCAAGAACGTACAAGACTCCGGGTCCCGGCTCTTCCTACCCTCGACGACGTGGCAGAACAGACAGCTCTCGCAGACACACGAGCAGACGACGGAGGAAAGCCCGACGCCGCCGTCGTACGGGACGCCCTGGGGGTCGGGGTCGCCGTAGGACTGTCCGGGTTCGCCTTCGGGGTGACCTCGGCGGGCAGCGGGCTCACGCTCTGGCAGACGTGCGCGCTCAGCCTGCTGGTGTTCACCGGCGCCTCCCAGTTCGCACTGGTGGGGGCGCTGGCAGCCGGGGGCAACCCGTACACGGCGGCCGCGGGCGCCTTCTTCCTGGGCGTGCGCAACGCCTTCTACGGGCTGCGCCTGTCGCAACTGCTGGCCCTCCCGCGCGCGGTGCGGCCGTTCGCGGCCCAATGGGTCATCGACGAGACCACCGCGGTGACGCTGGCCCAGCCCACGCGGCGCAGCGCGCGGATCGGCTTCACCGTCACCGGGGTCACCCTGTACGTGCTGTGGAACCTCACCACGCTGCTCGGCGCGCTGGGCGCCAAGGCCCTCGGCGACACCGACGCCTGGGGCCTGGACGCGGCCGGGCCTGCCGTGTTCCTCGCGCTGCTGGCGCCGATGCTGAAGACCGCCACCGAGCGGGCCGTCGCCGCACTCGCCGTGCTGCTCGGGCTCGGTCTGCTGCCCGTGCTGCCGGCCGGGGTGCCGGTCCTGGCGGCCGCGCTCGCCGCGCCGGCCGTGCTGTACCTGCGGGGCCGTCGCGGGAGCGGCGCCCGTGACGACGTACGAGAGGGAGATCGTTGAACATCTGGATCGCGGTGGCGGTGACCGCTGTCGGCTGCTACGCCGTCAAGCTGGCCGGGCTGCTCGTTCCGGCGGGCGCCCTGGAGCGGCCGCTGGTGAAGCGGCTCGCCGCGCTGCTGCCCGTCGCCCTGCTGGCCGCGCTCACCGCCCAGCAGACGTTCGCCGACGGGCACACACTCGTGCTGGACGCGCGGGCCGCGGGGCTCGCGGCCGCCGCCGTGGCGCTGCTGCTGCGGGCGCCGTTCCTGGTCGTGGTCGGGGCGGCCGTGGTGGTGACGGCCGGGGTGCGGGCCCTGACCGGGTGAGGCGGGTGAACCGGGGCGGCCCCGGGCGTTGCACGGGTGGCGGTTCAGCCGGGGGGACAGGGACGTACCGGTGGCCGCTCAGCCGATGGCCCGGCCGTGTGCCCTGAGGGTGCGCAGCGCCTCGATCGTGACCATGGGGCGTGCCTCCAGCGCGGGGCCCGGAGCCCACTGGCGCCACGTGACGGGCCAGCCGCCGTCCTCCTCCTGCCGGTCGGCAAGGAAGTCCAGGGAGCGCTTCATCTCCTCGTCCGTGAACCACGCGCGCGCGAGGGAGTCGGGCGTCCGCGCGTAGTCGTGCGGGAAGTGGTGCTCCCCGGGGGCGTAGCCGGGCGCGACCGGGTAGGCCTCCGGGCGCTCAGGTTCCAGCAGCGCCAGCCGCTGGTCGCGCACCAGACGGCCGAGCCGGTCGGCGGCCACACGCGCGCGTGTGCGGTCCGGTGCCGAGTCCAGGAAGGCGACGGCCGCCTCGATCTCGTACGGGTGGGAGGTCTCCAGGGACGCGACCCGCTGCCAGCAGAAGTCGGTGGCCCGGAACAGCCAGGCGTGCCACACCTCGTTGCGGTGCAGCAGGCCCACCACCGGCCCGGTGGCCAGGAGGTCGCTCGGCGGGTCGTCCACGATCGGCACGAAGGGGGCCGCCGGATAGCCGCGCTGACCGGGGTGGACCGCGGGCAGCGCGCCGTCGGGGGTGGAGACGGAGGTCAGATAGCGGCACACGCGTTCCACCCGCTGTCCGCCGCAGCGGCCGACGGTGTCCAGCACGCGCAGCGCGTGCGCGGTGTGCAGCGGCTGGCTGACCGGGCCGCGCAGATCGGGCTCCAGCGCGTGACCGTACCCGCCGTCCTCGTTGCGGTAGGCGTCCAGCGCGGTCTCCACCGGATCCGCGCCGCCGTTCAGGAAGTGGTACGCGAACAGCCGCTGCTCCAGCACGCGCGCGGTGAGCCACACGAAGTGCTCGGCGCGGAACAGCGGGGAGGACGCCGGCGGCGGGGGAGAAGGGGGAGCTCCGGTCTCGGCCATGCGTCAGACCGTAGGGCGGAAAGCGTTCTCCCCAGGTGGCCCCGGAACGAGGTCACCCGCAGGGGCGGGATACTGGGATCATGCGGTTGACGGTCTTCTGGGAGCGGATGGCGGAGCACTTCGGCGCGGGGTACGCCGACACCTTCGCGCGCGACCACGTGATGTCGGAGCTCGGTGGGCGCACGGTGCACGAGGCGCTGGCGGCCGGCTGGGACGCGAAGGACGTGTGGCGCGTCGTGTGCCAGGTCATGAACGTTCCGCGGGAGAGGCGCTGACCGGCCACGAGGACCGCGGGCCGGTGCCGGGCCGTCGGCGGCGTCGGCGAGACTTGCTCCGTGGCACCCACTGACGAGTCCGGCCAGACGGCCCCGCACGCATCCCCGTCCGCTACGACGCCGCCTCCCCGGTCTCCGGTACCGGCCGAGGGCGCCGCCGGGCCGGGTGCCCGTATGCCCCGCTGGCTGCCGCGCGCCATGGTGCTCGCGATCGGTCTGGTCGCCGCCTTCCAGCTCGGCAGCTGGGCCTTCCACCAGCTGACCGGCCTGCTGCTCAACGTCCTCATCGCGTTCTTCCTGGCCCTCGCCGTCGAGCCCGCGGTCAGCCGCATGGCCGCCGGCGGGATGCGGCGAGGGCTCGCGACCTTCCTGGTCTTCCTCGGTCTGACGATCGCGTCGGCGGGCTTCGTGACGCTGCTCGGCTCGATGCTCGCCGGGCAGATCATCAAGATGGTCGAGGGCTTCCCCGAGTACCTCGACTCCGTCATCAACTGGGTCAACTCCACGTTCCACACCGAACTGAGACGGGTGGACGTGCAGGAGGGCCTGCTCCACTCCGACTGGCTGCGCACGTACGCGCAGAACAGCGCCGCGGGCGTGCTCGACGTGTCCGCCCAGGTGCTCGGGGGCCTGTTCCGGCTGCTGACGATCGCCCTGTTCTCGTTCTACTTCGCCGCCGACGGTCCGCGGCTGCGCCGCACCATCTGCTCGCTACTGCCGCCCGCCCGCCAGGCGGAGGTGCTGCGCGCGTGGGAGATCGCCGTCGACAAGACCGGCGGCTATCTGTACTCGCGCGGCCTGATGGCGCTGGTCTCGGGGATCGCCCACTACGTCCTGCTCGAGGCCCTCGGAGTGCCGTACGCGCTCGTGCTCGGTGTCTGGGTGGGCCTGGTCTCGCAGTTCATCCCCACCATAGGGACCTATCTCGCGGGCGCCCTTCCGATGCTGATCGCCTTTACGGTGGATCCCTGGTACGCGCTGTGGGTGCTGGTCTTCGTGGTGGTCTACCAGCAGTTCGAGAACTACATGCTGCAACCCAAGCTGACCGCGAGGACCGTCGACATCCATCCCGCGGTCGCCTTCGGCTCGGTCATCGCCGGCACCGCACTGCTCGGCGCGGTGGGCGCGCTGATCGCCATTCCCGCGGTCGCCACCCTCCAGGCCTTCCTGGGGGCCTATGTGAAGCGGTACGCCGTCACGGACGACCCCCGCGTCCAGGGCCACCGCGGACGCGGCCCGGTGCCGGGGCTGCTCGACCGCGCGCGCCGGATGTGGCAGGCCCGGTAGAACCTGAGTGTCCTCGGTCACTCTTCGATCAGTGGCGAGCCGTCGCGGCGAGGCGCCTCAGTGCGGCGTGTGCGGGTGGGCCCCAGGCCGGCTTGCCGCCGGGGCGGCCGTGGGTGCCGGCATCCGCGACGAGGAGGCAGCCGAGGGCTTGCAGCACGGCCCAGCCGCGGGCGCGGCGCAGTGTCGCGGCGTCCGCGGCCGGCCGGTAGGCGCCGTGGAAGCGGTCGACGGCGCACTCCGGAAGCAGCAGCCAGGCGGCGGCCAGGTCGCAGGCGGGATCGCCTGCGGAGAGGTCGCCGAAGTCGATCACGCCGCAGAAGGTGCCGTCCGCGGTGAGGACGTTGGCCGGGTGCAGGTCGCTGTGGAGCCACAGGGCCGGGCCCGCCCAGCCGGGCGGGCGGACGGCGTCCTCCCAGACGGCCCGGAGGGCGTCCGGGGCGGGCACCAGCGCCAGCCCGGAGGCCGAGGCGAACTGCTCGGCGAACGGGTCGGGGCGGTCGGTCAGCGGCCTCCCGCGGCCGAAGCGGCCGGCGGGCGCCCCGGCGGGGGCGGGTCGGTGAAGAGCCGACAGGAAGGCCGCCAGGGCGTCGGCCGCCTCCGCGGCGCGCGTGGCGGGGGCGAGGTCGGCAGGAGTGCCCGGCACCCAGGTGGTGACGGCCCAGGGCCGCGGGAACCGCTCGGAGGGCTCGCCGAGGCGCTGCGGGACGGGGACCGGCAGAGGAAGGCGCGGGGCGAGGGAGGGCAGCCACGCGTGCTCCTTGCGCAGCAGCGCGTCCGCCGACCGCGTCGCCCAGGGCAGCCGGACGGCGAGGTCGTCGCCGAGCCGCCACAGCTGGTTGTCCCAGCCGCGCGCGCCGAGCCTCAACGGGCGATCGGCCAGGTCGGGATGCTGGTCGTGCAGCAGCTCCCGGACCAGCTCTGCGGTGATCTCGATCGCGGTGTGGGTCACGCGGGGCCACGGTAGCCGGGCCGCGGCCCGTCCGCCCCGGTGCTGCTCGGCGCGCTTGACACGAAAATCGAACATCCATTCTTATGGGAGCTCCGGCGAGGCTCGACGGAAGGGATTTCGCCCCGGTTCGGGGGGAGAAGTGCCTGAGTTGTCCACAGGCCGGACGTGCGTCGGGGCGCATTGTCAGTGGCAGGCGTTAGCGTCTTTGACGTGAAGCGATCGACACAAGCAAACCGGGTGGAACCCATGGCAGGAACCGACCGCGAGAAGGCGCTCGACGCCGCGCTCGCACAGATTGAACGACAATTCGGCAAGGGCGCGGTCATGCGCATGGGCGAGCGGTCGAAGGAGCCGATCGAGGTCATCCCGACCGGGTCGACCGCGCTCGACGTGGCCCTCGGCGTCGGCGGCCTGCCGCGCGGCCGTGTCGTGGAGATCTACGGACCGGAGTCCTCCGGAAAGACGACCCTGACCCTGCACGCCGTGGCGAACGCGCAGAAGGCGGGCGGCCAGGTCGCGTTCGTCGACGCGGAGCACGCCCTCGACCCCGAGTACGCGAAGAAGCTCGGCGTCGACATCGACAACCTGATCCTCTCCCAGCCGGACAACGGCGAGCAGGCCCTGGAGATCGTGGACATGCTGGTCCGCTCCGGCGCCCTCGACCTCATCGTCATCGACTCCGTCGCCGCGCTCGTCCCGCGCGCGGAGATCGAGGGCGAGATGGGCGACAGCCACGTGGGTCTCCAGGCCCGGCTGATGAGCCAGGCCCTGCGCAAGATCACCAGCGCGCTCAACCAGTCCAAGACCACCGCGATCTTCATCAACCAGCTCCGCGAGAAGATCGGCGTGATGTTCGGCTCCCCGGAGACCACGACCGGTGGCCGGGCGCTGAAGTTCTACGCCTCGGTGCGCATCGACATCCGCCGGATCGAGACCCTGAAGGACGGCACGGAGGCGGTCGGCAACCGGACCCGCTGCAAGGTCGTCAAGAACAAGGTCGCGCCGCCCTTCAAGCAGGCCGAGTTCGACATCCTCTACGGCCACGGCATCAGCCGCGAGGGCGGTCTGATCGACATGGGCGTGGAGCACGGCTTCGTCCGCAAGGCCGGCGCCTGGTACACGTACGAGGGCGACCAGCTCGGCCAGGGCAAGGAGAACGCGCGCAACTTCCTCAAGGACAACCCCGACCTGGCCAACGAGATCGAGAAGAAGATCAAGGAGAAGCTGGGCGTCGGTGTGCGGCCGGAGGAGCCGTCCGCGGAGCCGGGCACGGACGCCGCGGTCACCACCCCCGCGGACGAGCCGGCCAAGGCGGCGCCCGCCAAGGCCACCAAGCCCAAGGCCGCCTCGGCCAAGAGCTGACCCGTGACACGGCGAACCGACTGGGCCGAGTACGAGCACGAGCACGAGTACGCCGCCTTCGGTGCCCCACGGGGGAGGGGCATCGGGGACGCCCTCGGCTCGGGCACGGACCAGGACGACGCGTACGGAGACGGGGCGTACGGAGACAGGGCGTACGGACACGGCGTGTACGGGGAGGCCGGACCGGGCGGTGGTGTGCCCGGGGACGACGGCGGACAGCGGCGCGCGGGTGGCCCACCCGTGGGTGGTGCGCGCCGGGGCGGCTCGCGTGACGGCGGGCCGCGCGGTGGACGCGGGGGCCGTCGGCGCGGCCCCGGCGAGGCGTCCGCCGAGGACGGGGGCGCCTCCTCCCCGAAGAGGGCTGGGCAGGGGGAGCCCCCGGGGGACCCGGTGGAGCGGGCGCGCGCCATCTGCCTGCGCCTGCTCACCGGGACCCCGCGGACCCGCAAGCAGCTCGCGGACGCCCTGCGCAAGCGGGAGATCCCGGACGAGGCGGCGGACGAGGTCCTCTCCAGGTTCGAGGAGGTCGGGCTGATCGACGACAGCGCGTTCGCGGACGCCTGGGTGGAGTCCCGGCACCACGGACGCGGACTGGCCCGGCGCGCCCTCGCCCGGGAG
The DNA here is from genome assembly GCF_043081205.1 of Streptomyces sp. NPDC014889. Taxonomy (NCBI): domain Bacteria; kingdom Bacillati; phylum Actinomycetota; class Actinomycetes; order Kitasatosporales; family Streptomycetaceae; genus Streptomyces; species Streptomyces sp. NPDC014889. The sequence continues at coordinate 32,234 of NZ_JBIBWH010000019.1, forward strand.
CTGCGGACCAAGGGTGTCGACGCGGCACTGATCGACGAGGCGGTCGGCCGGCTCGACGCCGAGCAGGAGGAGGCCACCGCGCGCGAGCTCGTCGCGCGCAAGCTGCGCTCCACCCGTGGCCTCGACCGCGACAAACGGCTGCGCCGCCTCGCCGGGATGCTCGCCCGCAAGGGCTACTCCGAGGGCCTTGCCCTGCGCGTGGTCCGGCAGGCGCTGGAGGAGGAGGGCGAGGACACGGACTTCCTCGCCGACGAGGGCTACTGAGCCGACGCCCGCCGGAGCGTCCGCCGCGGGGAGGCACGGACGACACCATGGGGTGCGCGGGCTCGCGGGCTCAGGTCCGGGCTTCCCGCTGCCGTCCTACTACGACGGCTGCGCGCCGCCGTCCCACGGCGTCACCGGCAGGCCGGCCGAGCGCCATGCCTGGAAGCCGCCGACCAGATCGGTCGCCCGGAGCAGCCCCAGCTGACGCAGGGAGACGGCCGCCAGACTCGACGCGTAGCCCTCGTTGCAGACGACGACCACGCGCAGGTCGTGGCCGGTGGCCTCGGGGACGCGGTGGCTGCCCAGGGGGTCGAGGCGCCACTCCAGCTCGTTGCGCTCCACGACGAGGGCGCCCGGGATCAGGCCGTCCCTCGTGCGCAGCGCGGCGTAGCGGATGTCCACCAGGAGGGCGTCGCCGGCCTGGGCGGCCGCGTACGCCTCGCGCGCCTCGACGCGTGCGTAGCCCCGGCGGACCCGGTCCAGCAACTCGTCGATTCCGACGGGTGGTTGAGGCGTGCTCACTGCCAGTCCTCCGGACGCTCGACCTGCTCGAGGCGCAGGGTCTGCCCGGCGCGGCTGTAGCGGCGGATGCGGGGCAGCGGCGGGTGGTAGGCGTGCACGGAGACGGCGTGCCGGTCGGTGGACTCGTTCAGCACCTCGTGCACATGGTGGCGGCCGAAGGAGCGGCCGCGCCCCGCCGGGAGCCGCCGTTCGCGGTCGACGCCGTCGGTGAGTTCGAGGGTCCGCCAACCGTCGGTGGGCAGCCGGGCCGCGAGCGCGTTCTCCTTCAACTCGCCCGCGGCGGTGACGAAGGCGCCGACCGAGTCGGCGTGGTCGTGCCAGCCCGTGCCGGTGCCGGGCGGCCAGCCGATCAGCCAGGCCTCGCTGCCACCGGGCCCCTCCAGGCGCACCCAGGTGCGGCCCTCCGGGTCGAGCGGAAGCGAGGCGATCAGCTCGGCGTCGGCGGCGGTGCGCCGCACGAAGTCGAGGAGTTCCGCCTGAGTCGGCGCCTGCTCGAAGGACGCGGAGGACGCGGAGGCGGCGGGAGCAGACCCTGCGGGAGAGGACCCGGCGGGCGGGGCCACAGCAGGGGAGGGGTCGGAAGCGGGGGACACGGGAGCCGGGGACCCGAGGGGCGAGACAGACACGTACACCGTCCTGAAGAGCGTTCGCGGAGGGCGCGCGGCGGCACAGGGTACGGACGTACGGCGTACGGAGGTGTGCGGATCGGGCGGCGCGCGCCGGGAGAGGGAGGCGAGTTCAGCAGGCCGGACGACACACGCAGCCCGCATAGCGGACGAGGTCCATATGGACCCTCCGCCACAGGCGCACATCGGTGTCGGTCACGTTCGGGAGTAGACCATGGCAGTGCGCACCGGTCAACTCGCCTCCACCCTGTGGACCGTACGGTGCGTGCGGTCCGCGCGGTCCACAGGGCTCCGCGGTCAGCGCGCGCCCGCCCCGGCACGGTCCTCGGCACGTCCGGCGCCGCCCAGTGCCGTCTCCGCCGCGGTGTACAGGTCGGCCGGGCGCACCCCGCTCAGCGCGGTGACCAGGTGACCGTCGGGCCGTACCAGCAGCACGGTGTGCGGAGCGGCGCCCGGGTAGCTCTCGGCGACCAGCAGCTCGGCGGGGTGCGGCAGCGCGGTCACCGCCGCGGCCAGCCGGGGCATGATGCCGGCGCTCACCCAGTGCCGGCGCTCCCACACACCCGTACCCGGCGCGATCAGCACCACGAGCAGGGCCCCTCGGCCCAGCCGGTCCCTCAGCGGCACGAAGGAGCCGTCCTCCGCGGTCACCACCACATCGGCGACCGGGGCGCCGGCCGGCGTGTCCACGAGGACCTCCCCGTCCAGCGGCGGCGGGGTGAGCGGCGAGTCCGTGTACGCCCCCGGCGCGCCCAGCGGTCCGCGTCCCAGGTGGCCGTCCATCAGCAGGGCGTCGTTTCCACGGCCGGACCCGGGCACGAGGGACCGCAGTCCGCCGCTCCCGCGCAGCACCGGCAGCAGTTGGTCGGCGGCGCGCAGCCGGGCGGCGACGATGGCGCGACGCTCGGTCTGGTAGCTGTTCAGCAGCGCCTCGTGCGGCCCGTGGTGCCAGGCCGGCGCCAGCTTCCAGGCGAGGTTGTCGGCGTCCCGCAGGCCCTCGTCGAGACCCTGGGTGCCGAGCGCGCCGAGCAGATGCGCCGCGTCCCCGGCGAGGAAGACCCGCCCGGCGCGCCAGCGCCGCGCCACCCGGTGGTGGACGGTGTGGACACCGGTGTCCAGCAGCTCGTACGACGGCGAGGATTCGCCGGTCCAGCCGGAGAGGGTCTCCCGGATGCGGGCGAGCAGCAGTTCGGGTGTGACCAGGTCCTTGCCGGGCGGCAGCAGCCAGTCCAGTCGCCACACGTCGTCCGGGAGCGGACGGGCGGCGATCTCCCCGGCGAAGGGGCCGGTCGTCCGCCACGGCGGCAGCCGGTGGAGGAACGCTTCGCCCGGATGGGGCAGTTCGGTGCGCACCGCGGCGACGGCGTGCCGTTCGACCGCCGTGCGGCCGGGGAAGCGGATGTCCTGGAGCTTGCGCACGGTCGACCGCGGGCCGTCGCAGCCGACCAGGTAACTGCCGCGCCACCAGGTGCCGCCCGGGCCGCGGGTGTGGACGGTGACCCCCTTGGTCTCCTGCTCCATGCGGTCGAGCCGGCTGTCCACGGCGAGTTCGACCAGCGGTTCGCGGGCGGCGGCGGCGCGCAGGGCGCCCGTCAGAACGTGCTGGGCGATGTGCAGCGGCGCGGGTTCGGCGTCGTCGAAGGTGATGTCGCGCATCACCTGTTTGCGCCGCAACGACCGCCATCCGGCCCAACGGAGCCCGGCCCCGCCGAGCGGAGTGCCGGCCAGGCGCTCCACGAGCGCGGCGGTGTCCTCGCGCAGGACGGCCGTGCGCGCGGCGCGCGGCGCGTCCGTGCCGGAGCCCTCGTCGAGCACGACGGACGGCACCTCCTGACGCGCCAGCGCCAGGGCGAGCGTGAGCCCGACGGGCCCCGCCCCGACAACGATCACCGGATCCACGGCGCGGCGCCCCCTGCCCGCAGCGGTGTCCTGACGGACAGGTGTGAAGAAAGAACCGGAGCAGGGTGCACGATCACAGAACGTATGCAACCCATTGCCGCTGCTTGCGTCAAGTGACGGGGGCGGTGGTGATCACTCCACTGCCCCCATGTCACTTCTGTCCCGGTGAACGGCCGTCAGGCGGAGGTTCCCGTCGACTCGGCGCCGCCCACCGCCGCGGCCGAGAGCACCGCGCCCGTCGACTTCTTCCCGCGTCGCAGCCGCCGCTCCAGCCAGCTCGCGAAGCTGGTGAGGCTGAAGTTGATGGCCACAAAGATCAACGCCACGACGGTGAAGCAGGCGATGGTGTTCGCACCGTAGTAGGAGCTCATGGGGGACACGGCGGCCAGCAGATCCGAGAAGGTGAGGACCGCGCCGCCGAGTGCGGTGTCCTTCACGATGACCACGAGCTGGCTCACGATCGCCGGCAGCATCGCGGTGACCGCCTGCGGCAGCAGGACCGATGTCATGATCTGGGTCTTGCGCAGTCCGATCGCCTGCGCGGCCTCCGTCTGGCCCCTGGGCAGGGCGAGGATGCCCGCGCGGACGATCTCCGCGAGGACCGAGGCGTTGTAGAGCACCAGACCGGTGACGACCGCGAACAGCGGCCGGTCGTCCGAGCTGACGTTGGTGTAAGCGGCGAACAGCGCCGTACCGAAGATCATCAGGATCAGCACCGGAATGGCGCGGAAGAACTCCACGACCACCGTGGCCGGGACCCTGATCCAGGCGTGGTCGGAGAGGCGCGCGATGCCGAAGACCGCGCCGAGGGGCAGCGCGATGAGCATCGACAGGGCCGCCGCGATCAGCGTGTTCTTCAGCCCGGGCAGGATGTACGTGGTCCATGCCTCGGAGCCGAAGAACGGCTTCCACTTGTCCCAGTCCAGCTGGCCCTTGTCGCTCAGGCTCTGCAGCACCCACCACACCAGCGCCGCGAAGGCGAGGACGAACACGACGGTGTAGAGGACGTTGCGCCGCTTGGCCCTGGGACCCTGGGCGTCGTACAGCACGGAGGTCATCGCTTCACCGCCACCTTCTTGCCCACCCAGCCGAGGATCAGGCCGGTCGGCAGCGTCAGGCACACGAAGCCGAACGCGAAGACCGCGGAGATCAGCAGGAGTTGTGCCTCGTTCTCGATCATCTTCTTCATCAGCAGGGCCGCCTCGGCCACGCCGATCGCCGCCGCCACCGTGGTGTTCTTGGTGAGGGCGATCAGCACGTTGGTGAGCGGGCCGACCACCGAGCGGAAGGCCTGCGGCAGCACGACCAGGGTCAGCACCTGGGTGAAGTTCAGCCCGAGGGCGCGGGCCGCCTCCGCCTGGCCGACCGGCACCGTGTTGATGCCGGAGCGGATCGCCTCACAGACGAACGCCGCGGTGTAGGCGATCAGACCCAGCACGGCGAGCCGGAAGTTGATGGTGTCGAAGTCCTGCGCACCGACGTTCACGCGGAGCGTCTGGTCCAGGCCCAGTGAGGTGAACAGGATGATCACCGTCAGCGGGATGTTCCGCACGACGTTGACGTAGGCGGTGCCGAAACCGCGCATGAACGGCACCGGGCCGACGCGCATGGCGGCCAGCAGGGTGCCCCAGACCAGAGAGCCGGCGGCCGAGAGCAGCGTGAGCTGCACGGTCACCCAGAAGGCTCCCAGCAGGTCGTAGCCTTGAAGAAAATCGAACACGATCTCCCGCGCTTCCGCGTGTGGTGGGCCCCGGTGCGCCGCCCTGTGCGGGCGGCGCACCCGGCGGGCGCTGACTCAGCTCTTGACGTCGCCGATCTTCGGCGCGGGCTCGTACTTGTAGTTCGCGGGACCGAAGTTGGCCTCGACGGCCTTCTCCCACGAACCGTCGGAGACCATGTCCTCGAGGGCCTTGTTGATCTTGTCCTTGAGGTCGCTGCCCTTCTTGACGCCGATGCCGTAGTTCTCGTTGGTCATCTTGAGGCCGGCCAGCTTGAACTTGCCCTTGAACTGCTCCTGGGAGGCGTAACCGGCGAGGATCGAGTCGTCCGTCGTCAGCGCGTCGATCGCCTTGTTCTGCAGGCCGGTCAGACAGGCCGAGTACGTCGGGTACTGCAGGAGGTCCGCCTTGGGCGCCAGCTTGTCCTTGACGTTCTGGGCAGAGGTCGAACCGGTGACCGAGCACAGCTTCTTGCTGTTCAGGTCGGCCGGCGACTTGATCGAGTTGTCGTCGGCGCGGATCAGCACGTCCTGGTGGGCCAGCAGGTAGGGGCCGGCGAAGTCGACCTTCTGCTCGCGCTCCGGGGTGATGGAGTACGTGGCGGTGATGAAGTCCACGTCGCCGCGCTGCAGCATCGTCTCGCGGTCGGCGCTCTTGGACTCCTTCCACTCGATCTGGTTCTCGTCGTAACCGAGCTTCTTGGCGATGTACTTGGCCACGTCGACGTCGAAGCCGGAGTAGCCCTGCGGGGTCTTCTGGCCGAGGCCCGGCTGGTCGTACTTGATGCCGACGGCGATCTTCTTCTTGCCACCGCCCGACGACCCCTCGTCCTTCTTGTCGTTCGAGCTGCACGCCGTCGCCGAGAGGGCGAGGGCGAGGACGACGGCCGAGGCGGCGGTGACCTTGCGGAGCTTCATGTGAACTTCCTTCGGTGTTGAGGAGATGCAGAGCCGTCGGGACGGCGACGGCAGGATCACGGGCGGGCCGGTGGCATACGGTGCCACCGGCGGGCCGCCGTGTCAGTGGTGCAGGATCTTCGACAGGAAGTCCCTGGCCCGGTCGCTGCGCGGGTTGCTGAAGAACTGGTCGGGCGTGGCCTCTTCGACGATCCGGCCGTCGGCCATGAAGACCACCCGGTTCGCGGCCGAACGGGCGAAGCCCATCTCGTGGGTGACGACGACCATCGTCATGCCGTCCCGGGCGAGTTGCTGCATGACCTCCAGCACCTCGTTGATCATCTCCGGGTCGAGCGCCGAGGTCGGCTCGTCGAACAGCATGACCTTCGGGTCCATGGCCAGCGCCCGCGCGATGGCCACGCGCTGCTGCTGGCCGCCGGAGAGCTGCGCGGGGTACTTGTCGGCCTGCGCGCCCACCCCGACCCGGTCGAGCAGCTCACGGGCCCGCTCCTCGGCCTTCTTCTTGTCCGCGCGGCGGACCTTGACCTGGCCGAGCATCACGTTCTCGAGCACGGTCTTGTGCGCGAAGAGGTTGAAGGACTGGAAGACCATGCCGACGTCGGCGCGCAGCCGGGCCAGCTCCTTGCCCTCCTGCGGCAGCGGCTTGCCGTCGATCGTGATGGTGCCCGAATCGATGGTTTCCAGACGGTTGATGGTGCGGCACAGAGTGGACTTCCCGGACCCGGAGGGTCCGATGACCACGACGACCTCGCCGCGGGCGATCGTCAGCTCGATGTCCTGGAGCACGTGCAACGCGCCGAAGTGCTTGTTGACGCTCTTCAGGACGACCAGATCCGCGGTCGAGGCCACGTCTTCCTTGGCCATCGATACTTCGGTCATCGCTTTCAGGCTCCGTCCTCCTCGGTTTCGGGGGACAGTAATGACCGATGCGACCTGCGTCACCATATCTGAGGGAGATCTGAGCATCACGATCCGGTAGCGGCCGTACACATGTCGTAGCGCGACAGGGTGGGGCGCGTACCGGCTGGATAACGACACACGTGTGCAACCGGAAGCCTCTTGACGCCGTCCTCGTCCATCGGCGTCACTGCCATGGTGCACGCGCGTGCGTGCACGACGTGTACCCACTGTGACCGTACGACTCATGAACCGGAGGGGGCCGGAATGCGACTGCTCCTCGTCGAGGACGACAACCACGTCGCCGCCGCCCTGTCCGCGGTCCTGGCGCGGCACGGCTTCGACGTCACCCACGCCCGCAGCGGCGAGGAGGCCCTCCAGGCGTTCGTCCCCGAGAGCGCCTCCTTCGGCGTGGTGCTGCTCGACCTGGGCCTGCCCGACCAGGACGGCTACGAGGTCTGCGCCAGGATCCGCAAGCGCACCACTACCCCCGTGATCATGGTGACCGCCCGCTCCGACGTCCGCTCCCGCATCCACGGCCTCAACCTGGGCGCCGACGACTACGTGGTCAAGCCCTACGACACCGGGGAGCTGCTCGCCCGTATCCACGCCGTCAGCCGCCGCACCGCGCACGAGGACGCGAGCGCCGCCGGCGAGAGCATCCTGCGCCTGGGCGCGGTCCACATCGAACTGCCCACCCGGCAGGTCAGCGTGGACGGCACGGTCGTCCAGCTCACCCGCAAGGAGTTCGACCTGCTCGCGCTGCTCGCCCAGCGCCCCGGCGTGGTCTTCCGGCGGGAGCAGATCATCAGCGAGGTGTGGCAGACCAGCTGGGAGGGGACCGGACGGACCCTGGAGGTGCACGTCGCCTCCCTGCGCTCCAAGCTGCATACGCCGGCGCTCATCGAGACCGTACGCGGCGTCGGGTACCGCCTCGTCGCCCCGGCCGCCTAGCGGGGACGGGTGAGCTCACGTCTGCTGCCGCTGCTCATCGTCCTGATGGCGGCCGTCCTGCTCGCGCTCGGCGTCCCGCTCGCCGTCAGCGTCGCCGGCGCCGAGCAGCAGAAGGCGGTCGTGGACCGCATCGACGACACCGCGCGCTTCGCCGCCCTCGCCCAGTTCGTCACCGACGGGACCAGCGGCGGCTCCCGGCGCACGGTCCCGGACGAGCGGCTGGAGACCCTCCGCCGCGAACTCGGCAGCTACCACGGGGTCTACGGCATCAGGGCCGGCGTCTTCTACCGGACCGGCGCCCCGATGGCCAATGCTCCGGGCAACTGGTCGCTGCCCAGGTCCGGCGAGGTCCGCGACGCCTTCGACGAGGCGCTGCTGAGCCGGCGCAGCCACGACCCGGAGCAGGTCTGGCCCTGGCAGCGCCACCGGCTCGTCGTCGCCTCCCCGGTGATCCGGGACGGTGACGTCGTCGCGGTCGTCGTCACCGACTCGCCCACCGGCCAGATGCGTTCGCGGACCCTGCACGGCTGGCTGCTCGTCGGCACCGGCGAGATCGCCGCGATGCTGCTCGCCGTCGGCGCGGCGCTGCGGCTGACCGGCTGGGTGCTCAGGCCCGTGCGCATCCTCGACGCCACCACCCACGACATCGCCACCGGGCGGCTGAAGTCCCGGGTGGCGGCCGCCGGCGGGCCGCCCGAACTGCGGCGGCTCGCCCGGTCGTTCAACGAGATGGCGGACAACGTCGAGGACGTCCTCGAGCAGCAGCGCGCCTTCGTCGCCGACGCCTCGCACCAGTTGCGCAACCCGCTCTCCGCGCTGCTGCTGCGCATCGAGCTGCTCGCGCTCGAACTGCCGCAGGGCAACGAGGAGATCGCCTCGGTGCGCACCGAGGGCAAGCGCCTGGCCCAGGTCCTGGACGACCTGCTCGACCTGGCGCTCGCCGAGCACGTGGAGCCGGATCTGCGGCTCATCGACATCGGGGAGCTGGCCGCCGAGCGGGTGGCGGCCTGGGCGCCGACCGCCGAGGCCAAGGGGGTGCGGCTGGCCGGGGACTGCCCGGCCACCACGGCCTGGGCCGACCCCGTGGCCCTGTCGTCCGCGCTGGACGCGGTGATCGACAACGCGGTGAAGTTCACGCCGGCCGGCGAGGGCGTCGACGTGATGGTCTCCTTCGACCGCGGCACCTCGACGATCACCGTCGCCGATCACGGCCCCGGCCTGACCGACGAGGAACTCGCCCGCGTCGGCGACCGCTTCTGGCGCAGCGGACGCCACCAGAACGTCCAGGGCTCCGGTCTCGGCCTGTCCATCTCCCGCGCCCTGCTCGCGGCGGGCGGCGGCTCCATCTCCTACGCCCGGCACCGGGAGGAGGAGCCGCGCGGACTGCGGGTGACCGTGACCGTGCCGAGGTCGGCGCCTACGGCTTGACCGAGCGGTAGTAGCGCCGCGCGCCCTCGTGCAGGGTCAGCGGGTCGGTGTAGATCGCGGTGCGCAGGTCGACGAGCTGGGCCGAGTGGACATGCGCGCCGATGCCGTCACGGCTCTTGATGACGGTGCGGGTCACCCACTCCGTCAGTCTCGGGTCCATGTCCTTGCGCGTCATCAGCACGTTGGACACGGCGATGGTGGGCACGATCGCGCCGTGCTGGACCGACGGGTACGCCGACTCCGGCATGTTGGTGGCGCGGTAGTAGCGGGTGGCGCCGCCCTCGGCGTGCAGTCGGGCCACCAGATCGGCCTCGATCGGCACGAAGCGGTACGGGAACTGCTCGGCCAGCCGTCGCAGACCGTCCGTCGGGAGCCCGCCCGACCAGAAGAACGCGTCGAGATGGCCCTGCCGCAGCCGGTCCGGGGCGGTGCCTATGCCGTCGCCCATCGGGCGGATGTCCGTCTCCGGGTCGATCCCGGCCGTCCTGAGCACCCGCTCGGCGATCAGCCGGACCCCGGACTCCGGCGGCCCGACCGACACCCGCTTGCCGCGCAGGTCCGCCACGGAGCGGATGCGCGAGTCGCGCGGGACGACGAGCTGCACGTAGTCGTCGTAGAGGCGGGCCACACCGCGCAGCCGCGAGGCACCCGGGCCGTGGTTCAGCTCGTACGTCTCCACCGCGTCCGCCGCGGCGATGGTGAAGTCGGACCGGCCGGTCGCCACGCGGGCGACGTTCTCCTGGGAGCCGTCGCTGGTCAGCAGCCGCACCTTCAGGTCCGGCATGTCCTTGGCGAACGCGGTGCGCAGCCGCACGCCGTACTCCTGGTAGACCCCGCGCAGCGTTCCCGTGCTGAAGGTGATCATCCCGCTCGGCGGCGCCTCGCCCAGGGGCAGCAGCCACCACAGCAGCAGCCCGAGGACCACGACCCCGGCGGCCGTGCCCTGGAGGCCGCGGCGTCGTCCGATACGGCGGAACAGCGTAGACATGCGCGCGATCCTGCCAGCGGGACGCCGTGCTGACCAGGGGCGGGCTGCCCGGCGGCCGGCCGGAACGGCCGGTGACGTCCGGGCCGGCGGCTACCCTCGCGGGTATGAGTTCCTCGCCCGCCGACCTGGTCCGTGAGTTCCACCGTGCCTTCGGGCTCGACGCCCGCCCCACGCCCACGCGGGTGCCGCCGGAGCTCGCCGCGCACCGCGGGGAACTGCTCGCGGAGGAGGCGGCCGAGGTCGCGGAGGTCTCGGTCGGCGGCCCGCTCGACCGGCTCGCGCACGAGCTGGCGGACGTCGTGTACGTGGCGTACGGCACCGCCCTGGTGCACGGCATCGACCTCGACGAGGTGATCGCCGAGATCCACCGCGCCAACATGACCAAGATCGGCCCGGACGGACGGATCGCCCGCCGCGCCGACGGCAAGGTGCTCAAGGGTGAGCACTACGTGGCACCCGACGTGTCGGCCGTGCTGCGCCGGCAGGGGTGGGTCCCCGACGGCGTCTGAGGGTGCGCGACCGCATCACGGCAGCCCCGAGTCCGTGGGCAGCCGTGGTGAGGGACGGGCGCACCGTACGGCGAGCACCAGCGCCAGCACGGACAGGGTGGCCGCGTCCTTGAGCGCTCTGCGGGTCGAGGCGTCCAGGTGCGGGAAGGTGAACTGGGGCACCTGCGGGACGAGCGCCACCCAGAACCACGGCGAACGCGTCACCGGGTCCGCCTCCAGCGCCCCGGCGGCCAGCAGCGGCACCACGACGACCAGGTAGTGGTCGTAGGACGGCCGGGACACCAGGTAGGAGGCCAGCATCAGCAGCGCGGCCGTGTCCGCGAGCCGCGCCGGACCCGGATCGCCGCGCCGCCAGCGCAGCCGGGCGCAGAGCACACCGGCCGCCGCCGCTGCCAGGGCCACCGCCTCGGCCGGGACGGGCGGCAGCCCCAGCCGCGGCAGCACCGCCGGCAGTGAGGCGTCGAACGGCCGCATCAGACCGTCCCCGCCCCTGAGCAGGAAGGGCAGGGTGCGGGTGAAGAAGCCGCCCGGGTCCGGCATGATCAGGGCCGCGCCCGCCGAGAGGGCCAGCGGCACCGCCACCATCCAGGCCAGCGCCCGCCACCGCCGGGCCAGCACCAGCAGGACGACCACGGGCAGCAGCAGCGGCTTCACCGCCACCGAGAGGCCCAGGACCACCCCGGCCATGTCCCAGCGGCCCCGGTCGGCCAGCAGCAGCGCCAGCGGCAACGCAAGGGCGGCGACCGCCGTCCAGTTCCCCAGGTTCACCAGGTGGCCGAGCGGCGCCCAGCACAGCACCAGCGCCAGCAGCCCCAGCACCGCGAACCGGCTGCACGCGGGCACCCGGAACAGGCGCACCGCGCACCACCAGCCGCCCGCGGTCAGCGCCACGCAGGCCATCGGCGCGGCGACGCGCACCAGGGACGCCGGCAGCGCGGCCTGCCCGGCGGCGAACAGCACGGCACTCGGCAGATAGAGGAACCGCCGGTCGGCGTACGGAGCGCCACCGGCGAGCCAGACCTGCCCGGCATGGACGACGAAGGCGTTGTCCATGCCTCCCAGGGTGGACACGACGGCCACGCGCGCGGCGCGGGCGAACAGGACGACGGCGAGGAGGGCGACCGGAACGGGACCGGCCGGCCGCAGCAGCCACGCCCGCAGCACCGCGGTCGGGGGCACGTCCGGTACGGGTGCCCGCAGGGAGTCACGTAGCTCCGTCACGCGTGTCATTCTGGGCCAGTTGTCCCCCTGTGGGAGGAAGTGGCCGGTCGTGTCGCCGTCATGCGGACGCAAAGCCCTGCCGCCGGTCCGGCGCTCCCGCGGACCCGCGCGCCGCCCGGCCCCCGCCCGGCCCGTGGGGGCGTGCCGCTCCGCCGTCCTGGGGCCGTCCGGGACCACCTACCCTTGTTGCATGACCAGCAGCAGCGACCGGAGCCCCGCAGTGGACGTTCAAGGACCCAAGAGCTACGAGATCCGCACCTACGGGTGCCAGATGAACGTCCACGACTCCGAGCGGCTGGCCGGCCTGCTCGAGGAGGCCGGCTACGTGCGGGCGCCCGAGGGGGCGGACGGCGACGCGGACGTCGTCGTCTTCAACACCTGCGCCGTCCGGGAGAACGCCGACAACCGGCTGTACGGCAACCTGGGGCACCTCGCGCCGCAGAAGGCGAAGCGGCCCGGGATGCAGATCGCGGTCGGCGGCTGCCTGGCGCAGAAGGACCGGGACACCATCGTGAAGAGGGCGCCCTGGGTGGACGTCGTCTTCGGCACGCACAACATCGGCAAGCTGCCCGTCCTGCTGGAGCGCGCCCGCGTGCAGCAGGAGGCGCAGGTGGAGATCGCCGAGTCCCTCGAGGCGTTCCCCTCCACGCTGCCCACGCGGCGCGAGAGCGCGTACGCGGCCTGGGTCTCGATCTCGGTCGGCTGCAACAACACCTGCACCTTCTGCATCGTCCCCGCGCTGCGCGGCAAGGAGAAGGACCGCCGCCCCGGCGACATCCTCGCCGAGGTGGAGGCCCTGGTCGCCGAGGGCGTCTCCGAGATCACGCTGCTCGGCCAGAACGTCAACGCCTACGGCTCCGACATCGGCGACCGTGAGGCGTTCAGCAAGCTGCTGCGGGCCTGCGGGAACATCGACGGCCTGGAGCGGGTCCGCTTCACCTCACCGCACCCGCGCGACTTCACCGACGACGTGATCGCCGCGATGGCGGAGACCCCGAACGCCATGCCGCAGCTGCACATGCCGCTGCAGTCCGGCTCCGACACGGTGCTGAAGGCGATGCGCCGCTCCTACCGGCAGGAGCGCTACCTCGGGATCATCGAGAAGGTCCGCGCCGCCATCCCGCACGCCGCGATCACCACCGACATCATCGTGGGCTTCCCCGGCGAGACCGAGGAGGACTTCGAGCAGACGCTGCACGTCGTGCGTGAGGCGCGCTTCGCGCAGGCGTTCACCTTCCAGTACTCCAAGCGTCCGGGCACCCCGGCCGCCGAGATGGCGGACCAGATCCCCAAGGAGGTCGTCCAGGCCCGCTACGAGCGGCTGGTCGCGCTCCAGGAGGAGATCTCCTGGGAGGAGAACAAGAAGCAGGTCGGCCGCACGCTGGAGCTGATGGTCGCCGAGGGCGAGGGCCGCAAGGACGGCACCACGCACCGCCTCTCCGGCCGCGCCCCCGACAACCGCCTGGTCCACTTCACCAAGCCCGAGCAGGACGTGCGCCCCGGCGACGTGGTCACCGTCGAGGTCACCTACGCCGCCCCGCACCACCTCCTGGCCGAGGGCCCGGTGCTCGACGTGCGCCGCACGCGCGCGGGTGACGCGTGGGAGAAGCGCAACGCCGCCGAGGCAGCCAAGCCGGCCGGTGTCATGCTCGGCCTGCCGAAGGTGGGCGCGCCCGAGCCGCTGCCGGCCGCCGCGGGCAGCGGCTGCGGCTGCGACTGACCCGGCGGGGGACCGGCCGGCCGACGTCCGGCCGACCGGCGGCGTTACGCTGCGGATCATGCTTGTCGCCGCCGCCGTCTGCCCCTGCCCGCCCCTCCTCGTGCCCGAGGTGGCCGCGGGAGCCGCGTCCGAGCTGGACTCCGCCCGGGCCGCCTGCACGGACGCGCTGGGCGTGCTCGCCGCCGCCCGGCCCGACCTGCTGGTGGTCGTCGGACCCGCGGAGGCCTCCGGGAGCGGCCCCCACCCGGAGGGCACCCGGGGCTCGTTCCGCGGCTTCGGCGTGGACCTGGAGGTGCGGCTCGGCCGGGACACGGGCGCCGGGTCCGCGGGCGAGCTGCCGTCCTCGCTCGCCGTCGCCGCCCGGCTCCTCGAGCGCACCGGCTGGTCCGACGCCCCGGTCGAGGGACTCGGCGTGGAGGCGTCACTGACGCCCGAGCGGTGTGCGGCGGCCGGCCGGGACCTCGCCGCGCGGGCCGGCCGTGTGGCGCTGCTGGTGATGGGCGACGCCAGCGCGCGGCGCACGCTCAAGGCGCCGGGGTATCTCGACGAACGGGCCGAACCCTTCGACGCGGGCGTCGCCCGGGCGTTGGGCGAGGCCGACACGTCGGCTCTGATGGCGCTGGACGTCGCGCTGGCGCACGAACTGAAGGCGTCGGGCCGCGCCTCCTGGCAGGTACTGGCCGGCGCGGCCGAGGGCGCCGGCCTGTCCGGCGCCCTGCTCCACGACGACGCACCGTACGGAGTGGGGTACTTGGTCGCGACCTGGTCATGAGTAAGCCCGCTTTTGCGTGAGCCTGCCGCTGAGCGGGACACGGCGCACACGACGGACGGCCGGGAGACCCGAGGTCTCCCGGCCGTCCGCCGTCGCCCCTCAGGACGTGGGGGGCGGTCCCTCCGGCGGCGTCGGCGCGGAAGCGCCGCCCGGCGCCGTGCCGGTGCCCGGGTCCGGGCTCGTGCCCGTCTCCGGGGTGGTACGGGTCTCCGGTCCCGTCTCGCCCTTGTGGGCGAGCCGGTCCACGGCGTCCTTGGCCTTGCCCGTACCCGCGTGGATCCTGTCGCTGTACTTGCCCTTGGTCTTCTCGTCGACCACCTTCGCGGCTTTGTCGAGGCGCTCCCCGATCGTGCCCCCGTGGCGCTGGGCGAGGTCCGACACCTTCTCCTTGGCCGGACCGATCCTGGCCTTCATGTTGTCCAGCAGACCCATGGTTCACCTTCCCTGACGGGGCGGATTCCTGCTCCCCGGCGGTCGAGGCCCCCTCCGCCCGTTCAACCTCCGAAGGAGTCGCGCAAAAACGTCCATACTCACTCGATACTCTACTCGCCCTACCCCGTCACCTGCCGTCACACGACTCGTGCGAGGCACCGCCCGCGGGGTTTGGGAGACTGGTGCGGTGAGCAGCGCACCCCCCGCCCCCCGCGTCATCGCCGTCGTCGGCCCCACCGCGGCCGGAAAGTCCGATCTCGGCGTCTTCCTCGCCCAGCGCCTCGGCGGCGAGGTCGTCAACGCCGACTCCATGCAGCTCTACCGAGGGATGGACATCGGCACCGCGAAGCTGACGCCCGAGGAGCGCGGTGGCGTACCGCACCACCTGCTCGACGTCTGGGACGTGACCGTCACGGCCTCCGTCGCCGAGTACCAGCGGCTCGCCCGGGAGCGGATCGACGCGCTGCTCGCCGAGGGGCGCTGGCCGGTCCTGGTCGGCGGCTCCGGCCTGTACGTCCGCGGGGCCGTGGACAACCTGGAGTTCCCCGGCACCGACCCCGAGGTGCGCGCCCGGCTGGAGGACGAACTCACGCTACGCGGCTCCGGGGCGCTGCACGCCCGCCTCGCCGCCGCCGACCCCGAGGCCGCGCGGGCGATCCTGCCCGGCAACGGCCGCCGGATCGTCCGGGCCCTTGAGGTGATCGCGATCACCGGCCGCCCCTTCACCGCGAACCTCCCGGGCCACGACTCGGTCTACGACACCGTCCAGATCGGCGTCGACGTGGCCCGACCCGAACTCGACGAGCGCATCGCGCGCCGGGTCGACCGCATGTGGGAGGCGGGGCTCGTGGACGAGGTGCGCGCGCTGGAGGCGCGGGGCCTGCGCGAGGGGCGTACGGCATCGCGTGCGCTCGGCTACCAGCAGGTGCTCGCGGCGCTCGCCGGGGAGTGCACGCTCGACGAGGCGCGCGCGGAGACCGTACGCGCCACGAAACGCTTCGCGCGCCGCCAGGACTCCTGGTTCCGGCGCGACCCCCGAGTGCACTGGCTGAGCGGGGCCGCGGCGGACCTCACGGAACTTCCGCATCTCGCCCTGGCGTTGGTCGAAGGACCGGTTACAGCCTGATCACGTCATGGCATCGGGACGCCCAGGCCGTCATCCAGGCCTCCGGCGCCGTGCCATCATCAAGCTCGGATCGACCGAGTGAAGTCCTAGTTGGGAGGGCGCGTGGCGATGGAGGCCGGCCCTCGCGACACCGCACAAGACACCGACCGCATCACCGTGGAGCGCGGCGGAGCGGAACCGGACGAGGACTCGTTGAGCCCCGACGGGCCCGACGAGACGCAGGGCGGTGTGACCGCGGACGGACCTGGTCCCGAGGAGATGTTCCCCGGGCCCGAGGTGGAGGTCGAGCTGCGCCCGCAGCGGCGGCTGCGCATCTGGCAGCTGGCCCCGATCGTGGGCCTGGCCGTCGTCGGCTCCCTGATGTTCGCCTTCCCGCTGGCCTTCGACGGCGACAACGGCGCCGTGATCGCCATGCTGGGGCTGCTGATCTGCTCCTGCTCGGCCGGCTGGGGCATGATGGCCGCCCGCCGTGTCGGCCACACCTGGCCGGGCCTGCCGCCGCGCGGCTCCGGGCGGCGTCTCGACTGGCGGGTGATCGGCGCTTACGTCCTCGTCGTCGCCGTGGTCGTGGTGCTCGCCGTCTGGCGGGTCGCGCGGCTGCGCTAGAGCCTGGTCGCCCGGTCCTGTTCGCGCCGGTGCCCCGTGAACGTGATCACCGGGTTGCCGGAGCGACCCCGTACGATCGAGCCATGAGCACGCGCATCCCCTTCCTCAAGGGTCACGGCACGGAGAACGACTTCGTGATCGTCCCCGACCCGGAGAACGCCGTCGAGCTGTCCCCGGCGGCCGTCGCCGCCCTGTGCGACCGGCGCGCGGGCATCGGCGGGGACGGGGTGCTGCACGTCGTGCGCTCCGCCGCGCACCCCGAGGCCCGCGCGATGGCGGCCGAGGCGGAGTGGTTCATGGACTACCGCAACGCCGACGGCTCCGTCGCTGAGATGTGCGGCAACGGCGTGCGGGTGTTCGCGCGCTACCTCCAGCACGCCGGTCACACGACGGAGGGCGACCTCGCGATCGCCACGCGCGGAGGCGTGAAGACGGCGCACATCGCCAAGGACGGGAACATCACCGTCGGCATGGGCAGGGCGGCGCTCCCCGAAGGCGACGTCACCGTGAGCGTCGGCGGGCGGACCTGGCCCGCGCGCAACGTGAACATGGGCAATCCGCACGCGGTCGCCTTCGTCGACGACCTCGCCGACGCCGGCGAACTGCTCTCGCCGCCGCCCTTCAGCCCGGCCTCCGCCTATCCGGACGGCGTGAACGTCGAGTTCGTCGTCGACCGCGGTCCCCGCCATGTCGCCCTGCGCGTGCACGAGCGCGGCTCGGGAGAGACCCGCTCGTGCGGCACGGGCGCGTGTGCCGTCGCCGTGGCGGCCGCCCGGCGCGACGGCGCCGACCCGGCGGCCACCGGGACTCCGGCGACGTACACGGTGGACCTGCCCGGCGGAACGCTGGTGATCACCGAACGGCCGGACGGCGAGATCGAGATGACGGGTCCCGCAGTGATCGTCGCCGAGGGCGTGATCGAGGCGAAGTGGCTGGAAACAGCGGTGGGCTGACGATCGGTCGGCTGGGCATCGCAGTTCCCGGGGCCCATGGGAAGGTCATACGTATGCCCGGAGACGGACGTCGGCAGCGAAACCACGGCCGATCCCCTGTCAGGTGACTGAAAACCGTAAACCTCCTGGCCATCGCTCGAATGGGTGATCCGTTTCACGCTCGCCGGGAGACGGCCGGTCGGGCGTGCTGGGCTCGGTAGCATCAATCACCGGCCCGGACGGGGGATTCCGTCGCCAACCCCTGTGCCGAGTACGCCCTGGGGCACCCCGTCCGCCGGTCCACGCAGCCGGAGGTGCCCATGAGTGCGGATGCCACGAATCCTGCGGCCCCGGGCCCGGTGGCTCCCGCCGAGCCCCGACGCAGGGCCCGCCCGCGGATCGACCTGCGCCGGCTCGGCCGTGCCGCACTGCTCGGCCCGGTCGCCCGCGACCGGCTGCCTGACGCCATCGGCCACGTGGCCGAGGCCCACCGCGCGCACTTCCCCGACGCCGACCTCGAACCGCTGCGCCGCGCCTACGTCCTGGCCGAGTCCTCGCACCGCGGCCAGATGCGCAAGAGCGGCGAGCCGTACATCACGCACCCCCTCGCCGTGACCCTGATCCTCGCCGAACTCGGCGCCGAGACCACGACGTTGACCGCGTCCCTGCTGCACGACACCGTCGAGGACACCGATGTGACGCTGGACCAGGTGCGCGAGCAGTTCGGCGAGGAGGTCCGCTACCTCGTCGACGGCGTCACCAAGCTGGAGAAGGTCGACTACGGCGCGGCCGCCGAGCCCGAGACCTTTCGCAAGATGCTCGTCGCCACCGGCAGCGACGTCCGCGTGATGTCGATCAAACTCGCCGACCGGCTGCACAACATGCGCACCCTCGGCGTGATGCGCCCGGACAAACAGGCCCGCATCGCCAAGGTGACCCGGGACGTCCTCATCCCGCTCGCCGAACGGCTCGGCGTGCAGGCTCTCAAGACCGAGCTGGAGGACCTCGTCTTCGCGATCCTCCACCCCGAGGAGTACGCGCACACGCGGGAGTTGATCGCCGAGAACGCGGACCGCCGGGGCGACCCGCTCACCGAGGTCGCCGAACAGGTGCGCGGAGTACTGCGCGAGGCCGACGTCCCTGCCGAAGTGCTCGTCAGACCACGGCACTTCGTCTCCGTGCACCGGGTCTCCCGCAAGCGCGGCCGGCTGCGCGGCTGCGACTTCGGCCGGCTGCTGGTGCTGGTGAACGAGGACGCCGACTGCTACGCCGTCCTCGGCGAACTCCACACCTGCATGACGCCCGTCGTCTCGGAGTTCAAGGACTTCATCGCCGTACCCAAGTTCAACCTGTACCAGTCGCTGCACACCGCCGTCGCCCGCGAGGACGGACAGGTCGTCGAAGTCCTCATCCGCACGCACCAGATGCACAAGGTCGCCGAGGCCGGGGTCGTCGCCCTCGGCAACCCCTACGCCGCTCCGGCGGAGGAGCAGTGCGCGAGCGACGGCGAGCGCGCCGACCCCACCCGGCCCGGCTGGCTCTCCCGCCTCCTCGAATGGCAGCGGGCCGCGCCGGACCCCGACACCTTCTGGTCCACCCTGCGCGAAGACCTCGCCCAGGACCGCGAGATCACCGTCTTCCGGCCCGACGGCGGCACCCTCGGCCTGCCCGAGGGCGCCACGTGCGTGGACGCCGCGTACGCCCAGTACGGCGAGGACGCGCACGCGTGCTTCGGCGCCCGCGTCAACGGCCGTCTGGCGACGCTGAGCACCGTCCTGAAGGACGGCGACAGCGTACAGCTCCTGATGGGCCAGGACCCGGCCTCCGAGCCCTCCCGGGAATGGCTGGACCACGCCCACACCCCGGCCGCCCGCATCGCCATCCAACGCCGGCTGGCCGCCCGCCAGTCCGCCGTGGACCCGACCCAGGACACCGATGGGGACTACGTGGACTACGTACCGGCCGCGGGGAACCCCGCGGCCGGTACGGGGCCCGCCGGCACGGTCCCGCCGACCGGGCCGGCCGTGAAGACCGCCTTCGGACCTCGCACGGCGGACGTCGTGGTCGTCGGCCGGCCCGACACGGCCGCACGGCTCGCGGGCTGCTGCACGCCCGTGCCGCCCGACGGGATCACCGGCTTCGCCGTACGCGGGGGGATGGTGACCGTGCACCGTGAGGAGTGCGCCGCGGTCGCGCGGATGAGGAGCGCGGGGCGCGCGGAGTTCGGCGTGCACTGGGGCGACACCACCGCGTGCCGTGTCACGCTGCTCGCCGAATCGTTCGGCCGCCCCCATCTGCTGGCCGACCTCACCGAGGCGATCGCCCTCGAAGGCGTCGAGGTCATCTCCGCCACCGTGGCCCCGCCCGCCCAGCAGCGCGTCCGCCACACGTACACCCTCCAGCTCCCCGACGCGGCCGGGCTTCCGGCCCTGATGCGCGCGATGCGCAACGTTCCCGGCGTCTACGACGTGAGCCGGACCCAGCCCCGGCCGCCGGGGTTGTGAGCCGCGGGCCCTTCTTCGCGCGCGATGCCAGGCTCGCTGACCGTGCGTCAGGTCTGCCGCTCGCGCGCCGGGCCTGCCGCCTGCGGGCCGGTTTGCCGCCCGCGCGTCCGGGCTGCTGACCGCGCCTCCGGGGCGCTCGCCCGTGGCACGCGCGCGCCGCCCCGCACCACCGCGCCTCAGGTGCGCCCCCGTGCCCCGGCGCGCCCCCGTGCGTTCGTGGCCCTCGGCGTGCACCCGTCGGGCCCTTTCGGGTGGGTTGGGCGCGCGTCGGCGCGGTGGGGCCGGTGGGCGCTGATAGCGGTGGTGCATGCCGCTCAGCCCTGGATCACGTGTCCCACGTCGCCTGAAGGCGACTCTCCTCGCGTCCGCCGTCTCCGTCTGTCTCGTCGCCGCGAGTGCTCCGCCCGAGCCGCTGGGCATCGGCGACCGGCTCTTCCCGCATCTGGGCAACCCCGGCTACGACGTGTCGTCGTACGACCTGTCGTTCACCTACGGCGGTGACAACGGCAAGCCGCTCCAGGCCGTCACGACGATCGACGCGTGGACCACCAAGGACCTCGACCGCGTGAACCTCGACTTCGCGCACGGCACGGTGAACTCCGTGGAGGTCGACGGCCTGCCGGCCGAGTTCGCCGGCGCGGGCGAGGACCTTGTGATCACCCCCAGCATCCCGCTGCCCCAAGGCAGTTGGATGCGCATCACCGTGCGCCACACCAGCGACCCGATGCCCGTAAAGGGCCGCGACGGTGGCTGGGTGCGCACCTCGGACGGCCTCGCGATGGCCAACCAGGCGGACGCCGCCCACCTGGTGTTCCCATGCAACGACCACCCTTCCGACAAGGCGATGTTCACGTTCCACATCACCGCGCCCGACGGGTACACGGCCGTCGCCAACGGCCTCCCGGCGGGCGTCACCCGGACCGGCGGGACGACGACCTGGTCGTATCGCACCCGGCATCCCATGGCCACCGAGCTGGCTCAGGTGTCCATCGGCCGCTCCACCGTGGTGCGGCGCACCGGCCCGCACGGCCTGCCCCTGCGCGACGTCGTTCCCACCGAGGACCGCGAGGCCCTCGAACCGTGGCTGGCCAGGACCCCCGACCAGATCGCCTGGATGGAGAGCAAGGTCGGACCGTACCCCTTCGAGACGTACGGCCTGCTCATGGCCTCCGCCGCCACCGGCTTCGAACTTGAGACACAGACCCTGTCCCTCTTCGAGAAGAAGCTGTTCACCGAGCCCGCGTACCCCCGGTGGTACGTCGAGTCGGTCATGGTGCACGAGCTGTCCCACCAGTGGTTCGGCGACAGCGTCAGCCCGGGTACCTGGTCCGACCTGTGGCTCAACGAGGGCCACGCCACCTGGTACGAGGCCCTGTACGCCGAGGAGAAGGCGAAGAAGCCGATGGAGACCCGGATGAAGGCCGCCTACGGCGCCTCCGACACCTGGCGCGAGGCCGGCGGACCGCCCGCGCGGCCCAAGCCGCCGAAGTCCGGCCAGAAGATCGGCGTCTTCCGGGCGAACGTCTACGACGGCTCCGCGCTCGTCCTGTACGCGCTGCGCCAGGAGATCGGCAAGGCGGCCTTCCAGAGCCTGGAGCGCGCCTGGGTGCAGGCCCACCGGGACGGCACGGCCACCACGGCCGACTTCGAGCGCCTGGCCTCGGGCATCGCCGGACGCGACCTGAGCGGCTTCTTCCAGGCATGGCTCTACGGCGAGAAGACCCCGCCGATGCCCGGCCACCCCGACTGGAAGCCCGCCCCGCCGCCGAAGACGGCGAAGAAGTGAACGGAAGCGAGCGGAAGTGAGGGGAAGTGAGCGGAAGCGAGCGGCGGGACCGGGACGAGGAGAGCGGAGCAGGCCGGGGGAGGGAGGCGGAGCAATAACGCCGTGACGAGACGGGCCGTACCGTGCGACCATCTTCAGACCGGCGCGGGCACGGGCCACGGGAATCTCCCGGGGTACCCGTACGTTGTGACCGATGACGGACTCTCCCACCACGTAAGGACCAAATGACCTCCTCTTCTTCCTCTTCCCAGTCGTTCGAGGCGTCCCAGGACAGCAAGCGCCTCGCGCACTCCTACCCCGAAGGTCTCCGGGCCGATGCCCTGATGGAAGAGGACGTCACCTGGAGCCACGAGTTCGACGGAGAGCGGGACGGCGACCAGTTCGACCGTTCCGAGCGGGCGGCGCTGCGCCGTGTCGCGGGACTGTCCACCGAGCTCGAGGACGTCACCGAGGTCGAGTACCGGCAGCTCCGCCTGGAGCGGGTCGTGCTCGTCGGGGTATGGACCTCGGGGACCGCGCGGGACGCGGAGAACTCCCTGGCCGAACTCGCCGCCCTCGCGGAGACCGCGGGCGCGGTCGTCCTCGACGGCGTGATCCAGCGCCGCGACAAGCCCGACGCGGCCACCTACATCGGCTCCGGCAAGGCGAACGAGCTGCGGGACGTCGTCCTGGAGACGGGCGCGGACACCGTCATCTGCGACGGTGAGCTCAGCCCGGGCCAGCTCATCCACCTCGAGGACGTCGTCAAGGTCAAGGTCATCGACCGTACGGCCCTGATCCTGGACATCTTCGCCCAGCACGCCAAGTCCCGAGAGGGCAAGGCGCAGGTCGCGCTCGCCCAGATGCAGTACATGCTGCCGAGGCTGCGCGGCTGGGGCCAGTCGCTGTCCCGGCAGATGGGCGGCGGCAGCGGCGGCGGCCTCGCCACGCGCGGTCCCGGTGAGACCAAGATCGAGACGGACCGTCGGCGGATCCGCGAGAAGATGGCGAAGATGCGCCGGGAGATCGCGGAGATGAAGACCGGCCGCGAGATCAAGCGCCAGGAGCGGCGTCGCAACAAGGTGCCCTCCGTCGCCATCGCCGGTTACACCAACGCCGGCAAGTCCTCCCTGCTCAACCGGCTCACCGGCGCGGGTGTCCTGGTCGAGAACGCGCTGTTCGCGACCCTGGACCCGACCGTGCGCCGCGCCGAGACCCCGACCGGGCGGCTCTACACACTGGCGGACACCGTCGGTTTCGTCCGGCACCTGCCGCACCACCTGGTCGAGGCGTTCCGCTCCACCATGGAGGAGGTCGGCGACTCCGACCTGATCCTGCACGTGGTGGACGGCTCCCACCCCGACCCGGAGGAGCAGCTCGCCGCGGTGCGCGAGGTGATCAGGGACGTCGGCGCCACCGACGTGCCCGAGATCGTCGTGATCAACAAGGCGGACGCGGCGGACCCGCTGGTGGTCCAGCGGCTGCTGCGGATCGAGAAGCGCTCGATCGTCGTCTCGGCCCGCTCCGGGCAGGGCATCGCCGAGCTGCTCGAGCTGATCGACAGGGAGCTGCCCCGGCCGTCCGTCGAGATCGAGGCGCTGGTGCCGTACACCCACGGCAAGCTGATCGCCCGCGCCCACACCGAGGGCGAGGTGATCTCCGAGGAGCACACCGCGGAGGGCACCCTGCTCAAGGCCCGGGTGCACGAGGAGCTCGCGGCGGAACTCGCGCCGTACACGCCTGCCTCCGCGCTCTGACCCACACCCGTACGGCCCGAGGGCCCGCTCCCTGCGACAGGGGGCGGGCCCTCGGCGTGCCGGCGTGCCGGATCACCGGCCGCCGTACGTCCTGCTCATGTTCTGGTACAGCGCCTCCGCGCCCCGCCCCAGCTGCGGACCCGCCAGCCAGGTGTGGTCCGCGGGACCGATCGAGGTGTTGGACACGAGCTTGGTTTTGCCGTCCACGACGCGGAACCAGCCGCCGCCGGAGGAGCCGCCGGTCATGGTGCAGCCGATGCGGTACATCGTCGGGAGCGACGGGCTGAGCGACAGCCGGCCCGGCCGGTCCACACAGCGGAACATCTTCAGACCGTTGTACGGAGGCGCGGCCGGGTAGCCCCAGGCACCCATCGTGGCGACCTGCGGTACCTCGGGCGCGGAGAAGTCCACGTCCAGGGCCGCCCCGACGGTCTCCTCCAGCGACCGCGAGCCGGACTCCGGCTTCACGTGCAGCACGGCGTAGTCGTACGTCGCGCCCGCTCCGCCCGTCTCCGCACCGCCCTGGATCCACTGGCTGGAGGTGGACGCCCAGTCCGCCCACCAGGCGCCGTACGGGGCCACCTCGGAGGCGCGCGCGTTGCTCAGCCGCGCCGCGGACTTGCCGAGGTCGTTGTAGGACGGGACGAACGCGATGTTGCGGTACCAGCCGCCGTCCCGTCCGGCGTGCACGCAGTGGCCGGCCGTCCACACCAGGTTGGACCTGCCCGGATGGTTGACGTCCTTGACGACCGTGCCCGAGCAGACCATCGAGCCCTGGGGCGAGTCGAAGAAGACCTTGCCGACCGGGGCGGCGTTGGCGTGGTACGGCGTCTTCTCCGCCTGCGCCCGGACCGGCCGCGGGGCCGGGTCGCTGACGCCCTGGTCGGCGGCGGCGTCCTGGGTGGAGACGGTCTTGTTCGCCTCCTGGGCGGACCGCATCCGCTCGGGCTTCCACAGGCCCTTGATCACCGGGTTGACGAAGTCCTTGGCCTCACTGAGCCACTTGTCCTTGTCCCAGTCCTTCCAGCCGCCGCGCTGCCACTTGTCGACATCGATCCCGTGCTCCTTGAGCTTGTCCGCGATGTCGGCCGGAATCCTGACCTTGCCGTCGCCGTCGCCGCTGCCGCTGTCCCCGGTCTGCGAGGCGGTGGCGTCCGGCGCGCCGGCGGCGTCGGCCTTGCCCGAGTCGCCGCAGGCGGTGGCGGTGAGCGCCAGGGTCGCGACGAGCCCGGTGGCGGCCAGGGCGGTGCGCCGGCGCGCACGCCGGGGCGTGGCGGACCTACGTATGAGCTGCATGATGCGATGAACCCCCGTCGTTTGGTGTGAACACCGTGCGCGCCGGCCCGAGCGCCGAGCGCCTCGGTGGTGGTGCTTGACGCTTGCTGTTGTGCGCTGGTCTTCCGGGCCTACTGCCCGGCGAACTTGCCGCTGACGGCGTCGTACACGCCCTTGGCCTCAGGGCCCAGTCGCGGGCCCGCCAGCCAGCCGGCCGTCACCGGGCCGATCGAGGTGTTGGAGACCAGAGCGGGCTTGCCGTCCGAGCCGGTCGCGACCCAGCCGCCGCCGGAGGAGCCGCCGGTCATGGTGCAGCCGATGCGGTACATCGTCGGATCCGAGGTGCTCAGCGACAGCCGGCCCGGCTTGTCCTGGCACTGGTACAGCCGCTGCCCGTCGTACGGCGGCGCGGCCGGGTAGCCGGTCGCGGTCACGCTCCGCACCTTCGGTACGGCCGGGGCGGCGAAGTCCACGGGGAGCGCCGCGCCGACGGTCTCCTCCAGTGACCGGCCGCTGCCGCCCTGCTCGGGCGTCACATGGATGACGGCGAAGTCGTAGGAGGCACCCTGCCCCCCAGTCGGGCCGCCCTGCTCGATCCACTGCTCCGAGGTCTGCGCCCAGTCACCCCACCACACGCCGAACGGGGCGACCTCGTCCTTGGCGGCGTTCTGCAGCTCGGCGGTGCCGCGGCCGGCGTCGTTGTAGGACGGCACGAAGGCGATGTTGCGGTACCAGCCGCCCTTCTTGCCGGCGTGCACGCAGTGGCCGGCCGTCCACACGAGGTTGGACTTGCCCGGGTGGGCCGGGTCCTGAACGACCGTCGCCGAGCAGACCATCGTGCCCTCGGGGGAGTCGAAGAACACCTTCCCCGCCGTCGCCGCGTTCGCGTGGTACGTCGGCGAGACCGCGCGCGCCGTCACCGGGGCCGGAGTCGGGTCGGTGACACCCTGGTCGCCCGAGAGGTCGTTGTCGACGCCCTTGTCCGGGTCCTTGGCGCGGCGCATCCGGTCGGGGTCCCAGAGATCCTTGATGATCGGGTTGACGAAGTCCTTCGCCTCACGGAGCCAGTCGTCCTGGTTCCAGTCCTTCCAGGCGCCGTTCTTCCACTTGTCGATGTCGATCCCGTGGTCCTTGAGCTTCTTCCTGAGGTCGTCCGGGATCTTGATCTTTCCGTCGCCGGTTCCGCCCGTGTCGTCGGCGGTCGCCACGGCGGAGGGCTGCCCGTCGGCCTCGCTGTCGCCCGAGTCGCAGCCGGTGGCGAGGAGCGCGAGCCCCGAGGCCAGGGCAACGGCGGTCAGCACGGGGGAGGTTGTGCGGCGGGCGCCCCCTCCTCGACGCGCGGTGAAGAACGGGCGTATGGGTCGCATGCTCTGACTCCCCCTGCTAAAAACGGACTTGGTGCTCGGCGCCGCATTCCCACCGTGAAACCAAGGCCGGTTCACCCCTGTCTCACGGCGTGCGCGAACGGCACCACACACTATGCGGTCGGCGTGGGGGACCGCCGACGGAACGGCAACGGTTTCGCTACGGGCAGTGGTTCCGCCGCAGGCTGCCCGGCCGGGCCGTTCGTCCGAGTCCCGCCCCCGCTGCCGGCGCCCGCACGACGGAGCGGCTCCCCCGCCTCCGGCGGCGGCGCCGGTCGGCCGGAGGTCACGGCGCGGGACGGTCCGGCCGGGCCGCCGTGCCTGAGCCGGGTGCCCGGGCGGCCTCGGCGGGTGGTGCGCCCGCCGACGCCGGCCGATCGACTTCGCTCCGATCCCCGATGTCCGATGTCCGACGCGAGGCCGGGCGTGAACCGGTCGCTCCGCGCCCGGCCCGAGGGCGCCGACGAGCAACGATCCCTGACGCCAAGGATCTTGAGCTCACCCGTAACCGTGCGCACCGTCCGGGGTTGTAGCGGTGAGGGTCCTGATGTCTGCGTCCGGGACCCCGTGCCGTGGGCGGCGATCCGCCCCGGCAGCGCGAGAGGCCGGCGCCTTGCGTCAGTGGCAGGCCGACGCCCTGGGACAGCGGGAGGACAAAAAGCCGTGACCGTGACGGAGTCTGCGCCCGGAGGCTGCGCGTCCGCGGAGGCGCGCGCCTCGTTCGAGGGCATCCTGCGGCGACAGTCGGCGCGCGAGTCGGCGGCGCGCACCTATGCGCGCGCCCTGCCGATCGTGCCCGTGCGGGCCCGCGGGCTCACCATCGAGGGCGCGGACGGCCGCCGCTACCTGGACTGCCTCTCCGGCGCGGGCACCCTTGCCCTCGGCCACAACCACCCCGTCGTCCTGGAGGCCATCCACAAGGTCCTCGACTCGGGCGCGCCCCTGCACGCCCTCGATCTCGCCACACCCGTCAAGGACGCCTTCGTCACCGAGCTGTTCCGCACCCTGCCGCCCGGACTCGCCGGCCGCGCACGCGTGCAGTTCTGCGGCCCGGCCGGCACGGACGCGGTGGAGGCCGCCCTCAAACTCGTCCGCGCCGCCACCGGCCGTACCGGAATCCTGGCCTTCTCCGGCGCCTACCACGGGATGACCGAGGGAGCGCTCGCCGCCTCCGGCCACGCCACCGACGTACGGGTCACGCGCCTGCCCTACCCGCAGGACCACCGCTGCCCCTTCGGTGTCGGCGGCGCGCGCGGGGCCGAACTCGCCGCCCGCTGGACCGAGTCGGTCCTGGACGACCCGAAGTCGGGCGTACCGCTGCCCGCCGGGATGATCCTCGAACTCGTCCAGGGCGAGGGCGGGGTGATTCCCGCTCCGGACGACTGGGTGCGGCGCATGCGCCGCGTCACCGAGGACCGGTCCGTCCCGCTGATCGCCGACGAGATCCAGACGGGGGTGGGCCGCACGGGCACCTTCTGGGCGGTGGAGCACAGCGGTGTGACACCGGACGTGATGGTGCTGTCCAAGGCCATCGGCGGCAGCCTGCCGCTGGCCGTCGTGGTCTACCGCGACGACCTCGACGTCTGGGAACCCGGCGCCCACGCCGGAACGTTCCGCGGCAACCAGCTCGCCATGGCCGCCGGCGCGGCCACCCTGGCGCATGTCCGCGAGAACCGCCTCGCCGAACGCGCCGCGTCCCTCGGCTTGCACATGCTGACCCAACTCCGCGACCTGGCCGGCCACTTCCCGTGCGTCGGCGAGGTGCGCGGCCGCGGGCTGATGATCGGCCTGGAACTGGTCGATCCGGAGGGTGGCCCTGAACTGGACAGTGGGGGCGGGGCGGCGGATCGGGCGGGCGCGACGGTGGTGGACGGTGTTGTCATGAGGGAGCGGCGCCGGGCCGGAGGCGCCGAGCCGATGTCACCCCTCGTCCGGGAGCCCCGTCCCGCCGCACCCGAGCTCGCCGCCGCCGTCCAACGGGAGTGCCTGCGTAGAGGCTTGATCGTCGAACTCGGTGGCCGCCACGCGAGCGTCGTGCGGCTCCTTCCGCCGCTGACGATCACCGACGAGCAGGCCGCCGCAGTGCTCGGCCGCCTGGCCGAAGCGGTCGAGGGGGCGGCCCGGAAACACACCGGCCGAGACGGTCAGGAACGCGGGGCCCCTCGGAGGCAGCCGCGACTCACCGGCCGCTCGCAAGGCGCGGGGTAGCACCCTCCGGCCGCCCTCGTGGGCGGGCGCCCCCGGGAGACGAGCAGGTCCGAGCCAACACCGGCCCCCACGGCCGACCTGGACCGAACCACCGGTGCCGTTGCGGAACCGGAAGAGCCGCTCGGCTCGCCCGATGCCCGATGCCCGATGCCCGATGCCCGATGCGCTCGGTCCGTATCCCCCGACCGCCACCACTGCCGCCCTGACCGCCGCCCCCACCGTCGCCCCGACCGACTCGGCCTCCGCCGGACGCGTCGACCCGAACGTCACCATGAGGAGCCGTCTTGAACCTCACCTCCATCCCCCACGGCCGCTCCCGCATCCCCGACCCGGCCGAGACGGTCCCCCGTCAGCCGAGAAGGACATCGGCCGCCCTGCGGCCCGACGGCACGGCCACCGACCTGCTCGAACACCCCGACCCGCACACCGCCGCCCAGGCCGCGGCCGTGGAGAGCCTCCTGCGCTGCTGGGTGCGCGAGACCGGCGCCGCCGCGCCGAGTTACGGCACCCTCCGCATCCCCCTCCGGGCCAGCGGGACGGCCCTGCTCGTCCCGGTCCACCACTGGTCCCCGACGGGCTGGCACCGCTTCGGCCTCCCGTACCTGGCCGACGCCCCGGAGGACGCCCCGCCGGCCGACGCCGTCACGGTCGCCACCCTGCTCGCGCGGGAAGCGCACACCAGGATCCGCGTTCCCAGGGCCTCGCGGGGGCCCGCATCCGCCGACCCGTCGCAGAACCGCACCTCGGCCGAGCCCTCCGGCACCGCCGCACTCGACCTCGTCGCCCGTGTCGCCGACTCCGTGCGTGGCACCGCCCTCTTCCTGAGCGACCGCCGGCACCGTCCCACCGACGGAACCGACCGGTTCCTCTCCGCCGAACAGGCACTGCTGCTCGGACATCCGCTGCACCCGACCCCGAAGAGCCGCGAGGGCCTGTCGGAGGCCGAAGTCCGCCCCTACTCGCCCGAACTGCGCGGCTCCTTCCCGCTGCACTGGCTGGCGGTGGCCAACTCCGCACTCGCCACCGACTCCGCCTGGACCGAGCGCGGCCGCACCGTACCCGCCGACCGGCTCACCGCCCGGCTCGCCGCAGCGAAGCTGCCCCTGCCCGACGGATACACCGCCCTGCCGCTGCACCCGTGGCAGATGCGCGAGGTCCGCCACCGCCCCGGCACGGCCGCCCTGCTCGACGCGGGACTGCTGCGCGACCTCGGCCCCCAGGGGCCGCACTGGCATCCCACCTCCTCCGTACGCACCGTCCACCGCACCGGTGCGGCCGCCATGCTCAAGCTGTCACTGGGCCTGCGCATCACCAACTCCCGTCGTGAGAACCTCCGCAAGGAACTGCACCGAGGCGTGGAGGTCCACCGGCTGCTGCGCAGCGGCCTCTCCCGGCAGTGGCGCGCGGCGCACCCCGGCTTCGACATCGTCCGCGATCCGGCCTGGCTGGCCGTGGACGACCAGGACGGGACACCCGTGCCGGGACTGGACGTGATGATCCGGCACAACCCGTTCAACCCGGCGGACGACGTCTCCTGCGTCGCCGGACTCGTGGCCCCCCGGCCCTACCCACGGGCCGGCGCCCCCCTCTCCCTGCGGTCCCGCCTGGCCGAGGTCGTCACCGGCCTCGCCGTCCGCACCGGACGCCCGTCGAGAGCCGTCGCCGCCGAGTGGTTCCTGCGCTACCTCGAGCACGTGGTCCGCCCCGTGCTGTGGCTGGACGGGGAGGCCGGGGTCGCCCTGGAGGCGCACCAGCAGAACACGCTGCTCCTGCTGGACGACGAAGGCTGGCCGGCGGGCGGCCGCTACCGCGACAACCAGGGCTACTACTTCCGCGTCTCCCGGCACGCGGAGCTCGACGCCCGGCTGCCCGGCATCGGCGAGCACAGCGACACCTTCGTCTCCGACGACGTCACCGACGAACGCTTCGCCTACTACCTCGCCGTCAACAACGTGTTCGGCCTCATCGGCGCCTTCGGCTCCCAGCGGCTCGCCGACGAGCGGCTGCTGCTGGCTGCCTTCCGCCGCTTCCTCGTCTCCGCGGCCTCCGGCCCGGCCCGTACGCGCTCCACCCTGCCGGCCCGCCTGCTCGACTCCCCGGTGCTGCGCTGCAAGGCCAACCTGCTGACCCGGCTGCACGGCCTCGACGAACTCGTCGGCTCGGTCGACACCCAGTCCGTCTACGTCACCATCGCCAACCCCCTGTTCCTCTGACCCGCACTCCCACGTGACTGCGACTCCCGTCCTCCGCAATCCCTCCTTCCGAGAGGAGCGCGCCATGCCTCCGACCGACGCAGGCGCCGCCACCGGGCAAGCGCCGGCAACCGCTCCCCACCCCAGCGCGACCGGGGCGGGCACCGACGGAGAGGACACGCTCGACCTGCGCCTGCCGGACGACTTCGTCACGCGTCTCGGGGAGACGACCGGGGCGGGCACCCCGGCCACGGCCGACCTGCTCGACGGCGTGGGTGACTGGGGCCCCACCCTCACGCCCGCCGGCGCGTTCCAGTTGGTTCCCGTCCGGCTGGAGCGGGACCTGCCGCTGATCTGCCGCTGGATGAACGATCCCGCCGTCGCGGAGTTCTGGCAGCTTGCCGGGGAGCGGGAGGTGACCGAGACCCATCTGCTCGCGCAACTCGACGGCGACGGCCGCAGCGTCCCCTGCATCGGCCTGCTCGAGGGCACGCCGATGAGCTACTGGGAGATCTACCGGGCCGACCTCGATCCGCTGGCCCGGTACTACCCCGCCCGGCCGCACGACACCGGGATCCATCTCTTCATCGGCGGCGTCGCCGACCGCGGGCGAGGGCTCGGCGGCACCCTGCTCAAAGCCGTCGCCGACCTGGTGCTCGACCAACGCCTCACCTGTGCCCGCGTCCTCGCGGAACCGGACCTTCGCAATGCACCCTCCCTGGCCGCCTTTCTGAGCGCCGGTTTCCGATTCGCCGCCGAGGTCGACCTGCCCGCCAAACGGGCCGCCCTCATGATCCGCGACCGGTCCTTGCGTGATCTGCTGTGACTGCGAGCCACAGCACCATCACAGGTGGTACGCCGCTCCGGTCGGTCCGGCTCCCCTCCCGCCGGACGGGAGTGGGAGGTAACCGGCCACCGGTCTCCGCCTTGATCGCCCGATTGTCAGTCCCGAGCCGTAGGGTGGTCGCGCTATGACGAAGCCCTCCCTCCCCGAACTCCTGCATGCCGCCGTCGCCGCCGTCGGAGGTACGGAGCGCCCCGGCCAGGTGACCATGGCCCAAGCCGTCGCCGACGCGATCGACGACAGCTCGCATCTGCTGGTCCAGGCCGGCACCGGCACCGGAAAGTCCCTCGGCTACCTTGTGCCCGCCCTCGCCCACGGGGAGAGAGTGGTCGTGGCCACCGCCACCCTCGCCCTCCAGCGCCAGCTCGTCGAGCGTGACCTGCCGCGCACGGTCGACGCCCTGCACCCGCTGCTGCGCCGCCGCCCGGAGTTCGCCATGCTCAAGGGCCGGTCGAACTACCTGTGCCTGCACCGCCTGCGCGAGGGCATGCCGCAGGACGAGGAAGAGGGACTGTTCGACCAGTTCGAGGCGGCCGCGCCCACCAGCAAGCTGGGTCAGGACCTGCTGCGGCTGCGCGACTGGGCCGACGAGACCGAGTCCGGCGACCGCGACGACCTCGCGCCCGGAGTGTCCGACCGGGCCTGGGCACAGGTGTCCGTCTCTTCGCGGGAGTGTCTTGGCGCCTCCAAGTGCGCCTACGGCGCCGAATGCTTCGCCGAGATGGCCCGTGAGCACGCCAAGCTCGCCGAGGTCGTCGTCACCAACCACGCGCTGCTCGCGATCGACGCCATCGAGGGAGCGCCGGTCCTCCCGCAGCACGAGGTCCTCATCGTCGACGAGGCGCACGAGCTCGTCTCACGGGTCACGGGCGTCGCCACCGGTGAGCTCACCCCCGGCCAGGTCAACCGCGCGGTGCGCCGCGCCGCCAAGCTGGTGAACGAGAAGGCCGCCGATCAGCTGCAGACCGCGGCCGAGGGCTTCGAGCGTCTGATGGAGCTGGCCCTGCCCGGCCGCCTGGAGGAGATCCCCGAGGACCTCGGCTATGTGTTGCTGGCACTGCGGGATGCCTCGCGCAATGTCATCTCCGCACTCGGCGCGACCCGGGACAGGTCGGTCCAGGACGAGGACGCCGTCCGCAAACAGGCGCTGGCCTCGGTGGAGACCGTGCACGACGTGGCGGAGCGCATCACCAACGGTTCCGAGTGGGACGTCGTCTGGTACGAGCGCCACGACCGCTTCGGCGCCTCCCTGCGCGTCGCTCCCATGTCCGTCTCGGGCCTGCTGCGGGAGAAGCTCTTCACGGACCGCTCCGTCGTCCTGACCTCCGCGACCCTCAAACTCGGCGGCGACTTCAACGGCGTCGGAGCCTCCCTCGGCCTCGCGCCGGAAGGCACCGAGGGCGACGACGTGCCGCAATGGAAGGGCATCGACGTCGGCTCGCCCTTCGACTACCGCAAGCAGGGCATCCTGTACATCGCCAAGCACCTGGCGCGTCCCGCGCGGGACGGCGATCGCGGCGACATGCTCGACGAGCTGACGGAGCTGATCCAGGCCGCGGGCGGACGCACGCTCGGTCTGTTCTCCTCCATGCGTGCGGCCCAGCTGGCCGCCGAGGAGCTGCGCGGCCGCATCCCCGAGTTCCCGATCCTGCTCCAGGGCGAGGAGACCCTCGGTGAACTGATCAAGAACTTCGCGGCGGACCCGAAGACGTGCCTCTTCGGCACCCTGTCGCTCTGGCAGGGCGTGGACGTCCCCGGGCCCAGCTGCCAGCTCGTCGTCATGGACAAGATCCCGTTCCCGCGACCCGACGACCCGGTGATGAGCGCCCGCCAGAAGGCCGTGGAGGACGCCGGCGGCAACGGCTTCATGGCGGTGGCCGCCACCCACGCGGCGCTCCTCATGGCGCAGGGCGCCGGACGTCTCGTACGGGCCTCGGGGGACCGGGGTGTGGTCGCCGTACTGGATCCGCGTCTGGCGACGGCCCGGTACGGCAGCTATCTGAAGGCATCGCTGCCCGAGTTCTGGCACACCACGGACCGCAACCAGGTGCGCAAGTCGCTGGCGGCCATCAACGCGGTGGCCGAGCAGGAGGGGAAGTGATGACGGGGGTGGGGGGGGGGGGGGGGGGGGGGGGCGGCCCCCCCCCCCCCCGGGGGGGGGGGGGGGGGGGGGGGGGGGGGGGGGGGGGGGCCGCCCCCCCCCCCCCCCCCCCCCCCCCCCCCCGACTCGGCGAACTCCCCGATCCGGTCACTGGCGTCGGCCGGGTTGGTGTTATCCCTCGTCAGTCCCGACTCGGCCGGATCCCATCGTCCGTCGATGAAGTTGCGCCGAAGGTACTGTGACTGTGCCATGCCCTCCCCTTCGCTGGACCACGCCGGCCGTGCTGCCGGACGTGGTCAGGCTCTCCGAAGGGCAGGGCCGTCACAATGCGCGATTGCCGAATGCGGCCGATAGCCGCGGCCTATCGCTTCCCGCCGCCGGTCCGGTGTCAGCCGGCCGGCCTCGTCCGGCGGTCGGGCAGCGGTGGTGCCGCGGGGTCGGTGAGGGCGTCGAGCAGCCGGTCCGCGGGCAGGGCCGGCAGGGTGCGGCCGCCGAAGCCCGTGGTCGTGGTCGCGGCCAGCAGGGAGTTGAGCACCGCCTCCTCGACGGCGTCGAGGACGGCTTCGAACAGGGGCCCCAGTTCGGCGTCCGCCACTGGGGCGCCCGCCTCCGGTCGCGTACCGAAGGCAATGGCGTAGTCGCCGCTGCCATGGCTGTAGGCCGCGCCCGTGCGGGCCAGGGCGAACACGGCCCGCCGCGCGACGCGGGTGAGCTGCCGCGCGTCGACGGGGGCGTCCGTGGCGACCACGATCATGCAGGAACCGGTCTCCGCGACCGGCGCCGGGTCATCGGTCAGGCCCAGGGACCGCGGGGTGACGCAGCGGCCGAGCACTCGCAGCGTGCCGCCGAAGTTCGCCTGCACCAGGACCCCGGCCGTGTACGGCCCGCCTGCCAGTTCGGGTGTGCGGGAGGCGGTTCCGATCCCCGCCTTGAAACCCAGGGCGCCCGTTCCCGCTCCAGCGCCGACGCAGCCCTCGGCCACCGGACCACCGGACGCCCCGTCGAGCGCGGACCGGACGTGCTCCTCGTGCACCGGCCGCGCCCGGATGTCCGACAGGAAGCCGTCGTTGCACTCGCCCACGACCGGGTTGAGGCTCTGTACCTCACCGCAACCGGGCCGTTCGAGCATCCATCCGACGAGGGCGTCGGCGACCCGGAACGCCGACAGGGTGGAGGTGAGCAGCACCGGGGTCTCCAGCGTGCCCAGTTCGGTGAGCTGGGTGGTGCCGATGAGCTTGCCGTATCCGTTGCCGGTGAACACCCCCGCGGGCAGCGGCGAGCGGGGGCCGACGGCACCGGGCACGACGGCGGTCACCCCGCTGTGCACGTCGGGAGGACGCCGCACGGTGGTGTGCCCGACCCGGACGCCCGGCACATCGGTGATCGCGTTGAGGGGGCCGGTATCGCCCCGCCCGACGACGATGCCGAGGTCACGGGCCCGAGGCCGGTTGCCCTGTGCCGACTGGACGTGAGCCATGGGTTCCATACGACCGGACGCTACGCGCCCCACCGCTCGTTCGGTCGGCCGGGTCGGCCGGCCGGCAGCGTCATGGGGCACGTCTCAGTCGCCACGGAGCAGGCGTGTCTCGGCGGCCGGCAGCCCCTTCGTCCACCAGTGGCCGTAGCGCTGGTACACCGTCTCCTCGCGGTCGGCGAGGAACAGGGTGAGCGATCCGGCCTCCGCGGCCAGTCCCCGCCAGACGTGCTCCGGAAGCGGGTGAAAGGCGGTGGCCTCGATTCCTCCGTCCACGGGACGCCACACGCCGGCGGCATAGCCGTCGACCAGCAGGGTGGGCAGGACGTCCCCGTTGACGCGCATCACGAGCTTGCGGTACGCGGGTGGGATGACGCGGCCGCGGTCGGCGTAGGCCAGCAGGATGCTGTCCCACATCGCCATCAGCCTGGGCGGGGCCGGGGTGTCCTCGCCCGGCCGTGGCGCCGGGGATGTCGTACAGCACCGTGCCGTCCGGGCCCTCCAGTTGCTCCAGTTCAGCGGCGAGTCCCTGCACCGCCGCTCTCGCCCTGGCCCGCTGGACCAGCGCGAACTGCGCCATGTCCGCCACCGACGCCGGGCCGAAGCCCTCCAGGTAACGGTGTATCAGAGTGCGCAGACCCGCGACGGCGGCGTCCGGATCGGCCAACTCCGGCGGTGTGCCGGCGGCGACATAGGCCTGCTGGGTGCCGAACGACCAGGGGCCTCCGGTGGGCGCGTGCCACAGCGGCGCGTACTGCCGCAGCATCCGCCAGGCCGCCGGTTCCACCGGTGCGCCCAGTCGCGCCTCGAGCCGGCGCCGCATCTGGGCGGCGGACCGCGGCTGGTCGGCGTACTCCAGCAGTTCCGGGACCAGCGCGTCGGCGTCGGTGGCGGTGAGCCCGGACGCCGTGAAACGGGGGCCGCCGAGCCGGGAGCCGCGCAGTGTCGGCTCCATGGCCTCGCGGAACGCCCGGTAGTCCTCGGCGTGAACCATGTGCAGCGTGATCCGCATCAGTGTCGACCTGACCGCCCGGTGGCCGGCCACGGCGGTGTCGATGCCGGCCGGGTCGAAGCCGGCCGGGTCGAAGCCGCTGAGCCGGTTCCACAGGGCCAGGTACGGCGAGGCGGGCTGCTGTGCCTGGAGAGCGACCACGCGCCGCACCGCGTCGACGGGTGTGAGCGACTCCCTGCCGAGCAGCAACTGCCGTGCGAGGGTCGAGCGGTTGAGAGCGCGCGCACTAATCATCCGGTCATCATGCCGAGCCTGCCTTCCGCTCGTGCGGGGAACCCCGCCCAATGGCCCCCCGCACTCCGGCTCGAGGAGGAGTCAGACCCTGGCCTCCTGCCCGGCCTCGGCGTCCAAAGCGGCCGTCGCCTTCGGTGTCCGGCGGCCGGGCATCCACCAGTTGGTGTCGCCGCACAGTTCCATCACCGCCGGGACGAGGACCAGCCGGATGACGGTGGCGTCGATGAGCACGGCGACGGCCATGCCCAGGCCTCCCTGTTTGACCGCGACGTCGGGGCCGAGCAGGGAGGTGGTGAAGACGGCGACCATGATGGCGGCCGCGGCCGTGATGACCTTGGCGGTCCGTGCCATCCCGCGCGCGACGGCCGTCCGGGTGTCGCCGGTGCGTTCGTACTCCTCACGGACCCGCGAGATCAGGAAGACCTCGTAGTCCATCGACAGACCGAACAGCACCGGGAAGATCATCATCGGCACCCAGGTCGTGACCGGCATCGCGGTGGGGAAACCGAGGGCCGGGCCCAGCCACCCCCACTGGACGACCGCGACGAGCACGCCGTAGGCGGCGCCGATGGCCAGCAGGTTCATCACGGCGGCCTGGAGCGCGATGGTGACCGAACGGACCAGCGCGATCAGCAGCACCAGGGACAGCGCGATGACGACCGCGATCATCAGGGGCAGGCGCGAGCCGATGTCCTCGGCCGTGTCGATCGTGACGGCGTTCGGGCCGCCGACGTAGACCGCTTCGCCGCCGGGCGCCTTGGGCAGCACGTCGTCGCGGAGCCGGTGGACCAGATCCGCGGTCGCCTTGTCCTGGTAGCCGGTCCTGGGGAAGGCCATGAGGAGCGCGGCCCGCCCGTCCTTGCTGACCTGGGGCGGCGTGGCGTAGGCGATGCCCTCGGTCCTGCCGACGGCTTCGGCGACGGAACGCAGATCGCCGCCGTGGGGGCCGACCTCGGCGGCGAGGACCAGGGGTGCGCCGTAGCCGGGACCGAAGCCCTCGGAGAGGATCTTGTACGAGGTGTAGCTGCTCCGGTCGTGCGGCTGGACACTGGCGTCGGGGTTGCTCAGCCGCATCGACAGCGTGGGTGCGGCCAGCACCAGCAGCACCACGCCGGCCAGCACCGCGGCGACCAGCGGCTTGCGCTGCACCACGCCGGCCCACCGCTCGGCGAGCGTACGGCGCTCCCGTGCCGGGACACCGTCGGCTCCGCTCCGGCGGAACGTGCGACGGGGCAGGCGCAGCGAGTTGATCCTGTGCCCGGTGAAGCCGAGGAACGCCGGCAGCAGGGTCACCGCGGCGATCATCGTCACCAGCACGATCACCGACGTGGCGACGGCCACTCCGGTCATCAGCCGCTGTCCCATGACGATCAGGCCCAGCAGCGCGATCACGACGGTCGTGCCGGCGAACAGGACCGCGTGACCGGCGGTGGTGATGGCCTTGACCGTGGCGGTCTCCGGATCGTCGCCGGCCTGCAGGCCGTCCTTGTAGCGGGTCACGATGAACAGGGCGTAGTCGATGCCGACGCCGAGACCGATCATCGCGGCGAGGATCGCCGTGAAGTCCGGTGCGGGGACCAGATACGCCACCATCTTCGTCAGGGCGATGCCCGCGACGATCGCCAGCATCGCGGTGACGATCGGCAGGCCCATCGCCACCAGTGACCCGAAGGCGATGAACAGGATCACCGCCGCCGCCACGATGCCCACGCTCTCGGACGAACCCTGCGGGGGTGTCTCGGCCTTCTCCGCCTTCTCCCCGCCCAGACCCAGCGTCACGCCCTCCCCGGAGGCCTGCTTGACCAGGGTCACCAGGGGCTCGACCTCGGTCTTCCGCACGTCCTTGACGGTCAGCGGGATGGTCGTACGGGCGATGCGGCGATCCTTCGTCACCAGGTTCTCGTCCTGATACGGAGAGGTCACCGGCCCTGTCACGGGCGAGTCGTCCAGACCGGCGATGACCTTCTCGATCCGCCGCCGGGCGGCGGGGTCGTCGATTCCCCTGTCCGCCTTGATCGCGAGGGTCAGCGTGTCCCCCTGCCGTTCGGGGAAGTGCTTCTCGATCAGCGCCTGTGCCTTGGCGGAGTCGGAGCCGCCGCCGGAGAAGTCGTTGTCGGGGGAGGCACCGTAACCGAAGCCGGCGAAGGCCACCGCGATCACGCCGACGATCCAGACCAGGAGCACCAGGCGGCGCCGCCGGTAGCAGAACCGGGCCAGTCCCGCCAGGGCTCCTTCCGTGCGGGTGGTGTCCGTTGGCGTCATCTTCTCCTCCTGCGACTCGACGTCGCCCGATCATGTCCGCCGGACCCACCGCCGGGCGTCCCTCAGGCGCAGGCACTTCGGGCTGCCGCCGACGGAGCACGCGACCACGGCGGATACCGCGGACGTCGCGCGTGTACCACGGGCGCGGTACACGCGCGCTCGTCCGTGAGCGGGACCCGCCCGCGGCGCCGTCCGGCTAGGGTGCGCCCATGGACAGAGGACGGTTCGGGGTCCCGGCCGGTGTCGTGGACTGGGCGATCGCCGTCGGAGTGGCGGGGGCGCTGCTGGCCACCGGGCTGTCCGGGCGGCAACCGGCCGGCGACCTCGGCCTGTTGGGCTGCACACTGCTGGTGGCCGGCGGTCTGGCGCTGGCCGCGCGCCGCCGGGCCCCGCTGCCCGTGCTGGCCGTCACCGGACTGTGCGCGGTGGGTTATCAGGCGGCCGGTTTCGATGTGCCCGCCGTCGCCTACCTGTTCGCGGTGTACGCCGCCGTGCGGGCCGGTCACCGCACCGCCACGGTGGTGGCGAGCGTGGCGATGCTGGCCGCCCTCCCCCTCGCGGCCCTGTCCTCCCTGCACGACACCGGGGCGGCGTTCGCGCAGGCCCGCGGCGCCCTGGAGGGGGCCTGGCTGATCGCGGCCGGCGCGGCGGGCGAGGCGCTGCGGCAGGCCGAGCGGCGGGCGGACGAGGCCGAGCGCACCCGGGAGGAGACCGCGCGGCGTCGCGCCGACGAGGAACGGCTGCACATCGCACGGGAGTTGCACGACTCGCTCACCCACCAGATCTCGATCATCAAGGTGCAGGCCGAGGTCGCCGTCCATGTGGCCCGCAGGCGCGGCGAGCAGGTGCCGGCGTCCCTGCTGGCGATCCAGGAGGCCGGACGTGAGGCGAGCCGGGAGCTGCGCGCGACCCTGGAGGCACTGCGCGACGACGACACGGCCCCGCCGCGCGGCCTCGACCACGTACCGGAGCTGGTGGAACGAGCGCGTGCCATCGGCCTTGACGCGACGCTGACGATCAGGGGGCGACGGCACGACGTGCCCGCCGCGGTGGACCGGACCGTCTACCGGATCGTGCAGGAGTCGCTCACCAACATCGCCCGGCATGCCGCCGCGGACTCGGCGTCGGTCCGCATCGACTGCCGTCCGGACGCGCTCACGATACGTGTCGACGACGACGGCAGGGCCACGCCCGACACCACCCCGACGCCCGGTGTCGGACTGCTCGGGATGCGGGAGCGCGTCACCGCTCTCGGGGGCCGGCTGCGGGCCGAGCCGCGCGTCGGGGGCGGCTTCACCGTCCAGGCCGAACTCCCCGTGGAGCAGGCGTCGTGATCCGTGTCCTGCTGGTCGACGACCAGCCGCTCCTGCGCAGCGGATTCCGCGCGCTGCTCGACCTGGAGGGCGACATCGAGGTGGTGGCCGAGGCCGGTGACGGGCGGGAGGGTCTGGCCCTGGTCCGGGAGCACCTGCCCGACATCGCGCTCGTCGACATCCGGATGCCGGTCCTCGACGGCATCGAGGTCACCCGGCGCATCGCCGCGGACCCGGCGCTGTCCGGGGTGCACGTCGTCATCCTGACCAACTACGGCCTGGACGAGTACGTTCTGGACGCCCTGCGCGCGGGCGCGGCCGGGTTCCTCGTCAAGGACATCGTGCCGGAGGACTTCCTGCACGCGGTGCGCGTCGCCGCGCGGGGCGACGCCCTGCTCGCGCCGTCGATCA
Organism: Streptomyces sp. NPDC014889; assembly: GCF_043081205.1. NCBI lineage: Bacteria > Bacillati > Actinomycetota > Actinomycetes > Kitasatosporales > Streptomycetaceae > Streptomyces > Streptomyces sp. NPDC014889. Next base: position 72,481 of record NZ_JBIBWH010000019.1, read on the forward strand.
CCCGCAAGCTGATCAGCCGGTACGTCACCCAGCCGCTCGACACGGAAGTCGGCCCTGGACTGAAGGAGTTGACCAACCGGGAACGCGAGGCCGTCGCCCTGGTCGCGCAGGGGCTGTCCAACGACCAGATCGCCGATCGCATGGTGATCAGCCCGATGACGGCGAAGACCCACGTCAACCGGGCCATGGTCAAGCTCCGTGTCCGCGACCGCGCCCAACTCGTCGTCCTGGCCTACGAGTCCGGCCTGGTGACCCCCCGGAGCCGCTGACCGGGTCCGTCCGGCTCGCGGGGCCCGGCCACCGCGGGAGCCTCGGCGGGGACGAACCGCACCTCGTCCTCGGGCCGCAGTGCCAGGTCCCGTCCGGTCACCGGCTCCGGCACCAGGACGAGGACGTTGTAGTGGTTGGGGAAGTGGCAGGAGTCGAAGCCGAGGACGGTGCCGACGAGCCGGGAGCCGATCCATACCTGGTCGCCCCGGTCGAGGACACCGGCGCAGCCGATCTCCGCGAAGCCGAGGAAGCCGACCCGGTCCACCCGGGTGCCCGGCGCGGACTCCCGCTGGTCGGTGGTGACCAGTTCGTGGACCTCGCCCCGGCGCACACAGCGGCTCGCGAACTCCTCGACCCGCATGCCGCGGTCGTCCCTGCGGTGGACCAGTACCTTCACGACGGTCCCGTGGACGGTCCGCTTGCCTCCGCTCTCGGCCGCCTGCGGGTTCTGCTCTCCGGTCATCGGTTCGGTGCCTCCGGTGCGGTCGCGCGCGTGCTCGCCGCCGGGGAGCGGGTGAGCCGGTAGGTGTGCTCGGTCAGCGCGAGCGCGGCGAGACCGTCGCCGCCGTGGTCCGCGCCCGCGTGGATCGCCCGCTCGAACGCGTCGAGCACACCGACGTACTCGTGCCACAGGGAGCCCTTGAACTCCGCGAACCCGCGCAGCATGTCGGCCGTGTGCACGGAGCCGTCCGTCAGCCGGACCGTGACGTCCTTCACCTCGCCCGGGTAGGACCAGTCGAGTTCGACGTCCACGGGCACTCCGCTGCGCGACCGGAGCCGGACCGTGGCCCGCCGGTCCACGCCGTGAGCGTCCCGGCCCACTTCGGCGTGCTCCACCCCGACCTCGCCGGCCAGCAGCCGCGCCAGGTCGTAGGCGTTGGGGCCGTTGTCGGCGACGCAACCGCCGCCGCACCGCTGCGGATCCAGATACCAGGCGTCCTGCCCGATGTGGTCCTCGATCCGCTCCAGGTACCGGATCGTCATCCCGGCCGGAGCGGCCGACGACTCCAACGTGCGGCGCAACGCGGCGATTTCACGGTTGTGACGGCGGTGGAACGCCGTGAACAGGCATACGTCGCGCTCCACGGCCGCGGCCACCAGCGCCTCGGCGTCCTCCGGCCGGGTGGCCAACGGCTTCTCCACACAGACGGCGACACCTGCGGCGAGCGCGTCGGCCGCGATCGCCGCGTGCGTGTCGTTGGGCGAGGTGACGACGACCGCGTCCAGTTCGGTCCGCGCGAGCATCGCGCGGTGGCCGGTGTGGACGGGCCGCTGGTCGCGGTGAGGGAGCAGCCGCCCGGCGGAGATGTCGCACACCGCGGTGAGCCGCCAGGCGGGCGACCTCTCGATCGCGGCCAGGTAGAACCGGGAGATCGCGCCGAGCCCGACGATCCCGATGCGCCGCGGCTCCTTCACCGTTCACCTCCGTGGGCCGGGACCGCGTCCGTGTGCGCCGGCGACTCGCCCGCGCCCGTGTCCCGGGAGCACGACTCGCCGCCCGCCCGGACGGCGTCCCTGGCCGTCGGGAGCCGTAGGGGAAGGCTCAGCCCCAGCGAGGCGGCCAGCTCGGTCAACTCGGCGTGCACCGGCGGCTCCAGGGGTACGCCGTGCTCGCGGTGGTGGCGGGCCCGCTCGGCCTCCGGCCAGCCGGGGTAGCGGACCGGGGCGTCCGCGTCGACCGGCGGGCAGGCCAGCACACTGCCGAACAGCCGCTCCGCGTCCCGGGCCACGGCGTCCGGCCCCCGCAGCAGCGCGGGCGCGACGGCCACCGTCAGCATGCCGATGTCGTCGTCCCGGCCCGAGGGACGGCCGTCGCCCGTCAGGGCCTCGTCCGCGGGGCCGAACCCGGAGCCGGCGACCAGTGCCGACAGCACCTCCACCATCAGCCCGAGCCCGAATCCCTTGAAGACCCCGGCGTCCGCGCCCAGCCAGAGCAGGTGCGCCTCGCCCCGGTCGAAGGCCGCCGGATCGGTCACGCTCCGGCCGTCCTCGTCGGCGAGCCATCCCGGCGGGACCGGCTGTCCGGCGCGGGCCGCCGCCCGCACCCGCCCGGTCGGTGCCGCCGTGGTGCTCATGTCCAGCACGAAGGGCGGGTGTTCGCCGGCCGGAGCGGCGACGCCGAGCGGGTTCGTACCGAGCAGTGCGGCGCGGCCGCCCGGGGGACGCGCGATGCGCTGCCGTCCGCAGTTGGACGCCACCAGGCCGACCATGCCGTGCTCGGCGGCGCGCCGGGCGTGGTAGCCGGCGCAGCCGAAGTGCGTGCCGCCCCGCACGGAGACGAGGCCGACTCCGTGGCGCGCCGCGCGCTCGACGGCCAGGTCCATGGCGTCGCTCGCCTGCCACAGGCCGAGCGACCGGCGCGCGTCGACCAGGACGGCCGCGCCGTGATCGGCCAGGACGGCCGGGGAGGCGGTGGGATCCGCCCGGCCCTCCTCCAGCAGCGGGAGGTAGAGGCGGGTCAGGTTGACCGTGCCGTGCGAGCCCATCCCGACCAGGTCGCCGTAGCAGAGCGCCACCGCGGCCTGCCGGGCCCGTTCCCCGGGGACTCCGCGGGCGGTGAAGGCGGCGGTGGCGAGGTCGAGCAGTCCGTCGTAGGGGACGCGGACCTCGGGGGCCGCGCTCTTTCCGGTCACCGTGACCGCTCCTTTGCTCCGATGCCGCTGAGACCGATGCCGCTGACGCAGGTGTCCCGGAAGGCGAGCAGGATCCTCGCGACCCCGGCGGCGAACCCTTCGAGGTCCGCCACGTCGATGAACTCGCCCCGTGCGTGGGCGTGGTTGTCCTCCAGCGATCCCGGCCCGTACACCACGGTCGCCGCGTCCTCGCGCCCGGCCAGCCAGATCGCGTCGCAGGTGAACGCGGCCTCCTCGTCGGGCCACCGCCCGGCACCGGCCGCGCCCATCAGCCGTTCGGCCCAGGGCGCGGTACCGGCGAGCGCGGGCAGCCCCCTCTTGCGCCAGTGCAGCCGGGTGATGGCGGCGGCGTCCTCGGCCGTCCGGGCGAGTTCACGGATCGCGCCGAAACGGGTACGGAACTCCGCGAGCCCCGCCCGCAGCGCCTCGCTCGTCGCCGCCTCCAGCCGCCGGCCCGTACGCTCGCTCGTGTAGGAGAGGTTGAGCAGCAACTCGCCGCTGCCGTAGACCCGGTTGTGCAGGGGTCCCGTCGTCAGTCCGGCCACGCAGACGCGCCCCTGCGCGGCCTGCGGCGGCAGCGCCCCGCCCAGGTACTGGGCCAAGTGGCCGAGGAGCACGGTGGCGTTGTGGCCTCGCTCGGGACGGTCGTCCACCGCGTCGTCGCCGTCGACCCGTACGCACGCGGTCATCGAGGCGCTCGCGCGGGGCAGGTAGCGCAGGCCGGTCGGTTCGCAGAAGACGTTGAGCCGCCCGTACCAGCCCCGTTCGACCAGGGGCCGGGTGCCGATCGTGCCCAGCGCGCCGCCCTCCTCGCCGGAGACCGCCTGGATCAGCACGCCGATGTCCCGGCCCAGTCCGGGCTGGGCGATGACGGCGGCCCTGACCCCGGCGAGCAGGGCGACCGCGGGTCCCTTCGCGTCGACCGCGCCGCGCCCGGTGAACCTCCGGCCGTCGAACCCGACGGGCTCGTCGCCCGAGACTGTGTCCAGGTGCACGTTGAACATGAGCGTCCGGCGGCGCGGGTGGCCGTCGCCGAGCCGCAGCACCAGGTTCGGCTGGCAGGCGAGGAATCCGGGGTCCGCGGCGACGGCCTCGCGCACCGGCAGCGGCACACCGTCGGCCTCGATGTCCTCGGGCCGCGTCGGGGCGTGGTGCGGCACCGTGAAGCCGAGCGGTGCGGCCGCCTCGGCGTAACGGCGCTGGGCGGCCCACAGTTCTGGCCGGGGACCGGCGCCGCCGGTCTCCAGCGGTCCGGCCGTGGGCAGCCGCAGCAGATCCAGCAGGAGGCGGGTGTCGGCCTCGGTGACGAGCGGGGCGGCCACATGGGCGTCCGGACCCCTCGGCGGCGCGGTCACCGGGTACGTCCCGAGCCGACGGCGGCGGGGTCGCGGCGCTCGGCCGTGAGTTCGCCGAGCAGTTCGGCGAGCGCCCGGCCGCTCGCGGCGAACGCGGCGGAGCACTCGGCGTCGGGTGCCCGTCGGCCCTCGTGCGGCACCACGGCCAGGTGCGGCTCGATCGACAGGGCGCCGGCGTACCCGGAGTCGAGCAGCAGCCGCAGACAGTCCGCGACGCGGGACTGCCCGCGGCCCGGCAGCCGGTAGACCGGGTCCGCGGCCGGGCCGTCCGCGTCCTTGACGTGCACGTGCCGCACATGTCCGGCGGTCTCCCGCAGGAGTTCGTACGCCGAGTAGCCGTGGGCGATGCCGTTGCCAATGTCGAACAGCAGGCCGAGGGCGGGGCTGTCCACACTCTGCAGGAGGTCGTGCACGCGGCTCGCGCTGCTCCCGGCCCAGCCGGCGCAGTTCTCGTGCAGCAGGACCAGACCGGCCTGCTCCGCGTGGTGTGTCAGTACCCTGATCCGCTCGATCACGGTCGCCCGCCAGGCGGGCTCGGCGAGGGCGCCGCTCGGGTACGACATGATCCGGACGTAGCGGGTGCCCAGGACCGGGCAGCGTCTGCCGAGCGTGCGCAACTCGTCGACGTCGGCGGTGAAGTCGCCGTCGGCCGGCCTCGCCCACCCGCCGATACGGGAGTCCACGGCCACCACGCTCAGCCCCGCGGCCCGGACCGCGTCGGTCACCCGCGCGAACGCGGGTTCGGTCAGCTCGGCGAGCGGGATCCCGTCGACGCCGCGCAGCTCGATCGCCGTCCAGCCGAGCGAGCGGACCGCGGCCAATTGTGCGTCGATCCCGTGCCCCGCCTCGTCGCCGATGCCGGCGAGGGTGAGGCCCGATGAGGCGTCAGCGGGCATCGAGCACCGCCTCCGCCGTCGCGCCGGCCGGCTGGTCGAGGCGGGCGCAGTGCCGTTTGGCCGCGTCCACCAGCCGTACCGCCTCCGCGCCCGTGTCCGCGTCGCCGGCCGACGGGCCGCCGTCGGCGAAGCGCCGGTAGGCGCCGAGCAGGAACTGTGCGAACGCGTCGTCGGGGAACACCTCGCGGGTGGCGCGGCCGGGGCCGCTGACGGAGAGCTGTGCGTATCCGTCGTCCTGGCTGACCGGGTAGTGGCCGACGACGGTCGCCTCGGCGAACTCGCAGGTGATCCGGCGTTCGCGGACCGGCGCCGTCAGGTCCGAGGCGATCCGCGTCGACGGCCCCCGCTCATGGGCCAGAGTCAGCGTCGCGCTGCCCATGCGGGGCCGTACGACACCGTCCGCCGCCAGGTCCGACCAGCTCGCCCCGGTCAGCCGGGCGGGTCCGGCCAGGCGCAGGGCGACGCCCAGCCCGTGCGGGACCTCGACGTCGAACGCGGTCGGATGGCCGGTCGTGGCGAGGCTGCGGCTGAAGCGCGGCTTGCGCTGGACGATGCGGATCTCGCGCAGCGCGCCGAACTCCCCGCCTGCCACGTACTCCTCCAGCCGCCGGGTCAGACTGCTGGCCAGCCACTGCGCCACCATGACCAGCCGCAGCCGGTGCCCCCGGCACAGCTCCTCGACCCGGGCGAGCTGGTCGACGTCGACCGCGAGGGGCTTCTCCACGACCAGGTTGACGAAGCCGAGCCGGGCCAGTCGTCCGATCACCACGTCCCGCCCCTCGGGCGGTGTGCACACGTGGACGACGGTCCGCTCCGAGTCGAGTTCGTCGCGGGCCCGCTCCAGCGTCGGCACCGGACGCACGCCCGGTGCGAGGAGCGCTGGCGGCGCGGGATCCACGGCGACGACGGGCGCCTCGGCGAGCAGGGTGCCCGCTGGCGTGCGCTGCCGCATCCGGTCCAGGGCCGGCAGATGGAGACCGGCGCCGGCCCGTCCCAGACCCACGATGAGCGTGCGGAACACGGTGACCGCCCCTTTTCCATGTCGGGTTCGGGTAGGTTTTCGATCACCGGAAACGGTGTCAACGCGACGCTCCCGGAACGGCGCCATCGATGGGATGAACGGTTCCCCGGACGGCCGCCCAACGGGTGAACCCGCCCGCACCCGCGCGCCGGTACCCCGCTCCGGACCGGGCCGGCGGCAGTGTGGTCGGCCGGCCCGCGCCGGAACCCCGCCGTCCGGCGCGGGGCCGCTTCCGCCCTTCCCGCCCCGAGTCCACGGGAGTTCCATGCAGCCCACCTCGCTCACCGTGAGCGTCCCGTGCGAGCCGTCCGCGGCTCCCGGCCCACCGGTGCCGTTCTTCTCGCAGGCCGCTTCGTTCGAGCGGATCTGGCCCGAGGTCGAACGGCATCTCGTGGACGTGGCCCGGAGCGGAAAGTACTCACACGGCCGCAAGGTGGCCGAGTTCGAGCGGGCGCTGGCCGGTTACACCGGTGCCCGGCATGCCGTCGCGGTCAACAGCGGCACCGACGCGCTCGTCCTGCTGCTGCGCGCGGCCGGGCTGCGCCCCGGCGACGAGGTGATCGTCCCGGCGTTCTCGTTCGTGGCCTCGGCCACCTCGGTGGTCCTGGCCGGCGGCCGGCCCGTGTTCGCCGACATCGATCCGGTCTCCTACGCCCTCGCCCCGGAGTCCGTCGCGGCCGTCGCCACCCCCCGCACGCGGTTCGTCATGCCCGTCCACCTGTTCTGCCAGATGGCCGACATGGACGCGCTGACGGCGGTCGCCGCCGAGCGCGGTCTGACGGTCGTCGAGGACAGCGCCGAGGCCATCGGGATGCGCTGGAACGGGAGGCACGCGGGGCTGCTCGGCGCCGGCGGGGTGCTGTCGTTCTTCCCGGCCAAGACCCTCGGCGCGCTGGGCGACGCCGGTGCGGTGCTCACCGACGACGACGGGATCGCCGAGACCGTCGCCGCGCTCAGGCACCACGGGAGGTTCGGGCCGACGCTCGGGGACTTCCGCCGGATCTCCACCGAGACCGCGGTCAGTGGCCAGAACAGCAAGATGGACGACGTGCAGGCCGCCGTGCTGCTGGCCAAACTGGCGGGTCTGCCGGCCGGTGTCGCGCGCCGCGCGGAACTCGCCGCGGCCTACACCGAGCGCCTCACGGACGTGCCCGGCATCCGGCGGCTGCCCACCGTCGTGGCACGCGACGCCGACACCGGCCCGGTGTACTACGTCTACGTCATCGAGGCCGACCACCGGGACGAGCTCGCCCGGTTCCTGGACCTGCGCGGCATCGGCACCGAGACGTACTACCCGGTCCCGCTGCACCGCCAGCCCTGCTTCGCCGGACTCGGCCACGCGGACGGGTCCTTCCCGCACGCCGAGGCCGCGTGCCGGCACACCCTGGCGCTGCCCCTCCACCCGGATCTGACACTCGACCAGGTCGAGACCGTCTGCGACGCGATCCGCGCCTTCACGCGGGAGGGAACGGCGTGATCGAGTTCTTCCCGCCGGACGTCTTCGCGGACGACCACGAGAGGCTGTGCGCGATCGTGCGCGAGATCGGCACCGCGCCCGAGCAGCGGTTCATCCTCGGCGAGCACACCGACCGCCTCGAACACGCACTGGCCGCGCGCCTCGGCGCCGCCGACGTCATCGCCTGCTCCAGCGGGACGTCGGCCCTCACCCTGATCCTGCACGCCATGGGCGTCGGTCCCGGCGACGAGGTGATCGTCCCCGCGTACGGCTGTGCGCCGCTGGCCTCCACCGTGGTCAACCTGGGCGCCACGCCGGTGTTCGCGGACGTCGACCCGTGGACGATGGTGGTCGACCCGTCCGACGTCGAGGCCTGCGTCACCGAGCGGACCAAGGCGCTGGTCCCGGCCCACGTCTTCTCGGTGATGGCCGACATGCCCCGGCTGCGGGAGATCGCCCGGCGGCACGGGCTGCGGCTGGTCGAGGACTCCGCGGTCGCCCAGGGCGCCGTGCTCGACGGCCGTCCGGCGGGCCGCTGGGGCGAGGCGGGACTGTACTCGTTCGTCCAGGTGAAGAGTTTCGGTACGGCCGGGGAGGGCGGCGCGGTCGTGACCGACGACCCCGCCCTGGCCCGGGACATCCGGATGCTGCGCAACCACGGCCAGGACGGCCGCCACCGCTTCGTGCACCACGTGGTCGGCCACAACAGCCGCTTCGACGAGATCCAGGCGGCGTTCCTGCTGCACCGGCTGCCCGGCTTCCCCGAGCGGCTGGAGCGGCGGGCTCGGATCGCCGACCACTACGCCGAACGGTTCGCCGGCCTCGCCGAGCACGGGGTGCTCGCCCCGCCGGCGGGCCGTAACGGACGCTGCTACTACGTCTACACACTGCTCACCGAGCGCCGGGACGCCCTGCACGACCACCTGGCCCGGCACGGCATCGCCGGCCACGTCTACTACCCGCGCCCGCTCCCCGCCCAGCGCGCCTTCACCGGCCACGCACCGGCCGGCCGCCGCTGGCCCGGCGCCGAACGCGCGAGCCGCTGCACCCTGTCGATCCCGGTGCACCCGATGCTCACCGACGCCCAGGTGGAGCACATCGCCGACACGGTGTGCACGTTCGCGACCGGAAGCCGGTCCGGGCGCCGGTGAGACGGGCCCGTCCGGGGGCGCGAGCCGACGAGGACGTACACACGGACCCGGTGCGGCGGGTGCGATGGGCTCAGAGCCGTACCGCTCGCTCGCCCTCCGCACGGCCCGTCGTGTCGAACAGCAGCCCGGCGCTGCGGCACAGCCGGCCGAGGTCGTAGGCGCGGTGGTCCTGGAGCAGCACGGTGATGTCGGCGTACGTGGCGGCGGTGTACGGGTGGTCGGCTCGCCGCAGGGCCGTTCCGTCCACCTCGAAGCGGTCGACGCAAGGGTCGTGGAAGCGGACGGTGGCGCCGAGCGCGGTGAGGCAGCGGGCGACCGCGGTCGCGGGTGACTCGCGCAGGTCGGCGACGTCCGGCTTGTAGCTCACGCCGAGCAGCAGCACCTCGGCGCCCCGGATCCCGCGCCCCGCTTCGCCGAGCAGCGCGGTCACCCGCCGTGCCACATGGGCCGGCATCTCGCGGTTGACCTGCTGCGCGGCCGCGACCGTCCGGAAGGTGAACCCCGTTGCCCCGGCCTGGTGCAGCAGGTAGACGGGGTCCACCGGGATGCAGTGGCCGCCGACCCCGGCACCGGGCCTGAACGGCTGGAACCCGAACGGCTTCGTCGCGGCGCAGCGCAGCATGTCCCAGACGTCGACGCCGAGTTGGTGGCAGTACATCGCGAACTCGTTGACCAGGGCGATGTTGACGTTGCGGTAGGTGTTCTCCAGCAGTTTGGCCATCTCGGCCTCGCGGGTGCCGCGGGCGACCACGACGGTCGTGACGAAGTGCTCGTAGAACGCGGCGCACCGCTTCGCGCACAGGGGCGTGTGCCCGCTGACCACCTTGGGGGTGTTGGCGATCCCGAACTGGCGGTTGCCCGGATCGATGCGTTCCGGCGAGTAGGCGAGGTAGAAGTCGGTCCCGGCGGTCATCCCGGTCCGCTCCAGGACCGGCCGGACCACCTCGCTGGTCGTACCCGGGTAGGAGGTCGACTCGACCACCACCAGGGTGCCGGGCCGCAGACGGGCGGCCACCGTGCCGGCCGCGCGCAGCAGGGGGCCGAGGTCGGGGGTCCGGTCGGGGCCGAGCGCGGTCGGGACACAGATCGCCACGGTCTCGGCGGCGGCGAGGACGGCGGGGTCGGTGGTCGCGGTGAACCCGGCGGCGAGCATCCCGCGCACCTCGCGGTCGGTGATGTCCCGCACGTGCGAGCGGCCGGCGTTCAGCCCGGCGACGACCTGCCGCGACACGTCCAATCCGGTGACGGTGAGCCCGGCGGCGCCGGCGGTCCTGGCGAGCGGCAGTCCGACGTATCCGAGACCCACGACGACCAGATCGCACACCATCCGCGCCTCTCCCTCCCGCCGGGGCCCCGGTGACCGGGCGGGCCCGGCGGCTCGTCCACGGCCGTCACCACCGTGCATCGTGCACCGGGCCGCCCGGGTCCCGGAGGACGACAGGCCGGGAGCCTCCGACCGGGCGATCATGGTCACTCCGCACAGTGAAACCTGTGCGCCCGCGGCACCCGCCGTCCCGGCGGGAAACCCGGGCCCACGGCGGGGATGCCGCGGTGCGGCCACGGACGGAGTCGTCACGGAGAGCGAGATGGCAATCGCACAATGTGATCTTCTGTGTGTGTCGTCGGGCAACGGGCCCGAGATGTCCAAGGAGACTTCATGCACAAATCCGCTGTCGGCAAGCGCCTCGCCGCCGCCTTCGCCACCGCTTCCCTCGCGGGCGCCCTGGGCCTGGCCGGCTCGGGATCGGCCCAGGCGGCGAGCGCGACGGCCGCGCCCGAGCCGCTGAGCTTCACCATCGACTACTCCAAGACCTCGATCCCCCAGGTCCCCACGCTCGGCGCGGGCTTCGCGGGCAACGGCCCGGTGTACGACGCCTCCGGCAACCAGATCGGCAAGGTGTACGACGCGTGCACCGTGGACGGCGTCGAGAGCGTCACCACCGTCCACGCCCTGTGCCACGCGTACGTCATCTTCAGCAACGGCGACGAGCTCGACCTGAGCACCCAGGCGAAGATCGAGCTCAACCCGCTCAAGTACCCGTACACCATCAAGGCGGTGGTGCAGGGCGGCACCGGCGCCTACAGCGGAGCGCAGGGCGAGGCGGCGGTCACCGCTCAGAAGCCCGGCGTCTACAAGGTCGACGTCCAGTTCAAGTGACGTTCTGAGCCGACCGCGGGGAGCCGCTGGAACGGTCGGTGGCTCCCCCAGTCCCGAAAGGTGAACCCCATGCGTCGTACCGTGCTCACCGCCGCGCTTGCCGCCGGAGTCGTCTTCGGCGGCGTCGGCCCGGCCTTCGCGCAGAACTCCCCCGGCAGCGTCCGTGACGTCCCGGACACCAACCAGGTCGTCGTGTTCAGCAACGAGTTCCTCCCGCTGGAGGCGTACCCGGACCCGCACGGCTGCCATCGGCTGCCCGTGCTGACGCACCTCGTGAACAACGAGACCTCGCGGATCGTCCATCTGCACGCGGACCCGTTCTGCCTGACCCCGGGCGTCCCGGTCCTGCCCGGACACGGCATGCACACCGGACAGTTCTCCGGCAGCTTCTCCTCCTGACCCGGCGGACGGCGGACAGGGCCGGCGACTCCCCCGGCCTCGTCCGCGCGCCCGGTCCCGAACTCAGCCGCACCCAGGAGCACTTGGTGAAGTCCGCTCTCCACGCACCCGCCGCCGCGGTCGCGGATCCCGGCGCAGAAGACGCCTTCGACGGTGAGGAACACGCCTCCGACGGCGAGGGATACGCCTTCGACAACGACAACGTCCACGCGACCGAGCAGCACCGCTGCCTCGCCGCCTCGCTGGACCCGATCACCACCGCGCGGCTGGCGGGCACCGGAGTCACCGACGGCTGGCACTGCCTGGAGGTCGGCGCGGGCGGCGGCAGCGTGGCCACCTGGCTGGCCGAACGCGTGGCGCCCACCGGCGAGGTGGTGGCCACGGACATCAATCCCGTGCACCTCCCCGAGCACCCGCGTCTTCGCACACTGCGGCACGACGTGACCCGCGACCCGCTGCCGAAGGAGTCCTTCGACCTGGTCCACTCCCGTCTGGTGCTGCTCCATCTGCCGCAGCGCCGCACCGCGCTCGCCACGATGGTCCGGGCCCTGCGCCCCGGAGGATGGCTCCAGCTCGACGAGTTCGACATCGACTACGGCCCGGTGCTGCTCGCGCCGAGCCGCGCAGGAGCGGAGTTGTACGAGCGCTTCCTCGCGGCCAAGGCACAGGTGTTCGCGCAGGCGGGAGCGGACGGCGGCTGGGGCCGGCACGCCGCAGGGGCCATGCTGGACGCCGGGCTCGTCGACATCGACCCGGTGCCCTTCCTCATGCCGTGGCACGCCGACTCGCCCGGCGTCCACCTCCTGATCCACCACACCCACCACCTGCGGGACCGGCTCGTCGCCGCCGGCATGACCGACGCCGAACTCGCCGGGGTGCGCGAGGTCATGCGGCATCCGCGGTTCCGGGCCAGCTCGTGCGTGATCTACTCCGTGCAGGGACGGCGGCCCCGGTGAGCGTCGACGCGTGCGTACGGACGCGGACGCGTCGGGCGCCGGAGCCGCACCGGCCGCTGACCGGGATCCGGGTGACCGCCGCGGGCGGCTCGACGGCGCTCGCGGTCGCCGCCGACCATCTGGCGCTCCTCGGCTGCGAAGCGGCCGACGAAAATGCGGGGCGCCGCCCCGGGGATGCCGGTGACGCGGGCACCCTCGTGGCCGCCGCGGGGACCGGCAGCCTCACCTGCGCGATCGACTGGGCGGGCCCGGTGGCGCTGCCCCTGGCGAGCGAGGCCGATGTGCAGTCCGCCTGCGGCATCGCCCACATCCACGGACGCCGCTACGGCGCGCCCACACCGCTCGGACTCGACTACGCCGGAACGGTGGCCGGGGTCCTCGCCGTGACCGGCGTGCTCGCCGCGCTCCACGCCGCCACGCGCGGCACCCGGATCGGCCGGGTGCGCACCTCGGTGGCGCAGGGCGCGCTCCTCGCCGCCGGCCAGTACCTGGCCATGGCGACCGCCGCCGGTACGCACCCGCCGCACGTGCCGGTACCGCCGGCGTCCCCCGCTCCGGACACCGACACCCCGCCGTTCACCAGCGCCGACGGGGTCAGGTTCGAGATCGAGACACTCGACGCCGAGGCCTGGCAGCGCTTCTGGACCGTCCTAGACGCCGAACGGACCGCGATCCGCCGGGGCTGGCCGCCGTTCCAGCACCGGTTCGCCACCGCCGTCTGCCCGCTGCCCGCCGCCCTGCACCGCGTCGCCGCTCGGCGCCCCTACGAGGTGATCCGCTCGGCGGCCGCCCGGACCGACGTCAGTGTGCTGCCCGTCCGCGGCCCCGAAGCGCCGGAGCCGGGCGCCCTGCCCCGAACCCCGTGGTCCGTCAGGGCGCTGCCCGTGGACCGGCGGACAGCGGCCGGGCACGGCGTGCCCTCGCCCGCCGCGTACTGCCCCACGGTGTCCCGGCCGCTCGCCGGGCTGGTCGTCGTCGAGTCCACCGGACGGGTGCAGGGGCCGCTCGCCGGAAGCCAGCTCGCCCGGCTCGGGGCCCGGGTCGTCCGGGTCGAACCGCCGGGCGGTGACCCCCTGCGCGGCACCGAACCGCTGGTCGGCGACTGCTCGGCCCGGTTCCTGGCGCTCAACCACGGCAAGGACGTGGTGGAGGCGAACCTGCGCACCCCGGGCGGCCGCGGCACGCTCCGCGAACTCGTCCGCGACGCCGATGTGTTCCTGCACAACTGGGCCCCCGGCAAAGCGGCCGCATGGCATCTCGACGCCCCCGATCTGGCCGAAGTCCGGCCCGGCCTCGTCTACGCCCGGGCGTCCGGCTGGGGCGAGTCCCTCGGGCCCACCCCGCCGCTCGGCACCGACTACCTGGTGCAGGCGGGCAGCGGTCTGGCCGGGCTGACCGCGCGGCACGGCGAGCCGCCGACGCCCTCGCTGATGACGCTGCTCGACGTGCTCGGCGGACTGGTCTGCGCCGAGGGTGTGCTGGCCGCGCTGGCGGCGCGCTCCACCGCCGGCCACGACGGGCGCGGCGGCGCCCCGCTGCTGCGTGTGGACACCTCCCTGCTCTCCGCCGCGACCGTACTGACCCGGCACGGATCCGGCACCGCCGCCGTCCGCGGTCCCGCGCCGTCCGTCCCGCTGACGTCCGACCTCACCGAACTCGCCGCGGACCCGCGGTTCGCCGTCGCACTGACCCGGGCCGGCTGCGTTCTGCCCGGCACACCCTGGGAGTTCGCCGCATGACACGGACCTGGACGACGGCCGGAGGCGTCGACGTGCCCGACCGGGTGCCGGCACGGCTGCGGCGCCGGTACGCCGAGCGGGGCCTCGTGCCCGGCCGTGACCTCTCCGCGCTCTTCCGTGCGCAGGTCACGGCGCACCCGGAACGGCCCGCCGTCATCGACCCCGAGGGCACGCTCAGTCGGGCGGCCCTCGACCGGCGGGCCCGGCGGATCGCCGCGGGACTGGCGGCCTGCGGTGTCGGCGCGGGTGACGTGGTCGGCGTCCAGCTGCCGAACGGATGGCGGGCGCTCGCCGCCGATCTCGCGGTGGCCGCGATCGGCGCCGTGGCGCTGCCCTGTCCGGTCGGGCGCGGCCGCCGGGACTCCCTCGCCCTGCTCGGCGGGGCGCGGGCGAGCGCCGTGATCACGACGGACCGGTGGAACGGCATCCCGTTGGCCCGGGTCCTGTCCGGACTGCGGGCCGACCTGCCGTGCCTGCGGACGATCGCCGTCCTCGGCCCGGCGCCGGACGGCTGCGTCCCCCTCGATCCATGGCTCGCGGACACGGCGGCGGGCCCAGGCGAACCGGTCGCCGTGGACCCCGAGGCGCCCGCCCGGATCCTGGTGTCCTCCGGGTCCGAGGCCGAGCCGAAGATGGTCGCGTACTCGCACAACGCGCTCGCGGGCGGCCGCGGCGCCTACGTGGACGCCCTGCGCCACGGAGCCGACCCGATGCGCTGCCTGGTCCTTGTGCCGCTGGCCTCCTCGTACGGCTCGCTCGGCCTGGTCGCCCTCGTCCGGCTGGGCGCGACCCTGGTGCTGCTCGACCGCTTCGAACCGGAGGCTGCGCTGCGCGCCGTGACCGAGCACCGGCCCAGCCACCTCTTCGCCGTCCCCACCATGCTGCGGCGCCTCGCGGAGACACCGCGGGCGCCGGGCGAGGATCTGTCGTCGCTGCGGGCCGTCGTCTCCAGTGCCGCGCCGCTGCCGCCGAAGACGCTGCGCGCCGCCCTGCGCCGGTTCGGCCGTCCCGTGGTGAACGTCTACGGTTCGACCGACGGCGTCAACTGCCACACCACCTGGAGCCGCCCGGCCGCCGACACCCGCCGGGCCGGCCGGCCCGATCCCGCCGTGGCCGAGATCAGGATCACCGGCCCGGACGGGCAGCCCCTGCCGCCCGGCGAAGCGGGTGAGATCCAGGCGCGCGGCCCGATGACCCCCCACTGCTACCTGGGCGCGCCCGAACTGGACGCCGCCCACCGCACCCCGGACGGCTGGGTGCGCACGGGCGACCGCGGGCTCCTGGACGCCGACGGCGAACTGTGGGTGCTCGAACGGCTGCGGCACACCGTCCTGCGCGGCGGCTACACCATCTCCCCGGCCGAGGTCGAACGCCACCTCGGCGCACATCCGGCGGTCGGTGACGTGGCCTGCGTACCGGTGCCCGATCCGGATCTGCAGGAGCGGCTGTGCGCCTGTGTGACGAGGCCCCGCGACGGCGAGGCCCCCACCCTGGCCGAACTCCAGCGGTTCCTGGAAGAGGAACGGGGACTGGAGCGCCGCAAACTGCCCGAACGCCTGCTGACGCTCGATCAGCTCCCGCTCGGGCCCACCGGCAAGGTGTGCCGCAGCACCCTGGCCCGTCTCGCCGCCGCACGGACCACCGGCTCCGCACCACTGGTCACGACCCCTCCGGAGGTCCACCGATGAGCGGACGCGACCGGACCCGTGCCGTCGTGATCGGCGCCGGAGTGGCCGGGCTGCTGGCCGCGTTCGCGCTCGCGGGAAACGTCGACGAGGTCACCGTGATCGAGCGGGACCGGCTCCCGGACGGGCCCGAGCCGAGAGCCGGAGCGCCCCAGGGCCATCACGCGCACGTCCTGCTGCCGTGCGGCGCCGCCGCGATCGACGAACTGGTTCCCGGCGCCCTGGCCGCCCTCGTCGAGGCGGGCGCCCCCAGCGTCGGACTCCCCCGCGACATCGTGGTGCGAAGCCCGTACGGCTGGCTGGCACGCCACGGGCCCTGGGAGACGATCCTCACCTGCACCCGGGGCCTGATCGAATGGACGCTGCGCAGGCGGCTCCTCACGGACACCGGCGCGGCCGTACGGGCGGGCACGGAGGTGATCGGCCTGCTCGGCGGCCCCGGCCGGGTCACCGGCGTCCTCGCCCGGCGACGCGGGGACGGCAGGGTCGACCGGGTCGGGGCGGATCTCGTCGTGGACGCCTCCGGCCACGGCTCGGCCGCGCCGCGCTGGCTCGCCGGCTTCGGCGCCGTCGTACGGGAGACGGTCGCCGACAGCGGTGTCGCCTACGCGACCCGCCCCTGCCGCCTGCCCGCGCCGCTCGCCGGGGAACTCCCCGCCGTGTACCTCAGGCTGGACATGCGGAAGGTGAGCCGCGGCGGCCTGCTGGTGCCGGTGGAGGACGGCCGCTGGCTCGCCACGCTGTTCGGCACCCGGGGCGCCGTGCCGGACCCCGGCGCCGACGGCCATGCCGCGTTCGCGCGGGAGCTGCCCGACCCGCTCATCGCCCAGATGCTGGCCCGCGCTGAACCCGCCGGGCCCGTCCGCGCGTTCCGCCGGACCGCCAGTCACCGCCGCCACTACGAGCGGATGCGGCGGCGGCCGGAGGGCTTCGTCGTGCTCGGCGACGCGGCCTGCACCTTCAACCCGGCCTACGGGCAGGGCGTCTCGGTCGCCGCGCTGGGCGCGCTCGCCCTGCGCGAGGCGTACGCGGGCGGCCCGCGCCCCGGCACCGCGCGCCGCGCCCAGCGCGCGGTGGCACGCTCGGCCGACACCGCCTGGCGGATCGCGTTCGGTCTGGACCAGCGCCATCCGCTGGCCCACGGCGCACGCCCCGGGCCGCCCCGCCGTCTGCTGAACCGCTACCTGGACCGGCTCGACGCGGTGTCCGCCCAGGACCCGCGCGTCCAGCGGGCGATGGTGGGCGTCTACGCGCTGACCGTTCCCGCGGCGCGGCTGCTCGGACCCGCGACACTGCTCGCCGCCGCGCGCGGCCCCCTCGCCCCACCGGCCGCCCGGCCACCGCTCACCCCGAAGGAGCGGACCACGCTCGCCGGGGCCGGTTCCGTCCGGGCGGCACCGCTGCTCCGCGCCCCGCGGGCGCCCGACGCCACGACCACAGGGAGCGTCCATGACCAGTGACCTCAACACCGGAACGACCACGGAGTCACCACCCCAGGAGGCCGTCGTCCGGCCCGGCCGGGGACCGGGCGCGCGGCTGTCCGCCTACCTGCGGCTGGCCAAGCTGGGCATGGTCGACTACTACCTCAGCCTGGCCGTCGTCCTCTCGCTGCTCCCGACGGTCCGGCGGGGACCCGACGGGGCGTCGCTGCTGACGTCGGCCGCGTTCCTGCTGGGCGAGGTGTGCCTGGTGGCGGCGGCCGTCGCGTTCGACGACGTCACCGGCCACCGGGACGGGAGCGACGCCGCCAACTACGGCCCGGACGCGCCGGCCCGGGCACTGGCCCGCAAGCCGCTGCTGGTCGGGACGCTCACCGAGACGGCCGCGGTCCGCTTCGCCGGGTGCGCGTTCGCCGCCGGGGTGCTGTGCTGGGCGGCGGCGCTGTTCTGGGCCCCGTACCGCCCGTTGTGGGCGGTGCTCGCCGTCGTGGCCGCCGCCGTCGTGGTCCCGCAGTACTCCTGGGGCCTGCGGCTCAGCCACCGGGGATTGCAGGAAGTGTTCCTCGCCGCGGTCGGCTGGGCCTTCGTGCTGCCGCTGTTCGGCCTGCTCACCGGGGAGGCCACCGGGCTCGCGGCCGTGGAGGCGTTCCTGTTCGGGCTGGGGCCGCTCCTGTTCGGCGTGTACTCCAACACCCACGACGCCGAAGGGGACCGCGCGGTGGGCCGGCCGACCGTCGCCTGTCTGCTGTCCCCCCGCGGCAACCGCCTGTTCATCGGGGCGCTCTCGGTCGTCGAGACCACCGTGATCGTCACCACTCCGCTGCTGGGCCTCGCCCCGTGGTGGTTCCCGCTCGCCTTCGTCCCGCTGAAGGCGGCCCGCGCCCGTCAGTTCACGGTCGGCATGGTGCGCGGCGACGTTCTGCGCGGACGGCTGCTCGGTATCCGGGCCCACCGGATCCTGGTCGTCACGGTGGTGGTGGTCAACCTCCTGGTCGCCGGCACCGCCTGAGCCGGAAGTGCGGCGCGGGAACCGGAGCCGACGTCCCCGCGCCCCGCCCCGCCGCACCTCACCTTCCTTCAACTCCCGTGCGTGTGACGGACTCCTCGGAGGTACCCGATGAAACTCCCCGCCCCCGGAAGGTTCTTCGACGTTCTGGCCGACCGCGGCACCGGCACGACGGTCCACCTCAGCCGGCCGCTGGACATCGCGGACGACGGCAGGACGACGTACGACATCCCGGACCTGGCCCGGTTGGTGAGCCAGGCCGCGGGCTGGCTGGAGGGGCTGGGGGTGGCGCCGGGCGACCGGGTCGCCGTGATCAAACCCAACCACTGGGACTACGTCCTGCTCGCCTGCGCCGCCGCCCGCGTCGGCGCGGTGCCCGCGCTGATCTCCGACCGTCTCCCGGCGGAGACACTCCAGGTGCTGCTCAAGCGCCTCGACGCCACCGCCCTCGTCACCACCGCGGGCACGCTGGCGGCGGCGCGCGACACGGGGACCGACCTCACCGCGTTCACCCGCCGCACTCTCACCCTCGACGCACCGGCACCCGGCGCGATCCCGCTCGCGGACGTGCGCGGCCACCGGACACCGTCGCCCCGCCCCCGTCCGGACGACCTGACCCTGGCCATCATGCACACCTCGGGAACCACCGGGATCCCCAAGCTGGTCCGGCACTCCGCCCGGACGCTGATCCACCGGATCGCCGCCGCCGAGGCACGCCGCCTGCCCCTGGTGTCCACCCGGCGCGACGACATCGTCGCCCAGGCGGCGTCCTACGCGCACGGGCGGGGCCTCGCCTGGACGATCAGCGTCTTCTGGCTCGCCCCGCGCGCGGCGGTGATCCTGGACGGCTACGGCCCCCGGCTCGCCGAACCCGTCCTGCGCGCCCATCCGCCCACCGTGCTGGAGGCCGCGCCGTCGGCGTTCGTGCGCTGGCAGCCCCTGGCGACCGAGCCGGACACCCCTTTCCACGACGTCCGCCTCTACATCAACACCTTCGACGCCGTCCACCCGCCCACGGTACGGGCGTTCCTGACCGCGACCCGGCGCCGGCTGCCGCTGTGGGTGCAGGTCTGGGGGCAGTCCGAGACGGGGCCGCTCACCTTCCGCTGTCTGACGCGCAGGTCCGTTCGCGCGACCGGTGAGCGCCACCCCACCACCCGTGACCTGGGGCGGAGCGTGCCCGGCCGGACCGGGCTGCGTGTGGTGGACCCGGCGACCCTCCAGCCGCTGGGGCGGGGCAGGGCAGGCCTGGTGCAGGCCCGCACCCGCTCGCTGTGCGCCGGGTACGTCAGCGAACCGGAGCGGATGCGCGCCAAGTTGTCCGGGCCCTGGTTCACCACCGGCGACCTCGGGCTCATCACCCGCTCCGGCCGGCTGCTGCTGCTCGACCGCGAGGTGGACACGATCCCCGACGGAAGCTGCGTCGAGATCGAGGACGTGCTCCACGACCGGCTGCCCCAGGTCGTCGAGGCGGTGGTCCTCGGGCGCGCGAGCGGACAGCCGCAGCCGGTCCTGGCGACCCGGGACGGCACGCTGGACCTCGGCGCGTGGAAGGAGGCCGTGACCGACCTCCCGCCGCTCGGCGAGCCGACGGTGCTGCCGCTCGACCAGCTCCCGCTCACCGCGACGGGCAAGGTCAGGCGGCAGGAACTGCGCGACCGGCTGCTCGACGGCGCGCCGCCGTACGGGACCGGGCGGTGGACCTGAGCCGCACCCGGGCCGCGTACGCGCATTGCGCCCGTTCCGCAGGACGGCTCCTTCATGACGCCTCCCGTACGACACCTCGACGAGCAAGGGACCTCCGATGACCGAGACCGACGTCGACATCGCCGTCGTGGGAGCCGGGATCTCCGGTCTGGCCTGCGCGTTCCATCTGACCCGAGCCGGCCGCTCCGTTCGGGTGTTCGAGGCTGACGGCAGGGTGGGCGGGCGGATGGCCAGCCGCCGCCACGACGGCTACGTCCTCGACGAGGGAGCCGAACACATCGCGGTCCGTGGCTACGACAGCACCTGGCGGCTGCTGCGGGCGACCGGGCTGGACCAGGCCGCCGTCGTCCCCGTGGGAGGACGGATCGCGGTGTGGCGCGACGGCCGCGCCCACGCCAACCTCGGCCATCCGGCGGGGCTGGTGACCGGTGCCGGGATGTCGTGGCGCGGACGGCTGGCCTGGCTGCGCTTCACCGGCGCGCTCATGAGACGGCGGGGCGCCTTCGACCAGGACCACCCCGAGGCGACGCCCTTGGGCGACGCGACCGTGACCGCGTACGCGCGCCGCTACCACAGCGACCTGCACGACCGCCTGCTGCAGCCGATGGCCAGCGGCTTCTTCGGCTGGCGGCCGGAGCGTTCGGCGATCGGGCCGATGGCCGCGCTGCTGCTGGCCGTCGGCGGCGCCGGCGCGCGCTGGGTGGCGTACCGGGACGGCATGGGCACCCTCGCCACGACGCTGGCCGCGCGGCTCGACGTCGTCACCGGCCGGGCGGCCCTCGCCGTCAAGCCGGAAGGGCACGCCGTGCGCCTGGACCTGACCGGCGGTGAGAGCGTGACCGCCCGGCGTGTCGTGCTCGCGGTGCCCGCCCCGGTGGCGCTCCGCCTCCACGCCGGCCTGCCGGACGACGAACGCCCCTACCTCACGGCGAGCACCTACAGCCCGATGCTGAAGGTGCTGTGCCTCCTCGACCGTCCGCTGCCGAGCCCCACCCGGCAGCCGTCCTACGCCCTTGAGGTTCCGGCCCTGGACGACCGGGTGTTCGCCGGCGCGATCCTCGACCACGTCAAGGCCCCCGACCGGGTGCCGGCCGGACGTGGTCTGATCAGCCTCTTCGCCTCCCCGTACGCCTCCCCGGGCCTGCTGGAGCGGCCCGACGACGAGATCGTGTCCGCGGTCGCCGGGCGCGCCGAGCGGTACCTGCCGGGCCTGGCCGGGGCGACGCGTGAGGCGCGGGTGGTGCGCTGGCCGGTGGGCCTGCCGGAGGCGACGCCGGCCGCGCTGCGGCTGCGCCGGGCGTTCCTGGACCGCCCGGCGCGCCGCGTGGAGTACGCCGGGGACTGGGTGATGCTCCGCCCCAACAGCGAGGCCGCCGTCCGCTCGGCGGAGATCGCCGCACACCGGCTCCTGTCCGCCGACGCCCGCTGAGGTGTCTTCCCCCACCGCGTGTCCGTCACGGAACTGACGGGGTATTGACTTCCCTACGCGCATTAGGCTTTCTTAAGGGTATGAGGGAGGACCGGAGACTGCGTCGGCGCAACGAGACCGTGCGGGAGATCCTCGACACCGCGCTCGAGGTGATGGCGGAGGAAGGCGTCGCCGCGCTGAGCATGTCCGAGGTGGCCCGGCGGATGGGGATGCGGCCGCCCTCGCTCTACCAGTACTTCCCGTCCAGGACGGCCGTCTACGACGCCCTGTTCGAGCGGGGGATGCGGGAGACGGTCGGTGTCCTGGAGCCGTACCGGGACATGCTGTCCCGGGATCCGCGCGGCGCCCTGCTGGCGGGCCAGCAGGCCACCGTCGCCTGGGCGATGGCCCATCCGGTGCTGGCACAACTGCTGTACTGGCGGCCCGTACCCGGATTCGAACCGACCCCACAGGCCTTCGAACCCGCGGTGCGGCAGATGGAGCTCCTGCGGGACGCCCTGAGGGCCGCGGTGCGCGCCGGGCAGTTGTCGCCCGCCGCCGCCGAGGAGGAGGGGGTGGCCCTCTGCACGGCGCTGGTGGCAGGCGTGATCAGCCAGCAGCTCGCCAACGAGCCGTCCGCGCGGGTCGAGGAGGGCCGCTTCACCCGGCTCACCCGGACGGCGATGGACATGTTCTTCCACTTCTACGCCCCCGAGGAGGGCGAGAGCGATGACCCAGACCTACGGGGAGGCCGCACGCCTGCCGCAGACCGACCGTGACCAGTCGGCCGCGGTCGCCGAGGCGGAAGGCCGGGCCGCCATGGCCGTACTGGAAAAGCTCGGCGACGACGACTGGCACCGTCCCACCGACTGCGTCGAGTGGGACGTGCGCACCCTGGTCTCCCACCTCGTCGCCCAGTGCGAGGACAACATCTCCCTGGCCACGATGGCGCGCAGGGAGATCACGGGCAGGCGGCGCCACCCGGACATGGGCCCGGTCGACGCCCACATGGCGGCGCAGGTCGCCGACCACGCCACCGCGTCCGGACCGCAGTTGGCCGCGCGGTTCGCGCTGCTCTGGCCCCGCGCCGTACGGGCGCGTCGGCGCCGCCCGGGCCTGATGCGGCGCGCCAGGATCGACAGCGGTGTGCCCGGAGCACCCCGGATGCCGGTCGGCCACCTGCTCGACACCATCTACAACCGCGACCTGTGGATGCACCGCATCGACCTGGCACGGGCCACGGGACAGTCCTTCGTGGTGGGAGAGCACGACCGGCTCATCGTCGAGCAGGTGATCCGCGATCTGGCCCTGGCCTGGTCGGAGGCGCCCGTCGCACTGGAACTCACCGGGCCCGCCGGGGGCGCGTGGCTGCTCGGCCCGGGCGAACCGGCCTCGGTCGTGCGGGCGGACGCCGTCGCCTGTCTGCGCGCCCTGGCCGGACGCGATCCGGACGTGCCGCTGGAGCTGGTCCGGGGAGCCGGTGCGGCGCTCGATGCCGTCCGCCGGGCCCGGGTCGTCTTCTGATCCACCGTCGTGCGCCCGGAAGCGGGCCCGAACAGAACCGTGGGACGGCGTCGTGCCGGTGACGTCGGGACCGTGCCTGCGCGACCGGGGCGCCGCTACGAGGTGACGGTCTCGATGTACTCCTCGCTCTCCCCCAGTTCCGGCGCGTCGCGCAGTTCGATCCGCTCCCCCAGGCGTTCCAGCTCCAGCAGGGTGACGGTGTTCTCGCCCGGCACCAGGAGCGGCGCCGGGAGGTAGAGCGTCACCTGGGGGCCGATCTCCCAGTACCGGCCGAGCAGGAAGCCGTTGATCCAGACGAACCCCTTGGCGAAGCCGGGGAACGCGAGGAAGGTGTCGGCCCGCTCGTCCACCGTGAACCGTGCCGTCGCGAATCCGGCCGGCCCCCGCGGATCGGTGGCGGCCGCCGCGCGGGCGAGTTCCTCCGCCGACCACTCGTCCAGCGGCAGCGGGTGCGTCGTCCAGCCGTGGACCATCCGGCGGCCCACCCGGACATGGCCGTGGATGCCCTTGCCCTGTCCGAGGAGCGGGCCGTAGTTGATCCGTCCCTGGTTCTCGACGAGGAGTTCCAGCCGCACCCGCCGGCCCGTGCCGTGGAGGGTGAGCGAGCCGGTCTCCCGGTCCAGGATCCCGGCCGGGACGCCGTCGACGAAGACCTGGGCGCGGTCGTGCAGTCCGCTGACGGTCAGCTCGAGGGCGCCTTCGGGAAGTCTCGGGTGCGCGCGGTGGAGCACCAGGCCGGAGGACTGCCCCAGTTCCTCGAAGGTCGGCGGGTGGGGTGAGTCCACCGGCCGGGACACGGCTTCCAGGCCGCCCAGCAGTCCGGCGGCCCGGACGACCGGGACGACGCGGGGTGCCAACAGCGCGGGGTCGGCGGGCGGTGGCTGCCGCGGGCGGCCGGTCAGGGCGCCGAGCCGGTCGCGCAGGGCGTGGAACTTCGGGGTGAGGCCGCCGTGTTCGGCGATCGGCGCGTCCGAGTCGTAGCTGGTCACGGTCGGCTGGATGGTCTCCCCGTCGTGGTTGGAGCCTGCCCAGAGCCCGAAGTTGGTGCCGCCGTGCGCCATGTAGAGACTGACCGAGCCGCCGGCGTCGAGGATGTCGTCCAGCGTGCCCGCCGCGCTCCGCGGCGACCGGACGTGGTGGCGCTCCCCCCAGTGGTCGAACCAGCCGTTCCAGAACTCCGCGCAGACGAACGGCTCGCCACGGCGGCGCCCCCGCAGCAGGGCGGCGGCCTCGGCCGCCTGGGAGCCGAACGTCGCGGTCGCGAGCTCGTCGGGCAGGGTGCCGCCGTCGAGCATCAGCTCGGTCGGGCCGTCGGCCGTGAAGAGCAGCTCGGTGATGCCGCGTTCCACCAGGGCGTCGCGGAGCCGGCGCAGGTACCCGTGGTCGTCGCCGTAGCTGCCGTACTCGTTCTCGACCTGCACCGCGACGACGGGTCCTCCCCGCGCCGCCTGAAGGGCGGCGAGACGCGGGATCAACTGGTCGAACCAGTCCGCCACGGCGTCCAGGTAGGGGCCGTGCGAGCACCGCGGGCGCATTCCCGGGGTGCCCGTCAGCCAGGCGGGCAGGCCGCCGTTGTCCCATTCGGCGCAGATGTACGGGCCGGGGCGCACGATCGCGTCCAGGCCGGCCTCCTGCGCGAGCCGCAGGAACCGCTCGACGTCGCGCCAGCCGTCGAAGCGCGCTCGGCCCCGGTGCCGCTCGTGGAAGTTCCACGGCACATACGTGTCGACCGTGTTCAGGCCCAGGGCGGCGAGTCGTGCCAGCCGGTCCGGCCACTGGTCGGGGTGGACCCGGAAGTAGTGCAGCGACCCGGCGAGCACGCGGTGCGGGCGGCCGTGCCGCAGGAGTTCACCGTGCGGGTGGGTCAGGGCGGGCGCCGGGCGTTCCTCCCTCATGAAGCGATGGTGCGCGTCGTTGGCTTCTTCACGGCCGCTCCTTCGAGTGGAGTGGGTCGGGACCCGGCTCCACAGGATGTTAGCGAGGCCGCGAGGACGACGGGGCGCGAACGCCGTCGCCCGCCGGCGCCTCGCGCTACGGGACGTGCCGCGCCGGGCTGGTCGCCAGGTGGAGCAGTGACTCCAGGGGGCCGCGCCGGAACAGCCGGGTCCACAGCGTGGCCAGCAGCACGGCGGCGGCGATGAAGGCGAGGAGCACCGGAAGCGCGGACATGCCGTCGTCGTCGATCGCGGCCAGGTGGCAGACGTCGGAGAGGAACCACAGGGCGACGATGTGCAGGACGTACACGGTCAGCGCGGTCATGCCGACCGCGGCGACGGGGCCGGCCGCGCGGGTGAGCCGTGGCAGCCGGTCGGCGACGGCCAGGCACACGGCCATCACCACCAGGGCCACACCCGTGTTGCCGAGGATGGAGAACGTCGTCTCGCTGTGCGGTGCGGCCACCAGCAACCAGGCGGGCGGGACGTGGTCCCCGGTGTCGCCGACCCGGTCGGACCACCACGCCGAGTTCGCCGAGCTGCCGTCCGTGGCGGCCGAGACGGCCGTCAGGGCGCGCGGGACCACGCGCAGCGCCAGCCAGGAGCCGCCGTAGCCGAGCAGGGCGAGGCCGCCGCCGGCGGCGGCCAGCCGGGACCGGACGCCGGGCCGCGTGAGGTCGAGCCGGGCCACCGCCATGCCCGCGACCACGAACGGGATCCAGGCGAGGACCGGATACCCGCCGGTGAACAGCAGTCCGATGACGCCGTCCGTGCCGGTGATCCGGGCCAGCGGGTCCCGGGCGACGACCGCGTCGGCCCACTGCCCCTCCTCGATCGACCTGCGCACCACGAAGAGGACCTGGGGCAGGACCACCGCGCCGGCCGCGGCGATGAGCGCGAGGGCCCCGGCCCGCAGCCGGTACAGCGGCAGGACGGCCAGGAAGAGCAGTCCGTAGAAACTGAGGATCACGTCGACGCCGGTGCCGAGCGCGGTCAGGGCGTAACCGAGCGCCACGAGCACGACGGCGCGGATCATCACCCTGACCATCGCCTGGCGGCCGGCCCGCCCGGTCCGGGGGCGCGGCCGGCCGGTCAGGATGATCAGCGAGAAGCCGGCCAGCACCGCGAAGAGCGCGGAGGAGCGGCCCCGTGCCGTCTCCAGCAGGAACCCCAGTGGTCCGCCCACGGTCACGTCGGGTCCGACGTGTGCCGAGTACATGCCGAAGACCGCGAGTCCGCGGGCCAGGTCGATGCCGATGAGCCGTCCCGTCGACGGCGGTCCGGCGCGGTTGGCGGCGGGCTCGGCGCCCGGCTCGGACGGCGCCTGCGACGGCACGGCCGACGATGCGTTCTGCGTCATGCCCCCCAGACTGCGTCAAACACCCGGCAAATCCCATATGCCGTCTTTCCGGGCGGACCCCGCCGGCCGGCCGGAGCGGCCCGGCCGACCGGCCGGCGCCGTCCCGCCGACCGGCGGGAGCCGCGCACGGTCGGCGAGCGGACGAACACCCTGCGTGATACATGTCGGGCGAAGGGCTGCGACGAGCGGAGCGCATGTGATCCGGGTGGTGGTGGTCGACGACGAGGCCCTGGTCCGCGGGGGCTTCACGCACATCCTCAACGCGGCGGACGACATCGAGGTCGTGGCGGCCGTGCCCGGCGGGGAGGCGGTACGGGCGGTGCGCGAGTCGCACCCCGACGTCGTCCTGCTGGACATCCGGATGCCGGACGTGGACGGGCTCACCGTCCTGGCCGGCCTCCGGCGCCTGCCGGAGCCTCCGGCGGTCGCCATGCTCACCACCTTCGACACCGACGAGTACGTGGCGACCGCGCTGCGCTCGGGCGCCGCCGGCTTCCTGCTCAAGGACACCGACCCCGAGCAACTGCCGACCCTGGTGCGCGCCCTGGCCGAGGGCGGCACGGTGCTGTCCTCCACGGTCACCCGGACGGTGGTGGACGGCTACCTCAACAACGGTGTGCGCGAGCCGTCCGCCGTCCGGCTCACGGCCCGCCTGACCGAGCGGGAGCGCGCCGTCCTCGTCCTCCTGGCCGAAGGGCTCGCCAACACCGACATCGGCGCCCGGCTGCATCTGAGCACCGGCACCGTGAAGGGCCATGTCAGCGCCGTACTCGCCAAGCTACGGGTCGGCAGCCGCGTCGAGGCGGCGCTGATCGCCGAACGCGCGGGCCTGCTCACGCCGTCGCGGGACGGCCGTACCGGATGAGTCCCCGACGGCCGCAGCCCGCTCTGCTGGACGCCGCCCTGGTCCTGGCCTCGCTGGCCGACGCCGCGGTCCACGTCCGCGTCGAGCCGCGGGCGGCCACGGCCTGCGCCGTGCTCGCCGCCCTGGCCCTGGCGCTGCGCCGCCGCCTGCCCCTCACGACGTTCGCGCTCACGCTCCCGACCGCCCTGCTCAGCGAGGCGGTGATCGCACCGATGGCCGCGCTGTACACGCTCTCCTCGCTCAGCCGGCACCGCCCGCTCCTGGCCGGCTGCGCCCTGGTCTACGCGACCACGGACTTCCTGCCCTGGCCGTGGTCGTCCCTGAAGGCCGCCGAACTCACCCGGACCGGCAGCCTGTTCCACCTCAGCTACACGCTGGCCACCGCGGCCGCGCCCGTCTTCCTCGGCCAGCTGGTGCAGGCCCGGCGCGATCTGTCCCTGCGGCTCGCCGAGATCTCCGAGGCCCGCGAGTACGAACGGCTGCTCACCGCGCAGAGCGTCCTGGCGAAGGAACGCGCGCAGCTCGCCCGGGAGATGCACGACGTGGTGTCCCACCAGGTCAGCCTGATCGCCGTCCAGGCCGGGGCGCTCCAGGTGGCCGGGCCCGACAACGAGACGCGGAGGGCGGCGGCGACCATCCGGCGGCTCAGTGTGGAGACCCTGGACGAGCTGCGGCACATGGTCAGCGTGCTGCGTGCCTCCGGCAGCCGCCCCACGGAGCTCACCCCCCAGCCGTCGCTCGCCGACCTGCTGCGGCTGGTGGAAGGCAGCGGCATCGACGCGGAGCTGAAGACGGACCTGCCCGAGGACCTCCCCGCCCCGGTCCAGCGCGCCGTCTACCGCACCGTCCAGGAGGCGCTGACCAACATCCGCAAACACGCGCCCGGCGCCAGGGCGACCGTCCGCGTCCAGCACAGCGGCGGCACGCTGCGCGCCACGGTCACCAACACCGCCCCCACCCGGCCCGCCCTTCCGCTGCCCAGCGCCCGCCACGGCCTGGCCGGCCTGCGCCAGCGCGCCGAACTCCTCGGCGGCACGGTCGTCTCCGGACCCACGGCCGACGGGGGCTACGAGCTCATCCTGCAACTGCCGGCCGGCGAACCGTCATGACCACCCGCGGCACACGGACCGCGGATGGCCGCGCGCGCCGTGTTCCGCATCGCGCGGTGCCCCCGGATCCGGCCGCCGTCAGGACCTCCAGCGCACATAGGACTTGAACACCGGGCCGGGCAGCAGGGCGGCGAGCCGGTCCTGTTTGCGGCGCGACAGGCCGGCGAACGCGCAGCCGATCGCCGGGGCGGCCAGCAGCGCGATGAGGACGGCGACCAGTGCCGCGTCGAGCGCGCTCTCCCTCTGGTAGCCGCCGAGGATCAGGGCGCGGACCCGGATCCGCGACCCTGCCTTGCCCTCCGCCCAGTGCAGGGCCGCGGCCGTGTCGATGAGGCTTCCGTCCTCGGCGACGAACAACCCGGAGCAGGTCGTGCCCTTGCCTCCCTTCCCGCTTCCCATCGGATGGCACTCGCGTGCCGTGAACACGCCCGGGGTGCCCGCCCAGCCCACCGCGGAGGCGGCCACCGTACCCAGCAGCACGATGCCGGCCAGGAACACGGCGGACCCGCACCACCACAGGAGCCGCCGCAGCGGGGCAGCCGCGGGCGCGTCGGCGCGATCGGCCAGTCTCCGCAGGCTCTGCTGCCGTTGCTCGCCGGTGTGCCGCCAGACGCCGGGAGCGCGGGAGGCGCTCGCCTCACCGGCCGCGGCCCTGCGGCGCCGCGCGCGCCGGCGCGGCGCCGCCCTGTTGTGCGACCTCGCCACACCTGCCTCCCGCCCGGCCGCGCCGTCAGTGCCGGCGCGCCGGCTCCGTCGTCCACGTCGGCCCGGCATCGTCGCCCGTCTCAGAGGCGACTGAACTTTTCGATGTCCTCGGTGAACTCCTCGATCGCCTGCGCGGTGAGCGTGGGCCGGGTGTCGGCGATGGCGTCGAGGTAGTCCTCGGTGGTGGCCGGACGGCCCTGCCGCCGCGTGACCTCCCGCTCGAACGCGGCCTGCGCGCCCTTGCGGGCGGCGAATGCGATGTCGGCCGGAGTGAACAGCTCGCTGGCGGCGACCAGTTGGGCCACGTCCACCGAGTCGGCGGCCCGGAGGTAGCGGTCCCAGATCGCCGAGCGTGCCGTCGCGTCGGGGGGTCCGATCGGGATGACGTAGTCGAACCGGCCCGGCCGCAGGAACGCCGGGTCGAGGGAGCGCACCGAGTTCGTCGCGCAGACCAGAAGCCGGGAGTCGTGTTCGCGAAAGCCGGGGATGAGCTTCAGCAGTTCGTTGGTGACGCCGTGTCCGGGGTCGACCGCCATGCCGGACCGCACGCCGGCGATCTCCTCGACCTCGTCGATGAAGAGCAGCACCGAGTCCAGTTCCGCGAGGTCCGCGAACACCTCCCGCAGCGCCGCCGCCAGACCCTCGCTCGTGTCGGCGGCGAGCCGGGACGGGAAGATCTCCACGAACGGCCAGGCGAGCCGTGAGGCCACCGCCTTGGCGAAGCTGGTCTTCCCGGTGCCGGGCGGACCGAAGAGGATGACGCCCTTCGGCGGGGCGACGCCGTAGCGGTCGGCGAGCGCCGGCTCCGCCAGCGGGAGCACGACCCGTCGTTCCACGACCTGTTTCTCCCGTTCCATGCCGGCCATGGCGTCCCAGAGCCCCTCGGGAAGCATGCGGCCGCCCAGCTCCATGAGGGCGCCGGCGTCGGAGGGTCCCTGCGGTTCGAGTTTCTCGTAGTAGACGAGGTCGTCCCGGGACCGGTAGCCGCAGTGTTCCAGGGCCGTGGTCCCGGCGGCGCCGGGGGGCAGCAGGGCGCTGATCCGACGTACGCCCAGCGCTCGCAGGCGCCGTTCCAGTTCGGTGAGGAGGGCACTGCCGATGCCGCGCCGGCGCCACCGGGCGGCGAGCGCCACCAGCAGGATCCAGCCGCGTTGACCGCCCGCCCGGGCCGCGGCCATGCCCACCAGTTCGTCACCCACGACGGCGACCACGGCGTTCTGTCCGGCCCTGGCCTCGGCCATCACCTCCGAGACCGGGAAGACAGGGTCCTCGCTGGCCTGCCGGCTCTCCTCCCAGATCAGGATCGCCTGGTCAAGATCGTCTTCGTGATAGTCGCGCAGGTGCCATGCGGGCATCGCAACCACCTCACCGCTCACGGCAGTCCATTGTCTCCGCCGGCACGCCGGGCGGCGAGCCGGGCGGGCCGGGGTGGGTGCGCGCCGCGCACTGGTACGCACCCTTCCCGGTTCCTCAGCCGGTGGAGCTCGTGTCGAGGTGGGCGAAGACGACCACGTTCTCCTCGTAGTCCTTGCTGATGCGGTTGAAGTTCCCGCCGCATGTGATCAGCCGCAGTTGGGGAGTCGTCGTGTCCGAGTAGACCTTGTCGTCGGGGAAGTCGGCCTTGCTGAAGGAGTCGAGGTAGTCGACCTTGAAGCGGGCGACGGTGCCGTCCGCGCGGGTGATGTTCACGGAGGCTCCGGGCTCGAGCGAGTCCAGCTCGGCGAAGACCGCGGGACCTGTCATGGTGTCCAGGTGGCCCACGACGATCGACGCTCCGCGCTCGCCGGGCGACGGTCCGCCCTGGAACCATCCGACCATGTTGGTGTCGTCGGCCGGCGGTGGGTTGAGCTGTCCCGAGGCGTTGACGGTCAGATTGGTGAAGGGCGCGTCCACCCCGATGTCCGGGATCGAGAGCCGCGTCGGTTGTGAGCGGGACAGTGACTTGTCGTCGGCTTCGGCGCCGGCGTTGGAGCCCGCACTGGACGGGGAGCTGCTGGCGGCGTCGGCGCTCGGTTCGGCCGACGCGGGGGCCCGGGAGGCGATGGCCGCCGGGCGGTGGGTGTGCTGGGGATGCGCAACGGGCGCGGCGACCAGGGAGTTGTGGATGAGCGCGATGCCCAGCCCGACCGCTGCCGCGGGCCACAGCAGGCGGAGCCGGTAACGACGCGTGGCGGGCTTGCTCCCGCGCTGCTCCGTCTGGGGCGGCTGCTGAGAAGCCATGGACGGTGCCTTTCGTCAATCAAGGGGTGGTACTGGCCGCGGGCGACGGTTGGGGTCGGCCGCCGCTGCCGCGGCCTGCGCTGCCCTCCTGGGGAGGTGACGCAGACCGCGGCAGCCCAGCGACAAGCAAGAGCAGCCCGATCAGGCCGCGGACGGGCCCGACGCCTGACGGCGGCGGAGCATGTAAGCACCGGCGCCCAGGCCGCCGAGCAGCAGCGCGGCCCCGAGGCCGAGGGTGGCGTTGGAGGACTCGGCCAGGCCGCCGCCTCCGGCGTGCACGCCGCCGTGCGGCCGGTGCTCACGACCCTCACGGCCTTCACGGCCCTCATGGCCCTCACGGCCCTCATGGCCCTCACGGCCCTCGCGGCCCTCGCGGCCCTCACCACGGTGCTCGTCCTTGCCGCCCTTCTCACGACCACCGCGGTCGCCCTCTTCACGGCCACCGCGGTCGCCGTCGGCGTTCAGCATGGCCAGGGCACCGCCACCGGCGTGCACGCCACCGTGCGGCCCGTGCTCACGACCCTCACGGCCCTCACGGCCCTCACGGCCCTCGCGGCCCTCGCGGCCCTCACCACGGTGCTCGCCCTTGCCGCCCTTCTCACGGCCACCGCGACCCTCGTCACGGTCACCACGCTCGCCCTCGTCACGGCCACCGCGGTCGTCGCCGGCGTTCATCATGGCCAGGGCACCGCCACCGGCGTGCACGCCACCGTGCGGCCGGTGCTCACGGTGCTCACGGTGCTCACGGCCCTCACCGCGACCTTCACCGCGACCTTCACCGCGACCTTCACCGCGGCCTTCACCGCGGCCCTCGCCGCCCTTGCCACGGCCCTCGCCGCCCTTGTCGCGGCCCTCGCCGCCCTTGTCGCGGCCCTCGCCGCCGTTGTCGCGGCCACCGTTGTCGCGGCCACCGTTGTCGCGGCCGCCGTTGTCACGGCCTTCGTCGTTGCCGTCGTTGTCCCCGCCCGGGGCGCCGCCGTCGGCCTTGACGGCCTGATGCTGCGCGGAGGGGAGCGCGGACACGGTCATCGCGCCCGCGGCAGGGGCGGTGAGCGCCACGGCCGCGGCCAGAGCCGCGGAGGTGAACAGAGTACGGGTGATACGCATGGGTGTTCCTTCCGTCACGACTGCGAGAGCCGGCCCAACGCCCACTCAATCGGGAATCGCAGCGGCGACGTGATCACCTTCAGCGGAATCCTGACGCCCCACCACCTGAGCGTCGCATTCGGACTACTGACACCCCCTCCATACCTCCGCGCGAGGGAACGAACGCGTCCTCGGACACGGCCCTCTCCGCCTCGGTCGGGAGGGGCCCAATCCCGTTGTCCTGGCCGGTTTCGCGGTGTCCTGAGCGGTCGGCGAGCCGCCCCCGGGACGGGCGAACCCGTGCGGGGGTCAGGGGCCCGCGGCCCCCATCCGTATGGCCCGCAGCCGAACGGTGACCGCCCGCTTTCAGGGCCGGACAGCCATCCGCCTTTGGTAAACCCGCCCACTGAATACGCAAAGAGGACACAAAGTGTGATGAAACCATACAAAGACCGGCGGTCGTCGCACTGCCCCGCGCGAGTCGCGCATTCGGAGCGACGACGGCGACGGTATCGGCCCCCGGAGGCCATGCCGCGCACGCCAAAGGATCCACGAACTCCTGGGCATCTCCGCACAGATGAGCCTTCGACAGCGCCAACTCCCCTTACGGGTGCCACAGGTTGGGCGCAGACCCGGGTGGGAGATCTCCAAGGCCGAACTCGACGACGCCTCCGGCGGCCCACGACGGTCGGCGACTCGGTGACGCCGGCGCGGATCGCCACCACCGGCGAACAGATCCCGGGCGTCACCGGCCGGTGCCGTCGGGCGAGCCCCGGCGTCCCCTTCCGGCGGGCGCCGCGGGTCCCGGGATGCGCTACCGGGTCCCGGTTCCGGCCGCACAGAGGGGTGCGCCCGTTCTGCGGGGGAGTATAATATTCATCAGTCGGTGAATTATTGCTCTCCTGAGAGGCGGGCCGTGATGGAGCGGACCACGTGTTGTGTGGTGGGGGGCGGCCCCGCGGGCATGGTGTTCGCGCTGCTGCTCGCCCGGTCGGGCGTCGCCGTGACCGTGCTGGAGCAGCACGGCGACTTCCTGCGGGACTTCCGCGGCGACACCGTGCACCCCTCGACCCTGGCACTGCTGGACGACCTGGGTCTGGCCGAGCGCTTCGCGCGGCTGCCGCAGCGCCGGGTGCGCACCGCCCAGCTGCCCGCAGGCCCCGGCCGGTCGATGGTGACGGTCGCGGACCTCTCGGTGCTTCCCGGCCCGTACAACTACGTCGCGATGGTGCCACAGTGGGACCTGCTCGACCTCCTCGTGGACGAGGCCCGGAGCGAGCCGTCCTTCGAGGTGCGGATGAACACCGAGGCGACCTCCTTCCTGATCGAACGCGGCAGGGTCGCCGGGGTGCGCTACCGCACCTCCGACGGCCGCACCGGCGAACTGCGCGCGGTCCTCACGGTCGCCTGCGACGGCCGCGGATCGCTGGCCCGCTCGCGACCGGAACTGGGGCTGCGCCGTTTCGACTGCCCGATGGACGCCTGGTGGTTCCGGCTGCCGCGGCACGAGGGCGACCCGAGCGGACTGGTCGGCGGCGCGGGCGACCGCTTCCTCACCGCGATGATCGACCGCGGGGCGTACTGGCAGTGCGCCGCGCTCATCCCCAAGGGAACCGACGCCGAGCGCCGCGCGGCAGGCCTCGACCGCTTCCTGGCCGACTTCGGCGCCGCCATGCCCTGGGCGGCGGACCGCACGCACACGCTGCGCTCCTGGGACGAGGTCAAGCTCCTGGACGTGCGGCTGGACCGGCTGCGCCGCTGGCACCGCCCGGGGCTGCTGTGCATCGGCGACGCCGCGCACGCGATGTCCCCGGTCTTCGGCATCGGCATCAACCTCGCCGTGGAGGACGCCGTCGCCGCCGCCCGGCACCTGGTCGGGCCGCTGCGCCGAGGGACCGTGGGCCTGCGCGACGTACGCGCCGTGCAGCGCCGCCGCCGTCCGACCGCCGTCGTGACGCAGGCGCTGCAACGGGCCGCCCACGCCGGGTTCATCGCGCCCGTCCTGCGGGGGCGGCAGCCGCTCGGCAGCGACGACCGGGCCCGGCGCACCGCCGGCCTGCTCACCGGCTCCCGGCTGGTCCGGCGCCTGCCCGCGTACTTCCTCGCCTACGGCGCACTGCGCGAGCGCCCACCGGAGAGCGCGATCCGCCGGCGCGGACGGGCGTAGGCCGCGGGTCCGGTGACCGTCAGGCCTCAGGGCCGTCGGCCATCAGGACTCGGGGCCGGCGGTCGTGAGACCGACGGACTCGGCGACCGTGAGGCCCGAGGGTTCGGCGCGCGTACCGACCGCTGCCGTCGCACGGCCGGCACGGCCCCGCGCCCGGGTCGGAAGGCTCGCTCGCCGGGATGCCATGGCCGCCCGGACTCGGTAGTCGCCCGGTCACAGTGGCCACCCAGGGCGGCCCCGTCGGGCCTGCTCCGAGTGCGTGGCGCGCGGGTCGAGACGCGGCCCGCGCCAGGATCGGGCACCTCGCGGGGACACCTTGGCCGCCGGACACGGCGGTCCCCCGGACGACGCCGTCGGGGCTGCTCCGAGTGCGTGGCGCGGGTCCTGTGCCCTCGCCTGGTCAGGGTCGCCCGGTGGTGCGACGCTGGGGAGGTGAGGTGTCCGAGGAGGGGGTTCCGGGAGGGCCGATGGGACGTGACGTCCCGGCGCTGGTCTTCACCCGTGAGGACCGCCGCCGGTACCGGATCAAGATGCAGCAATGCCTCGACGCGTTCGCGCAGATGCTGCGCGAGTCACGGTTCGAGTCCGAGCGGCCCCAGGTGGGGCTGGAGATCGAGCTGAACCTGGGCGACGACGGTGCGGAACCCGCGATGCGCAACAGCGACGTGCTGGAGGCGATCGCGGACCCCGCCTGGTCGACGGAGCTGGGCCGGTTCAACCTGGAGATCAACATCCCGCCCCGGCGGCTGACCGAGGGCGGTCCCGACGCCTGGGAGTCCGAGATCCGCGCCGCGCTGAACCACGCGGAGGACCGCGCCGGTTCCGTCGGCGCGCATCTGATCATGGTCGGCATCCTGCCCACGCTGCGGCAGGAGGACGTCGGCGAGGCGGCGTTGTCGGAGAACCCCCGCTACCGGCTGCTCAACGACCAGGTCTTCGCGGCCCGGGGCGAGGACCTGCACATCGAGGTGGACGGCGTCGACCGGCTGCGGACCTACGCCGACACGATCACTCCCGAGGCCGCGTGCACCAGTACCCAGTTCCATCTCCAGGTCTCCCCCGACGAGTTCGCCGGCTACTGGAACGCGGCGCAGGCGATCGCCGGCGTCCAGGTCGCGCTGGCGGCCAACTCGCCGTTCCTGTTCGGCAAGGAACTGTGGCACGAGACCCGTATCCCGCTGTTCGAGCAGGCCACCGACACCCGCCCGGAGGAGATCAAGGTGCAGGGGGTACGGCCCCGGGTGTGGTTCGGCGAGCGGTGGATCAACAGCGTCTTCGACCTCTTCGAGGAGAACCTGCGCTACTTCCCGGCCCTGCTGCCGCTGTGCGACGAGCAGGACCCCGCGGAGACCCTGGACCGCGGCGACGTGCCGGAGCTGGGCGAACTCACCCTGCACAACGGCACGATCTACCGCTGGAACCGCCCCGTCTACGCCATCTCCCACGACAAGCCGCACGTGCGGGTGGAGAACCGGGTGCTGCCCGCGGGGCCGACCGTCGCCGACACGCTCGCCAACGGCGCCTTCTACTACGGGCTCACGCGCGCCCTGGTGGAGGAGGACCGGCCGGTGTGGTCGCGGATGTCCTTCTCGGCCGCCGAGGAGAACCTGCACACCGCGGCGCGGCACGGCATGGAGGCACGGCTGTACTGGCCCGGCATGGGCGAGGTGCCGGTGCCGGAACTCGTGCTGCGCCGGCTTCTTCCGCTGGCCCACCGGGGGTTGGAGCAGTCCGGCATGGACGACGCCTGGCGCGAGCCGCTGCTCGGCATCATCGAGCAGCGGTGCGTCACCGGACGCAACGGTGCGATCTGGCAGAAGGAGATGTTCCACCACATCGACGAAACCACCCACTGCGGCCGGCACGAGGCACTGCGGCGCATGACGCAGCAGTACGTCGACTACATGCACCTCAACGCCCCCGGCCACACATGGCCGGTGGACTGACGGGCCCGCCCGGACGGTAGTCGCGCCGGCCTGTTCGAGCGGACGACGGTCGCGCGGACGGCGTTCGGGCGGATGGCGCCCGGTGTCCTGTGCGCGGGCCGGATGGTGTCCGCCGCGACGCACGCGTCCCTGTGGTCCCGGGTGGATCCCACGCCTCCGTCGTCACGCTGGCCGAGGAGCGCCTGTATCCGGGGAGCCTCGTCCGGTAGACGTGGAACGGCTCCGCCCGTTTCCCGTCCGCATCCTACCCGGTGGTGATCATGGGCTTTCAACCCGCCGTGCCCGCGCAGGTCCTCGGCATCCCACGCAGCACGCGCCCCTGGCGCGACGCCCCGACCGCGGGAGCCGCCGCGTGACCGGCGGCGGACCGGGCCCCGGCTTCCGGCCACGGGCCGCGCTGGCGATGTCGCGCGACGCCGCCGCGGCCGTCCTCGATGCGACGGCGCTCGACGCGCTCCGCGCGATCTGCGACCTCGCGCCCCTGCCCGTGCTCGACGACCTCACCACCGCGCGGGCCCGTTCCGTGCTCGCCGACGTGGACCTGCTGGTCACCGGCTGGGGCTGCCCGCCCCTGGACGCGGCCGTGCTGGCCGCCGCGCCCCGGCTGCGGGCCGTCGTGCACACGGCGGGCAGCGTGCGCGGCCACGTCACCGAGGCCTGCTGGGAGCGGGGCGTCGAGGTGTCCTCCGCCGCGGCCGCCAACGCCGTCCCGGTGGCCGAGTACACGCTCGGCATGATCCTGCTCACCGGGAAGCACGTACGGGAACGCGCCCGCGAGTTCCGTGACCGCCGCACCCGTGACAACTGGCTGCGCACCCCGGTCCGCATCGGCAACTACGGCCGCACCGTGGGCATCGTGTCGGCCTCGCTCGTCGGCCGCCGGGTCATCGGGCTGCTGCGCCCGCACGATGTCGAGGTGCTGCTGTACGACCCGTGCGTCGACGCGGACGAGGCGGCCGAACTCGGCGTGGAGCCGGTGGGGCTGGCGGAGCTGTTCGCCCGGTGCGACACCGTCAGTGTGCACACCCCGTTGCTGCCCGAGACCCGCGGTCTGATCGGCCGGGAGCTGCTCGACTCCATGCCCGACGGCGCTGTGCTGATCAACACCGCGCGCGGCGCCGTCGTCGACCAGACGGCGCTCACCGAGGCCGTCCTCGCCGGCCGCGTCCGCGCCGTCCTCGATGTCACCGAGCCCGAAGTCCTGCCCGCCGACCACCCGTTGTGGGACTGCGAGCACGCGCTCCTGACCCCGCACCTCGCCGGATCCGAGGGCAACGAGTGGCGGCGCCTGGCCGAGCTGGCCCTCGCCGAGACCGCCCGCTGGGCCTCGGGCGCCGGCTTCCACCATCCCGTACGACGCGAAAGGCTGGCCTTCCTCGCATGAGCGTCCCCCTCGAACTCCCCGCCGAGGACCGCGCGTCGAGCCCGTACACCGGCTACACCCGGGCCCACTGGGAAGCGGTGGCGGACGGGCTGACGACGGCGGCCTGGCGGTGGAGCACGCCCGGCGACGCCCTGCTCGACCTGCCGGGGCCGCCCTCCCGTTCGGGAACGCGGTCCGACGGCCTCGAGGGCTATGCCCGCACCTTTCTCGCCACCGCCTTCCGCGTGGCCGGTGCCGGCGGTAACGACCCGCACGGACTGCTGGAGCGCTACGCGCGCGGCCTCGCCGCGGGCACCCGCACACCCGGCCGGGACGACACGGAGTCCTGGCCGGTGATCCTCGGCCACCATGAACAGGGCCAGCCGATGGTGGAGTCGGCGTCGGTCGCGCTCGGTCTGCGGCTGACCGCGCCGTGGCTGTGGAAGCACCTCGACGACGGCGTGCGGGACCGGGCCGAGGCCTGGCTGCGCGGGGCGCTGCGGCATACGCCCGCGCCGAACAACTGGTACCTCTTCCCGTTCACCGTCGCGGGGTTCCTGGAGTCGGTGGGGCGCGGCGACGCGGAGACCGCCCTGGCCCGGGAAAGGGCGCTGGAGCTGCTGGAGGGCTGGTACGCGGGCGACGGCTGGTACTCCGACGGCGACGGCCGCGCCTTCGACCACTACAACGGCTGGGCGCTGCACCTGTATCCGGTGCTCGACGCCCATCTCGGCGGCGACCGCGCGCTCCTCGCCCGCCACGGCGACCGGCTGCGCGCGCATCTGGAGAGCTTCACGCTGATGTTCGGCGGTGACGGTGCTCCCCTGCACTACGGGCGCTCGCTCACCTACCGGTTCGCCGCCTCGGCGGCGGTCGGGCTCGGCGCCGTCACCGGTCGCACGCCGCTGGCTCCGGGCGCCTCGCGCCGGCTCATGAGCGGCAGCCTGCGGTACTTCCTGGACCGGGGCGCGCTGAGCGGCGACGGTCTGCTGAGCCTGGGCTGGCACGGTCCGCACGCGGCCACGCTGCAAACCTACTCGGGACCGGCCTCCCCGTACTGGGCGTCGAAGGCGTTCGTGTCGCTGCTGGCGCCGGCCTCCCATCCGCTGTGGACGGCGGTGGAGTCGCCCGCGCCGGTGGAGGAGGGCGACCGGGTGCTCGCGGTGCCGGCCGCCGGGCTGCTGCTGCAGGCGACCGGCGCCGACGGGATCGTACGGCTGCACAACCACGGCAGCGACCACGTCGGTCCGCACCTGGGCGAGGCGGCGGCCGGTGACGACCCGCACTACGGGCGTCAGGCGTACTCGACCCGGACCGGTCCGACGGCGCCCGGGAACGTCGCGGACAACCATCTGTCGGTGGAGGTGGACGGCCGGCCCAGCACCCGGCGCCGGATCCACCCGCTGGGCGCCGGCCACGGCGACGGCTGGGGCTGGGCGGCGTCCTGGCACCGGCCCGTCTTCGTCACCGGTCCCCCGATGGTGCCGGGCCTGCGGGTGGAGAGCGTCACGGTGGCGTACGGACCTCATGAGCTCCGGGTGCACCGGGTGATCGGAGCCCCACGCGATTCCTGTCTCACGCACACGGGTTGGGCGACCGGGCCGGAGCAGGGCGTGGTCTCGGCGCTGTTCGGTCTGCACGGCTGGGACCCCTCCCCCGGCACGGTCCGCGCTCCCCGGGGCACGGCCTGCACCCGGTGGGCCGAGGTGCCGCGCCTGACGGGTCGGGCGGAGGGCACAGGTGTGCACGTCGCTCTCGCCGTGCTGACCGCCGAGCCGGACCCCGCGCCCCTGGCGGAAGCGGTGTCCCGGTGCGTGGCCGACGACTCGGGCGTCGACGTGATCTGGGCCGACGGCGCACGCACCCGGGTCGCCTTCGATCCGCCGGCCGTGTCGCACGAGGGGAACCGATGAACGTCCGGGAGACGTCCTTGCGTATTGACCCGCGGGCGTGGGCAGCTTCGTCTGTGAAAAAAGCGGTGCGGGGTTGTGAGCGTGTGGTGCGCCGCTCGCGCGACGGGCCGTCAGATCTCCGCCCGGCGTGGGGACTTGACCGTATAAATGGTAGATACCGCGCAATCCGCCTTATGTGGCGAACTCACCACGGTTAACGGGCGGGCGACGGGAAGCGAGACCCCCGCATATCAGGGCGCGGCCAAGTGGCGAACGGGGCCGGGCACTTGCTCTCCCGGACTTGCGGAGGGTGCCCTAAGTGAGTGATAGCATCCCCGCGTCCGTGACCTTGGTCCACTCGGCTCGGGCGCTGCATTGAGGTCGGCCTGTTCTCAACGCAACAGCCGTCGGTTCGTTCTGAGCGGTTGTGCCGCGGACTCCCACGAGGCGCCACCCACCAACGGCTGCAGGCTAAACGCCAGGAAAGGTTTCCATGAATCGAGACGCACTTGTTTGGTGCCTGGTTGCCGCGGTGGTACTCGCCGTCGCCGCGGCCCTGGTGCTCTATCGTCGAAATAATGCCATCACGACGAAAAAGAGCCAGGCCGAGGCCGCCTACACGCAGAAGCTGAGCGAGGCCGAGGGGCAACTTGCCACGGTGTGGCAGGAATTGCAGCGTCACAAGGCCGAGCACGACCAGACCATCCGCGAGGCCGAGGAAGGGGCCGAGGAAAGCACCAAGGCCGTCCTCAAGGGCTCCGCGCGCTTTCTCCAGAGCCTTGCCGCAGAGCAGTTGGCACTTCTTGAGGAAATCCAGCGGAAGTACGGCGGCCATGCCGTGCTTGGAGATCTGCTGGAGGTGAACCACGCCAACGCGCAAATGGCGCGGAAGGCTCAGGGTATTGCGGTGATGTGCGGTGCGCCGCTGGGTCGCCGCAGCAGGCCGGCGAGCGTTTATGACGTGGTGCGCAGCGCGCAGGGGCAAATCCGCAACTTCCGCCGTGTGGAAATCATGCAGCAGAGCGGCTTCGCACTGAAGGCGTCCGCGGTCTCCCCGGTCGCTCTCGCCGTCGCGGAACTCCTGGACAACGCCGCCAGTTTCTCCCAGCAGGGTTCGCCGATCGAGGTGACCTTCCAGCGGGTGCAGAAGAACCTGTGCATCGTCATCGACGACGCGGGTGTCGGCATGAACGACGAGGACCGGCAGAAGGCGTCCACGCTGCTGTCCGGCCAGTTCCGTCCCCGGCTGTCCCAGCTGGGCAACCAGCCGAAGTTCGGCTTCCCCGTCATCGGCCTGCTCGCCCAGCAGTACGGGTTCCGGGTGGACGTCACCGGCATCTCCCGCTACGGCGGCGTCCGGGCGGTCGTCCTGCTGCCCGAGGAGCTGTGGACCGAGGAGGAGATCACGCCGGCCGAGGTGTCCCAGGTGAGTCCGATACGCAGCGCAACGGGCCGGTCCGAGGCCGGCACGCGTACCGCGCACGGCCTGCCCAAGCGTGGGCAGCGCCAGGTGCCCATCGCCAGTGTTCCCGACGCCGTTCCCGACCGTGTTCCCGCCGACGACGACTCGCCGCAGCCCGTCGCGCCGCCGGACGAAGCCGGCCGCGCAGGCCGAAGCCTGGGAGCCTTCCAGCGCGGCACGCTCTCGGGCCGGAACCTCTCCGCGGCTCCGATCGAAGGGTCCGATAACGCATGACCAGCGACCTGTCGTGGATGCTCGAGGACATCGTGAGCAACGTGCCGAAGGCGCGGCACGCTGTTCTGCTGTCCGCAGACGGTCTCCCCCGCGGCGCGACCGACGGCATGTCGGAGAAGGACGTGCGCACCATATCCGCCGCCATGGCGGGGATGCAGGCGCTGAGCCGGGCGACCTCGCACTTCGCCGGTCCGGGCGAGGACAGGCAGTGGAACCAGACGATCATCGAGTTCTCCCACGGCTGGATCTTCCTGATCGGGGCGGGCCAGGGCGCCTACCTCGCCGCGGCCGCGGCGCCCGACGTCGACATGCAGCAGATCTCCTTCCGTATGCACCGGCTCGTCGCCAGGCTCGGCAACAACCTCACCTCGCCTCCCAGGGTCAACGCGGAGGCGGCGGCGGAGCGTTCCGAGCGTGCCGGGGGCCAGATGGGCGACAGGCGGGGAACCGGTGTTCCGATCGCCGACCTCGACGAGGCGGTCAGCGAGGTGCGGGGCGCCCGTCACGCGGTGCTGCTGGGCTCCGACGGTCTGCCCCGCGGTGCGACCACGGGCATGAGCCAGGACCTGGCGGACACGATCTCGGCGGCGATGACGGGCATCCATGCCTACAGCCGCGCCACCTCGCAGTTCGCCGGGGTGCACGAGCACGCCCGGTGGCGGCAGACGGTCATCGAGTTCCAGCACGGCTGGATCTTCCTGATCTCGGCCGGTCACCGCGCCTTCCTGGCCGCGGCGGCCGACCACGACGCCGACATCGAGGAGTTCACGACCCGGCTGCACCAGGCGGTGCCCCGGCTGAGCACGCATCTGTCACCACAGGGGGCGGTGAGCGGCAAGTGAGCGACGAACCCGATCTCGAGCTGACCTCGGCCTTAGTGCCGCTCTTCGTGGTCACGAACGGGCGTTCCCTGCCCCCGGACCACGCCTACGAGCGCACCACCCTGGTGTCCGCGGAGGACGGCGTCTCCGCCGCCGGCCGCATGCTTTCCCCGGAGGCGGGCCAGGTTCTGGAGATGGTCACGGACGGTTTTCTCTCCGTCGCGGAAGTGGCCGCCCATACGCACCTGCCGCTGGGGATCGTCCGGATTCTTCTGGCGGAGTTGGAAGAGGGCGGCCTCATCATCACGAGGAAGCCCGTCCCCCGTGCCGAACGTGTCGATCGAGAAATCCTCAGCGCGGTACTCGATGGCCTCAAAGCCCGATTCGGAGCGTGATACGTGTACCTGGATTCAGCCGTCTCCACCGCGGTCAAGATCCTTGTGGTGGGCCACTTCGGAGTCGGGAAGACCACGTGCATCGGAAGTATCTCCGAGATCGAGCCTTTGCGGACCGAAGAGGAGATCACCGAAGCGAGTGTGGGATTTGACGACCTGTCGGGAACTCCGGACAAGACGACCACCACGGTCGCCATGGACTTCGGCCGACTGACCATCAGCGACGAGGTGGTGCTCTACCTCTTCGGAACGCCCGGTCAGGAACGCTTCAAGGAGATGTGGGAAGAGCTGTCCCGGGGCGCCCTAGGCGCCCTGGTCCTGGTCGACCCCGAGCGGCTCTCCGAGTCCTTCCCGGTCCTCGACCTGGTCGAGCGCTTCGGCCTGACCTACGCCATCGGTGTCAACCACTTCGAAGGCACCAACGACTACCCGCTCACGGAGGTGCGCGAGGCCCTGAACCTGTCCGCGGAGACCCCCGTCGTCGCCTGTGACGTACGGGACCAGAACTCGGCGGCGCAGGCCCTCATCACCCTCGTGCACCACCTCCTGTCCCTCATCTCTTAGGAGCACCGCCCATGCAGCAGCGTCCCGGCATACAGGGGCCGCCGCCCGGCTGCCCCGCCCACGCCAACGTCCCGGTCTACGGACCCCAGTTCGGCTCCGATCCCGACAGCCACTACGAGTACCTGCGCACCCTCGGCCCGAGCGCGCCGGTCGACGTCGCACCGGACGTCCAGGTCGAGCTGGTCACCAACTACGACGCCGCTCTGTACATCCTGCAGAACCCCGCCTCGTTCGTCCGGGACTCCCGGCGCTGGAACGCGCTGAACCAGGGGCGTGTCCCCGAGGACAGCCCGGCGCTGCCGATGATGGGGTACCGGCCCAACGCGCTGTTCAGTGACGGCGCGGCGCACGCCCGGCTGCGCCAGGCGGTCACGGACTCCCTGGCCAGCGTCAACGAGCTGCAACTGGTGCGGCAGACGCAGCAGTCCGCCGACTACCTGATCAGCCGGTTCAGCACCGACCGCCTCGGTCAGGCCGAGTTGATGGCGGACTACGCCCAGCCGCTGCCGCTGCTGGTCTTCAGCGACCTGTTCGGCTGCCCGCCGGAGATCGGCGACCGCGTCATCGTCGGCATCAGCGGCATCTTCGACGGCACCCCCAACGCCGACCAGGTGCTGGGCGAGGCGCTCGCGGAGCTGATCGCCCTCAAGCGGCGCCGCCCCGGACAGGACCTGACCACCCGTCTGATGGAGCACAGCGCGGGGCTGACCGACGAGGAGGTGCTGCACCAGCTCGTGACCCTGCTGTCGGGAGGCACCGCCCCGCTGTCGGCGGCCATCGGCACGAGCAGCGCGCTGATCCTCGACGAGGAGTGGCAGACCGGTCTGCCCATCGAGGACGCCGTCACCCGGGTCCTGTGGAACTACGCTCCGATCGCCAACTACGCGGCCCACTACCCGACGCACGACGTGGAGCTGGGCGGCAGGACGCTCAGGGCGAACGACCCGGTCCTCATCTCCTTCGCGGCGGCCAACACCGATCCCCGGCTGGCCGAACACCGTGAGCAGCTCAGCGCGAAGGCGCACCTGGCCTTCGGGGCCGGCCCGCACGCCTGCCCGGCCAAGGACCCCGCGTTCATGATTGCGGTCACGGCCGTCGAGTCCCTCCTCAACCGGCTGCCGGACGTCGAAGTACGGGTGCCCTTCAAGGACTTGAGCTGGGTTCCGGCGCCGTGGAGCCGTTCGCTGGTCACCCTCCCGGTCCGGTTCACGCCCCGGGTCGTGGCGCCGACTCCCGCGCAGGCCCAGGCGCCGCAGGCGGCCTCCCCCGCGGCACCGATGGCCGCCACCGCAACGCCCCGGCCTGCGGCGACGTCCGCGGCCAAGCCCAAGGCGGGCATGTTCAGCCGCTTCCTGGCATGGACCCGAGGGGAGTGACGAAGGCAACCCCGGCGCGCATAGTCATTTCGTATGTTCAAGCCACCGCTGGGGTATGCATGGCGGCTGATGCCTAGAAAGGAGCCGTCGTGGAGACAGCGGTAACTCCGCCCCCCGACAGACGTTTTGCGGTCTCGCTCTTCTCTCGTCTCAGGACAGCGAAGGGCCAGGCCAACCCCT
Source organism: Streptomyces sp. NPDC014889 (assembly GCF_043081205.1). NCBI lineage: Bacteria > Bacillati > Actinomycetota > Actinomycetes > Kitasatosporales > Streptomycetaceae > Streptomyces > Streptomyces sp. NPDC014889. The sequence goes on from NZ_JBIBWH010000019.1 coordinate 116,963, forward strand.
TTCCGATCTACGCGGAGCTTCGGTCGAGGGGCGGAGTCGTCGCAGCGCCCTGGGGAGGCCATCTCGTCACGCGCTTCGACCTGTGTGATCAGGTCCTGCGCAGCCGGGACTGGTTGGAACCGGACGCCCGCTGGCGAGATCAGCAGGGCGACGGCACCCGTTGGACTGCTCCCTCCTCCCGTGAGATGAGCAGGACGCTGCCCGCCCTCAACCCGCCCGAACACACCTGGGTCCGCCGTTCGGCCGGCATGTTCGACCGCACCTCCCTCGAGGAGATACGGGGCACGGTCGGCCGCATCACGGGCCGGCTCATGGACTCCCTGGCCGTCCGACTTCGCGACGGGGAGGCCGATTTCAACGCCCTGGTCAGCGAGGAGCTGCCGGTCGCCACGATCGGCCACTGGCTGGGCCTGCCGAGCGCCGACTTCCCGCGGCTGCGCGAGCTGACCCACGACCAGGTGTTCACACAGGAGTTGCTGCCCTCGGCCAGTCAACTGGCACTGTCCGACGCGGCCACTGCCGAACTGCGCGCCTATTTCCTGAACCTCGTGCGCGAGCGGCGCGCCCACCCGGGCGAGGACCCCGTGTCGCGCTGGATCACGCTCTGGGACGCCATGGAGAGCGACCGGGACAAGGCGGACGAGGCCGTCTACTTCCTGGCGCTCTTCGTGCTGCTGGCGGCCCTGGAGACGACGTCCACACTGTTGTCGACCATGACCCTGCTGGTCCTGGAACACCCCAGGCAGTGGGACCGGCTGACCATCCACCCCGACCTCGTGCCGGCCGCCGTGGAGGAGTCGCTGCGCTACGACCCGCCCACCCATGTGATCAGCCGTGTCTCCTCCAGGGACACCGAGCTCGGCGGCGTCGAGGTGGGCAAGGACGAGATGGTCCACCTCATGGTGGGGGCCGCCAACCGCGACCCCGCCAAGCACCAGGACCCCGAGCTGTTCAACCTGCACCGCAAACCGGCGCACCTGGCCTTCAGCGGCGGCATTCACTACTGCCTCGGCGCGCCCCTCGCCCGGATGGAGGCCCAGACCCTCCTGCACCAGGTGGTCAGGCGCTTCCCGCGGCTCACCCTCGTGCGCCAACCGACGTGGGCGCCGCGTGTGGCGTTCCGGCGCCCGCTGAACCTGGATGTCGCTCTCATATGATTGAAATGACCAATACCTTCGAAGACTTCTCCTACAAAGAGATACAGGTCGAGCAGGACGGGCCGGTCCTCCGGGTCGCGCTCAACCCGTCGGCGCAGGACAGCTCGCTGACGGTCGCCGCTCTCGACGACCTCGTCTCGCTGCTCAACAGCCTCCATGACCGGCCCGGTGTGCGGGTGCTGGTGCTGTCGGCGGTGGGCGACGACTTCTGTCTCGGCGCCGATCGCGACGAGTTCCAGGCGGCACTGGCGGAGGACCCGACCGGCGGCGCCATGCGGCGCATCGTGGACAAGGCCTACCGTGTGTGCGACGCGCTGGAGAGTTCGCACGCGGTGACCATCGCCAGACTCCACGGCAAGGTCATGGGCGCGGGACTGGCGCTCGCCTCCTTCTGCGACCTGCGCGCGGGGGCGGACACCTGCCGGTTCCGTATGCCGGAGATCGCCCTCGGGCTGCCCCCCGCCTGGGGAGGCGCCATGGGCCGCCTGGTCGCCGAGGGCGGGTCCGCCCGGATCCGCGAACTCATGCTCACCTGTGAGCCGTTCGACGCGGACACCGCCCACCGGCTCGGTCTGCTGCACAAGGTCGCGCCCGTGGAGGAACTCGACGCGGTCGTCGACGCCTGGGTCAGGCCCCTCGTCCGGCGCGCGCCGGAGGCCCTGACCCTCACCAAGCGCATGCTCGCCGGCTATGCGCGGGCGGACCGCACCGCCGACGTCGCGCTGCTCGACGCCCATCTCCTCACCGCACAGCTCAACCAGGGCCGGGCCGCGGCCCGGCGCTGACCGCGCCTGCTGCCCGTACGCGCCCGGCACCCCCCTGGTGCCGGGCGCGTACGGCGTTCGCGGCGCCGACGAGCGGCCCGGCCGGACCACGCACGGGGACGCATCCGCCGCTCCCCTGCGGTGGCGGATGCGTCCCCGGCGCCCGAGCAGCACGGCGTGACCCGGGCCCCGGTCAGGCCGTGCCGGTCTCCGGGGCCGGACGGGTCAGGACGAGGGCGATGACGACGACGCTGAGGATCGTGAACACGGCGACCAGGGCCACCACCGCGGCGGGGACGCCGCTGACGAAGAACGCCGGGAGGGCCGAGACCACCGACACGATCCGGGAGCCCGCCACGACGCGGGAGCCGGTCCGGTTCAGCGTGCGCCAGGTGTAGACGACCGCGAGCACCGTGATCACGCCGAGCACGCCGTCGGCGATGGCGACGGCCATCGGCGGGCCCTGGGTGTCCGCGTCGGGTTCCGGGAGCGTGACGAAGTTGGTCATGTCGAGCAGGCCCAGCAGGCCGGCGAGGACGAGGCCCACCTTGTTCTTGCGGGTGAGGGCCGGGACGGTTCCGGAGGGGCTGGTCGGGCTCATCTGGGCTCCTTTGTCCGGGAGTCGGGGGCCACCGGTGCGGCGACCCGGTACGGCGAGCATGCGGCAGCGGCGTTCCGGCGCGCATCGGCGGTTCGTCCCCGACGGCGGGGAGGTTTTCCCGTACGTCCCGGGAGAAGAACCTCCCCGACGGGAACCGGTCTCCGCCATCATCGGGACATGACCTCCGCGGCCCGTCCCATCCGGGTGCTCATCGCCGACGACCATCCCGTAGTACGGCGCGGGATGAGCGCCCTGCTGACCTCGCTCACCGGGGTGGACGTGGTGGCGGAGGCGGCCACGGGCGAAGAGGCACTGCGCGAGGCGCAGTTGAGCCGTCCGGACGTGGTGGTGATGGACATCCGGATGCCGGCCATGGACGGGGTGGAGGCCACCCGGCGGCTGACCGCGCTGCTGCCCGACGTCGCGGTGCTCGTCGTCACCATGTACGAGGACGACGAGACGGTGCTGTCGGCGCTGCGCGCCGGGGCCCGCGGCTATCTCCTCAAGGGCGCCCAGCAGGAGGAGATCCTGACCACCATCCGGTCGGTGGCGGCCGGCCAGTTCGTCATCGCCCCGGGCGTCGCGGCCCGCCTGCTCGGCCAGGTCGGACCGCCGCCCCGGCCGGCCGACCCGTTCCCCGAACTGACCGCCCGGGAACGGGAGATCCTCGACCGGGTGGCGCGCGGCCACGGCAACGCCCGGGTAGCGGCCGAGCTGGAACTGGCCGTCAAGACCGTCGCGAACCATCTGTCCGCCGTCTTCGCCAAGCTGGGGGTGAGCGGCCGGACCGAGGCCATCCTGCTCGCCCGCGAGCGGGGACTGGGCGGCGACGCCTCCGGCTCCGCCTCATGACCGCCCGCCCGCCGGCCGTCCTGGGCCGGGCGGCCCTCGCGCCGGTCGCCGGTCCGGCGGTCGCGTCCCTGTGGTGGGCGCCGCCGTCCCCGTCCGAGCGGTGGGTCCTGTGGGCCCTCGTGGTCGGCCTCGGACTGACGGTGTCGTACGCCCTGGTCACCGCCCGGCGAGGGGCCTCGGCCGCCGCACGGCTGCTCGGACTGTCCGCGGCGGCACTGCTGAGCGCGCCGCTCGCGGCCGCGGCCGGTGTCCCGGAACTCGCCGTCGTACCGGTGGTGCTGGCTTCGACGGTCACCGTGCCGCTGGCCGCCCTCCGCGTCGTCGAGGTGCGGCCGGTGTCGCGGACGCTGCGCTGGGCGGAGGCGTCGATCGCCGTGTGCGGGGCGGGCTGTGCGGCCGCGTCGGTGACGGGCGGCGAACCGGCGCTGATCGCGGCCGGGGTGGCCTCGGGCACCGCGATGTGCGCCGGCACATGGGTGCTGTTCGAGCTCACCTCCGGCGACGACCGGCGCCGCGTCCTGTGGCTGGTGCTGGGCGCCGCCGCGACGACGCTGGCCGGGATGCTGCTGTTCGCGGTGGACAACTCCCTCACCCTCGGCTTCCCGGCCGACGTGCTGACGGTCGGCGCGGCCTCCCTGCTGCTGCCGGGCGCCGTCACCGTGGCGCAGGTCGCGCCCCGCGCGGTGGACGTCCGGGTGGTGATGCGGGGTGCCGCCGTCCTCATCGTCATGCTCGCGCTGAGCGCCGCGGTGTACGAGGGCATCGCCGCCGTCTGGGAGATGGCGGTGGGCGCCCGGCCGGACAAGGGCGTGCCGCCCCTGCTGGCCGCCGGGATCGCCGCCGGGTACCAGCCCGTCCGGCGTCATGTCGAGGCGGTGATGGACGAGATGCTGTTCGGCCGGTCGGCCGACGCGGTGGAGACGTTGACCCGGCTCGGCACGGACCTGACCACCGGCGCCGCTCCACCGCTGTGGCTGCACACCCTGCGCACGACGCTCGGCGTGCCCGGCATCGAGCTGCGCCAGGAGGACAGCGTGGTCGCCACCGCGGGTATCGTCGACGCGGACCACGTCCAGGTCACCGCCCTGCGCGCGGACGGTGAGAAGGTGGGCGATCTCGTGGTCGGTCTGCCGCCGGGACATCTGCGGCTGCCCCGCGCGGCCGCCGCGGTGCTCGACCTCGTCGCGGCCCCGCTCGCGCAGGCCCTGCACGCGGCCCGGCTCAGCGAGCAACTGCGCCTGTCCCGGGGCCGTACGGTGACCGCGCTTGAGGAGGAGCGGCGGCGTATGCGCCGCGATCTGCACGACGGCCTCGGCCCCACCCTGACCGGCATCGCCTACACGGCGGACGCGGTCGTCAACCTCATCGCCACCGACCCCGAGCACGCGGTCGAGACGCTGCGCGCGCTGCGCGCCGACGTGGGCGACACGATCACCGAGATCCGGCGGATCGTCTACGGGCTGCGCCCCCGCGCCCTCGACGAACTCGGCCTCGTCGAGGCCATCCGGCAGCGCACCGCCCCGCTGCGGGTCGCCGACGGCCGCCCGCTCACGGTGACGGTCGACGCGCCGGAGCAGTTGCCGCAACTGCCCGCGGCCGTCGAGGTCGCCGCCTACCGGGTGGCGGTGGAGGCCGTCACCAACATCGCCCGGCACGCCGCCGTGACCACCGCCACGCTCACCCTGGAACTGCTCGGCAGCGGCCATCTGCGGGTGACCGTCGCGGACTCCGGTCGCTGCGCCGAGGCATGGACGCCCGGCGTCGGCATCCAGTCCATGCACGAGCGCGTCGAGCAGATCGGCGGCACCCTGACCGTCCGCACCGCGCCCGAGGGCGCCACGATCACCGCCGAACTGCCCCTGTCCATCCCGGCGTGAGATCGCCGCAGCCGCTTCACACCTTGCCGCTTCACACCTCTGGCCCCGGGGACTTACCGAACGGTATACAAGCCCAGTCGAACGTGCGACGGGGGCACCCTGGTGCCCAGCGGACACGAAGTCTCGGCCCACGGAGAGGAATTGATGAACCATCAGGACAGCGTCAGAGGGCGGCGGTGGCCGGCCGCGGTGGGGGCGGCGCTCGGCGGATGCGCACTCGTCGCCGCTTCCACGGCGCCCGCCACCGCGCACGGAGTCGGCTCCGGAGCGGGGTCCGCCCGTGCCGCGCGCTACGTGTCGCTCGGGGACTCCTACACCTCCGGTCCCGGGATCCCGCGGCAGGTCGACGCCGGCTGCGGGCGCTCGGACAGCAATTACCCGTCGATCGTGGCGGCGGAGCCGAACGTCGCCTCGTTCACGGACGTGAGCTGCGGCGGGGCGACGACCGACGAGATGTGGAAACCGCAGGGCTCCAACGACGCCCAGCTCAACGCGCTGCGCAAGGACACCGACCTGGTGACGGTCCAGATCGGCGGCAACGACGTAGGGTTCGGCTCCATCATCGCCACCTGCGCCGGGCTCGGCCCCCAGCAGCCGACGTCGGACCCCTGCCGGCGCCACTACGCCTCGTCCGGCGTCGACCGGCTGACGCTCGACATCGCGCGGACGGCGCCGAAGGTGGACCGCGTGCTGCGGGCCGTGCACGCCAGGGCGCCGCACGCCCGCGTGCTCGTCGTCGGTTACCCGGACCTGCTGCCCGACGACGGCAGCGGCTGCTTCCCCTCGGTGCCCTTCGCCGCGCGGGACTTCCCCTATCTGCGGGACACCGAGAAACGGCTGAACACGATGCTCCGCCTGGTGGCCGCGTGGAACCGCGCGGAGTACGTCGACACCTACGGGCCCACGGTCGGCCACGACATGTGCAAGGCCCCGGCGGACCGCTGGATCGAGCCGTTGCAGCCGGCCTCGCCCGCCGCCCCGGCCCACCCCAACGCCAAGGGCGAGGAGGCCATGGCGCGTGCGGTGCTGAAGGTGCTGGACAAGCGGCACGGGCGGGGCTGAGCCCCGGCCCGGCGGGCGTGCGGCGGGCACCGGCCCGGCGGCCGCCGCACGCCGCCGCCGGAGCGGTCCCGGCCCGGCCGGCCCGCACGGAACGTCACAGGCGCGGGGTGTCGAACCAGTGCCTCGTGCCGGGCCCCGTGACCAGGAACAGCATGACGGCGGCCAGCACGGCCCCGGCCCACCACACCCGGTGGTGCACCAGGGCGCCCACGGCCCCTGCGACGATCACCAGCAGGCCGACGACGACCGCTCCGCCCCTGACGCCGTTGCCACCCTTCGCGATCTTCAGCGCCACGACCCCGGTCCGCGACCCGTCAGACCGTCGCGCCCTGGCGGCGGGCGGGCTTGGCCGCGCGCTGGGCGGCGCGGTGCCGTCGGCCGCGCCGGGTCAGGCCCCAGGGCTTGAGCACGGATATCACCGTCATGAAGACGTACGCGGTCAGGGAGACGATCGGGCCCATCAGGATTCCGCGGGAACCGGACAGCGGCTCGCCCGCGGCCACGTCCCTGACCATCGACGTCAGCCCGGGGCGCAGCACGAGGACCGTGGCGGCGGTCGTGGCCAGGGTCAGCCAGAACTTCGTGTAGACCCATCGGTGCCGGGCCAGCCCCCACGGGGTACCCAGGGACAGCACAAGACCGCTGAACAGGGTGGCGAACGCGACGGGGAGCAGGAGCCAGTCGGCGAAGAGTTTCATGGCGCGCACGGAGGTCTCCACGGTCACCGCGGACTGCGTGGTGACCGCGGCGATCGCGAGGGCGAGCAGTCCGAGGGAGAGGCCGAGCCAACTGGCGGAGGCGACCACATGGACCACGAGGAAGGCACGGCGTGCGGGGCGGCTTGTTCTCACCCGCCACACGGTGCCGGACGGCGGCGCGGCCCGCGTCCGACGCGGGGAGTAACCCGGTGTACCGGCCTCGGCGTACACGCCTGACCGGCGCGCCTCGACCTTTCCGGTCCCAGCACGAGGAGAGCGACATGCCCATCGAAACCGTGGAGCGATTCCTGACCGCCCTCGACCCGCACCACCGGGAGCACGTCCGGGGCCTGTCACGCGAGGAGCAGGAGAGCCTCGCCGCCGCCTGGGAGACCGAGCTCCAGCAGGACACCGACCTCGACACCCTGAGCGAGCTGTCGCCGCCGGCGGCCGAGAGCGAGGCGGCGGCACGCGTGGCCAGGAAACTCCTCGAACACTGACGAGGGAGTGCCGCGGGAGTACCCGGCCGCCGACGCCGTACTCCCCCGGTCGTACGAGCGCGTCGCCCGGCCCGCGGTCCACCCGCGGACCGGGTCAGCGGCGGACGAGCTGGGTCTCGGCGGCGTCCAGATCCGCCGCCGGTACGGGCGCGGGGCGGCGGGCGGTGTCGCTGACCTTGAGGAGCAGGGCGACGAGCAGCCAGTTGGCGACCATCGCCGAGCCGCCCTGGGCCAGGAACGGCAAGGCCTTCCCGGTGAGGGGGATGAGCCCGGTGACACCGCCGACGACGACGAACACCTGGAGCATCAGCGTGGTCGCCAGACCGGCGGCCAGCAGCTTGCCGAACGGATCGGTCACGGTGATCGCGGTACGCAGGCCGCGCTCGGCGAGCAGGGCGTACAGCAGGATCACGGCCATCACTCCGGCCAGGCCGAGTTCCTCGCCGACGGTGGTGAGGATGAAGTCGCTGCGCCCGGCGAAGCCGATGAGCTCGGGGTGGCCCTGCCCGAGGCCGGAACCGAGCATCCCGCCGGAGCCGAAACCGAACAGCGCCTGGGCCGCCTGGTCGGAGATCAGTCCGGCCGGCCGCTGCTCCGGAGGGAGGTAGATGTCCATGGGGTGCAGCCAGGCGACCACCCGGCCGTGGACGTGCGGTTCGAAGGAACCCACGACGAAGGCCCCGACGGCGAACATGCCGACGCCGAACACCACCCAGCTGGTCCGCTCGGTCGCGACGTACAGCATGACGACGAAGACGCCGAAGAAGATGAGCGAGGTGCCGAGGTCCCGTTCGAGGACCAGGACGAGCAGGCTGATGACCCACACGGCCGCGATCGGGCCGAGCTGCCGCCCTCGGGGCAGGTACATGCCCATGAAGCGCCGTCCGGCCAGGGCCAGGGCGTCCTTGCGGAGCGTCAGGTACCCGGCGAAGAAGAGCACGATCACGATCTTCACGAACTCGCCGGGCTGGAAGGACAGCGGGCCGAGGAAGATCCACCGCTTGGCGCCGTAGACGTCGCCGGGGTAGAAGGCCGGAGCCATCAGCAGCACCAGGCCCACGGTGACGGCCACGTAGGGATAGCGCTGGAGCCGGCGATGGTGCTTGAGCGCGATCACGACCGCGATGAAAGCGAATACCGCGAGGGCGACCCACATGATCTGCCCGCCGACCGCCGTGGGCGAGTGGTACCGGGCCTGGTAGGCGATGTCGAGGCGGTGGATCAGGACGATGCCCAGGCCGGTGAGCAGGGTGGCCAGGGGCAGGATCAGCGGGTCGGCGTGCGGGGCGAACCGCCGTACCGCCAGGTGGCACAGCAGCGGCAGGAGGGCCAGGACCGCGACGTGGAACACCCAGTCGGGCGGCAGGCTGCCCGTGAGCGCGAGGGAGCTTCCCACATAGCCGAATCCGCAGATGGCAATGGCACCCAGCAGCAGCGCCAGTTCCTGGTTGCGGCTGACCGGATCGCCGCCCGGACTCGCTGATCCGCCTCGACTGCCCATGACAGTTCCCCCCTGCCCGTTCCGCCGGACTCCCGTCTCCGGTCCGGTCACACCCGGCACGACTATACAGTTGCGCAATGACGCAACTAACCACCGAGGGTGGGTGGCCGGGTTCCGGCGCCGGTGCCCGTCAGGTCCCGGCGGCCGCGGCCACGGCCTGCCGGGCCGCCCGCTCGACCAGGGCGACGCCGTCGTTCATCGACGCACTGCCGTCGGACAGCACGGCGACGAGGTAGCGGTGTCCGCCCACCGTGATCCGGCCGACGCTGTTGACGTCCCAGAGCCCGGTGGTGGTCCGCTGGAGCCAGCCGTTCTTCAAGGCGTACTCGGCGCCGGAGGCCGCCGAGACGCCCCAGGCCTGCTCGCTCGCGATCCGGCTCATCAGCGACCGGATGTAGGTCCGGGACTCCTTGTTCAGCGGGGAGCCGGTCCCCGACGCCCCGGCGCCGTCGAACACCGACAGCAGAAGGCGGACCTGGTCGCTCGCCGTCGTCCGGGTCAGCCCCCACCTGCCGCCCGGGCCGCCCTTGGTCGAGGTCAGCCCCAGGCGCTTGTTGGCGGCCTGCAGACCCGGCGCCCGGCCGATCTCGTTCCACAGGGCGTCGGTCGCCGTGTTGTCGCTCTTGCGGATCATCGGCTCGGCCAGGGCGCGTTCGTGTGCGGTGAGGTGCCGGCCCGCGTCCTGGGCCTTGAGCAGCAGCGACGCGAGGATGTCGACCTTGATGATGCTGGCGGTGTCGTACGGGGCGTCCTGGCCGTACAGCAGCGGCTTCCGGCTCGCGCCGCCGAGGCTGAGCACCGCCGCCGTCACCCGCGCCTTGCTCTGCGGCTGCGGGGCCGCCGGGACGGCCGCCTCGGCCCGGGCCTGCTGCGCCGGGGCGGGCGCGGCGACCGCGGGTGCCGCGTTCAGCGCGCCGAGGGAGAAGAGGGTCGTCACCGAGGCCAGGAGGGCGCCGGCGCAGGCGCCGGCACGGCTGACCCGGCGCCTGGCCGAGGCCGCCGGGGTCTTCGCATGCGAGAGGGAACGCGAATGGGACATGATCGGGCAGGTCTCCGCAAGGGGTCGGCAAACGGGGGAAACTGCTTGGCGAAGGTAGACAAAATGTGCGCCAGGTGAAGTGGCCCCCGTCACTGCGAACCCGTTTTAGCCCGAATTGTGAGAAGGCCCACCCCCCGTCGGCCGGCCCTGTCACCGACCGGTCACAGCAAGCCGCGCGGCCGCCTCACCCTCGCCGCCGGGACGCCCTCTGCCGGGACCGGGCGGGGCCGGAGGCCGGGCGCCCCACGACCGTCGGGACGACGAGGGCCGCCTGCCTGGCCCGTGGCGGAGCGGCCCGACCGAGGTCGCGTTCGAGGTCGTCGAGGGCCCTGCGGGCCGCCGCGATGCGGGCGGCGAGCTGTTGCTGGACGTCCTGGGGTCCACCGGCGTCCGCCGTTTCGGCGGGCTGGTCCCGCTCCATCTCCCGGGCCTCCTCCAGGGACGTGATGACCACGCCGATGAGGACGTTGACCAGGACGAACGAGGCCAGCAGGACGTAGGAGGCGTAGTAGATCAGGCTCCAGCGCGACACCTCCAGGCCGCTGTGCACCGCGTCGCCGATGCCGTCCAGGGTCATCAGCAGGAACAGGGTCAGGACGGCGCGGCCTATGGAGCCGTAGTGCTCGGGGTCGTGGCGGCCGAAGAAGACCCAGCCGACCATGGCGTACACGTACAGCAGCAGCGCGCCGACCAGGAGGAAGCTCAGGGTGCCGGGCAGGCTGCGGACCACCGCGACCAGCACGATCCGCACCTGCGGCAGGAAGCGGGCGGTGCGCAGCACGCGCGCCAGCCGCAGCAGCCGCAGCACCGTGGCGTTCTCCCGTACGACGGGCACGAAGGCGCACAGGACGACGACCAGGTCGAAGAAGTTCCACGGGTCCTTCCAGAACTCCCGCGGACGGTCGGCGTAGGCCAGCAGCCGGACGAGGATCTCCAGCGTGAACGCGGCCAGGCAGACGTGTTCGGCCTGCCGTAACCAGTGGTGCCACTGCGCTGCCAGACCGGAGTACGTCTCGACGCCCAGCAGCGCGGCGTTGAGGAGGATCACCGCGAAGACGCCGAGGGCGAACCAGCGGGCCTCGGTGACGGTCCGGCAGCGGCGGGCCAGTTCTCCGCGCAAGGACCTCGATGCGATGTCGGGGTTGTGATCGTGCTGCTCCGGCATCTGGCGCCCTTGCTCCTTCACATGCGGTGGCCCGGCCGACCGGGCTGGAAGGACGGGCTCGTTGAAGGATGATCATCCTCCAACTCGGCACCGCGCGGCACCGTGGATCGCGACACGTTCGCGGACCGCGTACCACACGCCGTGCGTGCCGTACGCGGTCGCCTGTGCGCTCAGTCCCGGGGCCGCGGTCCGGTGCTCACCTCCGGGTGCCGCAGGAGGGGCAGAAGGCGGCGCCGTCCGGCAGGTCCTGGTGGCAGGAGGAGCAGCTGTCGGTCTGGGCGAGGCGGTGTCCGCAGGCGGGGCAGAAGGTCGCGCCCCTGGTCTCGGCGCGGCACTGCGAGCACACCAACTGCCGTGGCGTGGTGGCGTCGTAGTCCTGGCCGCGCTGCTGACCGGCGTCGTAGGCGCGCTGGGCCACCATGTCGTTCAGGCCCCGCTGCTGGGCCGCCTGAGCCTCCGCCGCGGTGTCCGGGGAGCAGGTGAGGCAGAGTCCGAGGCCCGGGTTCCAGCAGCGGGCGCAGACGTAGGCCGTGCAGCGGGGGCAACGGTCGAAGTGGCCCTGCGCGTTGGCGATGGCGCGGGTGAACGCCTCGTCCCGCTGGGTTCCGTAGTTCGCGCCGGCCAATCCGTCGGCCGCGTTGGAGACGCCCTGGGCGGCGCCGCCGCCGATGACCGACCAGGCCGCGTTCACCCCCCGCGACAGCCAGCCCGCCATCTGGCCCGCCCGGAAGGGCTCGAACGGGGAGCGCCAGGTGTCGGAGCACCGTGAGCAGTAGAACTCGAACTGGAAACCGGCGCCGGTTCCGTGCTGCTGGCACAGGTCGCGGTGGTTGTTGTTGAAGTAGATCTCGGTACTCATGGTGCGTTCCCCCCAGGGCCGACCCTCGTGATGGTGTTCCGCCCGCGCGACGCCCGTCTCGTCGTGCGGGTGTCCGGAATTCTGCCAGCAGTGCGGGCGCCCCGGCACCTGCCGTCCGGCGACTGATCCTGGGGCAAACGGGTACGCGTGTGGTGAACAGATACAGCTGAAGACTCGGGCAGCGCCGGCGCTGCCCGCGGGTTCGGCCCCGTGGACGTCTTGTGCCTGCGCTCGTCGGGCTCTGGCTGGTTCTGCCGGCCTCAGGTCGAAGGGATTTTGGCCATGACTGACGACACCAGCGACTCCGTGCGCGAACAGGCCCGCCCGGCCGACCCGAGGCCGGTCTCCTACGCGGATCCGGCCCCGCTGGGCCTGGCGGGGTTCGCGATGACCACCATCCTGCTGTCCATCATCAACACCAACCTGCTCAAGGAACCAGGCGCGATCTTCCCGGTGCTCGGACTCGCCGCGTTCTACGGCGGTCTGGCGCAGTTCGTCGCGGGGCTCTTCGAGTTCCGCCGCGGCAACACCTTCGGCGCGACCGTGTTCGCTTCCTTCGGCGCGTTCTGGTTGACGTACTGGTGGCTGGTGCCGCGGGTGGCGGCCGTCGGCGACGTGCACAACGGCCTGGGCCTGTTCCTGCTGGCGTGGGGCATCTTCACCGCCTACATGGCGGTGGCCGCGCTGCGCACCAGTCTCGCCGTGCTCGCGGTGCTGGTACTGCTGGCCCTCACCTACATCCTCCTGGCGATCGGCGAGTTCCAGGGCGGTCCGGCACCGCAACTCGCCACCCAGATCGGCGGCTGGTTCGGCATCGCGTCGGGGCTGGTCGCCTGGTACGCGTCGGCGGCCGGGGTGATCAACGCCACGCACCGGCGGACGCTGCTGCCCACCTGGCCCCGCTGAACCGGTCCGGGCGGGGCGATACGGCGCCGTTTCGGGGTACCCGGGCCAGTGAGGCACTTCTCCCTACGGAGGCGGTCATGCTCGTCCTCGGCGTCATTCTGCTCGTCGTCGGCTTCGTCACCGGCATCTCGATCCTGTGGACCATCGGCATCATCCTGGCCGTGATCGGCCTGATCCTGTGGGTCCTCGGGGCGATGGGGCACGCGGTCGCGGGTCGCCGTCACTACTGGTGACCGGCACGACGACGGGAGCGGCGGCCCACGGGCCGCCGCTCCTTCCTCAGTGCCGGGCGAAGTGGGTCAGAACCGCGGCGGCCACGGGGGCGCCGAAGGTCCATACCCAGGCCATCGGACGGCCGTAGTTCAGGGTGCGGCCCCACCCGTAGCGCTTGGGGACCACCACGCGGGGATCGTCGCGGTCGTAGTAGAAGATCCCGTACCAATGACGCTCGTCGTCCGGGTTCACGGTCCGCCTCCCCCCTCCGGGGCGGGTGTCAGGCGTGGCCGGCGCCGCGGCCCGACATCCGCCAGATCCTGATCTCGCGCAGGAGCCCCGGCATCTCCTTGATCAGCACCGCGACCACCAGTCCGCCCACCAGGGCGGCCTCGACCGCCAGCAACTGTTTCGCTGTCATCCCCGTTCCTCCCTTCCTGCTGACCCGCTCCTGCCCCGTCCCGGCTCCCGCACGCTCCGTCATCCGGGCGAGATGTTCGGCATGGCCTTCATGATCGTGTCGTGCTTCTTCCAGTGGATGCCCGTGGACCGCCGGGCATCGGAGGTGCCGTCCTCGTGGTGCCCCTTCTGCTGCTCGTACGGGCCCCAGTTGCCCTGGTGCAGTCCGGAGACGTGTCCGGGGGTGTCGGGCCTCACGTCACGCCTGCCGACTCTGATCGTGCCCATGGTCTGCTCCTCGTCTCCCCCCGGCGCTCGGCGCCTTCAGCCTTGGTCGGTTCCGTAGGTGGGGGTGTGGGTGGTGGTGAGGGTTTTGCCGTTGCCGAGGTACATGTGGACGCCGCAGGGGAGGCAGGGGTCGAAGCT
>NZ_JBIBWH010000020.1:0-121929 GCF_043081205.1 Streptomyces sp. NPDC014889
GCGTGCTCGAAGACGGTCATGTTGCGGCCGATCTCACCCAGGCCGCCCAGGGCGATGACCCGCAGCCCTCCTTCGGGAAGAGGCGGGGCGGCTTTTAGTTCGGGGTGCGGATGACTCATACCCTGACGGTACCTGGAGAGCGGGACAGGGTGATCCATCGCCTGTGTGATCCAACGAGGGGCCGGCCCCGCCGGGCGTCCTCGGGAAGTCGGCGGTACCGGCGTCTCAACCGTGGCGGCGACCGGCAGGCCGACGCCGCCCTGCACCGGATCGTGCGGACTCGCCTGCGCGTCGACGCACGCACCCGGCCCGCAAAGTCATGCCCCACATGGTGGGCAGTCGTGAGAGATGAGAGGGTCTGACGGGTGAGCGAGACACCACCGAACACCCTGCAATACCGCTTTGACGGGCCAGAAGACGCACCTGTCCTGATCCTGGGTCCCTCCCTGGGCACCACATGGCACAGGTTGTAGAGACCGTCCAGGGACGTCCAGCGCTTCCAGGGCAGGCACGAATCTGCAGGTCAGGGCCTTTTAGTTTGAGAGGGTCCGCCGAGTTCGTGACAGCTGTGTGATAGCGGGTGGTACGGCGAAGCCCTGCCAGGGACCATCTTTCGGGGGAACCTCTTTGCGGAGCCGTGTGACGACGAAGCCGCACCGGAGCGTTCCGGTGCGGCTTCGTCGTGAGATGGGCTGCGCTGGCCCGGGCAATCGGTCAGCGCCTCATGCAGTCCGGGTCCCAGTGACGATTCAGGGTGCGCCTGATTTGCGATCGCACGCGCTCACTCGTTCGTAGGGATCCGCGCTCATGGCGCGCCCCGGCCACGCCTGGGTGGAGCATGACTGACCGGATCGTCCAGCTGCGCAGGTCTGCTCAGTGCCCAGCCTGGACAGTTGCTCGGCTCCAGGAGCGACCACCGCCTGTGACGGGGACGACATCGCACGGGACCGACATCGTCGGAGAGGCGCTCCAGCACGACTTGCCCGCTCTCCGCGGACCGGGTGCACTACGACGAGACCGGATTCCTGCCTTCCAGCAGCATTCGTGCTGCCGCGTCCGGTCCGTGCCGGCCGTCGAACTCACGGAACGCTCGCTCGATCTCGGCGTGTACGCGGCTGACGAGCGGCTCGAAGTCGCGATGGGTGACGATCAGGAACTGCCGTTCCCGCATGGCTTCGAGCACTTGCGCACCGACACGGTCCGGATCGGCTCCCTGAGCGAGCACCGCGTTGTTCGCAGCCACTACCCCGGACTTCACGTCCTGCCCGAGCAGTCTCGCCTCGGCCTTCGCGGCGGTGGCATTGATACGGGTGGCCATCGTGCCCGGCACGAGCAGGGATACTCCTACGCCGGTTCCCCGAAGCTCGTCCCTGAGCACCATCGAGAACCCGACGCTGGCGAACTTCGACGAGGCGTAGGCACCCACGTGGATCACCGGCACGATCCCCGCCATCGAGGCGGTGTTCACGATGTGCGCTCGACGGCCGCGCTGCTTGAATCGCGGGAGGAATGTCGAGACCCCGGTGAACTGCCCCTCGATGTTGACCGAGAACACCCAACGCCACACCTGGAGCGGTGTCTCGTCGATCGGTCCGCCCCCGTTCACGCCCGCGTTGTTGCACAGGATCCATCGCGTGACGACACCGCCGTTCGCGGCGCATGCCGACCGCTCGACCCGCCGTTCACGCGCTTGGCGCGGAGGCCCTGGCCCTACCCCGGCTCTCGACGGAAGTACGGCGCGCGGATGGCGGGGGAACTGCCCGACATCTGCCCTGCGCGGCGGTGCCACCGGCCTGTTCTCCCGTCGAACCATTGCCGGAGCTCGCCCGGACGTGCACGTGACAGATACCGAAGGAGAAACATGAAGGCAGCACGGTTCTACGGCAAGGAAGACATCCGCATCGAGGAGGTGCCGGAGCCCAGCCCAGGCCCGGGGCAGGTGAAGCTGCGCAACGCGTTCGCCGGTATCTGCGGCTCCGATCTCCATTTCTTCTTCTATCCCGAGTCGCTGCCGTTCTCCCTGGACGAGCCGCACCCCCTGACTGGGGCCACTTTGCCGCAGATCCTGGGGCACGAGTTCTCCGGCACCGTCGTCGAGATCGGTGACGGCGTGGCGGATGTGCAGGTCGGTGACCGCTGTGCCGTCTTTCCCTTGGCGGTGTCCTGCGGCACGTGTGCGGCCTGCCGCCGGGGGCTGCCCTTCTCGTGCCGGCTGATGGGCTCGCTGGGGTCGAACGTGGAGGGCGGTGGTCTGTCGGAGTTCACCGTGTGCGACGCGTCGAAGGTGCACGTGCTGCCGGACGGTGTGGATTTGCGGATGGGTGCGCTCGTCGAGCCGATGGCGGTGGGCTGGCACGCTGTCGCGCGCAGCGGTGTGGAAGCGGGTGGCAGCGCGCTGGTGGCGGGGGCCGGGCCGATCGGTATCGGTGCCTGGTTCGCGTTCAAGGCCCGTGGGGTGGAGAAGGTGCTGGTGTCCGAGCCGAGCGCGGACCGACGCGCGATCATGGCGGCGCTGGGTGCGCGTGTCATCGACCCGGTGAACCAGGATCTCGCGGATGCCATTGCCTTGCTCACCGATGGTGACGGTGTGGACGCGGCG
This sequence comes from Streptomyces sp. NPDC014889, assembly GCF_043081205.1. Taxonomy (NCBI): domain Bacteria; kingdom Bacillati; phylum Actinomycetota; class Actinomycetes; order Kitasatosporales; family Streptomycetaceae; genus Streptomyces; species Streptomyces sp. NPDC014889. The sequence goes on from NZ_JBIBWH010000020.1 coordinate 2,600, forward strand.
GTGGACGCCGCCGGCGCGGGCGCGGCGGTCACCTCCGTCATGGCGGGTCTGGTGCCCGGCGGTCGACTGGTGGTCGCAGCGCTGCACGAGCACACCATGGACTTCCAGCCCACCGGGCTGATGATGGGCGAGACCGAGGTCGTGGGCGCGGTGGGCTATCGCCGCGAGGAGTTCGACGAGGTCATCGCGGCCATGGCGGACGGGTTCTACGACACGACCGGCTGGGTGCGGGAGCTTCCGCTGGACGGCGTCATCGATGCCCTGCACACACTGCGCCAGGGCATCGGCGGGAAGACGCTCCTGCGCCTCGGCTGAGCGTCCCGAACGCCCCGGTACGGACGGCCTGCGGGCTGGTCCGTACCGGGGCTGGGCCCTTCCGGCGGGCCAGGCGCGCGTACGGCGGAGGACGTCGCCCGAGACTGCGGCGTTCGGCGGTTCCTCACGCGGTGGCTCGCCCAGAACGATTGATCCGCACCGCGATCACGCGGTGCGGAAGAAGGAGTCCCCATGTCCATCAGCATTCCGCGCCCCCCGTTCGACCCGGAGCTTGAGGCCGTACTCGCGGTCCTCGGGGATCAGATACCGCCGACCATGACCGCGGAGATGATCCCCGACATGCGTCGTGCAGCACCGGCAGAGGTCACCGGCGAGATGCTCAAGGCTTCCGGTCTGACCCGGCGCGACGTCCAGGTTCCGGGGTATTTGGGCGACGAGATCACCGTCTCGGTGATCGCCCGGGAGGATCACCGGGGACTCGGGCCGGGGATCTACCACACGCACGGCGGTGGCATGGTCTCCGGTGATCAGTTCTCGGGTCTGGTCCAGGCCCTGCCGTGGGTCGTCGAGCACGACGCCGTCCTGGTCACCGTCGACTACCGGCTGGCACCCGAGCACCCCGATCCCTACCCGGTCGAGGACTGCTACGCCGGTCTGCTCTGGACGGCTGACCACGCCCGAGAGCTCGGAATGGACCCCGACAGGCTGATCATCGCCGGGCAGAGCGCCGGGGGCGGTCTCGCCGCCGGTATCGCGCTGATGGCACGAGACCGGCAGGGACCTGCCTTGATCGGTCAGGTCCTCATGTATCCGATGCTCGACGACAGGGACCGGACGCTCTCCTCGGCGCAGTTCGACGCTGTCGGCGTGTGGGACCGCGGGAGCAACGTCATGGGCTGGACCGCGCTCCTGCAAGAACGGCGCGGCACCGACGACGTCTCCGTCTACGCCGCGCCCGCCCGCGCGACCGATCTCACGGGGCTGCCGCCAGCGTTCATCGACTGCGGTTCGGCCGAGGTGTTCCGGGACGAGGACGTCGCGTACGCGACCGCCCTCTGGCACGCGGGCGTGCAGGCCGAGCTGCACGTCTGGCCCGGCGGATTCCACGGCTTCGACCTGACCGCGCCGCACACCGCGCTCGCACACGCCATGACGGCCGCTCGCAACGCCTGGGTGGCCCGCACCCTGGGATCCTGAGGACCCCCCTCCCCAGCGCCCGATACACTCCCAGAAGGAGCAAAGGAAAGCAATTGCACCATTTGGTCGGTCGGCTGAGCGCACTCGACCCGGAGGCGAGCGAAAGCCTGCGGATCGTGTCGTACTTCGACGTCCTCATCACCCGGGGCGCCGGACTCGACGGGCTCCTGCGGGGTGCCGCGGTCCTTTCCGGCACGGTCGCGGGCGCCGAGATCCGAGGACGCGTGAGCCGACGCGACCCCGATGGGCATGCGGTCACCAAACCTGTCGAAGTCCGGCGTTTCCCAAAGATGTCCCACGGCGACTGGACGGTGTGGCTCGAGAGAGACGAGGAACCGGAACCCCACGACGCGATGATCATGGAGCGCCTCGCGCTGGGAGTCGAGCTGCTCGAGGGGCGCCGCCGTCCCGACGGCGGCCTCGACGCGGTCATCGACCCAGCCCGTCCGATCGCCGAGCGGGTGCCACACCTCGCCAGGCACCGGATCGATCCGGCAACGCCGGTGCGGATCCTGGCCACCGCCGCGGACACCGCCGAGATCGGCGCGCCCTCCGCGATCGTGCCGACCCGGTACGGGCTGCTGAGGGCTACACTCGATGTCTTCGGCAAGCTCGATCCTCCAAAGCCGGTCGGGTTCGGAACCTGGGTGCGCGCCGACCGTGCTCCCGATTCCTGGGACGCGGCGATCATCGCCCTCCGGCTGACGGACGACTCCGCACCGATCGTCGACGCGACCGACCTTGGAGCGATGGTCCTGCTCGCCCAGGCATACGACCCGCAGAATCCGCACGAGGACGTGCGCGCCCTCGCCGGGCTCGACACGCGTTCCGCGGACGTACTCCGCACGCTGGTGGAAGCCGACAGCATCCGCTCCGCCGCCGCCGCACTGGGCATGCACCACTCCACCGTGCAAGCACGCCACGAGGCACTGACACAAACCCTGGGCTACGACCCGCGCACCAACGTCGGCCAGATGCGATACATCGCCGCGGCACTGCTGCTACGCCTCACCGACCCGATCATCCCGGCGCGCTCCAAGCCGGCGTAACCGGTCCCGCGACGAAGGTACGGACAGAACGCGCGCCGGGCTCACGGCTCGGATCGCCCGTGACCGCTGTGGCGTAATCACGATAGTTCGTCAGTAGGGAGAAGGAGCCTTTGAAGGAGACCACTCGGTCGCCGCATGATCACTGACTCGTTCAGTCCATCGTCGTGCGCCTGCGCTCCTGACTGCGCCAGCTTGGCCAAGTCGACGCGTTCGCGAACGTGTCGCTCGTTTCCGAGGCAACCTCTGCCGGTGCCCACTGCCGCCACGACGAGGTGCTGCGTCCTCCCGGCCGAAGGCCGTCGACTTGATCGCGCTTCAGAACTGGTCGGCCAAGTCTTCCTCGAGGGCCTGCACTGCCGCCTCCAGCGTGGCGACCAGCGACTGCAAACGCTTCGGGTCGTAGCGCACGCTGGGCATCGACACCGACAGACCGGCCAGCGCGGTGCGGTCCCGGTCACGCACCGGGACGCCAACGGCGATCAAACCCCGCTCGGAGCGCTCCTTGTTGACGGCGAACCCGTTGCGGCGCAGCCGCCTCAGCTCGGTCCGCAGCCGGGGGAGGTCCGGCCGCTCGGCCGGGCGGTCGTGGTAGCGCTCCGGCGCGTACACCTCGTCCAGCTCCTCGTCGGTGAGGTCCGCGAGCAGCAGCAGCCCCGCCGTCGTGCGGTGGGCCGGGAACACCATGCCCTCCCGGGAGCCGACCCTGAGCGCCTGCCGGCACTCGACGCTGGCGATGAACCGGGCCGTGTCCCCGGTGCGCACGATCAGGTTCGTCGTCTCGTCCAGCAGGTCGACGACCCGATGCAGATGCGGCAGGGCCGCCGCGCGCAGCCGCGACACCAGGGACTGGGAGTGCGCGGCCAGCACCGGCCCGGCGCGGTAGACGCGGTCCTCGTCCTGCACGGCGAAGTCCCGGTAGACGAGCATCGCCAGGAGCCGGTGGGCGGTCGACCTGGCGACGCCCAGTCGCTCGGCGATTTGCGACACGGTCGCGCCGCCCTCCATCTGCAGGATGGTCGCCGCCCGAAGCGCGTGGTCCACGCTGGCGATGGGGTAGGGCGGCGGTGTCTTGAGCGGATTGTCCATGGCGTGCCCTTCCCGTTCTGTTCTCCAGAATCTACATGTCCTCCAGGAAGACAGGGTGCACGCTGAGGTCTGTGACTCAGTCCTCCATCGCCCAAGACATCGCCACCGGTTCCCCGGTCCGGCTCCAGGCCGTTTCCGCGGAGGGGCAACCCGAGGTCACCCCGGCGCTCGAAGAGCTGTACCGGGGCTTCGAGCAGGAGTTGCTCGTTCCGCTGTGGACCGAGATCGGCGACCTGATGCCGGCCCATCCGCGCTCGCGTGCCGTGCCGCACCTGTGGCGCTGGGAGCGACTGCGGGAGCTGGCGGACCGGGCCGGTGACCTCGTCCCCGTCGGCCGCGGCGGTGAGCGTCGGGCCATCGCGCTGGCCAACCCCTCCCTCGGCGGCAGGCCCTTCGCCACGCCGACCCTGTGGGCCGCCATCCAGTACCTCATGCCGGGTGAGGACGCCCCCGAGCACCGCCACACCCAGCACGCCTTCCGCTTCGTCGTCGAGGGCTCGGGTGTGTGGACGGTCGTCGGCGGCGACCCGGTGCCGATGAACCGCGGTGACTTCCTCCCGCAGGCCGGCTGGAACTGGCACGCCCACCACAACGCCAGCGCCGAGCCGATGGCCTGGATCGACGGCCTGGACATCCCCTTCCAGTACGTCACCGAGGCGCAGTTCTTCGAGTTCGGCCGCGACGAGATCAACGACGCCGAGCGGATCACGCCGCAGCGGTCACGCTCCGAGCGCCTGTGGGGCCACCCGGGCCTGCGCCCGCTGTCGGCCGTCCCGGCCACGCCGGGCAGCCCGCTGCTGTCCTACAAGTGGGAGTACACCAACGCCGCCCTGGGCGACCAGCTGCTGCTGGAGAAGGAGGGTTTCGGCGGCACCGTCGAGCCCGGCCACGCCGCGGTGCGCTACTCCAACCCGCATGACGGCTCCGACGTCCTGCCGACCGTTCGCGCCGAGTTCCACCGAATCGCCCGCGGCGCCGAGACCGCGCCGGTGCGTGAGACCGGCTCCTCCGTCTACCAGGTCTTCGACGGTTCCGGTGTGGTGACCGTCGGCGAGAAGTCCTGGACGGTCAGCCGCGGCGACCTGTTCGTCGTCCCGTCCTGGGAGCCGTTCTCCGTCAGGTCCCAGGCCGGCGCGACCGACTCCGACGAGGGCGCCCTCGACCTCTTCCGCTTCTCCGACGCGCCCGTCTTCGAGGCGCTCAAGCTCGACCGCACCCAGAAGGACGCCTGAACATGAAGCTCGCCACCCTCCGCACCGCCGACGGGACCCGGGCGGTCCGCCTCGACGGCGACGTCCTCGTCGACCTCGGACACGCCGACCTGGGCGAGCTGTTCGCCGAGGACGGCTGGCGCGAACGGGCCGCCGTCGCGACCGGCACCACGTACCCACTGGACGGTGCGGACTTCGCGCCGGTCGTCCCGAACCCTTCCAAGGTCGTCTGCGTCGGCCACAACTACACCAACCACATCAAGGAGATGGGCCGCGACCTGCCGAACTACCCGACACTCTTCCCGAAGTTCGCCGAGACCCTGCTCGGCGCGCACGACGCCATCGTCAGGCCCGCCGAGACCGAGGCGTTCGACTGGGAGGTCGAGCTGGCCGTCGTCATCGGCAAGCGGGTGCGCCGCGCCGACGAACGGCAGGCCGCCGAGGCCATTGCCGGCTTCACCGTCATGAACGACATCTCGGTGCGGGACTGGCAGTTCCGCACCATCGAGTGGACCCAGGGCAAGATCTGGGAGGCCACCACCCCCGTCGGCCCCTACGTCGTCACCCCCGACGAGGTCGGCGGCGTCCGCCCCTCGCTCGAAGTGAAGACGACCGTCGACGGCCAGGTCATGCAGCGCGACGACACGGGCACGCTGCTGTTCGACCCGGTCTTCCTCGTCCAGTACATCTCGACCGTCATCACCCTGCGCCCGGGCGACATCATCGCCACCGGCACCCCGGCCGGCGTGGGCAACGCCCGCGATCCCAAGGTCTTCCTGGTCCCCGGCCAGACCGTGGTCACCGAGATCACCGGCCTGGGCGCCTGCACCAACAAGGTGGTCGAGGCATGACGGACGGCACGCAGACGCCCGCCGACGCCTGCGCCTGGGCCCGCATCGGCACCGAGCTGATGCTCAATGCCGTCGCGGGCTTCGACGAGGCCGGCTTCTCGGCCCCCAGCGTGCTGCCGGACTGGACGCGCAAGCACCTCGTGGCGCACGTCGCCGCCAACGCCGACGGCCTGCACAACCTGGTGCACTGGGCGGCCACCAGCGAACCCACGCCGATGTACGCCTCCCCCGAGGAGCGCGCCGCCGGTATCGCCAGGGGCCCCTCCCTGTCGGCCGGCGAGCTGCGCTCCTGGCTGACCGGCTCGTCCGAGAAGCTCGCCGTGGCCCTGGACCGGCTGACCGGCGAGCAGTGGCACCGCGAGGTCGTCACCGCCCAGGGCCGCACCGTCCCCGCCACCGAGCTGCCGTGGATGCGCGCCCGCGAGGTCTGCGTCCACGCCGTCGACCTCGGCACCGGCGTCACCTTCGCCGACCTGCCGGACGGCTTCCTCGCCGCCCTGGCCGACGAGATCCGCGACCGGCGCCAACTGACCGAGCTGCCCGACGGACCGCTGCCCGAGGTCACCGCCTGGCTGGCCGGCCGCCCCCACTCGCTCGCCGACGCCCCCGAACTCGCTCCCTGGCTCTGAGAGGTGAGTCCCATGTCCCAACCTGATGTGATCGTCGTCGGAGGCGGCATAGGCGGCCTCGGCGCGGCGTACTCGCTGACCCGCCAGGGCCTGAGCGTCCGCCTGCTGGAGAGCGCCCCCGCCTTCGGCGAGGTCGGCGCCGGCATCCAGCTCGCCCCCAACTGCACCCGCATCCTCGACGACTACGGCCTGCTGGACGAGGCCAAGAGCCTCGGCATGGTCCCCGACGCGATGGTCATGCGCGACGCCGTCGACGGCAGCGAGCTGACCCGGCTCGACCTGCGCGACCTGGAGAAGCGCTACGGCTACCCGTACCTGGTCATCCACCGCAGCGATCTGCACGGCCTGCTGCTGCGCGCCGGCGAGCGCGCCGGCGTAGAGCTGATCACCGACGCCCAGGTGGACGCGTACGAGAACACCGGGGGCGGCGCCCGCGCGACCCTCGCGTCCGGCGCCACCCACGAGGCCGCGCTCGTGATCGCGGCCGACGGCCTGCACTCCGCCGCCCGCAAGCTGCTCGTCGACGACGAACCGGTCTCCTCCGCGTACGTCGCCTACCGCGGCACCGTATCCGCCGAGTCGCCCCGCGTGGCCCCCGTCGACCTCGGTGAGGTCGCCGTCTACGTCGGCCCCGGCTGTCACTTCGTCCACTACGGCCTGCGCGGCGGGAAACTGCTCAACCAGGTCGCGGTCTTCGAGTCCCCCAAGGCCCTGGCTGGACAGGAGGACTGGGGCACGCCCGACGAGCTCGACGCCGCCTTCGCCGAGACCTGCGACTTCGTCCGGGACGGGCTGCCGTTCATGTGGCGGGACAAGTGGTGGCGGATGTTCGACCGCGACCCGATCATGACCTGGGTCGACGACCGGATAGTGCTCCTCGGCGACTCCGCGCACCCGCCGCTGCAGTACATCGCGCAGGGCGCGATCATGGCCATCGAGGACGGCTGGGTGCTGGGCGAGCACGTCGCCCGCAACCGCGCCGAGGACGGCACGATCGACTGGGACGCCGCCCTCGCCGCCTACGAGGCCGTCCGCCCGGAGCACTGCCGCCGCGTGCTGACCACCTCCCGCAAGTGGGGCGAGCTGTGGCACCTCGACGGTCTCGCCCGCGAGCAGCGCAACGCCCTGCTGCGCGCCCGCGACACCTACGACTACGCGTTCACCGACTGGCTGTACGGGCCGACCGCGCTGACGCCGGACCAGGAACCGGAGATGTTCACGCCGGTCCCGCTGTCCTCGGCGGCCGTCGGGGAAGCGGTGCTCACGGGTGGGACGGCATGAGCAACGCCTGCCTCTAGCGGCGGCCCGCACCCCGTTCGGCCGGTTCGGCGGGGCTCTGGCCGACGTACGCCCCGACGACCTCGCCACGCCGCAGGCGAACTCGACGTCGTCCTGGACGAGAAGCTGCCGGCTGACCGGGTGGCCGTCGGCACTGGACCGCAAGGACGCCGTCACCGCCGGTGCACCCGAGAAGATCGCCGCCCGCGGCGCCCGTGTCGTCCTCGACCACGTCGGCATCGAGGACGACGAGCACCTCACCGACGCCGAGCGCGCCGCCTTGGTCGCCGACCTCGTGCCAACCGGACACACCGACCGGATCCTGCTCCCCGTCTGCGCGACAGGGGTGGCCAAGTGGCACCCCGCGAACGACCTGCCGTACAGCCATGCATCTACCGTGCCGCCGCCGCGCCGCGTTCGCCACAGGCGTGCCGATCCCGTGCTTCTTCCGCGGCGCGCATCGCGATCGGGTCTAGCGGCCCCGCGCCACCGTGGCCAGGTGCCCTTCGACATCGCCGCCCTGTGCCCGAACGGCACCTGGGCGCCCACCACCAGGGCCAGGGCTCGAACTCCGCCGTCGAGGCCGCCGACGCGCTCGCCGACGCATCCAAGTCGCTGTCGGCGAAGACCGGCCCACCTCGCCGCCTGCACCGGCTTCGTCGGTGGCGACAAGCCGCAGCAGGTGGGTCTTCGTACCGCGGCCGATGGTTGTCTCCACCCTGCCGCACTCCGCCCGCGCCGACGTCGACTATCACGGCGCGCACGCCCTGTGAGCCGCGGCGACTTCATCGAGTTCCTGCTCGGCGTGCTGCCCGAGGGCATGATGCGGCTCGGCCACCGGCTGGAGTGCGTCGAGGACAAGGACGACACCTCGGTCCTGCCCCGGCGAACACGCCTACCGCGCCGTCATCTCCGTGGACGACCCAACGGCATGGTCACTCCCCCTATACGATTCCGGCGTGGGGCACTGTTGAATCCCCGCTGATCGTCCGGCGGAAGGGGACCGCACCTCCGCGACCTGAAAGTCATCGTGGACATCGACAAGAAGTTCATCGGGGTGCAGCTCATCGACCTGGTCGCCGAAAACGGCACGGTCGTCCCGGTAAAGGGCGTCGGACCAGCACCGGTCCTGCCACCGGGTGCCGGTCCGACGACCCTCACGCCCTCTGATGTCCACGCTGACAGGCGTCTGCTCGGACGCCGGCAGTGCGTCCCATGCAGAGTCGGTGCAGAGCGTGTTCTGGCCGGCTTCACGGCCTGGCCGATCCCCCGTCGACGAAGAAGAGCGCGCCAGTAACCCCTACTTCACGGTGAGGTATTGCAGGTCGGAGCCGACGACGACTTCGCCGTCGTAGCCCTGTTTGGCCCAGCGTCGCCATTGCGGCGCGTCGAGGGAGTCGTGGGCGAAGTCGACGAGGTGACTGAGAACGAGCCGCTTCGCACCGGCCTCGTGGGCTACGGCGCCCACTTTCTGCACCTCGACATGCGATTCGAGCATGTGGTTGTGCAGGGCGGGCGAGAGCTGGGCACCCTGCAGGTTGATCGCTTCGTGCACGAGCAGGTCGGTGTTCTTGGCGAGGGCAGGGATGTTGGGGGTATGGGTGGTGTCGCCGGAGAAGGTGACCGACCCGTACTCGGTGTCGAAGCGGAACGCGAAGGAGGGGAACACCGGTCCGTGTGGCACGAGGACCGCGCTGACCTTCACCTTGTCGTCGCTCATCACCGGAAATGGCTGCATCAGGGGGGCGGTGTTCGTGAAGTCGGCCCCGACTTCGGGGAGTTCGATCTCCCGGACTTCCAGCAGCGTGTTCGGATCTCTCACGCCGGAGTCGCGTATGAAGACGTTGCTGGAGTAGGCGACGGCCTCGGTCCACTTCTGTGTCAGCGTACGCGTGCCCGGCGTCGGGTCCGAGGGAGCTACCACCGGTGCTGCGCCCCCGCCGAACTTCGGTGGAAGCCCGCCCGCAGGTCCAGGTCCATAGACCTGGACCGGGCCACGGCTGCCCAGCCCGCCGTTGACCTCGGCTCCGCCCAGGACGATGTAGTTGTAGTAGTCGGCGATGTGGTCGATGTGCAGGTGGGTGAGGAAGATCGACCGGATTGCGGAGAAATCGAGGCCCGCCCTGGCGAACTGGGTGACCGAGGAGCGGCCGCAGTCGATCAGGTAGATGTGGCCGTCGACCAGCAACGCCGTGGAAATCCCGGCGCGATCCGGCGTCGGTGGCGGCCCGGCCTGAGTCCCGAGCAGCACCACCTGGAGCTTCGCTTTCCGCTCGTTCGCGACGGGGCGCGCAGGGATGGCGGCCGCGGGCGCGCCCGGTGATCCGCAGGCAGCCAGCCCGAAGGCGAGTCCCGCTCCTCCCATGGCCGTCAGCAGACCACGCCGCCCGATTGCGGAGCGATCCCCGGCGCCCTCGGTAGGTCCACACGATAGGCACATACTGGGCCTCCTTGATTGTTCTTGGCCGTCGTATCGGACTTGCCGGTCGTCTCGAAGTCCTGGACTGGTCGTTGAGTTCAGAGGGCAGCCGGTGGGAGGGCGGTGTGGTTGCCGGCAGCGATTGACCGCCTGGTCAGCCGGCCGCGCAGCGGCCGGCCAGGGTGAGGGCCACGTCGACGATCATGTCCTCCTGGCCGCCTACCAGGCCCCGTCGGCCGCACTCCAGCAGGATGGCGCGGACGTCGACGCCGTAGCGGTCGGAGGCGATCTCCGCGTGGCGCAGGAAGGAGGAATAGACGCCGGCGTAGCCCAGCGTGAGGGTTTCGCGGTCCACGCGGACCGGGCGGTCCTGGAGCGGGCGGATCAGGTCGTCGGCGGCGTCCTGCAACTGGAACAGGTCGCAACCATGCTGGAGGCCCGAGAGGTTCGCCACCGCGATGAACGCCTCCAGGGGGCAGTTGCCCGCGCCCGCGCCGTGGCCCGCCAGGGAGGCGTCGACACGGCGCACCCCGTGTTCCACGGCGACGATGCTGTTGGCCACCGACAGCGAGAGGTTCTCGTGGGCGTGGATGCCGATCTCGGTGCCGTCGTCCAGGACGTCGCGATAGGCCCGGACCCGGTCGGCGACGTCCTTCATGGTGAGTCGGCCGCCGGAGTCGGTGACGTAGACGCAGTGCGCGCCGTAGGACTCCATCAGCCGGGCCTGCTCGGCGAGTCGGGCCGGTTCGGCGCGGTGGGAGAGCATCAGGAAGCCGGAGACGTCCATACCCAGTTCGCGGGCCGCGGCGATGTGCTGTGCGGAGATGTCCGCCTCGGTGCAGTGGGTGGCCACCCGGACCGAGCGCACCCCCAGGTCGTAGGCGGTCTTCAGGTCGTGGATGGTGCCCACGCCCGGCAGCAGCAGGGTGGTCAGCCGTGCCCGCTCCAGCACCGAGGCTGCCGCCTCGATCCACGCCCAGTCGGTGTGGGAGCCGGGGCCGTAGTTGAGCGAGCCGCCCGCCAGCCCGTCGCCGTGGGCGACCTCGATGGCGTCGACGCCGGCGGCGTCCAGTGCCCTTACGATCCGTTGCACGTCCGCCGGGGTGATCCGGTGCCGGACGGCGTGCATCCCGTCCCGCAGGGTCACGTCCTGGACGAAGATGCTGCTGCTCATGCTGTCACCTCGCAGGCACCGGCCGTACGGGCCGCGATCCGCTCGGCCACCCTGAGTGCGGCCGAGGTCATGATGTCGAGGTTGCCCGCGTAGGCCGGGAGGTAGTGGGCCGCGCCCTCGACCTCCAGGAACACGGACACCTGGTGGGTCGGTAGGCCGGCCGCGCCCTCGGCCAGCAGGGTCTGTACCGGCTGGTCCCCGGGGACCGGGGTGATCTGCACCTGCTGCTTCAGCCGGTAGCCGGGGACGTAGGCCGCCACCTCGGCCACCATCGCGGCGACGCTCTCCTGGATCGCGGCGTGCCGGGTGGTGTCGGGCGCCTCCACCAGGCAGAGCACGGTGTCCCGCATGATCAGCGGCGGCTCGGCCGGGTTGAGGATGATGATCGCCTTGCCGCGGTCCGCGCCGCCCACCTCGACCAGCGCCCGGGACGTGGTCTCGGTGAACTCGTCGATGTTGGCGCGGGTGCCCGGACCGGCCGACTTGGAGGCGATCGAGGCGACGATCTCCGCGTAGTGGACCGGGACCACCCGGGAGATCGCGGCAACCACCGGGATGGTGGCCTGGCCGCCGCAGGTGACCATGTTCACGTTCGGGGCGTCCAGGTGTTCCTCCATGTTGACCGCCGGGACGACGTACGGGCCGATCGCCGCCGGGGTCAGGTCGATCAGCCGCTTGCCCAGCGGTGTCAGTTTCGCCGCGTTGGCCTGGTGGGCCCCCGCCGAGGTGGCGTCGAAGACGATGTCGATCTCGTCGAAGCCGGGCAGGGCGATCAGCCCGTCCACGCCCTCGTGCGTGGTGGCCACGTTCAGGCGCCTGGCACGCGCCAGGCCGTCGGATGCCGGGTCGATGCCGACCAGGGCGCCCATCTCCAGGTGTTGGGCGGTGCGCAGCACCTTGATCATGAGATCGGTACCGATGTTGCCCGAGCCGATGATCGCGACCTTGGTGCGCGGCGCACCGTCTGCGCGCGTTGTCATACCGTTCCTTCCCCGATGGCGGTGGTGACCGTGCCGAGCCCGCCGATCACCGCGGTGACCTGTGCGCCCGGTGCGAGCGGGCTCATCGGACCGAGCGCACCGGAGAGCACCACATGGCCGGCCCGCAGCGGATCGTCCAGGTCACGTGCGGTGCGGGCCAGCCAGAGCACCGCGGCGAGCGGGTCGCCCAGACAGTCCGCGCCGGTGCCCTCGGACACGGTCCGGCCGTCGACGGACATCTCCATCACGGCCGTCCGCGGTTCGAACTCGGCGAGGCTGTGGCGCTCCCGGCCGAGCACGAAGGCGCCCGCAGAGGCGTTGTCGGCGACCGTGTCGGACAGGGTGATGTCCCAGCCCGCGACACGGCTGCCGCAGATCTCCAGGGCGGCCACGGCATGGTCGACCGCGGCCCGCACCCGGGCCAGGTCCAGCTGGCCTTCGGCCAGGTCCGCGCCCAGCACGAACGCGATCTCGGCCTCGACCCGGGGCTGGAGCACGGACGCGTACGGCACGGTGTCGCCGTCCGCGTATCCCATGTCGTCAAGCAGCACTCCGAAGTCCGGCTGGTCCACGCCGAGTTGACGCTGCACAGCGGGCGAGGTCAGCCCGATCTTGTGGCCCACGACGCGTGCGCCACGCGCCAGGCGCGCCGCCGTGACCCGCTGCTGCACGGCGTACGCGGCACCGGTGTCGGCGGTGCCGATCAGATCCCGCACCGGCGCGCACGGAACGCGGGTGGCGTCAGCCTCCAGCAGCCGAGCGGCCGCCTCCGCGACCCCCTGCGGCACCTGCCGGGCGCCGGCCTCCTGCGGCACATCCTGGGCAGCAGCCGCCCGCTGCACCCGCCTGGTGTCATTCATCGCCGGGATTCCCCCGGACGAAGTCGATGACCAGCCGGTTGAACTCCTCGGCGTGCTCGATCATCGCCCAGTGACCGCAGCGGTTGAGCAGGACCAGCCGGGAGTCGGGGATGTTCGCCAGCAGGAACAGGGAGCTCTCGAAGGAGACCACACGGTCGTCGCGGCCGTGGATGAGAAGGGTGGGCACCGCGATGTCGCGCAGCCGGGCCGGGTCCACCCAGCGCGGCAGCGGCGCCCCGTGCGGCAACCCCGCCACATAGTTGGCCAGGTGCTCGGGCCGGGCGAGGGCCGCCTGCGAACGGGCCTCGCACAGCTCCGGCGTCGCAAAGCGCGCCTTGTCGTAGCACATGATCTCGACCAGCCGGCGCATGTTCTGCGGGCTCGGGTCCTGGTAGGCCTCGATGAGGACCTTCAGCCCCTCGGACGGCCCGTCACCGGCCCCGAACAGGCTGGGCATGCGCCCCACCGGCGGCCCCATGGTCACCAGGTGGCTGATCCGCCCGGGGTGCTCGGTGGCCAGCCGGAGCGAGGTCTGGCCGCCCATGGAGTTCCCCACGAACGCGGCCCGTGGAATGCCCAGCGCGTCGAGGAACTGGATCGCGGCGTCGACGTGGTCCAGCTGGTCGACCGTGGCCGGGTCCGACTCTCCCCAGCCGGGCATGTCGACGGCGTACACGTGGAAGTGCTCGGCGAGCGCCTCGATGTTGCCGCGGAAGTTGCTCCAGCCGGTCGCCCCCGGGCCGCTGCCGTGCAGCAGCACCAGCGGATGGCCGGAGCCGGCCTCGTAGTAGCGCAGCGACCAGTCGCGGGTCCTGACCATGCGCGCGGTCTGTTCCTTGGCGAGTGCCATCAGCGCTCTCCTCCTTCGGTTCCTTCGGTTTCCAGCGGGGATGGCGCCGCGGCGAGCAGCTCGGCCACCGCGCCCGGCGGGCGGTGGCCCCAGCTGTGCAGCCGGTCGAGGGTGCGCACCTGCCAGGTGGCGTCGTCGATGATGAGCCCGCCCCAGCCGTACTCGACGGAGAAACCGGAGGGGGTGAAGACGTAGAAGCTGAACATGTGGTCGTTGGGGTGCATCCCCAGCGTCATCTCGAACGGCTGCTTGGCGTCCATGCAGCGGTCGTAGGCCAGGCCCACGTCCCGGATGTCGGTGACCTCGACCATGAAGTGGTGGGTGCGCTTGGGGGAGGGCATGTCGCCGAACGCGACGGTGTGGTGGCGGCCGTTGCAGTGCAGGAAGATCAGGTCCGCGACGATGCCGGGGGCCAGTTCCTCGACGATGATGTCGCTGATCTTGAAGCCGAGCAGGTCGCGGTAGAAGCCGAGGTAATCCTCACGGCTCACCCCGTGGGCCAGCAGCACCTGGTGTCCGGCGCCGCCGGCCCCGGTGACGAACTCGCCGAGCAACGCCTTGGAGGCGAACGGGGTGTCGGCGTCGGACAGCCCGGTGACCAGTTCGACGCGGTTGCCCATGGGGTCGGTGGTGGCGAAGATCCGCTCCACCCGGCGGTCCGCGGCGAGCGCCGCGTCCTCCTCGTCGACCTGGAGGCCGGCGGCCCGCAACCGCTCGACGAGCGCGTCGAGTTCGGCGTCGCCGTCGACCTCGTACCCGCTGACGACCAGGTCGTCGGCCGGCCCCCGGGTGACAATCCAGCGGTGCGCCTTCTCGTCCAGGCGCAGGGTGAACCGTTCCTCGCCGCGCTCACCTAGCTGCATACCGAGCAACTCGACCCCGAAGCGCTCCCAGTCGGCGAGATCGCCGACCTCGTAGACGACGTACGCGAGTTCCTTGACTCCGCTCATGGAAGATCTCTCCTTGAAGGTGGGTGGACGGACGGTCAGGCGGGGACGGCGAGCCCGCTGGTGTCGGCGGCGGCCACGAAGCGGTCGGGGCGCAGGGCCACCGCGCGCACCCCGTACCGGCGCAGCCAGGAGCCGAGCACGCCGTCCAGGTCGACGAGTTCGTCGGGCCCCTGGGTGTAGGCGTTCTGCGGGCGGACCGCGCGGTAGCGGGCGCCGAGCGCGTCCCACTGCCGACGTTCTTCCTCGGTCAGCAGCGTCGAGGGGTGGACGTCATCGCCCAGCAGCACGAAGGTGTCGCCGAGCAGTTCGTCCAGCAGCGCCATCCGGCCGACGGTGTCGCCGACCACCGGCTGCGGCACCATCCGGCCGACGATGCTGGCGTCGCCGAGCGGGCCGCGCAGCCAGCCGGCCTCCAGCAGCGGCGGCGCGATCAGTGGCGGCTCGAAGGGGGTGACGAGTCCCTCGGGCGGCGCCGCGGACAGGGCGGCCCGCTCCTCGTCGGAGATCTCCTGCTTGATCACCCGGCCGAGCTGCACCGCGAGCCCGGTGTAGAAGGCGGCGTTCGGACGGCGCTCGGCCTCATAGGTCTCGAGCCAGGACTCGGGCAGCTGTCCGGCCAGCACCCGGCCGAGCTTCCAGCCCAGGTTGTGCGCGTCGCGCATCCCGGTCTGCATCCCGGCGCCCGCCCAGGGCGGCATCAGGTGCGCGGCGTCGCCGGCCAGGAAGACCCGGCCGGAGCGCCAGGTCTGCGCCATCCGTACGTGGTGCCGGTAGAAGGCGTGCTGGTGGATCTCGACGTCGTCCTCGCTCACCCCCAGCGCCTTGAGCAGGGGCCACACCTCGGTGCTGGTGGGAAAGTCGGCCTCGGTCTCGCGCGGCTTGAGCGGGATCTCCCAGCGGTGGTTGCCGGCCGACAGGGCGATGTCGACGACCGGCCGCTCCTTGTCCGTCCAGAAGGTGAGGAAGTCGCGGTCAGGCCACCAGCGCTTGACCCGGCAGTCGACGACCACCCAGGTGACCTCGTTGGTGTCGCCGAGCAGCTGGATGCCCAGCCGCTGCCGGGTCCTGCTGCTGCCGCCGTCCGCGGCGATCGCGTACCGGGTCCGGTACCTGCGGACCTCGCCGGTGGCCGTGTCGGTGGTGGTGACCGTGACCCCGGAGTCGTCCTGCTCGATTTCCGTCACCTCGGCGCCGTAGCGCACCGATATCAGGTCCCCTCGGTCCTGCGCGCAGGCCCGCAACTCGGTTTCCAAGGTCGGCTGGTAGATGTTGTAGAAGCGCGCCCTCGTCCCGAGCGCCGACGGCGGATGCTCGATGCGCATCACCTCGTGCCCGTCGTACGTGACCCAGCGCAGTGCGCGCTGCGGGTCGATCACCTTCTCGATGCGCTCGCCGATGCCCAGGCTCTGGAAGATTCGCACGGTCCAGTCGTTGACCGTGACCGCCCGTGCCCGGGAATAGATCTCTTTGTCCCGTTCGAAGGCGATCACTCGCGCACCCTGCTGAGCGAGGGTGAGAGCACCGACGACGCCCGTAGGGCCGTAGCCGATGACGGCGACATCCGCGTCGAAGTCCTGGGGCATGACGGCCTCCTTGCCGATCGTCCTCAAGGTTTTGGACCGGTCGTTCAGTCCAATAGTGGGGACTGTCACACGGCCGAAAAGGTCGGTCAAGGGGGGTGCCTCACGGATTCCGCACAGCAGAATTCCCACCCGTATCGCCGCCGACCGCCTAAGATCCGGCCTGGTGAGCGTGGGTATGCTGCAGCGCGTGGAGACCAGACGCGACAACACCGGCAACCGCAGGGGGCGACGCTCCCGTGAGGAGATCCTGGAGACCGCATCGCGTCTGATGGCGGAACGGGGATTCGCGGCGACCACGCTGTCGGACCTCAGCCGTGAGTCGGGGTTGCCCAGGAGCGCGGTCTACCACCACTTCCGTTCCAAGGCCGGACTGCTCTCCGCCGTCATGGAGCACGGGGCCTACGCCTTCTTCGAGCACATGGCGCGGGCACAAGCGCATCCGCCGCGCGAGGGGAGCGCACGGGAGCGGCTGCGCTGGTACCTCCAGCGCACCGGTGACGTCTTCCTCGCCCACCCGGACTTCCTGCGGCTGCACCTGATCCTCGTGATGAACGCCGAGGTGGCGGAGGCCGCGGAGGCCGCGGAGGTGAACCGCATCATCGAACGGGTGCGGCGGGACGGCCGCGCGCACATGAACCACATGATCGCGGACTCGTTCGCCGAGTACGGCCCTGAGGTCGCGCGGACCGTGGCCGACCGGCTGGACTACTTCGCCATCGCGGGCTTCGACGGGGCCTTCGTCGCCTGGCAGGCCGACCCTTCCCGCTCGATGGCTGAGGCAATGGACCTGCTCACCGATGCGGTGGCGACCCTCGGCGAGTCCATCGCCGTGCGCCTGCGCTCCTGACGGCGGGCAGCCCAGCCCGGCTTCAGGGGCATGGGTGCGGGCACAGCGGCGGGCCGCCCCCAGTGACCATCTGCCCTTGCCGGCTCCGGTGCTGGCTGCCCTCCAGTCGTTCAAGGCTCTCCAGGACAAGGAGAAGCTCGTCCTCGGTGAGGCTTACTTGGACTCCGGGTACGTCGTGGTGCACGAGACCGGGGAAGCCTTCACGATCAAGCAACTCCGTAGACGCGCGTACCGGCTCATGGAGATCCTTGGTCTTCGCCGAGTACGCCTGTACGACGCTCGCTCGTCCTGTCTCACCTATCTCGCCAACAACGGCGTGCCGGATCACATCCTCGCCCGATGGGCTGGGCACACGAACGTCAGGACCACGAAGAAGAAGTGGTACGTGAAGCCGGACGTGGAGGACCTCCGCGGAGCCGCGACCACGTGGGATGGCCTTCACGGTTTTGCGGCGGAGAAGCAAGCGTGAGTCAGGAAGCCTGGCAGCGGGGCGATTGGTCTCCTACGAGGGAAAGACACAGCTTGTCCACTGTGTGGTGTTCCGGCTGCTGATCGGTGAGATCCCGGAAGGCTTTCAGGTGGGTCATGCTGATCCTTGGAGCCAGCAGCATACGCTTTGCTGCAAACCGGACCGCGTGAAAGCAGTGCCGAAGCAGGAAGCTCTGCGGAGCAGGGACTGGGCGAGCGCGCGTGTCAGGAGGATGCACTGTCCGGGCGGCCACGCGTACACGTCGGAGAACTTGTACCTGGGTCTTCGAGGGTTCCGGCAGCGCCGGCGGTGTGGCGCTGTCAGGCGCGGGAGTCGCTGGGTTTTTCCCCGGCCGTGTGACAGCTCGTGACACGTGAGAGGGTCTGGGGCGTGAGCGAGACACCACCGAACACCCTGCAATACCGCTTTGACGGGCCAGAAGACGCCCCAGTCCTGATCTTGGGTCCCTCACTGGGTACCACATGGCACATGTGGGACCGGCAGGTCCCCGAGCTGACGAAGCAGTGGCGTGTGTTCCGGTTCGATCTGCCGGGACACGGGGGAGCGCCCGCGCACCCCGCCGACTCGGTCTCCGACCTGGTCACCCGTCTGCTGGCCACCCTGGACGGACTGGGAGTGCAGCGCTTCGGGTACGCCGGGTGCGCGCTCGGCGGCGCGATCGGCGTCGAACTGGCGCTGCGCCACCCGGAGCGCCTCGCCTCCCTCGCGCTGATCGCCACCTCACCGCGGTTCGGCACCGCCGACGAGTTCCGGCAGCGCGGGGTGATCGTCCGGACGAACGGGCTCGACCCCATCGCCCGCACCTCCCCGGAGCGGTGGTTCACCACCGGTTTCGCCGCCGCGCAGCCCGCGATCACCGAGTGGGCCGTGCAGATGGTGCGCACCACCGACCCCGGCTGCTACATCGCCGCCTGCGAGGCCCTGGCCGTCTTCGACGCCCGCGCCGACCTCGGCCACATCGGCGTGCCCACGCTGGTCCTGGTCGGCTCCGACGACCAGGTCACCGGCCCCGCCGAGGCGCGCACCCTGGTCGCCGGCATCCGCGACGCCCGCCTGGCCGTCGTGCCCGGCGCCTCCCACCTGGTGCCGGTGGAGCAGCCCGTCGCCGTGACCGACCTGCTGGTGCGGCACTTCTCCAGCGCCTGGCACCCCGGCATCGACTCGACCACCGGGCACATGGTGATCGTCGGCCCTCCGGTCAGGCCGGTGCTCGCCGCGCCGCCGCAGTCCGCGCCCATCGCCGAGATCGCCCCGGCGCCCGTACCGGCCCAGGCCACGGGCGGACCGGACCGGTACGGCACCGGTATGAAGACCCGCCGCGAGGTGCTCGGCGACGCGCACGTGGACGGGGAGCTCGCCGAGGCGGAGGACTTCTCCGGGGACTTCCAGGAGTTCCTGACCCGCTACGCCTGGGGCGAGATCTGGGACCGGCCCGGCCTGGACCGGCGCACCCGGAGCTGTGTCGCCCTCACCGCCCTGGTCGCGGGCGGCCAGCTCCAGGACGTCGCCGCGCACACCCGGGCCGCCCTGCGCACCGGCCTGACCCCGGACGAGATCAAGGAGGTGCTGCTGCAGACCGCGGTGTACTGCGGGATTCCCGCCGCGGGCGCCGCCTTCCGGGTCGCCCAGCAGGTCATACGCGAGGAGACCACGCTCACGGAGTGATCCGCCGCCGTGGGCCACCCGCGCGCCCGGCGC
This sequence comes from Streptomyces sp. NPDC014889, assembly GCF_043081205.1. NCBI lineage: Bacteria > Bacillati > Actinomycetota > Actinomycetes > Kitasatosporales > Streptomycetaceae > Streptomyces > Streptomyces sp. NPDC014889. The sequence continues at coordinate 22,028 of NZ_JBIBWH010000020.1, forward strand.
ACGGGTGGTCCAGGCTGGACGCATGAGACTCACGAAGATGTCGCACGCCTGCGTGCGCCTGGAGAAGGACGGGCGGACGCTCGTCATCGACCCCGGCGGTTTCAGCGAGCGGGACGCCGCGTCCGGCGCCGACGCGATCCTGGTCACCCACGAGCACGCCGACCATTTCGACGAGGGCCGGCTGCGCGCCGCCCTGGAGTCCCGCCCCGGCGCCGAGATCTGGACCCTGAAGTCCGTCGCGGAGCAGATCGCCGCCGCCTTCCCGGGCCGCGTGCACACCGTCGGCCACGGCGACACCTTCACCGCCGCGGGCTTCGACGTGCAGGTCCACGGCGAGCTGCACGCGGTGATCCACCCGGACATCCCGCGCATCACCAACGTCGGCTACCTCGTCGACGGCGGCCGCGTCTTCCACCCGGGCGACGCGCTCACCGTGCCCGAGGTCCCGGTGGAGACGCTGATGCTGCCGGTGATGGCGCCCTGGAACAAGATCTCCGAGGTGATCGACTACGTCCGCGAGGTCGGGCCGCAGCGGACCTACGACGTCCACGACGCCCTCCTGACCGACCTGGCCCGCCCGATCTACGACCGCCAGCTCGGCACCCTGGGCGGCGCCGAACACCTGCGACTGACACCGGGGGCGTCGGCGGAGGTCTGAGCCGGCCCCAGGAGCCGGGCCGAGGGCGTTGTCAGTGGTGCCCGGTAGGTTGTGAGGCATGCGCATCGCGACCTGGAACGTGAACTCGATCACCGCCCGACTGCCCAGGCTGCTGGCCTGGCTGGAGAGCAGCGGCACCGACGTGCTGTGCCTCCAGGAGGCCAAGGTCGCCGAGGACCAGTTCCCGTTCGACCAACTCCGCGAACTGGGCTACGAGGCGGCGGTCCACGCCACCGGCCGGTGGAACGGCGTGGCGGTGCTCTCCCGCGTCGGCCTCGAGGACGTGGTGCGCGGCCTGCCGGGCGACCCCGGCTACGAGGGCGTGGAGGAGCCCCGGGCCATCTCGGCGACCTGCGGCCCGGTCCGCGTCTGGTCGGTGTACGTGCCCAACGGCCGCGAGGTGGACCACCCGCACTACGCCTACAAGATCCAGTGGTTCGAGGCCCTCAGGGCGGCCGTCGCCGGCGACGCGGGCGGCAGCCGCCCCTTCGCCGTCCTCGGCGACTACAACGTCGCGCCGACCGACGACGACGTCTACGACCGCGCCGCCTTCGAGGGCTCCACCCACGTCACCCCCGCCGAGCGCGCCGCCCTGACCGCCCTCCGTGAGGTCGGCCTCTCGGACGTCGTGCCCCGGCCCCTGAAGTACAACCAGCCGTTCACGTACTGGGACTACCGCCAGCTCTGCTTCCCGAAGAACCGCGGCATGCGCATCGACCTGGTGTACGGCAACGAGCCCTTCGCGAAGGCGGTCACCGACTCCTACGTCGACCGCGAGGAGCGCAAGGGCAAGGGCGCCTCCGACCACGCCCCGGTGGTGGTGGACCTCGACGTCCAGTGAGGCCCCGGCCTCCGGCAGGCCCGCGCGCCTGTGGTGCGAACGGGGGTGCGGATGTCACCCTGGGGCCATGGACATCCCTTTCCTGGACAGGTGGCGCAAAAGGCGGGACTCGTCCTTCGGCACCGTGGTGTTCTCGGAGGGATCCGCGGGATCGGAGAGCCGGGCAGGTCTCGCCCAACTCCTCTCCGAGTGCGAGCTGTTGCGTTCCCAGGTGTCCGGGACGGGCCTCCGGCTCGACGACTCGGCCGCCTCCCTCGAGGCGCTGGACCAGTTGCTGCCGCGCTGGCGCGACGACGAGGAGACCCTGACCTGGCTCGGCAACGACGCAGGGCTGTACCTGGGCACGGTCGTCGTACGGACCGTCCCCGGCGCCGGATGGGAGATCGGGCCTGACGGCCGTCCGTTCGTCCGGCTGGCCTCCGGCCGCGAGATCGACGTGGTGACCGCCGGCCACGGCTGGGCCGGCGCCGGCGCACCCGAACTCTCCCAGCTCTACGCGGAGATCGCGGAGGTCTGAGCACCGGCACGAGGGGGACGGAACGGCCGCCGAAGGGCGTTTCCGCACACCGCCGGGACCGGCGGGCCCGACCTCGACTACCATGTTCCGCTCGTCCTTGTGGTGATGGCGCCTCGGCCCACCGCCACCGGGGCGGGGACGCTGCTGCCGGGTGAGGCACCCCCACGGCGGCCCCTCGATCGTAGGGGGCAGCAGGTCACAGAGAGCCATACCCGGCCGGCGGCAGCCGGAGATCACTGCTCGCGCGGCAGGACGGACCGACATGACGGATCGTCCGCCGACGAGGAGAAGGTCAGCTGCGCGCCGGACGGGTTGTGCTCGCCCCGGCCCTCGACGTTGTGCTCGCCCCGGCCCTCGACACGGATTCACGCCGAACGACCGGCTCTCCGGCCGCGCCGCCGTACGTCATGTGCTGGTGACGCCCGTGGAAGGCTCGGCTTCCGGCTCCGGCAGAGGGGTGCGCGCCGCGCGGGTCACGTCCGCGACGAGTTCGACCACGTCAGGACCGTAGGCCTCGGAGTTGATCACCTTCAGCAGCAGTACGAAGGAGCCGCTGCCGTACTTGCGGGACAGCCGCTCGTGGTTGCGGGCCAGATAGCGGGTCCCGGCCTGGTTGTCGATCGCGCGCTGGCCGCAGAACAGGAACACCGGCCGGGTGCCGCTGCGCTCGCCCGCGGTGAGGCGGGCCAGCAGTACGTACTCCGTGACGCCCGGGTCCATGCGGTAGTGCTCGGTGCCGATCTGGAAGGCGCACCGGTCGCGGCCTGCCTTGCGGTCGGTGTTCACCCGCACGCCCGGCAGCATGGCCGCCATGTGGGACACCATCCGGCGATTGGACCCCGGTCCGCCGACGCAGAACTCCGTACGCTCACCGAATCCCTGATGGGCCGTGTCCTGGGTGACCATCTGGGCGTTCGCGCCGCAGCTCTTGATCAGCGCGGCGAGTTCGAGCAGGGCGAACACGTCGAACCGGTGCACCGCGAGTTCCGCCGTCGCCGGGTCGCGGTTGACCACGAGGAGCGACTCGGCGTGGTCGGGCAGCCCCAGGAAGGCCTGCTTGCGGCGCAGTTTGCGCCGCCACAGATAGGTGCGGGCCAGCCAGCCGAACGCGGCGCTGACCGCCGTCGCGGCCACGCCCAGGACGATGTTGCGCACGTCGTCGTTCATGGCCGCGCATGGTAGCCGGTCCTGCGCACCTTTGTTCGACACTCGACTGGCTCTGCCACCCTGACGAGAGCATGGCAATGAATTAAGCTGCGCGAACGATCAGGCAACCGAGCCACAACGAGCGTGGAGGTGCGGATGCGTCGTCCTGTCGCACGGAAACTGGCGGTCCTCGCGGTCTCGGCCGCCGTGGTGTCGGTGGGCGCCGCGGCCCCGCCCACCGCCCCGCAGAAGGCCAAGCCGAGACCGGTCCAGAAGGTCCCCGTGGCGGCCGGCTACGGCGGCGCCGTGGCCAGCGTCGACGCGGACGCCTCCGCCGCCGGTATCGAGGTGCTCAAGCAGGGCGGCAACGCCGTCGACGCGGCCGTCGCCACCGCCGCCGCGCTCGGCGTCACCGAGCCCTACTCCGCCGGCATCGGCGGAGGCGGCTACTTCGTCTACTACGACGCCCGCTCCCGCACGGTGCACACCATCGACGGCCGCGAGACCGCCCCGCTGACCGCCGACTCGAACCTCTTCGTGGAGAACGGCAAGCCGCTCTCCTTCGACGACGCCGTCAGCAGCGGTCTGAGCGTCGGCACCCCGGGCACGCCCGCCACCTGGCAGACCGCGCTGGACCAGTGGGGCACCAAGCGCCTGGGCACGGTCCTGAAGCCGGCCGAGAAGCTGGCCCGCGACGGATTCACCGTCGACGAGACCTTCCGCTCCCAGACCGCCGCCAACGAGACCCGCTTCCGCTACTTCCCCGACACCGCCAAGCTGTTCCTGCCCGGCGGGAAGGTGCCGGCGGTCGGCTCGACCCTGAAGAACCCCGACCTGGCCCGCACCTACCAGCAGTTGGCCGCCAAGGGCGTCGGCGCGATCTACCAGGGCGACCTCGGCAAGGACATCGTCAGGACCGTCAACCACCCGCCCGTGGACCCGAAGTCGGGCTGGAACGCCCGCCCGGGCAAGCTGTCCACCAAGGACCTCGCGGCCTACCGCGCCAAGCTCCAGGCGCCCACGCGGACTTCGTACCGCGGCCTGCGGGTGTTCTCCATCGCGCCCTCCTCCTCCGGCGGCACGACCGTCGGCGAGGCGCTCAACATCCTTCAGCGCACGGACCTCGCCACGGCGAGCGAGCTCCAGTACCTGCACCACTACATCGAGGCGAGCCGCATCGCCTTCGCCGACCGCGGACGCTGGGTCGGCGACCCCGCCTTCGAGAACGTGCCCACGCAGGAACTCCTGTCGCAGAAGTTCGCCGACTCCCGCGCCTGCCTGATCAAGAACGACGCGGTCCTCACCAGCCCCCTCGCCCCCGGCGACCCGCGCCACCCCGCGGCCTGCTCCCGCGGTGGCACGGCCGCGCCGACGACGTACGAGGGCGAGAACACCACCCACCTGACGGTCGCCGACCGGTGGGGCAACGTCGTCGCCTACACGCTCACCATCGAGCAGACCGGCGGCAGCGGCATCACCGTGCCCGGCCGGGGCTTCCTGCTCAACAACGAGCTGACGGACTTCTCCTTCACCCCGGCCAACCCGGCGGTGCACGACCCGAACCTGCCCGGTCCGGGCAAGCGGCCGCGCTCGTCGATCTCGCCGACGATCGTGCTGGACCGGCTGGGCCGGCCGGTGGTGGCGCTCGGTTCACCGGGCGGCGCGACCATCATCACCACCGTGCTGCAGACCCTGACCGGGTTCCTCGACCGGCATCTGTCCCTGGTCGACGCGATCGCCGCACCCCGGGCCAGCCAGCGCAACACCGCGCAGACCGAACTCGAACCCGCCCTCTACGACAGCGTGTTGAGGAAGCAGTTGGAGACCATCGGTCACTCCTTCAAGCTCAACCCGGAGATCGGCGCCGCCACGGGCATCCAGAGCCTGCCCGACGGCAGGTGGCTGGCCGCCGCGGAGAAGGTGCGCCGCGGCGGAGGCTCGGCCATGGTGGTGAATCCGTCACCGTGAACGGTTGCGCGGCGGGGCCCGCCTCCGTAAGGGACGGCGGGCCCCGGCCGTTCACCGCGCTCACTCCGTCGACGAAGGCGGTGCGGGAGGTGCGGGCGGCGCAGGCGCCGGCTCCTCCTCGTTCCGGACGTCGAACGTGAGCCGGTCGTCCTTCGCGTCCACCATGACGCGCCCGCCCTCGCGGACCCGGCCGGCCAGCAGCAGCCGGGAGAGCTGGTTGTCCACCTCGCGCTGGATGGTGCGGCGCAGCGGACGGGCGCCGTACTCCGGCTGGTGACCGCGCCGGGCCAGCCAGTCCACGGCCGCCTCGGTGAACTGCACCGTGACGTCCTGGGCGTGCAGCAGCCTGCGCGTCTTCTCCAGCAGCAGATCGGTGATCTGCCGCAACTGCTCGGCGGTGAGCTGGCGGAAGACGACGATCTCGTCGATCCGGTTGAGGAACTCGGGCCGGAAGTGCTCGCGCAGCGGCCTGAGGATCTGCTCGCGCCGCGCCTCCTCGTCCGCCTCCGCGCCACCCGCGCCGAACCCGATGCCGGCCCCGCGCCGGGTGATCGCCTCCGAGCCGAGGTTACTGGTCATCACGATGACGGTGTGGGTGAAGTCCACCGTGCGGCCCTGGGAGTCGGTGAGCCGCCCGTCGTCGAGCACCTGGAGCAGGATGTTGAAGACGTCCGGATGCGCCTTCTCCACCTCGTCCAGCAGCAGCAGCGAGTACGGGTGCCGGCGCACCACCTCGGTGAGCTGGCCGGCCTCCTCGTGACCGACGTACCCGGGCGGGGCGCCCACCAGCCGGCTGACGGTGTGCCGCTCCTGGTACTCGCTCATGTCCAGGCGGACCATGCGGTCCTCGCTGGAGAACAGGACCTCGGCCAGCGCCCGGGCCAGCTCGGTCTTGCCGACGCCGGTCGGGCCGAGGAACAGGAAGCTGCCGATCGGCCGGTCCGGGCTGGCCAGTCCGGCGCGTGAGCGCAGCACCGCCTCCGAGACCGCGCTCACTGCCTCCTCCTGGCCGACGACCCGCCGGTGCAGGTGCAGCTCCAGGCCGAGCAGGCGCTCCTTCTCCTCCTGGGTGAGACTGCTGACGGGGATGCCGGTCTGCCGCGACACCACCTCCGCGATCGCCTCGGCGGTGACCTCCAGATGCTGTCCCTCGTCGGCCTCGCCGTCCCCGCCGGCCTCGCCGATCCGCTGCTTCAGCTCGGTGATCCGGTCGCGCAACTCCGTCGCCCGCTCGTACTGTTCGTCCGCGACCGCCTGGTCCTTGTCCAGCGCGAGCTGCTCCACCTCGCGCTCCATGGCCCGTACGTCGGTGCCCTTGGTGCGCGCCCGCAGCTTCACCCGGGCACCGGCCTGGTCGATCAGGTCGATCGCCTTGTCGGGCAGACGGCGCTCCGTCAGATGGCGGTCGGACAGGTCCACGGCGGCGGCCAGCGCCTCGTCGGTGTAGCGCACCTGATGGTGGGCCTCGTAGCGGTCGCGCAGCCCGCGCAGGATCTCCAGCGCGTCCGCGGCGGACGGCTCGGGCACCAGGATCGGCTGGAACCGGCGGGCCAGCGCCGCGTCCTTCTCGATCCGCCGGAACTCCTCCAGCGTCGTCGCGCCCACGATGTGCAGCTCGCCGCGGGAGAGGGCGGGCTTGAGGATGTTGCCCGCGTCCATCGCGCCGCCCTCGCCGCCCGCGCCGGCGCCGACCACGGTGTGCAGCTCGTCGATGAAGACGATCAGCCGCTCGGAGTTGGTGCGGATCTCGGTCACGATGTTGTTCAGCCGCTCCTCGAAGTCGCCCCGGTACCGGGTGCCCGCGACGACGCCCGTCAGGTCCAGGGCCACCACCCGGCGGCCGATCAGGATGTCGGGCACGTCCCCGTCGGCGATCCGCTGCGCCAGACCCTCCACGATGGCGGTCTTCCCGACGCCCGCGTCACCGATGAGCACCGGGTTGTTCTTGCCCCGCCGGGAGAGCACCTCGATGGTCTGCTCGATCTCCTGCTCCCGCCCGATCACCGGGTCGATGCGCCCCTGCCGGGCCAGCTCGGTCAGGTCGCGCCCGTACCTGTCCAGGGTCGGTGTGGAGGTGGACCGCTGCCGCTCCGTCCCGGGTGGCGCGGCGGCCTCCGGGGTCTCGGGCGGCATGCCGGACGAGGCGAACCGGGCCGCGTTCAGGATGTGCCCGGCCGCCGAGTCGGGGTTCGCGGCGAGCGCGCTGAGCACGTGCTCCGGGCCGATGTAACCGGCGCCGCTGGCCCGCGCCATGTCGTGCGCGTCGAGGAAGGCCCGTTTGACGGCCGGGGTGAGCGAGAGGGAGGTCGGCGGGGGCACCTCGCCCGGCGGGTGCTGCACGGGGCCGGCCCGCTCGTCGATCTGCGTCGCGAGCGAGTCGGGGTCCGCGCCGGACCGGCTGAGCAGACTGCGGGTGGGCTCGGTGGAGAGCGCGGCCCGCAGCAGGTGCTCGGTGTCCAGATCCCGGCTGCCGTGCTCCGCGGCGTACAGCGCCGCTCCCCGCACCAGCTCCCGGGCGGGCTGGCTGAGCAGCCGGCCGATGTCGATGTGCCGGGGGCCGGTGCGTGGTCCGCCGAAGAAGCGGGCGAAGAGTTCACCGAAGGGGTCGCGGTCGCGGTCGCCCTCCGGGCCGTTGAAGCCGCTGGTCATCGCTGTCCGTTCCCTCGCTGACAGTGGCTCCCGCCGGGTAACCGGGTGGGGGGCGTTTCATGCCACGATGGCATGGTCCGGTTCCTGGGGCATGTTCGGAGCGCCTGTGAGCTCGGGAGCCGCGCCCCCTGGTGGGTGGCCTCACCGCTTGCCGTTCACCGTTCCGTGAGGATGCGCGGGCCCGATTCCGTGATCGCCACCGTGTGTTCCGCGTGGGCCGCGCGGGTGCCGTCGTCGGTGCGCAGGGTCCAGCCGTCCGGGGCCGCGTGGTAGCCGTCCGTGCCGCCGGCGATCAGCATGGGCTCGATGGCGAGGACCATGCCGTGCCGCAGGGGCAGGCCCCGGCCAGGACGGCCCTCGTTCGGCACGCCGGGGTCCTCGTGCATGTGGCGGCCGATGCCGTGGCCGCCGAACCCGTCCGGGATGCCGTAGCCCGCCGCGCGGCACACCGAGCCGATGGCGTGGGCGATGTCGCCGATGCGGTTGCCGACCACGGCCGCCTCGATGCCCGCGGCCAGCGCCCGCTCGGCGGTCTCGATCAGCCGCAGGTCCGCGGGGCGCGCCCGGCCCACGACGAAGCTGAGCGCCGAGTCGCCGACCCAGCCGCCGAGCTTCGCGCCGAAGTCGAGGGAGACGAGGTCGCCGTCGCGCAGCCGGTATTTCGTGGGGATCCCGTGCACGATCGCGTCGTTCACCGAGGCGCAGAGCACGGCCGGGAACGGGGTCGGGGCGAAGGAGGGCCGGTAGCCCAGGAACGGCGAGGTCGCGCCCGCCTCCCGCAGGACGTCGTGGGCCACCTCGTCCAGCTCCAGCAGGGACACTCCCACGCCCGCGGCCTTGCGCGCGGCGGTCAGGGCCCGCGCCACGACCTGGCCGGCTTCGTACATCGCGTCGATCGACGTGTCGGTCTTCAGTTCCACCATGCCAATTACTATACCGGTATTTGAATCACGGTAGACTGCCCCTATGGTGCGCACCCCCCTGACCCCCGAGGAGCGCGAGCGCGGCGAGCGGCTCGGCCGTCTGCTGCGCGCCGCGCGCGGCGACCGCAGCATGGCCCAGGTCGCGGCGAGCGCGGGCATCTCGGCCGAGACCCTGCGCAAGATCGAGACGGGCCGGGCCCCGACCCCGGCGTTCTTCACCGTCGCCGCGCTGGCCGGAGTGCTGGGCCTGTCCATGGAGGAGCTGGCCGAGCAGAGCGCACTGGCCGGAGTGTGAGGACGTCCGCACCGCCCACGCCGCCTGCACCGCCGGGGGTGTGAGGGCGCCCACGCCACCGGTACGCCCGAGCCGCCCGGCGCGTGAGGACGTCCGCGTGCCAGTGCAGGTGCCAGCCGCGCCGGCAGGGGCGTGAGGGCGTCCGTACCGCCCGCGGTGGTCGTCGGCGTGGGTTGGAGCACCGCGGGCGGTACGGGTCTCAGGGGGCGGACGGCGTGTCGGAGCGGGCGGGGCCGCCCGGGGGCGGAACCGACGGGCGGGCCGGCGCCGTGCCGGGCGTGCCGGTCGTGCGCCGGACGGTCCTCGGACGGCTGGCCGCCCAGGCCATCAGGCCCGCGTTGTCCAGCGCGCCCACCCACAGGTGGGCGAGGGCGGCGGCCTCGGGGCCCGGACGCGGCCCCACTCCCACCGCCTTCAGTCCGGCGCCCGCCGCGGCCCTGAGTCCGTTGACGGAGTCCTCCACGGCCAGGGCGTTGCCGCCGGCCACGCCCAGGCGGCGCACGGCCTCCGTGTAGGTACCGGGGTGCGGCTTGGGGCGTACCTCCTCGTCGGGCACGACGATGTGCCGGAAGTGGTGCCGTAAGCCCACCGCCTCCAGGGAGAACTCCACCACGTCCGCGGGGCAGTTGCTGGCCACGGCCAGCGGTGCCACCCGGCTCAGGATCGTCACCAGACCCTTGGCTCCGCGCGCGATCACCGGCTCGCGCGCGACGAGGGCGCGGAAGGTCGTCAGCAGCCGCTCGGTCATCTCCCCGGCGGCGTCCGGTTGCCCGGCGACGCGCGCCATGAGGGCGCCGCACTCGGTGTAGTGCAGTCCCTTCGCGCGCTCCGTGAAGTCCGGGCCGGGTGCGCAGCCGAAGTCCCGCAGGACGCTGATCCGGGCCTGCTGCCAGTGCTGTTCGGAGTCCACCAGCGTGCCGTCGCAGTCGAAGACGACGGCTTCGGGGGTCCAGTCGAGGTCGAACATGTGATGTGTGGCCATGTGCTCTTGCCGTTCTGGCGCGGGACGGACCTGCCGGAGGGCGGCACGGTCCGCCGGTCGTGGACGTCGGCGCCTGCTTGCGTCACGCGCGCTTCAGGGCAGCGTGAAGTCGCAGGCGGACAGGGATGGTCGAGGAGTGAGGTGGGCACACGCACCGCACTGCGTGGTTTCCGGGAATTCATCCGGAACCGGAAACATAATGAACGTTACGCTCCACTTGACCGGTCGTGGATATTCACTGCCGCAATACGCACGTGTGGGTGACACCTCACGGGTATCGCAATACGCCTTCGGCCGTGGTGGTGCCGTCCTGCCGGAAAAGGAACGCGCCGGTGCGGCCCTGGGCGGAGCAGTGAATGACGGCGGGCGGGGCATGTTCGGTGAACCGCAGCGCCGACATCCGGCAGGCGACCGGCCTCACCAGCCGCCCTCCGCTGCGCAGGGCGATCGCCTGCCGCGCCGCCTCCAGCAGGGCCGTTCCGGGCACGTGGTCCGTTCCGTGGTCGAACAGGAACGGGTGACGCGGATCGGCGGGGCACACCAGCAGCTCCTCCCCGGCCACGGCGACGACGGCGTCCGCCTCCGACACCAGCCCCAGCAGGGCGGGTTCGGGCCGCGGTCCGGCCGGGGACGGCACGGCCGCGCCGGCCCCGGTACGGAGCCGGGCGTAGCGCTCGGCGTCGAGGAAGCGCGCCCCGCCCGCCGCGCGGGCGAACGGCCGCCGTCCGGCCAGGAAGTCGACCCGCATGCGCAGTCCGGTCAGCGCGCTGCCGTCGCGGTCGGTGCGCAGGCCGCCGACCTGCACCAGGCAGGTGACCTCGCTGGCCCCGTGGGGTGCCGTCGGCTCCGCGTCCACGTCCAGGGCGTAGGAGAGGTCGTCGATCAGGAAGCGGGCGGTGGGGGGCACGTCGAGGTGGCGCAGCGGGATGTAGATGCCGAGCTGGCGCAGGGTTTCGACGATCATCCAGGGGCTGTGCCGGTCGTCGCGTCCGCGGGGGAACGTGGGGTGCGAGCGCGGCCACGCGGCTGCGGCGCAGTAGGAGAGCGGACCGTGGGGGCGGACGTCGGTCAGCAACACCTCGGCCACGGAGGTCCGGTGGACCAGTTCGCGCTCGACCGTCCGGGACCGGCCGAGGGAGGAGAGGGTGGCAAGGCCGGTGGGGCCGTCGGACCCGGTCGACGGTGTGCGGGAATCCCGTGTGCGCGATCCGGAGTCCATGGAAAAATGCTAATAACACTATTAAGAGTTTCGCATGTTGGGCTCTCCCGGCCGTGCGGCAAAGGCCGATAGATTCCTCCTCGCGACGCACCGACGGACGAGGGAGACGCGTGCAGGAACGGGCGGAGGAAACCCGCAGAGCCGTATTGCAGGGAGCAGCTCACCTGTTCTTCGAACGGGGTTACGCGGGGACCAGTATCGCCGACATCAGCGCACGGTCCGCCCGTACCAGCGGGGCCATCTATTTCCACTACGGCAGCAAGGAACAGCTCGCCCTCGCCGTCGTCGAAGCGCATTTCGCCGCCTGGCCCGCCCTGGTCGCCCGGCACGAGTCGGTCGCCGAGCCCGCCCTGGAGAGGCTGGTGCGGCTGAGCTTCTCGGTGGCGCGGGCGTTCCGCGACGACGTCGTCGTACGCGCCGGAGCGCGGCTGTGGGCGGAGCGGCGGTCGATCGACGTGGAGATGCCCCCGCCGTTCGTGGACTGGATCACCACCGTCGAACGCATGCTCGCCGCCGCCCGGAGCGAGGGCGGCCTGGCCCCCGGGGCGGAACCCGGCCGGGACGCCCCCACCCTGGTCGCCGCCTTCTTCGGCCTCCACACGCTCTCCGACGTCCTCGACGACCGGCTGCTGATCGAGGACCGCCTGACCGCCCTGTGGCTGCTGTTGCTCCCCGGCCTCCAGGCCGACCCCGCGCCCCGCGAGCTGCTGGCCAGGGTGAGCGCCCCGGTCCCCGCCTCGCCGTGACGCCCCTCGCACCGGCGCTCACCCACCGGAGTGCGAAACACGATCGACTTCGCGGGTTGGCGACAATGGTCTTGGCAAGCCAGGAGAAGAGGCTTACGTTCATCCCTCTAGGCCTGTTCTACGGGCGTAGAGGCTCTGACGTACGTCGAAGGAGCAGCTCATGGCCAACGTCGTCCGTGCGGCCCTGGTCCAGGCCACCTGGACCGGCGACACCGAGTCCATGGTCGCCAAACACGAGGAGCACGCCCGCGAGGCGGCCCGTCGGGGTGCCCGGATCATCGGGTTCCAGGAAGTCTTCAACGCGCCCTACTTCTGCCAGGTCCAGGAGCCGGAGCACTACCGCTGGGCCGAGCCGGTGCCCGACGGGCCCACGGTCCGGCGCATGCGGGAACTCGCCCGCGAGACCGGAATGGTGATCGTCGTCCCGGTGTTCGAGGTCGAGCAGTCCGGCTTCTACTACAACACCGCCGCCGTGATCGACGCCGACGGAAGCTATCTGGGCAAGTACCGCAAGCACCACATCCCGCAGGTCAAGGGCTTCTGGGAGAAGTACTACTTCAAACCCGGCAACCTCGGCTGGCCCGTCTTCGACACCGCGGTCGGCCGGGTCGGCGTCTACATCTGCTACGACCGCCACTTCCCGGAGGGCTGGCGGCAGCTCGGCCTGAACGGCGCCCAGCTCGTCTACAACCCCTCCGCCACCCACCGCGGCCTGTCCGCCTACCTGTGGCAGCTCGAACAGCCGGCCGCCGCCGTCGCCAACGAGTACTTCGTCGCCGCGATCAACCGCGTCGGCCGGGAGGAGTACGGCGACAACGAGTTCTACGGAACGAGCTACTTCGTCGACCCCCGCGGACAGTTCGTCGGAGACGTCGCCGGCGACGCGAAGGAGGAACTCCTCGTCCGCGACCTCGACTTCGACCTCATCGAAGAGGTGCGGCAGCAGTGGGCCTTCTACCGCGACCGCCGCCCCGACGCCTATGAAGGGCTGGTGCAGCCGTGAGCGACCTGTACGACCGTCACCGGGCCGTCGCGCCCGACTGGCTGGCGCTCTACTACGAGGACCCGATCGAGATCACCCACGGCGAGGGCCGCCACGTCTGGGACGCCGACGGCCGGCGCTACCTCGACTTCTTCGGCGGCATCCTCACCACCATGACCGCCCACGCGCTGCCCGAGGTCACCAAGGCGGTGACCGAGCAGGCCGGGCGGATCATCCACTCCTCCACGCTCTACCTCAACCGACCGATGGTCGAACTCGCCGAGCGCATCGCCCAGTTGAGTGGCATCCCGGACGCCCGGGTGTTCTTCACCACCTCCGGCACCGAGGCCAACGACACCGCCCTGCTGCTCGCCACCACCTACCGGCGCAGCAACACGATCCTGGCCATGCGCAACAGCTACCACGGCCGTTCCTTCAGCGCCGTGGGCATCACCGGCAACCGCGGCTGGTCCCCGACCTCCCTGTCCCCGCTCCAGACGCTGTACGTCCACGGCGGCGTACGCACCCGCGGGCCCTTCGCCCACCTGAACGACGCCGAGTTCACCGCCGCCTGCGTCGAGGACCTCAGGGACCTCCTCGGCCACACCCGCCCGCCCGCCGCGCTGATCGCCGAACCCGTCCAGGGCGTCGGCGGCTTCACCTCCCCGCCCGACGGCCTGTACGCCGCCTTCCGCGAGGTGCTCCAGGAGCACGGCATCCTGTGGATCTCCGACGAGGTGCAGACCGGCTGGGGCCGCACCGGCGACCACTTCTGGGGCTGGCAGGCGCACGCACGCAGCGGACCGCCCGACATCGTCACCTTCGCCAAGGGCATCGGCAACGGCAGCTCCATCGGCGGGGTCGTCGCCCGCGCCGAGATCATGAACTGCCTCGACGCCAACAGCATCTCCACCTTCGGCGGCACCCAGCTCACCATGGCCGCCGGCCTCGCCAACCTCAACTACCTCCTGGAACACGACCTCCAGGGCAACGCCCGGCGCGTCGGCGGACTCCTCATCGAGCGGCTGCGGGCCGTCGCCGCCCAACTGCCCGGCGTACGGGAGGTCCGCGGACGCGGGCTGATGATCGGCGTCGAGCTGACCCGGCCCGGCACCGACGAGGCCGACCCGCAGGCGGCCACCGCGGTGCTGGAGGCGGCCCGGCAGGGCGGCCTGCTCATCGGCAAGGGCGGCGGGCACAACACCAGCGCCCTGCGCATCGCCCCGCCGCTGTCCCTGACCGTCGCGGAGGCCGAGGAGGGCGCCGCGATCCTGGAGGGCGCCCTGCGCGCCGCGTACTAGTGCCACGGCACCGGCACCACGCGCCGTGTGCTGGTGCCACGGCACTGGCGCCCCGGAGGCGAACCGAACCGCACGCAGAGGGGAACGTCGCCATGACCACCGCCTCGGACACACCCCCGACCACCTGGAACCCGCCGGAACCCGCCCTGTCGGTGCGCCAGGTCCTCACCCTGGAGCGGGTGCTCGCGGGGGAGCCCGAGGTGGTGGCCGGCGCCGGCCCCCTCGACCGGCCCGTGCGCTGGGTGCACGTCGCCGAGGCCGCCGACGTCGGCGTGATGCTCAGCGGCGGCGAGATGGTCCTCACCACCGGCGTGCTGCTCGCCGGCGACGAAGAGAAACAGGCCGAGTACATCCGCTCCCTGCACCGCGCGGAGGCCGCGGCCGTCGTCCTCGGCCTGGGCCGGGCCTTCCCCACCCCGCCCGACGTGATGCGCCGGGCCGCCGAGCGGTGCCAGCTCCCCCTGGTCGTCCTGCACCGCCCCTTCCCCTTCGCCGAACTGACCGAGGAGGTCCAGTCCCGGCTGGTACGGCGCAAGTTCGCCTCCGTCAGCCTGTCGGAGGCCGTACGCACCGCCCTCACCGCGCTGATCACGGCGGGCGCCCCCCTCCAGGCGCTGCTCGACGAGATCGCCCAGCACAGCGCCTGCCCCGTCGTCGTCACCAACCTCGCCCACCGCGTCCTGGCCACGGCGGGGGAGCGGCCGGCGGTCGACGACGTGCTGCGGGACTGGGAGCGCATCTCCCGGCAGGCCGGCGCCGGCCAGGGCGACGGCTGGATCCGCGCCGAACTCGGCGGGCGCGGCGAGCGGTGGGGACGCATCGTGCTGTGCGGCCACCGCGGCGACCACGCCACCGGACGGCTGCTGGCCGACCGCGCCGCCGAGGCCCTCGTGCTGCACCGCATGCTCGGCGGCAACGCCGGCTGCTCCTGGGAGGAGCAGTCCGCGCAGGGCCTGCTCACCGACCTCGTCGGCGGAGCCGTACCCGCCCGGCAACTGCTGCCCCGGGCACGGGCCGCCGGACTGCCGGTCAACCGGCGCACCTTCGTACCCCTGGTCGTCCCCGACGGCGACGTGGGCGCACTCGACCGGCTGCTGCGCCTGCTCGGCCTTCCCGGGCTGGTCGCCGAGGTCGCCGAGGGCGCCACCGCCGTGCTGCTCAGCCTCGCCCGCGACCAGGACGCCGACGCCCTCACCGGGCACTTCGCGGCCCGGCTGCGCGACGGCTCCGGCGCGGAGCGCACGGTCGTCGCCGCCGCGGACGCCCGCACCGTCTGGGACGACGTGCCCGCCGGGCTGCGCGAGGCCCGGCACGTCGCCCAGGCCGTCGCCGACTCCGCCGACGTGCTGGACCTGCCCGCCGTCGTACGTCTGAAGGACGTGCACCTGCGGGGCCTGGTCCGGCTGCTGCGCGACGACCCGCACGTGCAGTCCTTCGCCGAGCGCGAGCTGGACGGACTGCTGTGCCGGGCCGACGACGACCTGCTGTCCGTGCTGCGCACCTACCTCGCCACCGGCCGCAACAAGTCCCGCACCGCCCAGCTCCACCACGTCTCCCGGCCCGCGCTCTACCGCCGCCTGGAGTCCATACAGACGTGCCTCGGGGTGGACCTCGACGACTTCGAACAGGCCGCCTCGGTGCACATCGCGCTCCTCGCGCACGACGCGCAACAGGAGTGAGTCGGAAGAACGGCCGGGAGAACGGCGGTGAGACATGGGACGGACCCGGAGTGACACGGTGGCACGCCCCGCCCCCGCAGACGTGACACGGTGCACCTCAAAGCGGAGCCGCAGGCTTTCTACGCTCCCGGCACATCCAGCGAGTGGAGGTCCCGATGAGCAAGGTGATCCGCGCCGCCATCTTCCAGACCGCGTGGACCGGCGACAAGGAATCGATGATCCAGGTCCACGAGCAGGCGGCCCGCGACGCGGCCGCGCAGGGCGCCCAGGTGCTCTGCTTCCAGGAACTGTTCTACGGACCGTACTTCTGCCAGGTCCAGGACCCCGCCTTCTACGAGTACGCCGAGCAGATCCCCGAGGGCCCGATCGTCCGGCGCTTCCAGGCGCTCGCGAAGGAACTCGGCCTCGTCCTGGTCCTGCCGATGTACGAGGAGGAGCAGCCCGGCGTCCTCTACAACACCGCCGCCGTGATCGACGCGGACGGCTCCTACCTCGGCAAGTACCGCAAGACCCACATCCCGCAGGTCAAGGGCTTCTGGGAGAAGTTCTACTTCCGACCGGGCAACAGCGGCTGGCCGATCTTCGACACCAAGGCGGGCCGGATCGGCGTCTACATCTGCTACGACCGGCACTTCCCGGAGGGCTGGCGGGCCCTCGGACTGGCCGGCGCCGAGATCGTCTTCAACCCGTCGGCCACCTCGCGCGGACTGTCGGGCTACCTGTGGCAACTGGAGCAGCCGGCAGCGGCCGTCGCCAACGAGTACTTCGTCGGCGCGATCAACCGGGTGGGCGTCGAGGAGTACGGCGACAACGACTTCTACGGCACCTCCTACTTCGTGGACCCGGAGGCGCAGTTCGTCGGCGAACCGGCGAGCGACAAGGAGACCGAACTGGTCGTGCGCGACCTGGACCTGGCCAAGCTGCGCGAGGTCCGCGACCGCTGGCAGTTCTACCGCGACCGCGCCCCGGGCACGTACGAGCCGCTGACCGCGCCCTGACCGGGGACCCGCGCCCCACCGTGCACACCCGACCGGAAGGAGAGGGAGCATGAGCCGCACCGTCATCCGCGGCGGCCTCGTCATCACCGCCGCCGACGAGATCCACGCCGACGTCCTGATCGAGGACGGCCGCATCGCCGCCCTCGCCGCCTCCGGCACCCCGGCCGCCGAGGCCTTCACCGCCGAACGGACCATCGACGCCACCGGCAAGTACGTCATCCCGGGCGGGGTCGACGGCCACACCCACATGGAGATGCCGTTCGGCGGCACCTACGCCGCCGACACCTTCGAGACCGGCACCCGCGCCGCCGCCTGGGGCGGCACGACCACGATCGTGGACTTCGCCATCCAGACCGTCGGCGGAGGCTTGCGCGAGGGCCTGGACGCCTGGCACGCCAAGGCCGAGGGCAACTGCGCGATCGACTACGGCTTCCACATGATCGTCTCCGATGTGAACCAGGAGACGCTGAAGGAGATGGACCTGCTGGTGGAGGAGGGCGTCACCTCCTTCAAGCAGTTCATGGCCTACCCGGGAGTCTTCTACAGCGACGACGGGCAGATCCTGCGCGCCATGCAGCGGGCCGCCGACAACGGCGGGCTGATCATGATGCACGCCGAGAACGGCATCGCCATCGACGTCCTGGTCGAACAGGCACTGGCCCGCGGGGAGACCGACCCGCGCTACCACGGGGAGGTCCGCAAGGCGCTGCTGGAGGCCGAGGCCACCCACCGCGCCATCCGGCTCGCCCAGGTCGCGGGCGCGCCGCTGTACATCGTGCACGTCTCGGCGCAGGAGGCGGTCGCCGAACTGGCCAGGGCGCGCGACGACGGGCTCAGCGTGTTCGGCGAGACCTGTCCGCAGTACCTGTTCCTGTCCACCGACAACCTCGCCGAGCCCGACTTCGAGGGCGCCAAGTACGTGTGCTCCACGCCCCTTCGCCCCAGGGAGCACCAGGCGGCCCTGTGGAAGGGCCTGCGCACCAACGACCTCCAGGTGGTCTCCACCGACCACTGCCCCTTCTGCTTCACCGGCCAGAAGGAACTCGGCCGCGGCGACTTCTCCAAGATCCCCAACGGAATGCCGGGCGTCGAGAACCGTATGGACCTGCTCCACCAGGCCGTCGTCGACGGGCACATCTCGCGCCGCCGCTGGATCGAGATCGCCTGCGCCACCCCGGCCCGCATGTTCGGCATGTACCCGAAGAAGGGCACCATCGCGCCGGGCGCCGACGCCGACGTCGTCGTCTACGACCCGCACGCCGAGCAGGTCATCTCCGCCGAGACCCACCACATGAACGTCGACTACTCGGCGTACGAGGGCAGGCGGATCACCGGCCGGGTGGAGACCGTGCTCTCCCGCGGCGAACCCGTCATCACCGAGCGGGAGTACACCGGGCGCGCCGGGCACGGCGTCTACACCCCGCGCTCCACCTGCCAGTACCTCGACTAGGAGTGCCGCCCATGGACTTCGGACTCGTCCTCCAGACCGACCCGCCGGCCTCGCGCGTGATCGGCCTGATGCAGCGCGCCGAGCGCAACGGCTTCAGCTACGGCTGGACCTTCGACTCCGCCGTGCTCTGGCAGGAGCCGTTCGTGATCTACAGCCAGATCCTCGCGAACACCGAGAAGCTGACCGTCGGTCCCATGGTCACCAACCCCGGCACCCGCACCTGGGAGGTCACCGCCTCCACCTTCGCCACCCTCAACGACATGTTCGGCAACCGCACGGTCTGCGGGATCGGCCGCGGCGACTCCGCGATGCGGGTGGCCGGCCGCAAGCCCAACACGCTGGCCCGGATCAGCGAGGCGATGAAGGTCGTCCGGGCACTCGGCAGGGGAGAGGAGGCCGACCTCGGCGGCACGGTGATCAAGTTCCCCTGGGTCAGGCCCGGCGCCCAACTGCCCGTCTGGATGGCCGCGTACGGGCCCAAGGCGCTGAAGATGACCGGAGAGGAGGCCGACGGGTTCATCCTCCAGCTCGCCGACCTGTACCTGACCGAGTACATGGTGAAGGCCGTGAAGGACGCGGCCGTCGCGGCCGGGCGCGACCCTTCCGACGTGAGGATCTGCGTGGCCGCCCCCGCGTACGTCACCGCCGACGACTCGCCCGAGGCGCTCGCCCACGCCCGCGACCAGTGCCGGTGGTTCGGCGGCATGGTCGGCAACCACGTGGCCGACCTGGTCGCCCGCTACGGCGAGCACTCCGCCGCCGTGCCCGAGGAACTCACCGACTACATCAAGGCCCGCCAGGGCTACGACTACGCCCACCACGGGCGCAGCGGCAACCCGGACACGCAGTTCGTGCCCGACGAGATCGTCGACCGGTTCTGCGTGATCGGACCGGTCGAGAAGCACATCGAGAAGCTGAACGCGCTGCGCGAGCTGGGCGTGGACCAGTTCGCCGTGTACGACATGCACGACGCGCAGGAAGCCGTGATCGACGCGTACGGGCAGCAGATCATCCCGGCCGTCAACTCCTGAGTCCCCGAGCGCAGTTCCCATCCCCCCTCTGTCCCCCCTCCCCGCCTCCCCGGGGAGGGGCCGGGCGCCCGCACCGCCCCGTTTCGACCCGTCTCATCGATTGGGCTGCCCATGACCGACACCGCTCCCCCGGCCATACCGCCGTCCGCGCAGGTCACCCTCCCCGACGGGCGCGTGGAGATCGCCCCCGGCACCCCGCCACCCAGCGGCCCTTACGCCAACGCCGACCTGCTGCCCGTCCCGGTCGCCCAGCGCACCTGGACCACGTACAACTTCTCCGCGCTGTGGGTCGGCATGGCCCACAACACGGCCTCCTGGACCCTGGCGTCCGGTCTGATCGCCGTCGGCATGGACTGGAAGCAGGCGGTGTTCACCATCGCCCTGGCCAACCTGATCGTGCTCGTCCCCATGCTGCTCACCGGGCACGCGGGACCCAAGTACGGCATCCCCTTCCCGGTCTTCGCCCGCGCCTCCTTCGGCGTGCGCGGCGCCAACCTGCCCGCCGTCGTACGGGCGTTGGTGGCGTGCGGCTGGTTCGGCATCCAGACCTGGATCGGCGGCGAGGCGATCTACTTCCTCGCCGGGAAGCTGATCGGGAGCGGCTGGACGGACGCCGCGAAGGTGGGCGGCCACGCCTGGACGATGTGGCTGTCGTTCGCCATCTTCTGGGCGATCCAGGTCGCCGTCATCTACCGGGGCATGGAGACCATCCGCCGGTTCGAGAACTGGGCGGCGCCCTTCGTCCTCGTCGGCGCCTTCGTGATGCTGTGGTGGATGAGCAGCAAGGCCGGCGGGTTCGGACCGCTCTTCGACCAGCCCTCGAAGCTGGGCTGGGGAGCGGACTTCTGGAAGCTGTTCGCGCCCTCCCTGATGGGCATGATCGGCTTCTGGTCCACCCTGTCCCTGAACATCCCGGACTTCACCCGGTACGGCAGGAGCCAGAAGGCGCAGACCCGGGGCCAGGCGCTCGGACTGCCCACGACCATGACCCTGTTCGCGTTCCTGTCCGTGCTGGTCACCTCCGGCTCCCAGGCCGTGTACGGCGAACCGGTGTGGGACCCGGTGCAGTTGGCGGCGAAGACCGACAACGTGGTGGGCCTGGTGTACGCGCTGGTGACCGTGCTGGTGGCGACCCTCTCGGTCAACATCGCGGCCAACATGGTCTCCCCGGCCTTCGACTTCTCCAACGTCGCGCCGCGCAGGATCAGTTTCCGCACCGGCGCGCTCGTCACCGCCGTGCTCGCCGTGGTGATGTGCCCGTGGAAGCTGTACGCCGACCCGCAGGGCTACATCTTCACCTGGCTCGGTCTGGTCGGCGGACTGCTCGGCACGGTCGCCGGCATCCTCATCGCCGACTACTGGGTCCTCAGGCGCTCCCGGCTGGACCTGGCCGACCTGTACCGCCCGGGCGGCGGGCGCTACTGGTACGAGGGCGGCTGGAACTGGCGGGCGGTCGTGGCCTTCGTGGTGGGCGGCGTGCTGGCCATCGGCGGCGCGGACTTCCACCCGCTGATCGACGGCCGGCCCATCCCGGCCCTGAAGTCCCTCGCCGACTACGGCTGGGCGGTGGGCCTGGGCACCTCGCTGGTGCTGTACCTGCTGCTGATGGCCGCGCGTACCCGGCAGCGGGCCTCGGCCTGACGCGCGTCACCGGCTGCGGTGCCGCGTCGCCGTCCCCGGGGAAGGGTCAGCCCGCACGGCCCTTCTCCAGGGCGGCCATCGCCTCCTTGGCGGCCTTGATGGCGCCCTTGTTGATCTCGTCCGTGCTCGGCGCCTTCTTCGACTCGAAGTCGCTGCCGTTGTACGTGACGACCACGATCGCGTTGGCGGCGCGGGCCAGCACCACGCCCTCCCGGGTCTCCTGCTTGTCCTCGGTGGTCAGGTTCACCACCGAGTAGGCGCTGTCCCCGAGACCGGGCACGGCCCCGCCGCCGCTCTTGTCGGTGGTCCGCTGCTGGTACGACTTCAGCGCCGCCTCGTCCGTCGCCATGATCTCGAAGGACACGTCGAGCCAGCGGTAGTCGTAGCCCTTGAGCGCGTTCCACGAGCAGGTGCGGCGCACCTTGGTGTCCGTCGACGGGATCTCCTTGCCCGTCGTCCTGGCCCCCGGCACCAGGGACGTGATCGTCTTCTCCGTGATGCTGGTGCACGGCACCGGGGCGGACGCGTACGTCTTGGTCACCGCGGTCGACGACGGCGCGGACGGCTCGGAGGACGACCGGTCGTCGGCCCCGCGCTCCTCCTGCTGCGTGGTCCTGGGACCGGCGGCGGCCGGGGAGGCGGCGAACGGGCCGGACGTCAACGCCCAGCCCGCACAGGCGAGCACGACGACCGGACTCAGACGCGCGGTGAGCGCGAGAGGCAGAGGAAGTTCACGCACGGCGCACTTCTCGTGTGGGGGACGGACGCGGAGCGATTCCACACCGCGGACGGGACCTCAGTGTCACACGAGTCCCCGTGTGGCGGAAGCGGTACTCCGTTCCGTGGCCGTGCGGTCACGGCCACTTGCTCCTGACATACCGTTTGCCCTTTATGTTCGGTGGGGAAAGCAGGCCCCGTGGCCCGCTCGCCCGGCAACTCCTCCTCGTGGCACGGGAGTCGGGACCGGGCTCGGGGCCGGTGTCGGCGCGCGCGTGAACGCTAGGGCACCCGCGCCGTCCACTGCTCCGCGCCGAACTTCGTCCGCGCCAACTCCCGCGCGCGGGCCAACTCCTCGTCGGTCGCCTCGCCGGCGGTCAGCCCGTACCGGGCGCGGAAGGACTCCACCATCCGCGCGATGACCGCCTCGCGCGCAAGCCCGGTCTGCCGGCGCAGCGGGTCCACCCGCTTCTTCGCGCTCCCGATGCCCTTGTCGGACAGCTTCTCCCGTCCGATCCGCAGCACTTCGAGCATCTTGCCGGCGTCGATGTCGTACGACATGGTCACGTGGTGCAGCACCGCGCCGGGCCCGCCGCCCGGCCCCACCATCCGCTTCTGCGCGGCGCCCGCGATCTTGCCCTGATCGGTGGCGATGTCGTTCAGCGGCTGGTACCAGGCCCGGATGCCCATGTCGCCGAGGGCGCCGAGCACCCAGTCGTCCAGGTAGGCGTAGCTGTCCTGGAAGGAGAGCCCCTGCACCAGCGCCTCCGGCACCGACAGGGAGTACGTGATCGTGTTGCCGGGCTCGACGAACATCGCGCCGCCGCCGGAGATCCGGCGCACCACCTCGACGCCGTGCCGCGCCGCCCCCTCGGGGTCCACCTCGTTGCGCAGCGACTGGAAACTGCCGATGATCACCGCGGGGGCGGCCCACTCCCACACGCGCAGGGTCGGCGGGCGCCGGCCAGCGGCGACCTCCGCGGTCAGCACCTCGTCCAGCGCCATGTGCAGGGCGGGCGACTGCGGGCCGTCGTGGACGAGCTGCCAGTCGTAGTCGGTCCAGTCCGTGGCGTGGGCCAGCGCGCGGCGCACCGCGACACCGACGCCCTCGGACGTCAGCCCGTACATCACGGTGCCCTCGGGCAGCCCCGCGTCGATCCGGGCGGCCAGACCCGCCGCGTCGGTGTCCGCGGGGGCGCCCTCCAGCGCGCGGTTCACGGCGTCCAGCGCCTCGTCCGGCTCCAGGAAGAAGTCACCCGCCACGCGCACGTGCCGCAGCGCGCCGTCCTCCACCTCGACGTCCACGACGACGAGCTTTCCGCCGGGCACCTTGTACTCACCGTGCACTGTCCGACCTCCGATCCGCCGCAGTAGACCAACACCGCGGGCCCCCGCGGTGTTCCCGGGGGCCGCGGGGGAGCGGGGAAGGTCACACGGGTCCCGGAGCGGACGCTTCGTGGCGTGCCTGCGTCGGCGCTGTGCCGGGCAGGGGGAGGTCCAGCAGCTTGCGTATCCGGCGGACCTGGGCGTCCCCGTTGTGCTGGTCCACCGACCGCAGATGCCCGAGGAAGGTGTCCGCGTCGGACGCCTCGGCGGCCTGCCGCCAGAACGGCAGCCCCGCTTCGAGCTCCGCCACCAGCTGCCCGGCCGGCCGCTGCGCCCCGGGCAGATCGGTGTCCTTCAGCAGCCGGATGGACTCGGCCTGCGCCTCGGCCATCCGGCCGGCCCAGGCCTTGGCTCCGTCGAGGTCCTCCCGGGGACCCCGCACCGGACGGAGCACGCCCGCGGCGTTGATCGGCTTCACGGCGGAGAGGAAGGCCAGTTGACCGGAGTCCAGGTTGGACGCGTCGCGCCTGACCGAGGTGTCGAGTTTCGCGTCGCCCTTCGGACCCACCCAGCACCGCACGGTGCGGTCTCCGGTGGCCCAGTTCCGTTCGCTCGGATAGTAGTAGAAGGTCTGCAGCGGTCCGAAGGCCACCGGGTCGAGCGAGTAGTCGAGGAAGAGCTTCGCGCAGCGCGGCGTCGCGATCGCCGCGATCCCGTCGGCGCCCGGGAAGTCCCGTTGCCCGGAGAGCCTGAAGGAGGCGTACGCCTCCCCGCGATGCGACGTGTCGCAGGGCACCAGCTCCACGCTCACGTCATTCAGTGTCGACTGGTCCCGCTTTATCTCGGTCCCCGGGTTGAAGCAGTCACCGGTCCGGAGCGAGAGGATCGTGGTCCACCCGCTTTTCGTGACGTCGCCGTCGCCGTCCCTGCCGGGAAGCGTCCACACCTTGAAGTCGGCCGTCCCCGCGACGAGGGCGGCCAGCAGCAGGACCGCGCCGGAGACGGAGATCCCGGCGATCGCGAGCCCCTTGCCCCGCTGCCCGTTCCTCGATATCTGCACCAGCGCGACGATGCCGAATATCAGCCCCAGGGGGGCGAGGCACACCAGCGAGGTCACCAGCGCCGTGACCGCGAAGCCGTTCAGCGTCGGCTGAACCGGCTGTCCCGCCGGGTTCCACTGCGGCCCCCAGGGCTGTCCCGGGCCGGGCGCGGACGCGGGCGGCTGAGGGGGAGGGGACGGCGGGGGGAACGACATGGATTCCGAGCCTTTCTCGATACGGCGGAGACCCGCACCAGTCCATGCGCGTAGAAAGACGTGGTGAAGGCAGACCACGCCCCAGTGGATGGCGACGAGCCGTCGTGTTGAAGCGCCTGCCGGCGCCTACGAAGTCCGTGCGGCGGGGGCGTTCTTGAGAGCCGTGACGAACGACGTCCAGGCGGGGGCCGTGACCGTGAGAACCGGGCCGTGGGAGAGCTTGGAGTCGCGGACGGGAACGATCCCCGTGAGCCCGTCGGCGACCTCGACGCAGTCCCCGCCGTCGCCGTTGCTGTAGCTGCTCTTGCGCCAGACGGCCGTGCTCAAGTCGATCCCGTTGCTTGCCATTTCGGTCATCCTCAGCCGCTTCCTCAATCAGGGCGAGGGACGCCTCCGGAGGCAGTGCGGCGGCCCTCAGCAGATCGTACGACCTGCGGTACTCCTTCACGAGGCCTGGATCGTCGATGGTGTCCCGGCGAATGTGCACTGAGATGACGTCGTTGCCCCGGAACCACGGATGGGCGCTGACGCCGTCCTGGAAGTCAGTGTCGATCGGGGTGTCGCCGGCGCAGACGAGCCACTCACGGGAGTACACCCTATTCGGCAACTTTGAGTTCGAGCTCGCAGTCCAGTGTCTGGACGTACGCCCGACCACCCTGCTCATATTCGAAGCGGCACTTACGTGCTATCTCTTTCGGTGGTGCAGTGATTTTCATTTTGGCCAGGTAGAAGATGTCGCTGCCTTTCCCGGCCGGAACCTTGACGGGCTTCGCTGCATAGTTCTTCAGCTTCGCGAATTCAGGCGTGTATGATTCGCCTTCCTTCGCCAGAAGCGGGAGGCCTTCGGTGTCGTTCAGGTCGTACGCGCCGTACTCCAGGACCTTGATGCCGGAAGGGATGTGCACGACAGCCACCTTCGTTATCTCGATGGGCTTCGAGGAGGTGTTGTACGGCACCGGGAGGGCGAAGTACCAGATGTCCCCGACACGGGCGTGCTCGTTGCCTACGGTGCCACTCGACTGGGCACCGTCGGCCGCGAGGGCCCTTCCTGGTTCTGCCTGTCCGGCTTCCTGCGCCGGCGAGCATCCGGCCAGGAGCGCCGTCACGCACACCGTGTGCACGGTGACGCGACGGGAGGGCGAGGGGGGCTTTGTTCGGTACCGACGATTCACTATCGTGGTCCTTCGGGTAAGTCGGTGCGGGCGCTGCTTCCCACGCACACTGATGGCCTGGAAACCGAGTGCGTCGGGCGGCGGCGCCTGCGCCCCCGGACCGGTTCCGGAGGCAGCAGGACAGTAACCCTGGGTTTGGTCCCCTGCCAGATCATGCCGACCGCGTGGCCGGGAACACTCGAGATGGGCAAAGCGGATATACGACTCCATTGATCTCGCGGCCGGGGGAAATTTGGGACTGACCCGCACGAACGGAAGCACGCACCGTAAGCGGAATGACTGATACGCACCTCATTGGAACCTCATATTCTGCTCAAAGCGCCGCAGGCCAGAGGCGCGAACGCCCTCTTTGAGCCGACCTTCTCCAGGACGATCCGATGCAATCCGCGCGAAGAAGTGAAAGGCCCTATGTTCACCACCCGCCCCACCCTCCAGGGCACCTTCGGCATGGTGTCCTCCACCCACTGGCTGGCCTCGCAGTCGGCGATGGCCGTGCTGGAGGACGGCGGCAACGCCTATGACGCGGCCGTGGCCGGCGCCTTCGTGCTGCATGTGGTGGAGCCGCATCTGAACGGGCCCGCCGGTGAGGTGCCGATCCTGCTCGCCCCGGTGGGCGGCGAGGTGCGGGTGCTGTGCGGGCAGGGTGTCACCCCGGCCGGGGCGACGGTCGCGCACTATCGGGCCCTGGGCCTGGACCTCGTACCCGGCACCGGGCCGCTGGCCGCCGCCGTGCCGGGCGCGTTCGACGCGTGGATGGTGCTGCTGCGCGACCACGGCACGAAGTCCCTCGACGACGTCCTGAAGTACGCCGTCGGATACGCCGAGCACGGGCACGCGCCCGTGGAGCGCGTCGGGGAGACCGTCGAGACCGTGCGGAGGCTGTTCGAGACCGAGTGGACCTCCTCCGCCGAGGTCTATCTGCCCGGCGGACGCCCGCCGCGCCCCGGCGCGCTGCTGCGCAACCCCGCGCTCGCCGCCACCTGGAAGCGGCTGCTCGCCGAGACCGCGGGCGCGGGGGACCGGGAGGCGCGGATCGAGGCCGCGCGGGAGGTGTGGCGCACCGGTTTCGTCGCCGAGGCGCTGGTGCGGCAGGCCGGACGGCCGACGCTGGACACCAGCGGCGAACGGCACACCGGCACCCTGACGGCCGCCGACCTCGCCACCTGGTCCGCGGCCTACGAGCCCCCGGCGTCGTACGACTGGAACGGCTGGACCGTGTGCAAGGCCGGCCCCTGGAGCCAGGGCCCGGTGCTGCTCCAGCAACTCGCCCTGCTCCCGGACGAGTTGCCTCCGTACGGCTCCGCCGACTACGTCCACCTGCTCATCGAGGGCTGCAAGCTCGCCATGGCCGACCGGGAGGCCTGGTACGGGGACGCCGCCGAGGTGCCGCTGGCGGACCTGCTGTCGGCGCCGTACAACGCCGAGCGGCGCAAGCTGGTCGGCGCGAACGCCTCGTACGAGCTGCGGCCCGGCAGCCCCGGCGGGCGCGTGCCGCTGCTGAGCACGTACGCGCACGTGGTGGGCGCAGGGGAGGGCGAGTTCGACGCGATGGGGGTCGGGGAGCCGACGTTCGCCAAGGGCCCCTCGTCGCCCGTGCCGGGCGAACCCGAGGTGGCCGCCGACGGCGGCACCCGCGGGGACACCTGCCACATCGATGTCGTCGACCGGTGGGGCAACATGGTCGCGGCCACGCCCAGCGGCGGCTGGCTCCAGTCCAACCCCGTCGTGCCCGAGCTGGGTTTCCCGCTCGGCACCCGGCTCCAGATGGCCTGGCTGGCGGAGGGCCTGCCCAACTCGCTGACGCCGGGCCGCCGTCCACGCACCACCCTCACGCCCTCCATCGCGCTGCGCGACGGAGTGCCCGTCATGGCGTTCGGCACGCCCGGCGGGGACCAGCAGGACCAGTGGCAGACGCACTTCTTCCTCGCGGTCGCGCTGCGCGCCGCCGTCCGCGGCGGTCTCGACCTGCAGGGCGCCGTCGACGCCCCGAACTGGCACAACGACAGCTTCCCCGGCTCCTTCTACCCGCGCGGGACGCGGCCCGGCAGCGTCACCGTCGAGTCCCGCATGGACGCGGAGGTCGTCCGTGAGCTGCGGCGCCGCGGTCATGACGTGACCGTGGGCGGGCCGTGGTCCGAGGGACGCCTGTGCGCCGTCGCCCGCTGCCCCGAGACCGGCATCCTGTCCGCCGCCGCCAACCCGCGGGGGATGCAGGGGTACGCGGTCGGCCGGTGAGGCGGGCGGCACGCGCCGGCCGCGGGCGTCCACCCGGCCGTCCCCGGATGTCCGATGACGGGTGTTCACGTCGATTCCACCCGGAGTGCACCGGCCCGGCGGGGAATGTCAGTGGGGCATGTTCTCATGGAGGCATGATCGAAGAGACGGAAACCATCGAAGAGTTTCTCGCACGTCACTCGGCCGACGTGGAGGAGGCGGTCCGCGAGGCGGCCGCGGCCGAGATCATGCCCCGCTTCCGCCGGCTGGCGGAGCACGAGGTGGACCAGAAGGCGGGCCCGCACGATCTGGTGACGGACGCGGACCGGCTGGCCGAGCGGTACCTCACGGACGCGCTCGGCGCCCTGCTGCCGGGCTCGGTCGTGGTCGGCGAGGAGGCGGTGCACGCCGACCCGGCGGTGTACGAGGCGATACAGGGCGACGCCCCGGTCTGGATCGTCGACCCGGTCGACGGCACCCGGCAGTTCGTGCACGGCGACCCCGGCTTCTGCACCCTGGTCGCCCTGGCCCGGCACGGGGTCCTGCTCGCCTCCTGGACGTACGCGCCGGCGCGCGGCCAACTCGCCACGGCCGTACGCGGTCGGGGCGCCTTCCTCGACGGCGTGCGCCTGCGCTGCGGTGCGCCCGAGCCGGGGCGGCCCCTCGAAGTCGCCACGTCCCACCCCGACTACACGACGGACGAACAGAAGCGGGACCTGCTCGGCCTGTGGGCGGACGGGGTCGCACCGCGTCCCTGCGGCTCGGCGGGACTGGAGTATCTCGCGGTGGCCCGGGGCGAGTTGGATGCCACGGCCTTCTGCTGGGAGGCGGCCTGGGACCACGCGGCGGGCCTCCTCCTGGTCGAGGAGGCCGGCGGCGCCCACCGCACCCTGACCGGCTCCCCCTTCCGCATCACGGGCGGCAACACCCTGCCCTTCACGGCAGCCCGGGACACGGCGACGGCCCGCCGCATCACGGACCTGCTCTCGGCCCCGGACAGGGAAGGAGCGGCCCCGGCGCACTGATCGACGGCGAGTACGGCACGGCGGGCCTGGCCCCCGTCCCTGGGAGAGCGTGCGCCCTCGCCTCCGGCCAAGGCCGCCCCGGCACCCGGGCAGCCCCCTCCCGCACCGACCTGCCCCCGTCACCGCACTGCCCGTCCGTCCACCCGCCCTCGTCGTGTCGGAGGTGCGGCATATCCTGGGGCCGAGTGGCCATCGGCTGACTAGGGGGTCCGAAGGTGCCGTCGATGCTCGATGCGGTCGTGGTGGGTGCGGGGCCGAACGGACTGACCGCTGCCGTGGAGCTCGCCCGCCGCGGCTTCGACGTGGCGGTGTTCGAGGCGCGGGACACCGTGGGCGGCGGTGCCCGCACCGAGGAGCTCACCCTGCCCGGCTTCCGGCACGACCCCTGCTCCGCCGCTCACCCCCTCGGCATCAACTCGCCCGCGTTCCGCGCCCTGCCTCTGGAGCGCTACGGCCTCGAATGGCTGCACGCCGACCTGCCCATGGCGCACCCCTTCCCGGACGGCACCGCCGCCGTGCTGTCCCGTTCCGTCGCCGAGACGGCCGCCTCCTTCGGACCGCGCGACGCGGGCACGTACCGCAGACTGGTCCAGCCGTTCCTCCCCAGGTGGGACACCCTCGCCCGCGACTTCATGTCGCTGCCCCTGACCGCGCTCCCGCGCGACCCGGTCACCCTGGCCCGCTTCGGCCTGGTCGGCCTGCCCCCGTCCACCTGGCTGATGCGCCGCTTCCGGGACGAGCGGGCCAGGACCCTCTTCGCCGGACTCGTCGCCCACGTCATGGCCCCCCTCGGCGGCTTCGCCACCGGGGCCGTCGGCCTGATCTTCGCGCTCGCCGCGCACGCCCGGGGCTGGCCGGTGGCCCGCGGCGGCTCCCAGTCGATCTCCGACGCCCTCGCCGCGTACCTGAAGGACCTCGGCGGCGCCGTGCACACCGATTACGAGGTCAAGCGCCTCGACGACCTGCCGCCCGCGCGGGCGTACGTCTTCGACACCTCGCCCACCGCGCTGGCCCGCATCGCCGGCCTCGGCCGCTACTACGACGGCTACCGCTACGGCCCCGGCGTCTTCAAGATCGACTACGCCCTGGACGGCCCGGTGCCGTGGACCGCCCGGGAGCCCCGCGGCGCCGGCACCGTGCAGATCGGCGCGGACAGCGCCGAGATCGGCACCGCGCTGCGCGCCGCGTCCCGTGAGGGCCGCGCCCCCGACCGGCCCTTCCTCATCACGGTCCAGCCCAGCGTCGCCGACCCCACCCGCGCCCCCGAGGGCAAGCAGGTCTTCTGGGCGTACGGCCATGTCCCCAATGGCTGGACCGGCGACCTCACCGACGCCGTGGAACGCCAGCTCGAACGCTTCGCCCCGGGCTTCCGCGACCGCGTACTCGCCCGCGCCACCGCCGGACCGCCCGAGGTCGCCGCCCGCAACGCCAACTACGTCGGCGGCGACATCGCCTCCGGCTCGGTCTCCGGGCTCCAGCTCCTGCTGCGCCCGAAACCGTCGCTGTTCCCGTACAGCACCCCGCACCCGGCCGTCTTCATCTGCTCGTCGGCCACCCCGCCGGGCCCCGGTGTGCACGGCATGTCGGGGCACAACGCCGCGAAGGCCGTCTGGAGGAGGCTGCGCCAGACATGACCATCACCGCCATCACCCTCGTCCAGGGCGACATCACCAGGCAGCGCGCCGACGCGATCGTCAACGCCGCCAACTCCTCCCTCCTCGGCGGCGGTGGCGTCGACGGCGCCATCCACCGCCGCGGCGGC
The DNA here is from genome assembly GCF_043081205.1 of Streptomyces sp. NPDC014889. Lineage (NCBI taxonomy): Bacteria > Bacillati > Actinomycetota > Actinomycetes > Kitasatosporales > Streptomycetaceae > Streptomyces > Streptomyces sp. NPDC014889. The sequence continues at coordinate 52,525 of NZ_JBIBWH010000020.1, forward strand.
CCCGCGATCCTCGAGGAATGCCGCGCCCTGCGGGCCTCCAGGTACGGCAGAGGCCTGCCCACCGGCCAGGCGGTCGCCACCACGGCCGGCGAACTCGACGCCCTCTGGGTGATCCACACAGTCGGCCCCGTCCACAGCGGCGCCGAGGACCGCTCGCACCTGCTGGCCTCCTGCTACCGCACGTCCCTCGGCGTCGCCGACGAGCTGGGCGCCCGCACCGTGGCGTTCCCGGCCATCTCCACCGGCGTCTACCGCTGGCCGATGGACGACGCGGCGAGGATCGCGGTGGAGACCGTGCGAGAGACAGTGCGGGAGACCGGCACCTCGGTCGAGGAGGTCCGCTTCGTCCTCTTCGACGACCGGGCCTACGAGGCGTTCGCGGCGCGGGTCGGCTGACCTGGGACGACGCCCATTCGGGGCGAAATTCCGGCAAACTGCCCTATATCATTGCGAATTATGGCGGGTAGAAGCCGAGACAGAGTCGCTCACCCCGGCGTCGGTCGTCTGCGGGCAGAGACGTCGCCATGATCTGGGAGATGCTGGGCCTGGGTTTCGTGCTCAGCCTGGACAACTTCCGGGTGGCGATCGCGCTCGGCACCGTCCCCTTCGGGCTGAAGCGCGCGGTGCAGGTCGCCCTGACCTTCGGCCTGTGGGACGCGCTCATGCCCCTGGTCGGGCTGCTGATCGGCCACGAGATCGGGGAGGCCGTCGGCGGTGTCGCCGACGTCGTGGGCGCGGCCGCGCTCGGCGGATACGGCCTCTACCTCGTCATCTCGGCCCTCCGGAACCCCGAGCCGGACGAGCTGGACCACCCGTGGGCGCTGTTCGGCATCCCGCTGACGCTGAGCCTGGACAACCTGGTCGCCGGGGCGAGCCTCGGGATCCTCGGACTCTCGCCGTGGGTCTCTGCCCCCGTCTTCGGCCTCATCACGGCGGTGATGTCGCTGATCGGGCTCCAGCTCGGGCGGGCCGCCGCGCGCCTCATCCGGATCCGCGCGGACCTGGTGAGCGGGGTCAGCCTGATCATCGCCGCCGCGGTGCTGCCGCTGCTGTTCGGTGGCTAGTGCCCCGACAGGCAACGTTCGCCCCGTCGCGACGCCCGGCACGCCCTCTCGCCGCACCGGCCGAAAGCCCAGGTACGTCCAGTACGAGGACTTCCGGCCGGCACTCCCCCAAGCTCTTCGAGCAGGGGGTACCCCCAGAGAGCACGCACCGGACGCCGCTCCTTCACGGGCGAACGTTGCCTGCCGCGGCACTAGTGGCACTGGCCCGGTGCGCGCGGGGGACCAGCGGGAGAGCCCGCGAGCCGGAGTTGGCGGCCTCGACCGCCCGGGCGACCAGGTCGTGGTCGGGCGACAGATGGCAGACCGGGTCGGTGCGGGCGGCGTCGCCGGTGAGCAGGAACGCCTGGCAGCGGCACCCGCCGAAGTCCACCTCCCGCCGGGGACAGCTCCGGCAGGGCTCCGGCATCCAGTCGGTGCCCCGGAACGCGTTCATCACCGGGGAATCGGCCCAGATCCGCCCCAGCGAGTCCTCCCGCACACTGGCCCGCGGCAACGGCAGGGACTGGGCGGCCGGACAGGGCAGCACGTCACCGTTCGGCGTCACGGTCAGCAGCCGGGAGGCCCAGCCGCCCATGCAGGGCTTCGGATAGCGGCTGTAGTAGTCGGGGAGGACGTAGATGATGTCCATGCGGTCCCGCAGCCGCTCGCGGGCGGCTCGTGCGACGGTCTCGGCCGCCTCCAGCTGGGCCCGGCTCGGCAGCAGCGCGGCACGGTTGCGCCAGGCCCAGCCGTAGTACTGGGTGTTGGCCAACTCCACCCGGTCCGCGCCCGCCTCCTCGGCCAGGGCGAGCACCTCGGCGAGGCGGTCGATGTTGTACCGGTGCAGCACCACGTTCACGGTGAGCGGCCAGCCCAGCTCCTTGACCAGGCCCATCGCCTCGATCTTGCGGCGGAAGGACGGGATCCCGGCGATCCGGTCGGACACGGCCGGCTCGTCGGCCTGGATGCTGATCTGCACATGGTCGAGGCCCGCGTCCCGCAGCAGCTCGGCCCTCGGACGCGAGAACCCGACGGCGCTGGTGATGAGGTTGGTGTAGAGACCCTGGTCGTGGGCGTCCGCCACGATCTCCACCAGGTCGCGCCGCAGCAGCGGTTCCCCGCCGGACAGATGGCACTGGAGGACCCCCAGGTCGGCGGCCTCGCCCAGCACCCGCCGCCACTCCTCTCTGGCCAGCTCGTCCCGGTAGTCGCCCAGGTTCAGCGGGTTGGAGCAGTACGGGCAGGCCAGCGGGCAGCGGTAGGTCAGCTCGGCGAGCAGTCCGTACGGGCTATCCATCGGCGAGCTCCACCCAGCGCCGGGCGACGAGCCGGGCCAGGAACCGCCGCACCTCGTCGCCGGGAACGGACTCGTAGCGCGCGCCCAGTTCGCCCACGATCTCGGCCACGGTGTGCCGCCCGTCGCACAGCTTGAGGATGTCCGCGCCGCTGCCGTTCAGCACCACCACCGTCTCGGGGTGCAGCAGGACCGGACGCTGCCTGGTCCGGGAGAAGGCCAGCCGGACATGGCGCGCGAGGCGCGGCCGGTCCGAGGCGGACACCTCGGCGGCGGTGCGGGCGGTGGTCTGCTTCGTTCCGGTGGGGGTCGGGTCCATGGTGGTCACTCCGGATAGGCCTGGTCGACGGCGTCCATCAGGCTCCACAGGACGTCGCACTTGAACGACAGCGCGTCGAGGGCGCGCGCCTGGGACTCGGCGGAGAGGCAGTGCGCCGTGACCACTTCGAGGGCGTGCTCGCAGTCGCGGGGCGCCTGCTCCAGACGGGCCCGGAAGTAGGCGAGGCCCTCCGGGTCGATCCACGGGTACCACCGCTCGAACGCGGCGAGCCGCGCCGCCATCAGGTCCGGCGCGAACAGCTCGGTGAGCGAGGACGCGACCGCCTCCACCCATGGGCGGGTCCGGGCGAAGGTGACGTAGGCGTCGACGGCGAACCGCACTCCGGGCACCAGGTGCCGGTGGTCCCGGACCTCCTCGCGGGTCAGTCCGGCGGCCTCGCCGAGACGGAGCCACGCCTCGATTCCGCCCTCGCCCGCGGCGGTGCCGTCGTGGTCGAGGATCCGCCGGACCCAGCGCCGCCGTACCTCCACGTCGGGGCAGTTGGAGAGGATCGCGGCGTCCTTGCGGGGGATGTTCTCCTGGTAGTAGAAGCGGTTGGCCACCCAGCCCCGGATCTGCCCGCGGCTCAGCCGGCCGTCGTTCATCCGGACGTGGAACGGGTGCTGGTCGTGGTAGCGCCGCGAGTGGGCCCGCAGCGCCTCGACGAAGCCGTCGGCGCCGGTCCGCGTGCTCGTTGGCGTCGTCGTCGGCGTTGTGTTCGTTGTCGTCACGGCTCTACACCTGGACTTCCAGGCCGTCCACGGCCACTTCCATGCCGTTCTCCTCCACGGTACGCCGCTCGGGCGTGTCCTCCAGAAGGACCGGATTGGTGTTGTTGATGTGCACGAAGACCGTCCGGCCCACGCCCAGCGACGGGAGCTGCGCCAGGCTGCCGTCCGGGCCGCCGATGGGCAGATGGCCCATCTCCCGGGACGTCTTGGCGGCCAGGCCGAGCCGTACGAGCTCGTCGTCGCGCCAGCAGGTGCCGTCGATCAGCAGGCAGGCGCAGCCCTCGATCTCCGCGCGCAGCTCCGGCGTCAGCGACTGCACCCCCGGCAGGTAAACGAGAGTCCCGCCGCTGCGCTCGTCGGTCAGCCGGTAGCCCACGACGCGGCCGCCGTCCGCCCCGGTTCCGAACCGGTCGCGCTTGCTGGTGGGCACGTCGAACGCCCGGCAGGACAGTCCGTCCGCCAGGGAGAGGCCGGTGCCGGGGCTCACCGCCCGCCAGTCGACCGGGCAGTAGCGTTCGAGCGTGCGCAGGATCCCCGAGCCGGTGAGCAGGGTCTCGCGCACCGCGGGCGTGGCGTACAGCCGCAGGGCGCGAGCCTCGCGCAGCAGGAGCAGGCCGAGCGTGTGGTCCAGCTCGGCGTCGGTGAGGAGCACCGCCTCCAGCGGCGTGGTCCGGTCGTCGCGCGGGTGCAGGCCGGGGAAGGCCTCGATCTGGGTGCGGACGTCGGGCGAGGCGTTGACCAGGAACCACCGGCGGCCGTCGGCGCTGACCGCGACCGACGACTGGGTGCGCGCGAGGCCGGTCCGTGAGCGGACCTCGGTGCACACCGGGCAGCCGCAGTTCCACTGCGGGGAGCCGCCCCCCGCCGCCGAGCCCAGTACGCGCAGCAACACGCCGGCACTCCGTTCGTCGAGGGTCCGGGTCCGTCGGTGGGCCCGGCCGTCCATGGCCGTTCGTGGCCGTTGTGAGGCGCGAGTGGCCGTCTTCCGCCACCGGAGGGCGCCGGACCAGGTCCGGCGCCGTCCCTTGTCCGCCGGTCCGCGGATCCGCTAGTCCTCCAGCCGGGCGACGTACATGGTCACCTCGGCCGCGACCGCGATCTCCTCGAACTCGGGCGTCTCCCACACTTCGAGCTGGGACTCCATGGATTCACCTCCTCTCCGCCCGCCGGGGCAGGCTCCGGTCACGCGCTACGGCGATTCCGGGAGGGCGAAGACCATCAGCGCGCTTCCGTGTCCCGCGCCGAGCATGCCCGGCAGGAATCCCTCGGCCCAGCCGCCCCAGCCGACGGGCACGGCGACGTACTGCCTGCCCTCGACCATGTAGGTGGTCGGGTTGCTGTGGTGACCGCTTCCGCACTGGAACTGCCACAGCGTCTCCCCGGTGCGGGCGTCGAGCGCGACGAACTCCCCTGAGGGTTTACCGGCGAACACCAGGTCGCCGCCGGTGGCCAGCACGGAGGCGCACATCGGGAGTTCGTTGCGCCGGCGCCACTTCTCCTCGCCGTTCGCGTCGAACGCGCTGATGGACCCGGCCATGTCCTCGATGTCCACCTGAACGCCCGCGCCCCAGTAGGGAATGCTCTCCTTGAACTCCCGGCGCCGCCGGGTGGCCGTGGCCCCGGTGTCCTGGACCGGGACGTAGAAGAGCCCGGTCTTGGGACTGTAGGCCGCGTGGGTCCATTCCTTGGCGCCGGCCGGACCCGGGTAGAAGTGGACCGGCACTCCCTCCTTGTCCGGGTACACCTTGGCCGTCACCTGGCCGTCCCGTGTGATCGCTCCCCAGGTGATGCGGTCCACGAAGGGGGTGATGTGGATCCGCTCGCCGTTGGTGCGGTCGAGGACGAAGAAGTAGCCGTTCTTGTCGAAGTGCCCGAGCAGTTTCCGTCCGTCCTGCTCGAACAGGATGCACTCGGCGATGCTGTCGTAGTCCCACACGTCGTGCGGGGTGCACTGGTAGTGCCAGCGGATCCGGCCGCTGTCCACGTCGACGGCGATGATGCTGTCGGTGAAGAGGTTGTCGCCCTCGCGGACGGCTCCGTCGAAGTCGGGCGCCGGGTTGCCGGTGCCGACGTACAGCAGGTTGGTCTCCGGGTCGAAGGTGCCGGTGACCCAGCAGTTCGCACCGCCGCGCGCCCAGGCCTCGCCGTCGGCGGGCCAGGTCTCCGAGCCGGGCTCCCCGGGCTTGGGCACCGTGTAGCAGCGCCACTGGTGCTCGCCGGTCTCGAGGTCGAACGCGTCGAGGTGGCCCCGTACGCCGAACTCGCCGCCGGAGCTGCCGACGATGACCATGTTCTTCACGACCAGCGGGGCGAGCGTGGCGCTCTCCCCGGCCCGGACGTCACCGTACGTCCTGTCCCAGACCCGCTTGCCGGTGGTGGCGTTGAGCGCGATCACACGGGCGTTCGCCGTGACGAAGAAGACCTTCCCCTGAGCCACGGCGACCCCGCGGTTGACGTTCCCGCAGCACAGGGACACGTCGAAGGGGACCGCGTGCTTGTACCGCCAGATCTCCACACCCGTCTTCGCGTCGAGGGCCCAGACCCAGCCGTCCCAGCCGGAGACGAACATGACCCCGTCCACGACGATCGGGGCGGCCTCGAACGAGTAGGTCGACGCGCCCGCGATCAGACCGGTCGTGCCGGCCTGGAACACCCATGCGGGGACCATGCGCTTGACGGTCTCCGTGTTGATCTGGTCCAGCGGGCTGTACCGCTGCCCGTTGTAGGCGCCGTAGTAGGTGAGCCAGTTATGGGGCTCCTGGCGGGCGTTGAGCAGGCGTTCGTAGTCGACGTGGGCCACCACGGGCGGCGCGATGTCCCCGCCGGCGACCTTGCCGCTCAGGGTTCCCTGGTCGACGGCCCAGCCCGCGTCCACGTAGTCGACGGACATGTGCTCCACCTCCTTCTTCCTACGGGCGCGGCTGTTCGGGGCGGTCGAGGCGGGCCTCCGGCGGAGCGTCGCCCATGACGACGATGGCCCCGGTCAGCCCGCGGCCCTCGTCGTTGCCGGTGGGCGAGCCGTACCAGTAGTAGCCGGGCCCGTCGAGGTTGAGGGCCGCCCGTCCTCGTGACTGGTTCACCAGCCAGATGAACTTCCGGTCGCCGTTGCTGGGCAGGAGCGCGCAGTGCGTGTTTTTGTCGTCATTGACGAGTTCGAGCTCTATATCGCCTCCATGGGGCATGACCAGGATGGAGGGGTCCCAGGCCAGCTCGTCCGGGTTGATGCGAAGGGTGGCGTGCATGCGGCCGTCCGGCCCCACGGTGGCCTGCCCAATGGTTCCCGTCCCGAGCACCTGGCCCAGCGCTGCCTTGTTCTGTCCGGCCAACCCGATCTTGTCCAGCAGATCGGATCGTTCCTTCGCGGTCGTCATCGGGGCTTCACTCTCCTCACCCGAATCCGAAAGGGTAAAAAATTGGTCATCAACAGCCACGCTACGCCGCAGGAATCACACCGGGCGGCTTTCGCCGTTCGTCCGCGAACGGCCGCCGTTCGTCCACGATGTGCCGCCGTCGGCAAGGCCGGGGAAGCAGGAATCAGGCATCCGGCGAGGTCTCGTACCGGTCGAGATTCATGACCTTGTCCCACGCCGCGACGAAGTCCCGTACGAACTTCTCCCGTGCGTCGTCGCTCGCGTAGACCTCCGCGAGGGCACGCAGCTCGGAGTGCGCGCCGAAGACGAGGTCGACGCGGCTGCCGGTCCACCTGACCTCGCCGGTGGCGCGGTCGCGGCCCTCGAAGGTCTCCGCGGTCGCGGACGTCGGCCGCCACTGCGTGCCCATGTCCAGCAGATTCACGAAGAAGTCGTTGGTGAGCGCCCCGGGCGTCGCGGTGAGGACGCCCAGCGGCGACCGCTGATGGTTGGCACCGAGCACCCGCAGCCCGCCCACGAGGACGGTCATCTCGGGCGCACTGAGGGTGAGCTGGTTCGCGCGGTCGACCAGCGAGTGCTCCGGCGGCAGCCGGCCGCCCTTGCCGCGGTAGTTGCGGAACCCGTCCGCGGCCGGTTCGAGCGCGGCGAAGGACTCCACGTCGGTCCACTCCTGCGAGGCGTCCGTGCGTCCCGGGGAGAACGGGACCCGGACGTCGTGTCCGGCGGCCCTCGCGGCCTGTTCGACGGCGGCGGCTCCGCCCAGCACGATGAGGTCGGCCAGCGAGATCCGCTTGTCCCCGGCCTGGGAGCCGTTGAAGGACTCCTGGATCCCCTCCAGGGTGCGCAGCACCTGTGCCAGCGTGTCGGGGTCGTTGGCCTCCCAGCTCCGCTGCGGCTGCAGGCGGATCCGAGCGCCGTTGGCCCCGCCCCGCCTGTCGCTGACACGGAACGTCGAGGCCGACGCCCACGCCGTCGAGACGAGCTGCGGGACCGACAGGCCCGAGGCGAGGATCCGGCTCTTGAGCGCGGTGATGTCCGCCGCCCCGACGAGCTCGTGGTCCACGGCGGGGACCGGGTCCTGCCAGAGCAGCCTCTCCCGGGGGACCAGCGGTCCGAGGTAGCGCTGGACCGGGCCCATGTCGAGGTGCGTCAGCTTGAACCAGGTTCGGGCGAACGCGTCCGCGAGCCGGTCCGGGTGCTCGAGGAAGCGCCGCGCGATCGGCTCGTAGACCGGGTCCGAGCGCAGCGCGAGATCCGTGGTCAGGATCGTCGGGGTGTGCCTCGCCGACGGGTCGTGGGCGTCCGGCACGGTGCCGGCGCCGCCGCCGTCCCTCGGGATCCACTGCCACAGACCGCCGGGGCTCAGCTCCAGCTGCCACTCGTAGCCGAACAGGGTTTCCAGGAACCCGTTGTCCCATGCCGTGGGGGCGGGCGTCCACGTACCCTCCAGGCCGCTGGAGATGGCGTCTGCGCCCTTTCCGGTGCCGTAGCCACTCCGCCAGCCGAGGCCCTGCTGTTCGAGCGGGGCGCTCTCGGGCTCGGGGCCGAGATGGGTGTCCGGGTCGGCCGCGCCGTGGGTCTTGCCGAACGTGTGGCCGCCCGCGATCAGCGCGACGGTCTCCTCGTCGTTCATCCCCATGCGGCGGAACGTGTCGCGGATGTCCCGGGCTGCGGTGAGCGGGTCGGGGACGGTGTTCGGCCCCTCCGGGTTGACGTAGATGAGGCCCATCTGGTCGGCGGCCAGCGGGCTCTCCAACTCCCGTACGCCGTTGTGGCGTTCGTCGCCGAGCCAGGTGCGCTCGGGACCCCAGTGGATGTCCTCGTCGGACTCCCACACCTCCGCCCGGCCGCCGGCGAAGCCGAAGGTCCTGAGGCCCATCGTCTCCAGGGCCCGGTTGCCCGCGAAGACCATCAGGTCGGCCCAGGAGATCCTGCGGCCGTACTTCTTCTTCACCGGCCAGAGCAGCCGGCGCGCCTTGTCGAGGTTGCGGTTGTCCGGCCAGCTGTTCAGCGGCGCGAAACGCTGCATGCCGGCGCCCGCGCCACCCCGGCCGTCGGCGACGCGGTACGTCCCGGCGCAGTGCCACACCATCCGGAGCACGAGCGGCCCGTAGTGGCCGAAGTCGGCCGGCCACCACTCCTGCGACGTCGTCAGCACCGCGTCGACGTCCCGTGCCAGGGCGTCGAGATCGAGCGTCCGGAACTCCGCGGCGTAGTCGAAGTCCGCGCCCATGGGGTCGGCCTCGACGGGGTGCTTCCGCAGGATCCCCAGGTCGAGCCGGTCCGGCCACCAGTCGCGGTTGGCCGCGCCCCCGGCGCTCCTCCCGCCGACGACGGGGCCCTGGCTGTCGGTCACGGGAACCTCCTTCCGGGACAGTGGCGGCGCGTGCGGACTCAGAGGTCCAGCGCCCGGCGCACGGCCGGCGCGTTCCGCCGGGAGACCGGCACCATCGCGTCGGCGTGGCCGTCCATGACCAGGGACAGTTCGCCCTTGAGGCCGCGCTCGATCTCCCGGATGCGGTCGAGGTTGACCACGTACCGGCGGTGCACCCGCAGGAAGCCGGCGTCCGCCAGCTCACCGTCGAGCTTGTCCAGGCTCACGGAGGCGGCCCGCAGCCGGCCCTGATCGGTGGACAGCCACACGTCGTTTCCCCGCGACTCGGCGAAGGAGACCTCCGGCAGCCGCAGCAGCACCAGCCGGTTGCCGCGCACCGCGACCAGGCGGCGCGGTCCCGCCCGGGAACGCGCGGGTCGCGGGTGTGCGGGCCGGGGGTGCGCGGGCCCCTCCATCATCGGCACCTGTGCGCCGTCGGAGGCACCGAACGAGACCAGGTGCCCGATCAGGTGCCCGGACGAGAACACGGGCCGGATGCCGATCGACGTCGGCTCGTCGGCGAGGCGGGTGAAGACCCGCGTCGAGCCGACCCAGTCGGGGTTGTGGGCCGCCTGCCCGGTGGCGTACCGGGCGGCCGTGATCAGTTCCGGCAGCCCGGGGTTCCAGCGCAGCGTCGGGTCGACCGCCGGAGTGCACGCGGGGACGCCGAGCAGCACGCTCGCCATGTCGTCGGCGATCACCACCTTGCCCGCGGTGTCCACCGCGGCGAGCGCCGCACCGCAGTGGGCCCTGGCCTGCCTGGAGGCCGCGACCAGCTCGGCGCCGCTGTCCCGGGCGCGCCTCTTCAGCGGGTACTGGGTCATGGTGACCGCGTTCGCCAGCCAGCCGCTCGCGGACTCGGGAAGCGGGTTGCGCCAGCAGCAGATGCCCAGGACCGCGATCGGTTCCCTGGTCACCACGTCCCGTACCGCGACGCCCGCGCAGACCCAGTCGTGGAAGGCCCGGCACCAGTGCTCCGCGCCCCTGATCGACACCGGGCCCTGCGCCTCCAGCGCCGTGCCCATGCCGTTCGTGCCGGCCGCGCACTCGGACCAGCAGAACCAGGGTGCCAGACGGGACTCGCCGGCTCGGGCGAGGGTGGCCTGATCACCCCACTCGGCCAGGATCCGGCCGGTGGCGTCGGTGACGGTGACGACGCCGCCGAGGCTGCCCACCTCATGCGCCACGGAGGCGGCACGGAAACCCAGCTCGGCGAAGACGACGTCCTGCTCGGGCGTGTGGTCGGGTTCCGCGACGGCCACCGGGGCCCGGGTGAGGTGAGGGTCGACCCGGTACTGCTCCCGGCAGCGATGCCAGGAGATCGCCACCAGGGGCCGCACGTCCGGGACGTGGTCCTCGCCCTGCACGAACCGTTCCCACGCCGCGAGCACACTGCCGCCGCCCGGCTCCGCCGGGACCTGCTGGAGTCGATGTACATCCCTCATGGTTCAGAACCGCCCTCGGCCCTCCCCAGCACCACCCACAGAACTGCATTCCCCACCCTAGGTACCGCGGCCGGACCGCGCACGTCCCCCTTCGGGCCGGTCCGAAGATTCACGGCCGTCGTAGACGAGCAGTCCGTCCTCGCGCAGACGTACGCCCTCGCTGAGCCGATGGGGGACCAGCCGGCCGTCGGGCATCAGGTGCACGACGGGCCGTCCGCGCGCGAGCAGTACGAAGTCGGCGACGATACGTCGGTGGCAGCGCCACCACACCGCCTCCGCGCACATGACGGCCGTCCGCCGCCGCGCGGCCTCGTCGAGGAGCTGCGTGATCGCGTCGAGGAACTCGCCCGTGCGCGTGTGCGCGGCGTAACCGCGGAAGGCGTCGTTGCGCCAGACCGTGTCGGGTGAGTCGGGCGGTACCTTGCGGAATCCGCCCAGCCGCTCCTCCCAGCGGTACGCGATCCCGGCCTCGGGCAGCCACCGCCGCAGCCGCTCCCGGCCCGCGTCCGGGTTGTGGCGGCTTCCGGGGGCGGTCCTGATGTCCACGACGGCGGCGATCCCGGCCCCGCGGATCAGCTCCGTGAGGTGTTCGCGGTCGGCCGTACCGTGTCCGAAGGTGACGAGCGGCTCCTGCTCCATGCTTCCAGGATCGCCTTCTTGCCCGCGGAGCGCCGGAGGACCTCGCCCTGTCCCGGGGCGATGGGCGCGGGGAGACGAGCGCGGGCCCAGGACACGCGAGGGCGATGTCGGATTACCGCCAGCCCCGACCCGTCCCGTGCCCGATGCTGGAGGCATGCAGAAAGGGATGCACACCCACCGCGAGCGCTGTGTGCGCGCCGTCCAGTCCAAGGACGCGCGGTTCGACGGCTGGTTCTTCACCGCCGTGCTGACCACCGGCATCTACTGCCGGCCGAGCTGCCCGGTGGTTCCGCCCAAGCCGGAGAACATGACCTTCTACCCGAGCGCGGCCGCCTGCCAGCAGGCCGGCTTCCGTGCCTGCAAGCGCTGCCGCCCCGACACCAGCCCCGGCTCACCGGAGTGGAACCAGCGCGCCGACGCCGTGGCCCGCGCCATGCGCCTGATCGCCGACGGAGTCGTCGACCGCGAGGGCGTGCCCGGACTCGCCGCCCGCCTCGGCTACAGCACCCGCCAGATCGAACGCCAGCTCCGCGCCGAACTCGGCGCCGGACCGCTCGCGCTCGCCCGCGCCCAGCGCGCCCAGACGGCCCGGCTGCTGATCGAGACCACCGACCTGCCCATGGCGGAGATCGCCTTCGCCGCCGGCTTCTCCTCGATCCGCACCTTCAACGACACCGTGCGCGAGGTGTTCGCCCTGTCGCCGAGCGGGCTGCGCACGCGTGTACCGGGGCGGGCGCGAGCGGCCGGGCCAGGGCCTGGCACACGCTCGGGCACTCCGGGTGCTCCAGGCGCCACAGGCACCCCCGGCACCCTGGGCACTCCCGGCGCTTCGGGTGCCCCCGGCACCTCGGGCGGCACCCCGCGCACCCCCGGCGCCCTCTCCCTGCGCCTCCCGTTCCGTGCCCCGCTCAACCCGGACAACCTCTTCGGCCACCTCGCGGCCACCGCCGTGCCCGGGGTCGAGGAGTGGCGCGACGGCGCCTACCGCAGGACCCTGCGCCTGCCCTACGGCCACGGGATCGCGGCGCTGACCCCGAAGCCGGACCACATCGCCTGCCGCCTCACCCTCGGTGACCTGCGGGACCTGCCGGTCGCCATCAGCCGCTGCAGGCGCATGCTCGACCTGGACGCCGACCCGGTCGCGATCGACGACCAGCTGCGCACCGACCCGTTCCTCGCGCCCCTGGTCGACAAGGCCCCCGGCCGACGCGTGCCGCGCACCGTGGACGAGGGCGAGTTCGCGCTGCGGGCCGTGCTCGGCCAGCAGGTGTCCACCGCCGCCGCCCGCACCCACGCCGGCCGCCTGGCCGCCGCGCACGGCGAGCCCGTCGACGACCCCGAGGGCGGTCTCACCCACATCTTCCCCGCGCCCGAGGCCCTGGCCGAGCTTGACCCCGAGTCACTGGCGATGCCCCGCACCCGGCGTACCACACTGCTCACCCTGGCCCGTCAACTCGCCGATGGAACACTCCACTTGGGCGTGGAGAGTGACTGGGAGGAGACCCGCGGCCGCCTGCTCGCACTTCCCGGCTTCGGCCCCTGGACCGCCGACGTCATCGCCATGCGCGCCCTCGGCGACCCCGACGCCTTCCTCCCCACCGACCTCGGCATCCGGCGCGCCGCACAGGAACTCGGCCTGCCGTCCACCCCGGCCGCGCTCACCGCCCGCGCGGCGGCCTGGCGGCCCTGGCGGGCGTACGCCGTTCAGTACCTGTGGGCGACCGACAGCCACCCGATCAACTTCCTTCCCGTCTGAGGACGTTCCGCCATGAAGCAGTACACCGTGATCGACAGCCCCTACGACCTGCTCACCCTCGTCGCCGACGACGGCGTCCTGTGCGGTCTGTACATGACCGACCAGCGCCACCGCCCGCCCGAGGAGTCCTTCGGCGAGCCCGACGACCGCCCCTTCGGCGAGATCGTCGAGCAACTGGAGGCCTACTTCGGGGGCGAGTTGAAGGAGTTCACCGTCCCCCTGCGCCTGCACGGCACCCCGTTCCAGCGCGGCGTCTGGGACCAACTGCGGCAGATCCCCTACGGCGAGACCCGCTCGTACGGCCAACTCGCCACCGCCCTCGGCAACCCGGGCGCCTCCCGCGCGGTCGGCCTCGCCAACGGCAAGAACCCCGTCGGCATCATCGTCCCCTGCCACCGCGTGATCGGCACGGGCGGCGGCCTCACCGGCTACGGCGGCGGCCTGCCCAGGAAACAGCGCCTGCTGGACTTCGAACGGGGAACGGCCCTCTTCTAGACGAGCAGCCGTGCCCGTGGCCGGCCGCCATCCGCGCGAGGACGCGTCAGTACGGATGGTGGTTCGGCTTGTCCCGCCACGCCTGGTAGGCCTGGTCGCCCAGCTCGGGGTACATCTGCTTGATGCTGATGCTCCGCTGTTCCGGGGGCCGCTGGAAGTCCTCGTACTGGAAGTCGTCGCTGAACCCGATCTCCCCGGTGGCCTTCCAGTCACAGCTGTAATAGACGGCGCCGATGCGCGCCCAGTAGATGGCGCTCATGCACATGGGGCAGGGCGCGCCGCTGGTGTAGATCGAGCATCCCTGGAGCATGCGGGCACGTTCCGGCAGGATGTCCGGGGACCCCTCGGGACGCGGCACCAACTCCAGTGTGTACTCGTTCTGGTGGTCCTCCGAGACCGTGGGAGCACCCGGGTTGAGGTACTGGATGGCCTTGCGTATGGCCTCCACCTCGCCGTGCGCGGTGGGGTCCGCGGTGAGCAGCACGCGGTTCTGGCCTCGAGCGATCACCTCGCCGTCATGGGTGATCACCGCGCCGAAAGGACCTCCCCAGCCGTTCTCGACCGATTCAGTGGCCAACTGCGCCGCTTCGGCCAGGTACTCCCTGTGTCCCATCTCGGCGCCTCCGATTCCACGTTGCTTTTGCGGCATATGGGGCTTCTCTCTACTCTAGGAGGCGTGAGTCCTCGTGCAACTCCTGGCTCCCACGGCGATAGTGCCACCGTCGTGATCTCCCAGAAGGTCCGTCCGGGGTGCGAAGACGAGTACCTGCGCTGGCAGGACCGAACCAACGAGGTCGTAGGCGAGTTCGACGGGTTCGAGGGGACGGAGCAGTACCCTCCGCCCTCCGTCGAGGGCAACGAGTGGGTCGTCGTCTTCCGCTTCTCCCATCTGGATCAGCTGACCGCGTGGATGGGCTCCGACACGCGCCGCGAACTCCTCGAGCAGGGACGCGAACTGTTCGAGGAGGCCCCCAGGCAGGAAGTTCTCGCGGGTGGCACGCCGGTCCACGACGCCGTCACCGCGGTCATCTCGCACGACGTGCGACCGGACCAGGAACGGGCATTCATGAACTGGCAGGAGAAGATCCTGTCGGCTCAGCGGAGGTTCCCGGGCTTCATGGGCTCGGAGTTGTTCCGGCCCGTGAAGGGGATCCAGGACAAGTGGGTCACTGTCTTCCGCTTCGACACCCGACAGCATCTGGAGAAGTGGCTCGAATCCCCCACCCGTCGAAAGCTCCTCGACGAAGGGCGCGGCACCTTCGTCTCCTACGACGTGCGCAAGGTCGGTTCCGCGTTCGGCAGTTGGTTCCGCTTCGAGCAGGGCGGGAAAGAGGGCGGCCCGCCCAACTGGAAGCAGGCCATGTCCGTGGTGCTGGCCCTGTATCCCACCGTCGAGATCCTCAATCTGGTGGTGGGCCCCCGACTCGCCGCTCTTGGCCTGCCCGGGTATCTCGCCCTGTTCATCTCGAACGTGTTGAGCGTGTCCATCCTGACCTGGTTGCTGATGCCGTTGGTGAACAGGGCCCTCGCCTTCTGGCTGACACCCCGTCAGGCGCGCTCCCTCCGCATCGACGCGGCGGGCGCAGCGGTGGTGGCCGTCTGCTGGCTGGTGTTCGTCGTGATCTTCGGCCTGACCACCGGCTGACAGCCGGCCAGAAAGATGCTCAGGACGAGGAGGTCGTCATGGGCGAACAGGACTGGCCCTCACGGATCGAGGGCGCGCTCCTGCGCAGGGGCGAAGCGGGCTACGAGACCGCCCGGGCGCGCGCACTGTGGAACGGACTCAAGCCGGACCGGTACCCCGACGTGATCGTCCGCGCCACCTGCGAGCGGGACGTTCAGGAGGTCCTGCGGCAGGCCGCGTCCCGCGGACTGCGACTCGCCGTACGCGCGGGCGGACACAGTTGGTGCGGTTCACCACTGCGCGACGGAGGCGTACTCCTCGACCTGTCGGGGCTCGATCAGTGGAAGATCGACGCCGACTCGGCGACGGCGACCGTGCAACCGGGCGTCATCGGCAGCGGATTCGCGAGGGAACTCGCCCGGCGCGATCTCTCCGGCCTGTGGGGAGTGGGCTGCGCGAGCGTACGGGAGATCACCGCTGTGACGGCCGACGGTGAAGTGCTCAGGTGCAGCGAAGAAGAGCATTCCGGCCTGTTCTGGGCGGCGCGGGGAGCCGGACCCGGCTTCTTCGCCGTCGTCACCAGCTTCCGTGTCGGTCTGCGGCCGCGCCCGACCGCACTCGCCACAACCTCCTACGTCTTTCCCCTCGCGGCCGTCGGCCCCGTAGCCGACTGGACCACCGAAACGGCGCGTGAACTGCCCGCGAACGTGGAAGTGTCCTTCCTGCTGGCCGGCGAGAACGCATCGGGGGCGACGGATCGGCCGCGGCCCGAGGTGGTCGTCGTCACCGCCACCGCGTTCGCGCACGCGCACAAGGAGGCCGTAGACGCCCTGCGTCCGCTGCGGAACTGCCCTCTGTCCGAACGACCGCTGTCCCGCCGACTCGACGAGCCGACATCTCTCGCCGTTCTCTACGACGCCTCAAGGGACCTGTGGCCCGAAAAGCACCGCTACGCGGCCGACACGCTGTGGTCGCACGAGGACTACGCCTCGCTCCTGACCGGACTGGGCGACGCGGTCGCCGAAGCACCCTCCGGGAAGTCCTTCGTCCTGGCGCCCGTCTCACCGGTCTCGCGGGAGGACGAGTTGCTACGGAACATGGCGTTCTCCGTGCTCGGAGAGAGCTACGTCGTGCCCTACGCCGTCTGGTCCGATCCCGCGCACGACGACGTCAACGTGCGGTGGCTGCGCGACGCCATGCGCACAGTGGAGCCGCTCGGCACCGGCCACTACATCGCCGAAGCGGATCTGACCGCCGACCCGTCCCGTGCCAGGCGGTCGTTCACGGCCGCCGACTGGGATCGCCTCCAGTCCTTGCGGGCGGAGTACGACCCGCAGAGTCTCTTCTTCTCGTACCTGTCCGCCTGAGACGGCCCGGCGCCCTCCCGAGCCCCCCGCAGAGCCGGAGACGCCGACGGTCTCGGCGGGCCCGCCACTCCGTCGGCCCAACATCAGTGGTGGAGTGCGGCCGGCTGCGTACAGGCTCGGCTAGCGAAGCCACCCTGTGCCAACGGTTCTCGCGACCGCCGGGAGGACGATGTGGCACTCACTGAGAGCGACCTGCTCGACGCCGGTGACGACGGCCTCGTGAAACTCTTCGGCCGGAGCCCGGCCGGTGACATTCCCAAGGGTCCGCTGGAGGGCACCGGCATCGTGCGATGGGGAGGGAGCCGGCTCGCCCGTCCTCTCGCGTGGCTGGTGCGCGCGGCCGTGTGGCGGGGCAAGGTCTTCGACTCCGAGGGCTACCTGAGCAACCGGATGACCTCATTCGACGTGCTCGCCGTCCAGGCCCAGGTCTACAAGGGCCCGAGCCTGATGGACGAGCAGGAATGCATCGTCATCGACTACTCGAAGATCTCCCTCGCCGCCCGCGGGGTACGCGACGAGATGCGCCAGGTCGGCCAGGACCTGTATCTCGGTGTGGTCTGGCTGTTCGGGGTCAGGGTCGGGTGGTTCGCCCTCAGGGTGCCGGAGGTCGACCGCACACTTCCCGGGACCGGACAAGCCGCGGCCGGATAGCCGCAGCGACGAGCCCGCCCCTTGCCTGATCCGTCGACGCCTGCCGTGCCGCTCGGCCGGCCGAGCCGACTGCTCCAGTGAAAGGTTGACCGGCCATGAGGTCTTCCGGCATATCCGTCTGCAGGTCCGCATCCGCAAGTCGCCTCCGGAGGCACCCAGCAGACCGGAGCCGACCTCCACATCGTGCGGCCCGGGGAGACCCTCAGCAGCATCGCCCGTGCCCACGGCGAGTCCTGGTCGGCGCTGTACGCGAGGAACAGGACCGTCATCGGACGCGACCCGAACCTGATCACCCCGGGGCAGCGCCTCACCCTTCACTGAACACGCGTACCCGAGTGCCTCATGGGGCATATGTCCGTTACTCGTACATCGAACCCGAACGGGTGAGGCCGACTGCCTCTCCAGAGCCCCGGTTCGGTTCCAGACTTCCATTCGGGAGAAGGAACAGCCATGACGACGACCGGCCACGCTCACAACAGCGGTGACCCCAGTGACCCCACCCTGTACCGCACTCCGGCGGACGCCGTCGCCGCACCCCCGGAGAAGCTCGCGTACGTCGTGGGCTTCGACCCGACCGCACAGCGCGCGGACGCGTTGTTCACTGTCGGCACCGATCCCGAATCACCCGACTACGGCCGTGTGACCTCCTGGGCCGACATGCCCGACCTGGGCAACGAACTGCACCACTTCGGCTGGAACGCCTGCTCGAGCGCGCTGGCGCACGCCGGGCATCATCACGCCGCGCGGCGCTACCTCATCGTCCCGGGACTGCGCTCTTCCCGGCTGCACGTCTTCGACACAGTCCCCGATCCCACCCGCCCCCGCCTGGTCAAGGTGATCGAGGCCGAGGAGCTGGCCGCCAAGGCCGGATATTCACGTCCGCACACACTCCACTGCGGTCCCGACGGAATGTTCCTGTCCTGCCTGGGCGGCGCGGACGGCGCGGACGGACCCGGCGGCATCGCGCTGCTGGACCACGAAAGCTTCGAAGTGCTGCGCGCCTGGGAGAGCGACCGCGGACCGCAGTGGTTCGCCTACGACGTCTGGTGGCATCTGCGCCAGAACATCGCCGTGACCAGCGAGTGGGGGACCCCCTCGATGATCGAGGACGGCCTCGTCCCGGAGCTTCTGCTGGAGCGCCGCTACGGCCATGCGCTGCACTTCTGGGAGCTGGACTCCGGCCGGCACCTGCAGCGCGTCGACATCGGGGACGAGAACCAGATGGTCCTGGAGTTGCGCCCCGCACACGACCCCGAGGCAATGTGGGGGTTCACCAACACCGTGATCAACGTGGAGGACCTGTCGGCGTCGGTGTGGTTGTGGAACCGGGAGGGCGAGGACTTCGTCGTCCGCAAAGTGATCACCATCCCCGCGGAACCCGCGCGAACGGAGGACCTGCCCCCGGCGCTGCAGCCGTTCGGTGCCGTGCCCCCGTTGATCACCGACATCGACCTGTCGGTGGACGACCAGTGGCTGTACGTATCCGCCTGGGGAACCGGCGACCTGCTCCAGTACGACGTGAGCGACCCGTTCCATCCCCGGCAGACCGCGTCCGTGCGCCTCGGCGGCATCGTCGACCGACAGCCGCACCCCGCGGAGCCGGACACTCCGCTGACGGGCGGAGCGCAGATGGTCGAGCTCAGCCGCGACGGGCGGCGCGTGTACCTGACGAACTCCTTGTACGCCGCCTGGGACGCACAGTTCTACCCCGCGGGCGTCGACCCGTGGATGGTCAAACTCGACGCCGACACCTCGCACGGCGGACTCTCCGTCGACAGCCGCTTCTTCCCGCACGGTCAGGACTTCCGGGGCCTGCGTGTGCACCAGACACGCCTGCAGGGCGGCGACGCCTCCTCCGACTCGTACTGCTACCGCCGCTGAGAGACCGCCTGGGGCGCAGGATTCCGGGCAGTGCGGTGCCGATCGGCTCGCGTACGACTTCGTCGGCGATGCCGTCGTACGGGGTCGGCTCGGCGTTGACGATGATCAGCCGTGTCCCGTGGTCGGCCGCCACGCCCGCGAGGCCGGCGGCCGGCTGCACCTGGAGTCTGGTGCCGACGGCGATGAACATCTGGCACGCCTTGCTGATCTCCAGCGCCTGGCCGAGCACCTGCGGATCGAGCCGCTCACCGAACATCACGGTGGCCGACTTCAGGATCCCGTCGCACTCGCGGCACGGCGGATCCTCCTCCCCGGCTTCGACCCCGTGCGAGGGCGTCCTCCATCGACCCGCGCGCCCCGCACCCCGTGCGCACAGCGCGCTCGGCAACAAATGGCGCAAGCCCCGGCCGTTAGAGTGCGGAAGCGGGGCCGGATGACATGGATCAAACAGTCGTTCCCCACTCGGTCGCATCAGCTGGCCTTTGAACGCGTCTCGCCAAGCCGCGCAGGGCGGTACGACGGGGCGCCGTATCGGTTCTCCCTCACCCGTTCGAGCGGTGGTGGAGCACTCACGCCCGATACGCTGATGCCTGGGATCAGAATCAGGCGCATGGGAGTAGCCATGACCACCTCCGCCGCTGGGCAACCGCTCATCCCCCAGCCTCCTGCCACGGTTGCCGCGCTGCGGCAGGCCATCAGTCAGATTGCGCCTGCCGCGCTGCCGGCCTTCACCCGGGAGCTGGACCAGGCGGCCGACCAGTCCCGGCAGGGCTCCGATCTGGCCCCGCTCCAGCGGTTCATCGCTCAGTGGGCCACCTATGTCCACATCCAGCGCCGGCCCGACCTGGCAGCAGACCTCCGCCGCTGGGAAGACACCGCCGCGTCCGGCGACGCAGCCCAGGCACGGCAGGCCGCCTCTGAGATCGGACGGATCCTGGACGAAGCCCACGCGGCCGTCGGCCTGTCGGCCCGGTGAGCACGGACTGGCGCTGGGAGTACGACCCCGATCACGCCCACGTGGCAGGCGGCATCCCCGCTCACGTGGTGGCGGAGGTGGAACGTCTGGTCCGACCAGCTCGTCGACCTTGCCACTATGGGCATCGACGTCAGCGATCTCGGCAACGGCCCCCGGCCGGGCGGTCTGCGCCGCATGGACGCCGCCGGCGGCCGGTTCTACTTCCTGGTGGCACCGCGTGACCCGCTGATCATCATTGTTCGCATCGTGCCCCCGTTCGAGGCGCTGTAGCCCTCACCACGGTCGCGCGCCCCAAGGGTGGCCCGGCCCGAGAGCCTCGTAGCCACGGGGGCCAAACCAACTACCTCGTTCGAGACGAACCGGGGCGCGTCGTGCGACGGGCATCGCGCCAGCTCCGGAAGTCAACGAGTAGCAAGCGACACTCAGCCGTCCAGGACGTTTCTGGGCTGCTGGAGCGTCCCACTTCGGTTTGCCGTTCTGGGTTGTGCTCGTCCGCTCTGTTCGGTCGAGATGCCCGCACCGCTGAGGATGGCGACGAGGGGTCTGGTCATGGGACCGAGGGTAGGGCGGAGGGGCTGGGCGGGCCAACGGATATGCGGGTGGGCCCCGGTCCGGGGGCGGCCGGTGGTCAGTCGGGGCGGTGGCCGTTTTCCAGTTCTGTGGTGCCCGTGCCGTCGGTGAGGATGTCGAGGGCGGTCAGGACGCGGCGGCCCAGGGCGCCGGGCAGGTGGGCGGTGAGGTCGTCGCGGGCGACCAGGCGCCAGGACAGCAGTTCCTCCTCCTGGAGGCGGATCGCCTTGAGGTCGTCGTCGGTGAGGAGCCCGCCGTCGTAGAGGTACGCCACCAGGGGTGGCCGTCCGGTGCCGGGGACCCAGTCCACGACGAGCAGCCGTCCCGGCTCGCGGTCGAGCCCGATCTCCTCCAGCGTCTCGCGGCGCGCGCCCTGGCGCGGGGTCTCCCCGTCGTCGGACTCGACGGTGCCGCCCGGCAGCGTCCAGCCGTCGCGGTAGTTGGGCTCGACGAGAAGCACGTGACCCTCTGCGTCACGGAAGACGCAGGCGGCAGCGGCGAGGACCCGGGGGAGGCCGGCGATGTACGTGGCGTAGTCCGCAGTGGTCATCCAAGAAGGGTAACGAGCCTCGTGGCAGCCGGTGCGAACCGGAGCGGCATGGTCACATCGGGGCGGCGACCTTGCGGGCCGGCCCGTCAGGCGTCGGGGAGGGCCAGACGCAGGGTGCGTTCGGCGAGTTCGGTGACGCGGACGCCGTCGAAGCCGAAGACCGCGCTGCGGACCGTGTCCTCAAGGGGGTCCTTCCACCGGGCGGGGACGGCCGCCGCGCCCGTCATGACGCCGGCCACCGAGCCGGCCGTCGCGCCGTTGGAGTCCGTGTCCAGGCCCGCGCGGACGGTCAGCGCGAGGGTGCGGGTGAAGTCGCCGTCGCCGTAGAGCAGGCCGGCCGTGATGACGGCGGCGTTCGGGACCGTGTGGATCCAGCCGAGGCCCGAGGTCTCGTCCCCGAGCGCGTCGAGCGCGACCTCCCAGGGCAGGCCCGCCTCGTGCAGGGCGACCGTCCGGCGCACCGTGCGGGCCAGGCGGCTGCCGGCCGGGATCACCGGCAGCGCGGTCTCGACGGCGGCGCGCACGGTCGGCGCGGTGAAGGCCGCCGCGATCAGTGCCGCCGCCCACATGGCGCCGTAGACGCCGTTGCCGGTGTGCGACAGCACCGCGTCGCGGCGGGCCAGCGACGCGGCGCGGCGCGGGTCGCCCGGGCTGGTCCAGCCGTGGATGTCGGCGCGGATCAGGGCGCCGATCCACTCCTGGTACGGGTTGTCGTACGTGGCCGTCAGGGGCGGCTTGAGCCCGTTCGCGAGATTGCGGTACGCGGCCCGCTCCGCGGTGAACGTCTGGAGGTACGGCAGGCGCCGCAGCCACAGCTCGCCGACCTGCTCGGTGGTGAAGCCGAAGCCGTGCATCTCCAGGAGGTCCAGGCCCAGGATCGCGTAGTCGACGTCGTCGTCGCGGCAACTGCCGTGGATCCGGCCCCGTACGCAGCTCCGCCACTCGGGGCGCAGCGGCGGGCTGTCGGCGTCGCCGCCGGTCGGTTCGGGGAGGTAGTCGGTGAGGGGCAGCGCGCCGGCCGCGCGCAGATAGCGGTCGATGCGGTCGCGTGTCCACACCTCGCCCTGCTCCACCGGCTTGCCGAGCATGTTGCCCGCGATCCGGCCCAGCCAGCCGCCGAGGACGCGGTCGGCGAGCCCTGGTCCGGTGTCCACGGCGGTCTCCACAGCGGTCATGGGAACCGGTCTACCGGATTCCGGGAGCGGTCGCGCGGGCCGGCGGGCACGTCAGGGGCTTCTCACGGTCCGGGCGGGGCATGACGGCGGGGGTGGTCGGCGGTTAAGGTCGCAGCGGCGCGACTGGCCCTGACGTGCGGGGCCCCGGAGAGCAAGGGGATGTCAAGGTGGCGGACGCTGCAGTGCGAGGCACCCGGAGGGTGCTGGTTGCCGCGGACAAGTTCAAGGGCTCGCTGACGGCCGTGCAGGTCGCCGAGCGCGTGACGGCAGGGCTGCGCCGGGTCGCGCCGGACGTGGAGGTGGAGGCGCTGCCCGTCGCCGACGGCGGCGACGGGACCGTGGACGCGGCGGTCGCGGCCGGGTTCGAGCGCCGGGAGGTACGGGTCGCGGGTCCCCTCGGGGACGCGGTGACCGCGTCTTTCGCGTTGCGTGACGGCACGGCGGTCATCGAGATGGCCGAGGCCAGTGGGTTGCAGCGGCTGCCGGCCGGTGTGTTCGCGCCGCTCACGGCCTCCACGTACGGCTCCGGGGAGCTGCTGCGGGCCGCGCTGGACGCGGGGGCGCGCACGATCGTGTTCGGCGTGGGCGGGAGCGCGACGACGGACGGGGGCGCGGGGATGCTGTCCGCGCTCGGGGCGCGGTTCCTGGACGCGGACGGGCAGCCGATTCCTCCGGGTGGCGGGGGGCTGGCGGAACTCGCCCGGGCGGATCTGTCCGGGCTCGACCCGAGGCTCGCCGGGGTGGAGCTGGTGCTCGCGAGCGATGTCGACAATCCGCTGACCGGGCCGAAGGGTGCTCCGGCGGTCTACGGGCCGCAGAAGGGTGCGTCGGCGGAGGACGTGGCGGCGCTGGACGCGGCGCTCGCGCACTTCGCGAAGGTACTGGAGGGTGCGGGCGAGGTCGGGAGCCGGGCCGCCGAGTACGCCGCCTCGCCCGGGGCCGGTGCGGCGGGTGGTATCGGGTTCGGGGCGATGCTGCTCGGGGCGCGGTTCCGGGCCGGGATCGAGGTCATGCTCGATGTGCTGGGGTTCGCCCCCGCGCTGGAGCGGGCCTCGCTGGTGATCACGGGTGAGGGCTCGCTGGACGAGCAGACGCTGCACGGGAAGGCTCCGGCCGGGGTCGCGGCGGCGGCGCGGGCCGCCGGGAAGGACGTCGTCGCGGTCTGCGGGCGGCTTGCGCTGGCACCGGAGGTTCTGTCAGGTGCCGGGATTCGACGCGCGTACGCGTTGACCGAGGTCGAGCCGGATGTCGCTCGGTGCATCGCGGATGCGGGGCCGATTCTGGAGCGGGTGGCTGAGCGGATCGGGGCGGACTGTCTGGGCTGAGCCGCGCGTCGCCCACGGGCCTGTGGGGCCCCTTCCGCCGGGGCTCCGCCCCGGTCTTGCCCACCCGCCCGCCCGACTGGGTGGGTGTGAGGGGGCTGTTCCCTGGGGCTTCGCCCCAGACCCCGCCGGGGCTCCGCCCCGGTCTTGCCCGCCCACCCGCCCGACTGGGTGGGTGTGAGGGGGCTGTTCCCTGGGGCTTCGCCCCAGACCCCGGCGGGGCTTCGCCCCTGCACCCCAGCCGGGGCTCCGCCCCAGACCCCGCCGGGGCTTCGCCCCTGCACCCCAGCCGGGGCTCCGCCCCAGACCCCGCCGGGGCTTCGCCCCTGCACCCCAGCGGGGGCTTCGCCCCTGCACCCCAGCCGGGGCTTCGCCCCAGACCCCGGCGGGGCTTCGCCCCTGCGCCCCTCGCCCCGGTGAGGCGCCTCTGCGAAAACGTCCGTGGGGGCGGGGGCGGAGCGGGCGCCGAGGGCGCGGGAAGCCCGGCCTCGCCCGGCACGGCAAAGGGCCCCGAACCTCACGGTTCGGGGCCCTTTGCCACCGGCCAGTGCAGCGGAGCGTTACGGCTGGGCCGCCCGCGCCTCGCGGCGGTTGTCGCGGAAGTTGTTTACTCGGCGGGCCGTGGCGAACAGGGGGATCACCGCGCCCATGACCAGTTGCAGGGCGCAGCCGGTCTGGAGGAGGAGCTGGCCGCTGGGGGCGTCGAAGGCCCAGGCCGCCAGGAGGCCCATCGAGAGGACGATCCAGGACAGCATGGCCACCGCCAGGCGGCCCCTCGGCTTCGGGTACTCCACTCGGCTCACCATCAGCCATGCCGTGCCGACGATCGCCAGGAGCGTGGCCACGAAGGGCAGCTCGAGCAGGACGATGGAGACCACCGTCAGCGCGCCGAAGGGCGAGGGCATGCCCTGGAACATGCCGTCCTTCAGCGTCACGCAGGAGAATCTGGCGAGCCGCAGGACCACCGCCAGCAGCACCACGATCGCGCCGAGGGCCGCCACCCTCTGGTGGGCGTCGTCCGCGACCATGCCGTAGACGAGGACGAAGTACGCCGGCGCCAGGCCGAAGCTGATCAGGTCGGAGAGGTTGTCCAGCTCGGCGCCCATGGGGGAGGAGCGCAGCTTCCTCGCGACCAGGCCGTCGAAGAGGTCGAAGACGGCCGCGCACAGCATCAGGATGACCGCCGTGGCGGCGCTGTGCCGGGCCATGCCCGCCGACTCGTCGTTGCCTGTCAGGTGCGGGATCAGGATGCCGGTGGTGGTGAAGTACACCGCCATGAAGCCGCAGGTCGCGTTGCCCAGGGTGAGGGTGTCCGCTATCGACAGGCGCAACGAGAGGGGCATCTCCTCCTCTTCGTCCACCTCGTCCGCCTCGGGCACCCAGCCGGCCTGGGTCTCGGGATCAATCACGGTCAATGCGAGTCACCCCAGCCACGGTCTTCTGGCCGACCTCGACCGCGACGTCCACACCCTCGGGCAGGTACAGGTCGACGCGCGAGCCGAAACGGATCAGACCGACCCGCTCGCCCTGCTCGACCTTGGTGCCGGAGGGGATGTAGGGGACGATGCGGCGGGCCACCGCGCCGGCGATCTGCACCATCTCGATGTCGCCGAGCTCGGTGTCGAAGTGCCAGACGACCCGCTCGTTGTTCTCGCTCTCCTTGTTGAAAGCCGGAACGAAACCGCCGGGCACGTGCTCGACCGACGTGACCGTGCCGGAGAGCGGGGCGCGGTTGACGTGGACGTTCAGCGGGCTCATGAAGATCGCGACGCGGGTGCGGCCGTCCTTCCACGGCATGATGCTCTGCACCACACCGTCGGCCGGCGAGATGACGCGGCCCTGGGCGATCTCGCGCTCCGGGTCGCGGAAGAACCACAGCATTCCCGCCGCCAGCGCGGTGGCGGGAACGGCTACGGCCTTGGCGGCACCCGAGCGGCGGGCGCGCAGCAGGCTGACGGCCGCGGTGGCGACGGTCGGAAGAAGCCACGGCGATGCTCCGCGCGCAAGGCGTACGCCGGCCAGGCTGTCACGATGTGCAGGGGTTTGGCTGTGGGGCATGGATGACCTTCGTAGCGGATGAATGCCGCGCTTTCGACGGGGGACGGCGGCTTTCCGCGATCGTAGCGGTTAAGGGCCACAACTGGGTAAGCCGAGCTGTCGAGTCGGCGGCGGAACACCGCTGACGGGGTGTGATCTTCTTCTCGAAGAAAACACCCCGTAGGCGGACATTCAGCCCTGGAACCGATACTCTTCGAGCAGTCTGCGGCCGATGATCATTTTCTGGATCTCGGCGGTGCCTTCACCGATGAGCAACATGGGGGCCTCACGGTACAGGCGCTCGATCTCGTACTCCTTGGAGAAGCCGTACCCGCCGTGGATGCGGAACGCGTCCTCGACGACCTCCTTGCAGTATTCGGAGGCCAGGTACTTCGCCATGCCGGCCTCGAGGTCATTGCGCTCGCCCGAGTCCTTCTTGCGGGCGGCGTTCACCATCATGGCATGCGCGGCCTCCACCTTGGTGGCCATCTCCGCCAGCTTGAACTGGATGGCCTGGTGATGGGCGATCGGCTTGCCGAAGGTGTGGCGCTGCTGGGCGTAGGCGATGCCGAGTTCGAAGGCGCGCTGGGCGACGCCGCAGCCGCGGGCGGCGACGTTGACGCGGCCGACCTCGACGCCGTCCATCATCTGGTAGAAGCCGCGCCCGGTGACGCCGCCGAGCACCCGGTCGGCGGGCACGCGCAGGCCGTCCATGATGAGTTCGGTGGTGTCGACGCCCTTGTAGCCCATCTTGTCGATCTTGCCGGGGATGGAGAGGCCGGGCCGGACCTCGCCGAAGCCGGGCTCCTTCTCCACCAGGAAGGTCGTCATGGACTTGTGAGGGGCGGTGCCCTCGGGGTGACCCTCGTCACTGCGGACCAGGACGGCGACGAGGGAGGAGGTGCCGCCGTTGGTGAGCCACATCTTCTGGCCGGTGAGGACGTAGTCGTCGCCGTCCTTCACCGCCTTCGACGTGATCGCCGACACGTCGGAGCCAAGGCCCGGCTCCGACATCGAGAAGGCGCCGCGGATGTCGCCGGCCGCCATCTTCGGCAGGAAGTGGTCCTTCTGTTCCTGGGTGCCGTGCTGCTTGAGCATGTAGGCGACGATGAAGTGGGTGTTGATGATGCCGGACACCGACATCCAGCCACGGGCGATCTCCTCCACGCACAGCGCGTACGTCAGCAGCGACTCGCCCAGGCCCCCGTACTCCTCGGGGATCATCAGACCGAACAGGCCCAGTTCCCTCAGGCCGTCCACGATCGCTTGCGGGTACTCGTCGCGGTGCTCAAGCCCGGTCGCGACCGGGATGATCTCCTTGTCGACAAAGTCACGGACGGTGGAGACGATCTCCTGCTGCACGTCCGTCAGACCGGCGGTCCGGGCCAGGCGCGTCATCACTTCTCCTGCTGCTTCGGTTCCGGGCGGCCCGGCTGTTCCCCGCCGCGCTCCTTGGTGTACGTCTCGGTCGGCACCATCACCTTGCGGCGGAAGACGCACACCAGCGTGCCGTCCTGCTTGTAGCCCCTGGTCTCGACGTGGACGATCCCGCGGTCGTTCTTCGACTTCGACGGCCACTTGTCCAGCACCGTCGTCTCGCCGTAGACCGTGTCGCCGTGGAACGTCGGCGCCACGTGCTTGAGCGACTCGATCTCCAGGTTGGCGATGGCCTTTCCGGAGACGTCCGGCACGGACATGCCGAGCAGCAGGGAGTAGACGTAGTTGCCCACGACGACGTTCCGGCCGAAGTCGGTCGTCTTCTCGGCGTAGTTGGCGTCCATGTGGAGCGGGTGGTGGTTCATGGTCAGGAGGCAGAACAGGTGGTCGTCGTACTCCGTGACCGTCTTGCCCGGCCAGTGCTTGTAGACCGCCCCGACCTCGAACTCCTCGTAGGTCCGTCCGAACTGCATGCCGCTCAGCCCTCCGGGATCTCGAACTTCGACGTGCGCCGCATGCCGGCGGCGCGGCCCTTGCCCGCGACGACCAGCGCCATCTTGCGGCTGGCCTCGTCGATCATCTCGTCGCCGAGCATCGCCGAGCCCTTCTTGCCGCCCGCCTCGGACGTGCAGTACTCGTACGCGTCGAGGATCAGCTCCGCGTGGTCGTAGTCCTCCTGGGACGGCGAGAAGACCTCGTTGGCGGCCTCCACCTGACCGGGGTGCAGCACCCACTTGCCGTCGAAGCCGAGCGCCGCGGCCCGCTGTGCGACCTCGCGGAAGCCGTCCACGTTGCGGATCTGGAGGTAGGGGCCGTCGATCGCCTGGAGGTCGTTGGCGCGCGCGGCCATCAGGATCTTCATCAGGATGTAGTGGTAGGCGTCCGCCGGGTAGCCGGGCGGCTGCTCGCCCACGACGAGCGACTTCATGTTGATGGACGCCATGAAGTCGGCCGGGCCGAAGACGATCGTCTCGACTCGCTGGGAGGCCTGCGCGATCTCGTTGACGTTGTTCAGGCCGCGGGCGTTCTCGATCTGCGCCTCGATGCCGATGCGGCCCACCTCGAAGCCCATCGTCTTCTCGATCTGGGTCAGCAGCAGGTCCAGCGCCACGATCTGCTGGGCGTCCTGCACCTTCGGCAGCATGACGCAGTCCAGGTTCTGGCCCGCGCCCTCTACCACCGTCACGACGTCCCGGTACGTCCACTCGGTCGTCCAGTCGTTGACCCGCACCACCCTCGTCCTGCCCGTCCAGTCGCCCTCGTTGAGGAACTTGACGATGGTGTGCCGTGCCTCCGGCTTGGCCAGCGGCGCGCAGGCGTCCTCCAGGTCGAGGAACACCTGGTCGGCGGGCAGTCCCTGCGCCTTCTCCAGGAAACGGGGGTTCGAGCCCGGTACGGCCAGACAGGAGCGCCGCGGGCGGAGACGGTTGACAGAGGGAAGGGGCGCGCCGGAGCCGCTCGTCAGAGGGGTGGCGGCGGGCGACGGGTGGGCCGTCATGCGGGGACCTCCAGGGGGTCGAGCTTGTTCGCTTTCCGGATCTCGTCGACGATACGGCCGATGATCCCGGTGATGTCGAAGTCCTTCGGGGTGAAGACCGCGGCCACTCCGGCGGCCCTGAGCTGCTCGGCGTCGGCGCCCGGGATGATCCCGCCGGCGATCACCGGGATGTCGGCGGCGCCGGCCCGGCGCAGCCGCTCCAGTACGTCCGGCACGAGCTGGGCGTGCGAGCCGGACAGGATGGACAGGCCGACCGCGTGCACGTCCTCGGCGAGGGCCGCGTCCACGATCTGTTCGGGGGTCAGCCGTATGCCCTGGTAGACCACCTCGAACCCGGCGTCGCGTGCCCGTACGGCGATCTGCTCCGCGCCGTTGGAGTGCCCGTCCAGGCCCGGCTTGCCGACCAGGAAGCGCAGCTTGCCCACTCCGAGGTCATGGGCCGTCAGTTCCACCCTGCGGCGCACTCGGGCCAGCGCCGAGCCCTCCTCGGCGGGGACGGCGACCGGCGCCGACGACACGCCGGTGGGCGCCCGGAACTCGCCGAACACCTCGCGCAGGGCCCCGGCCCACTCGCCGGTCGTGACACCCGAGCGGGCGCACTCCAGCGTGGCCTCCATCAGGTTGTCGGTGCCCTTGGCCGCCTCCTTCAGCCGCTCCAGCGCCTTGCAGGGGCGCGGGTGGTTGAACGGCGGCTGGTAGCGGGTGTCGCGCCAGTGCTGGAGCGAGGCGGTCACGCGGGCCTCGACCGCCGGGTCGACCGTCTGGATCGCGGTGTCCAGATCGGCGGTCAGCGGGTTCGGCTCGGTGCCCTCGAATATGTTGACGCCGACGATCTTCTCCTGGCCCGACTCGATCCGGGCCCGGCGCTCGGCGTGCGAGGCGACGAGCTGCGACTTCAGGTAGCCGGACTCCACGGCGGCCATCGCGCCGCCCAGCTCCTGGATGTGCTCCATCTCGGCGAGCACCGCCTCGACCAGGTCCGCCACCTTCGCCTCGACCACCTTCGAGCCCTCGAAGATGTCCTCGTACTCCAGCAGGTCGGACTCGTAGGCCAGCACCTGCTGGATGCGCAGCGACCACTGCTGGTCCCAGGGGCGGGGCAGGCCGAGGGCCTCGTTCCAGGCGGGCAGCTGCACGGCACGCGCGCGTGCGTCCTTGGAGAGGGTGACGGCCAGCATCTCCAGGACGATCCGCTGGACGTTGTTCTCCGGCTGCGCCTCGGTCAGGCCGAGGGAGTTGACCTGGACGCCGTAGCGGAAGCGGCGGTGCCTGGGGTCCTCGATGCCGTACCGCTCGCGGGTGATCCGGTCCCAGACGCGGCCGAACGCCCGCATCTTGCACATCTCCTCGACGAAGCGGACGCCCGCGTTCACGAAGAAGGAGATACGGCCGACGACGTCGCCCATGCGCTCCTGCGGCACCTGGCCGCTGTCGCGCACCGCGTCCAGGACGGCGATTGCGGTGGACATCGCGTACGCGATCTCCTGCACCGGTGTGGCGCCCGCCTCCTGGAGGTGGTAGCTGCAGATGTTGATCGGGTTCCACTTGGGCATGTGGGAGACCGTGTACGCGATCATGTCCGTGGTCAGCCGGAGGCTCGGACCCGGCGGGAAGACATGGGTGCCGCGGGACAGGTACTCCTTGACGATGTCGTTCTGGGTCGTGCCCTGGAGCCTGGTGACGTCCGCGCCCTGCTCCTCCGCGACGACCTGGTAGAGGGCCAGCAGCCACATCGCGGTGGCGTTGATCGTCATCGAGGTGTTCGTCTGCTCCAGGGGGATGTCCTGGAACAGCCGGCGCATGTCGCCGAGGTGCGCGACCGGGACGCCGACCCGGCCGACCTCGCCGCGGGCGAGGATGTGGTCGGAGTCGTAGCCGGTCTGCGTCGGCAGGTCGAACGCCACCGACAGACCGGTCTGGCCCTTGGCGAGGTTGCGCCGGTACAGCTCGTTGGAGGCCTCGGCCGTGGAGTGGCCGGCGTAGGTGCGCATGAGCCACGGCCGGTCTCTGTCCCCGTGGGCCCTCGGTGTCTGACGCTCACTCATGTGCGCCTCTCAGATGTTTCGGAAGCGGTTGATGGCGTCGATGTGCCGGGCGCGCATGGCCTCGTCGCGCACGCCGAGGCCCTCCTCGGGCGCCAGGCACAGCACGCCGACCTTGCCCTGGTGCAGGTTGCGGTGCACGTCGTACGCCGCCTGACCGGTGTCCTCCAGGGAGTAGACCCGGGACAGCGTGGGGTGGATCTTTCCCTTGGCGATGAGGCGGTTGGCCTCCCAGGCCTCGCGGTAGTTGGCGAAGTGGGAGCCGATGATGCGCTTCAGGGACATCCACAGGTAGCGGTTGTCGTACTCGTGGGTGTAGCCCGAGGTGGAGGCGCAGGTGACGACGGTGCCGCCCTTGCGGGTGACGTACACGCTCGCGCCGAACGTCTCGCGGCCGGGGTGCTCGAAGACGATGTCGACGTCCTCGCCGCCGGTGAGTTCGCGGATGCGCTTGCCGAAGCGCTTCCACTCCTTGGGGTCCTGGGTGTGCTCGTCCTTCCAGAACCGGTAGCCCTCGGCGGTGCGGTCGATGATCGCCTCGGCGCCCATGGCGCGGCAGAGGTCCGCCTTCTGCTCGCTGGAGACGACGCAGACGGGGGTCGCGCCGCCGGCGAGGGCGAACTGCGTGGCGTAGCTGCCGAGTCCGCCGCTCGCGCCCCAGATGAGCACGTTGTCGCCCTGCTTCATGCCGGCGCCGTTGCGGGAGACGAGCTGGCGGTAGGCGGTGGAGTTGACCAGACCGGGGGCGGCGGCCTCCTCCCAGCTCAGATGGCCGGGCTTGGGCATCAGCTGGTTGGACTTGACCAGCGCGATCTCGGCGAGGCCGCCGAAGTTGGTCTCGAAGCCCCAGATGCGCTGCTCCGGGTCGAGCATCGTGTCGTTGTGGCCGTCGCTCGACTCCAGCTCGACGGACAGGCAGTGCGCGACGACCTCGTCACCGGGGTGCCAGGCGTTGACGCCGGGGCCGGTGCGCAGGACGACGCCGGCCAGGTCGGAGCCGATGACGTGGTACGGCAGGTCGTGGCGCCTGGTGAGTTCGCTGAGCCGGCCGTAGCGCTCCAGGAAGCCGAACGTCGACATCGGCTCGAAGATCGAGGTCCACACCGAGTTGTAGTTGACCGAGGAGGCCATGACGGCCACCAGGGCCTCGCCGGGGCCCAGCTCGGGCACCGGCACCTCGTCCAGGTGCAGGGACTTGCGCGGGTCCTTGTCGCGGGTGGCGAGCCCGGCGAACATCTCCGTCTCGTCCTTGTGCACGGTGATCGCGCGGTACGACTCGGGCAGTGGCAGGGCGGCGAAGTCGGCGGACGTGGCGTCCGGCGACTGGATCGCCTCCAGGATGTCCTTCACGGTCACGGTGTTGCCTCCGGCGTCGAGCGCCCCGGGGGAGGGGCGCTGAGGGTTACGTCGGTGCTGCTGAGGGGTGCTGAGGGGGCCGTCGGTTCCGGCCGGGTGCCGTCGGTTCGGCGGGTGTGGGGCTTTCGGCAGCGCTTTGTGGCGCGGGAGGTTGCCTGTGACGCAGGCGTCCGGGCGTGCGAGCCGCCATCGGCTTGCTGGGACAGCCGGCGTGCGTGCGGTTCTGCCGCGCGCCGACCGCCCGGACACCTTCAACGTATGACACCGCGTGTCATCCGGCAAGGCACTGAGTGCCAGAATTCTCGCTCAAACGAAAACTTTACGCAACAGATGAGCGATGATCGATCGAAGGGGGTCGCCGAGTCGGGTGAAAACGGGCTCCGACATGCGAAAACGGCCACCCCTGGGGTGGCCGTCAGTACCTGCGCGTCCGTGGTCCTCGCGATCGCGAGGCCTCTCAGCGCTCTTTCAGCGCCTCCTCGATGGTCCGCATGACCTCTTCCAGCGGGGCATCGGTGCGGGCGACCGCGACCAGTACCTCGCCCTGCTGGGACACCGCCGCCGAGGACCCGGGGGCGGACCCGGGCGCCGCGGCGCGGCCGGCCCCGATGCCGGTGCCGAACGTCTTGCGCACGATCGCGAAGGCGTGGTCGAGCTGCGCCTCGACGTCTCCCCGGCCCTCGGCCCGCAGCCAACGCCGCAGCACGTGGTTGTGCGCGGTGACCACGGCGGAGGCGGCGACCTCCGCCAGCAGCGGGTCGTCGTTGGCGTCGTCGGCGTGCACGCGCTCGTCGAAGTGGCCCAGCAGATAACGCGTGAACAGGCGCTCGTAGCGGGCCACGGAGGCGATCTCCGCCTCGCGCAGCGTGGGCACCTCGCGGGTCAGCCGGTAGCGGGCGACCGAGATCTCCGGCTGCGCCGCGTACATCTTCATGACTTCCTTGATGCCCCGGCACACCGTGTCGAGCGGGTGCTCGTGCGCGGGGGCCGCGTTGAGGACCGCCTCGGCGCGGATCAGGGTGTCGTCGTGGTCGGGGAAGATGGCCTCTTCCTTGGAGCGGAAGTGGCGGAAGAAGGTGCGGCGGGCGACCCCGGCCGCCGCCGCGATCTCGTCGACCGTGGTCGCCTCGTACCCCTTGGTCGCGAACAGCTCCATCGCGGCGGCCGCCAGCTCCCGGCGCATCTTGAGCCGTTGGGCGGCCGCGCGGGAGCCTGCGGCGCTCTCCGGCGCGTCGGGCGTGGCGGGTGTGCGTGTGGACCTGGCGGGCTGGGGCATGACCCGAACGTACTGCATGTGAGCGGCCCGGTGCGCACGTCCCCGCCTTCCTCCGTCCCCGGTGGGCGGGGGAGCGGCCGCCGGCTCCAGCAGGCCGCCCCACTCCCGCCCGTCCGCGAACCGGTCGCCGGACCGGTCAGCGCCGGGCATGTTCGCGGAAGCCGCGGCCGGTCTTGCGGCCGAGGCAGCCCGCGGCCACCAGGTGCTCCAGGAGTGGTGCCGGGGCCAGGCCCGGGTCGCGGAACTCGCGGTGCAGGACCCTCTCGATGGCCAGCGAGACGTCCAGGCCGACGACGTCGAGCAGTTCGAACGGGCCCATGGGATAGCCGCCGCCGAGCTTCATCGCCGCGTCGATGTCGTCCAGGGACGCGTAGTGCTCCTGCACCATCTTGACCGCGTTGTTCAGGTACGGGAACAGCAGGGCGTTGACGATGAAGCCCGCGCGGTCCCCGCAGTCGACGGCGTGCTTCCTGATCCTGACGCACACCTCGCGGACCGTCGCGTGGACGTCGTCCGCCGTCAGCACCGTGCGGACGACCTCGACCAGCTTCATCGCCGGCGCCGGGTTGAAGAAGTGCATGCCGATCACCTCGTGCGGGCGCGAGGTGGCGCGGGCGCAGACGACCACGGGGAGCGAGGAGGTGGTGGTGGCCAGGATCGCGCCCGGCTTGCACACCTTGTCCAGTGCCGCGAACAACTGCTGCTTGACCGCCAGGTCCTCGGCGACGGCCTCGACCGCGAGATCCACGTCGGTGAAGTCGTCGAGGCTGCCGGTGGCCGTGATCAGGTCCAGGGTCCGCGCGGCGTCCTCGGCGGTCAGCCGGCCCTTGTCGACGGAGCGGGAGAGCGACTTGCCGATGCGGGCCCTGGCGGCCCGCGCCTTCTCCGCGCTGCGGGCGGCCAGCACGACCTCGTACCCGGCCTTCGCGAACACCTCCGCGATCCCGGAGGCCATGGTGCCCGAGCCGGCGACGCCGACCGAGCGCACCGGGCGGCCGGGGCCGAGGACGTCGCCGGACGGCGGGGTCAGCGCGTCCCGCACGACGGTGCCGCTGCCCGGGGCCTCGTAGGTGTAGAAACCACGTCCCGCCTTGCGGCCCGTGAGGCCGGCCTCGCTGAGCTGCTTCAGGATCGGCGCGGGCGCGTGCAGCCGGTCGCGCGACTCGGCGTACATGGCCTCGAGGACCGTGCGCGCGGTGTCGACGCCGATCAGGTCGAGCAGCGCCAGCGGGCCCATCGGCAGTCCGCAGCCGAGCCGCATCGCGGCGTCGATGTCCTCGCGGGAGGCGTACCTGCCCTCGTACATCGCGGCGGCCTGGTTGAGATAGCCGAACAGCAGCCCGTCGGCGACGAATCCCGGCCGGTCGCCGACCGCGACGGGCTCCTTGCCGAGTTCCAGGGCGAGGTCGGTGACCGCCTGGACGGCCTGCGGGGCGGTCAGCACCGAGGAGACGATCTCGACCAGCCGCATCGCCTGCGCGGGGTTGAAGAAGTGCAGTCCGATCACCCGCTCCGGGTGGGCCGAGTCGGCGGCGAGGCGGGTCACCGAAAGGGCGTTGGTGCCGGTGGCCAGGATCGCCCCCGGCCGCACGATGCCGTCCAGTTCCCGGAAGATCTGCTGCTTGGTCTCGTACGACTCCGGCGCCACCTCGACGACCAGGTCGGCGTCGGCCGCCGCGGTCAGGTCGGTGCAGGTGCGCACGCGGGCGAGCGCGTCCGCGCGCTCCCGCTCGGTCAGGCGCCCGCGTTCCACGGCGTGGGCGGTGGAGTGTTCCAGGGCGGCGACGCACTGGGCGGCCGCCGCCTCGCTGATGTCGATGCCGACGACCTCGCGGCCCGCGCGGGCCAGGACCTCGGTGATGCCGGTGCCCATGGTGCCGAGGCCGACGACGGCGATCGTCTTCAGCGGGGACAGGGAGGTGTCGGAGAGGGGAGCGGCCATCGCGGGACTCCAGGAATGAGAGTGACGACTGGGAACGCGTCCCGGGTGCGCGGAGGGCGCACCGGGTGCGGAAGGAAGGATCTGCGGGTGCTGTCGGGCGGGGAATGCGCATGCCCGGCGCCGGTCGCCGCGGGCGCCTGCGCGCCCGGCGGCCGGTGAGGGCCGACCGGCTCTGTCCCGAAGCCGGGTCGTACTGCGGTACTCGGGGTACCGAACCGACAACACTCGCGGTGGCTGCGTCACCAGGCCACTGCGAGAGGGTTACGAGAGGGTGTCTCGCTCGTCTGAGCTTAACCGGTGGGTAACGAGCGCGCCACCCCTCCGAGTCTGTGATGAGGGTCCCACGCGGGTGGCCGCCCACCCGGGAGAACGGCTGCGGGCGCTCAGACGGACTTGACCTCGCCGCCGTCCATGCGGAGGGCCGAGCCGGTCAGCCAGCGTGCCCCCGGTGAGACGAGGAAGGCCATGAGCTCGGCGATCTCGTCCGGTTCGCCGTAGCGTGCGATGCCCGCATCCTGGGGGAACTTCGCGGTGGCCTCCTCGACGGTCATGTCGTGCAGCGGCGCCCAGTGTTCGAGGTACGAGCGGCGGCGGCCGGTCATCACCGGTCCCGGCAGGACGCTGTTGACCTGGACCCCGTCCGTGATGCCGCGGTCGGAGAACGCCTTGGCCAGTGCGACGATCGCGGCGTTGATCGTGCCCACCGCGGCGTAGGGG
This sequence comes from Streptomyces sp. NPDC014889, assembly GCF_043081205.1. Taxonomy (NCBI): domain Bacteria; kingdom Bacillati; phylum Actinomycetota; class Actinomycetes; order Kitasatosporales; family Streptomycetaceae; genus Streptomyces; species Streptomyces sp. NPDC014889. The sequence goes on from NZ_JBIBWH010000020.1 coordinate 88,413, forward strand.
GCTTGGGGAAGAGCGCCGAGTTGCCCGAGATCAGGACGACGGATCCCCGGGCCTCCCGCAGGGCCGGCCAGGCGGCGACCGTGAGGCGGCGGGCACCGTGGAGCTTGAGCGCGAGCCCGTGGTCCCACTGTTCGTCGGTCATGTCGAGCACGTCGATCTGCGGGACGGCGCCCGCGATGTTGAGCAGCGCATCGACCCGTCCGAACCTGCTCAGCGTCGCGTCGACGACAGCACGGGCCGCGGCGGGATCGGACAGGTCCACGTCGATGACGAGGGGCTCGGCGCCTGCCGCACCGACGGCCGTCGCCGTCTCCTCGAGGTTGGCGCGGTTGCGGGCGACGAGCGCGATCGCGTCGAAGTCGCGCGCCAGCCGGATCGCGGTCGACCGGCCGATGCCCTGACTGGCGCCGGTGACGACGGCCACTGACTGGGGCATGCTGATTCCTTTCATGGGGCGTGTGCCGAGGCCGCGTTGCGTCGCGAAGGGCCGCGCCGGTGACCAGGGCCCGGTCCCGGTCCGGAGCGCGGGCGTCAGTCGCCGAGGAACTCCCGGATGGCCGCGGCGATCTCACCCGAGTGTGTCTCCAGCGCGAAGTGGCCCGTGTCCAGCAGCCGGACGTCTGCGCCCGGGATGTCACGCCTGAACGCCTCGGCCCCGGGAGGCAGGAAGAACGGGTCGTTCCGGCCCCAGACGGCCAGCAGCGGTGGCTGGTGGGTGCGGAAGTACTCCTGGAACGTGGGATAGAGCCGCACGTTGCTGGCGTAGTCGAGAAAGAGGTCCAGCTGGATCTCGTGCGCGCCGGGACGGGCGAGATAGTGGTTGTCCAGTGTGTAACCGTCGGGCGAGACCGATGCCGGGTCGGCGACTCCGTGGGTGTACTGCCACACCGTCGTCTCGGGCTGCAGCAGGGTGCGGATCGCGTCGCGGTTCGCCTGCGTGGGTTCCTCCCAGTACGCGCGGATCGGGTTCCAGCCGTCGCTGAGCCCTTCCTCGTAGGCGTTCCCGTTCTGCGTCACGATCGCGGTGATCCGCTCCGGCCGCCGGACGGCCAGCCGGAACCCGGTCGGGGCGCCGTAGTCGAACACGTAGAGCGCGTACCGGTCGAAGCCCACCGCGTCGGTGAAGCCCTCCAGGACATCCGTGAGCGCTTCGAAGGTGTAGGTGAAGCCGTCCCGGCTCGGCATGTCGGACTGCCCGAAGCCGAGCAGGTCCGGCGCGATGACGTGGAAGTGGTCGGCAAGTTGCGGGATGAGGTCCCGGAACATGTGGCCGGCACTGGGGAAACCGTGCAGCAACAAGAGCTTCGGGGCGTCCCGGGGCCCCGATTCACGGTAAAAGACCTTCAGGCCGTTCACATCGGTACTGCGGTAGGTGGTCGGGGCCACGGTGTCTTCTCCTGTGTGTCGGCCCAAGACGGACGGCCGTCCTTCTGCCGCCGCCTCGCGCATGCCGTCGGGTCACTGGTGGCGCACTGCCGGCCGGTTACGCGGACGCCGCCACACCCCGCACGGCGTCGAGGACGATGTCCACGACCTCCTGGGGCGCGGTGACCAGGGGCGCGTGGTCCACCGGGTGCGGCCGGGCGTGTGCACCCATCCGCTCGGCCATGAAGCGCTGCGTGTCCGGGGCGATCATGCGGTCCTGCTCGGCGATCAGGAACCAGCTCGGGCGGTCCCTCCACAGAGGCCGTCCGACCGGGACACCGATGCTCGCCGCGGCGATGGGGCGCTGCACGGCGGCCAGAAGCGCCTGCTCCTCGGGAGGGGCGTGCTGTGCGAAGGCGGCGGCGAAGGCGTCCTCGGGCAGCCAGACCAGCCCGTGGGCGTCGGGCTGGAGCTCCGGCGTCCTCGGGTCCGGCCGGCCGCGACGGAAGACGTCGCCCACCGTCTCTCCTTCGTCGGGCGCAAGCGCCGCCACGTAGACCAGCGCGGCGGTCTTCGGATCGCGGGTCGCCCCGATCACGGCTCCGGCACAGGCGTGTCCCACCAGGACGAGCGGGCCGTCGAGCCGCTCCAGAACGCGGTCGAGGGCCGCGACGTCGTCGGTCAGGGAGGTCAGCGGCAGGGGTGCCGCGACGACGTCGACGCCCTCGGCCTTCAGCGGGCCGATCACCTTGCTCCAACTCGATCCGTCGGCCCAGGCACCGTGCACGAGCACGACACCGACGTGGTTGGTGGACATGGTTCGTTCCTCTGTTTTCGTGGTCCAGGCGGATGAGTTGCGTCATCGGCACAGATCGACGGCGGGCGGCCAACCTGTCACAACAAGGACTTGGGCGAACCTCCGGACACGCTCCACGCTCCGGCCGAAGGGCACGATTGGCCCAGCGACGCGGTGGAGAGGCCGCCTCGTTCACACCTCGACCGCTCAGCGGCCCGACAACTCCACCCACTTCGGCGGAGCGGCACACTAGGCTGGCCGCCGTGGACGAAGAGTTGCGATCGCTCACGGAGCGCTTACGGCAGGAGTCGGGCGGATCGGCGGCGTACGAGCACCTGGTCGCCACCGTGGACATGGACGAGCTGGCCGAGGTGCTGACGGCGCCCGGGCAGCCGCTGTGGGCCAGGGAACTGGCCGCGTTCCGGTCGGGCCTCGCGGGCGACCGGCGGGCCTTCGAATCCCTCGTCCTGCTCCTGAACCACCGGGACCCGCAGCGCTGCGCCTCCGCCGCCTATGCCCTGGCCCGCCTCGGCGACCCCCGCACCGCCCGGGCGGCGGCGGCCCTCGCCACCAACGAACTCCGCGTCGCCTACGCCCTGCACCCGGTGCGCCTGCTGGTGGAACTGCGCGCCCCCGAGTCCGTCCCCGCCCTGATCACGACCCTGGAGCGCCGGCTCCGCCCGCACGATCCCTACCGTCGTGTGGCCCTCGCCTGCGTCGAGGGGCTGGGGACCCTTGTCGATCCCCGTGCCCGGCCGGTCCTCACCGAGGCCCTCGCCCACCCGGCCCTGGCGGAGGCGGCGGTGCGGGCACTGGCCCGGATCCCGGAACAGCGGTGACCCGCGGGGAAGATACGGGTGTGCGGACAACTCGGCGTCCGCGGCGCGGGCTTCACCGTCCCGGCACGTCCGTCACGCGCCCACCACCGCGAACGCCTCGACCTCCAGCAGGAACTCCGGGCGGACCAGGGCGGCGACCTGGACGGCCGAGGAGGCGGGCAGGCGGTCGTCGGGTATGTGGGCGGCGCGGGCCGTGCGGATGGCCGGGAGGTGGGCCGTGTCCGTGACGAAGTAGGTGAGCTTCACGACGTGCGCGAAGGACGCTTCCGCGGCGGCCAGGCAGCGGCGGATGTTCTCGAAGACCTGGGCCGCCTGCGCGGCCGGATCGCCCTCGCCGACGAGCTCGCCGTCCTCGTCCAGGGCGAGTTGGCCGGAGATCGCGACGAAGCGGCCGGTGCCCATGACGACATGGGAGTACTGCGCGGCGGGGGCGACCCCGTCGGGGGCGGGGATCCTGGTCGGCTCAGTCATGCGTCCATGGTGGACCACGGGTGTGACATCACGATCGGGTCACCGCCCCCGACGGGCGTCAGGCCGCGTGCCGCGGCCCGGCAGAGCCGGTCCGGCCGCTCAGCCGCGGAAGCCGACGATGCCGTGCAGCGCCGCCCCGCGCGCGCCGCCCGACGGGGAGGCGGCCGCGGCGGACGCCGCCGCGCTCAGCGGCTTCGGGTCGGGCAGCCGCCGGCAGACCGCGTCGGCGACACCCTTGCCGCGCGGCACCTTGCCGTTGGTCAGATACGTCGCCAGGTGCTTGTCCAGGCAGGCGTTCCCGCTCAGCGTGATGCCGTGGTTGCCGCCGCCCTGCTCGACGACCAGGCTGGAGTTCCGCAGCAGCCGGTGCACCGTGACACCGCCCTGGTACGGGGTGGCCGCGTCGTCGGTCGCCTGGAACAGCAGCACCGGCGGCAGCTTGCTGTTGGCGACGTTCACCGGGCGCTTGGCGGCGACCGGCCAGAAGGCGCAGGGCGCGTTGTACCAGGCGTTGTTCCAGGTCATGAACGGCGCCTTGGCGTGCACGGCCCAGTTGTCCTTGCGCCACTGCCGCCAGTCCCGCGGCCACGAGGTGTCACTGCACTGCACCGCGGTGTAGACGCTGTAGCCGTTGTCGCCGGAGGCGTCCACGGCGCCGAAGTTCTGGTACGCCTCGACCAGCGGTCCGGTCTTCTTGTCGTTCGCGTACGCCGCGAACGCCTGGGCGAGGTAGGGCCAGTAGCCGTTGTAATAGCCGCCCGGGACGAAGGTGTCCTCCAGTTCGGAGGCGCCGACCTTGCCGCCCGCGGGCTTCTGGGCGAGCGCCGCCCGCATCGCGTACCACTTGGCCTCGATCACGGCCGGGTCCTCGCCCAGCCTGTAGGTCGAGTCGTTCTTCGCGATCCATGCCAGGAAGGCCTGCTGGCGGCCCTCGAAGGCGTAGTCCTGCCGGATGTTGTCGTCGTACCAGACGCCCGTCGGGTCCACGATCGAGTCGAGGACCAGCCGGCGCACCCGCTCGGGGAAGAGCTTGGCGTACACCGCGCCGAGGTAGGTGCCGTAGGAGTAACCGAAGTAATTGATCTTCTTGGCGCCCAGGGCCTTGCGGATGGAGTCCATGTCGGTCGCCGCGTTGACCGTGTTGATGTGCGGCAGCACGTTCGCGTACTTCTTGCCGCAGGCGGCGGCGAAGGACTTCGCGCGCGCGAGGTTGGCGCTCTCGATCGCGGTCGTGCTCGGCACCGAGTCGGCGCGCACCGGCTTGAAGGAGCCGGGCTTGCAGTCGAGCGCCGGTGAGCTCTTGCCCACACCGCGCGGGTCGAAGCCGATGACGTCGTACTGGGCGGCGACCTTCTTGGGCAGGGAGGAGGCGACGAAACCGGCGAGCGAGAGACCGCTGCCGCCGGGGCCGCCTGGGTTGACCAGCAGGGGTCCCTGGTAGGTCTTGGCGGTGTGCGGGACGCGGGACAGCGCCAGCGTGATCTTCTTACCGGACGGATGCCGGTAGTCGAGCGGTACCTTCACGGACCCGCACTGCAGGGTGGGACTCCCGGCGGTGCCGCACTTCTTCCAGGTGACCTTGGCAGCGGATACGGCGGCTGCGGAATGCGGCGTGCTCGCGTCGGCGGGGACGGCCGTGAGGGATCCGGCCATGACGACGGCGGCACCGCACAGTACGGCAGCGCTTTTTCTCATAAGTCCTCCCAGGACGGAGAGGCTGCGGACCGCGGTCTCGCGATCCTCGCCGCATCGTCCCGGAAAGACCTAGCGGAAGAACGCGTTCTGACAATTCTTGACCCAATTGGGCCGAGTGATGCCCTCGAACGATCTTAAATGAGCGTGAGTTGAGTCGGTTCGGGCACCGTGGGCGGTTGCGGTTCGGGCGGCTGGATCCGGCGCGCCGCTCCCGCGCGCGCGGGTCCGATGCCGTACTCCCTTGCCAGTTCGTGCACCTGACGGGTGATCCGGCGCTGGTACCACTTGGGGGCGTAGGCGCCCTCGGCGTACAGCCGCTGGTAGTCGGGCACCAGACGCGGGTGGTGCTGTTCGAGCCAGGCCATGAACCACTCGCGGGCGCCGGGCCGCAGATGCAGGACAAGCGGGGTGACGGAAGTGGCCCCGGCCGCCGCTATCGCCCTTACGGTGTCGCGCAGTTGGGCCGGCCGGTCGCTCAGGAACGGGATCACCGGCGCCATCAGCACCCCGCAGCCGATGCCGTGCTCCCCGAGGGTCCGCACGACGTCCAGGCGCCGCTCGGGGGCGGGGGTGCCCGGCTCGACGGTGCGCCACAACTCGGTGTCGGTGAAGCCCACCGAGACGCAGACGCCCACGTCCGTGACCTCGGCGGCCTGGGTGAGCAGATCGAGGTCGCGCAGGATCAGCGTGCCCTTGGTCAGGATCGAGAACGGGTTCGCGTGGTCGCGCAGCGCGCTCAGGATGCCCGGCATCAGCCGGTAGCGGCCCTCGGCCCGCTGGTAGCAGTCCACGTTGGTGCCCATGGCGATGTGCTCGCCGTGCCAGCGGCGCGAGGCGAGCTGGCGGCGCAGCAGCTCCGGCGCGTTCACCTTGACGACGATCTGGGTGTCGAAGCCGATGCCCGTGTCGAGGTCCAGATAGCTGTGCGTCTTGCGAGCGAAGCAGTACACGCACGCGTGCGTGCAGCCGCGGTACGGGTTGACCGTCCACTCGAAGGGCATGCGGGAGGCCCCCGGCACCCGGTTGATGATCGAGCGGGCCCGGATCTCGTGGAAGGTGATCCCGCGGAACTCGGGAGTGTCGAACGTGCGTGTGGTGACCGCGTCCGCCCCGAAGAGCGCGGCGTCGGCGGCCCGGCCGTGACCGGGGTCCCCGGAGTTGTCCGGGTCCACGGTGAGGTTGTCCCAGCGCATGGCGCCTCCTCGGTAGTGCTGTCCCCCAGAATAGAACACATGTTCCCTTGATCGTGCGGCTGACCGTACGGACGCCGTTCCCGATCACCCGCTGTGCCGGGTCCGATCACTTGAGGGCCCCGATTTGGGGGGCCGGGCGGCGGGGTGATTGGCTTGCCCCAAGCCTGAGAACGGATGTCCTGGAGGAAGCCATGGCGCAGGTCGAGGCCACTACGGAGCGGGTCGTCGCCGCCGACGCGGAGACGGTGTTCGACGCGGTCGCCGACTACACCGGCACCCGTCCGAAGGTGCTGACCGAGCACTTCAGTGAGTACGAGGTGCGCGAGGGCGGTGACGGCGAGGGCACCCTCGTCCACTGGAAGCTGCAGGCCACCAGCAAGCGGGTCCGGGACTGCCTGATGGAGGTCTCCGAGCCCACCGACGGCGAGCTGGTCGAGAAGGACCGCAACTCCTCCATGGTCACCGTCTGGCGGGTCACCCCGGCCGGCGAGGGCAAGTCCCGCGTCGTGATCACCACCACCTGGCAGGGTGCCGGGGGCATCGGCGGGTTCTTCGAGCGGACGTTCGCCCCCAAGGGCCTCGCCCGGATCTACGACGCGATGCTCGCCAAGCTCGCCACCGAGGTCGAGAAGTAGCCCGACCGGAGCAACTCCGCTGCCGACGGCCTCCGTTGGCTCCTCACCGGTTCGAGTGGATCTCCCCGCGGACCGGAGCCGCGCCGTAACTCGTCGCCTTGCCCACAGTTGTCGCTTTGCGCGGCAATCGTGCGGCAGGTGCGACGAGGGAGCGGTACGTGGGCGGGATCACTCTGGTGCAGGACGAGCCGGTCGCGGCGCCCCCCAGGGTCCCCTTCCCGCCGCCCGTCCCCGCCGCGCCGCTCGCCCCCCGCCGGGTGCGCCTGGTCTTCTTCGGGCTGATGCTCGCGCTGCTGCTGGCCGCGCTCGACCAGATGATCGTCGCCACCGCGCTGCCCAAGGTCGTCGGGGAGCTGCACGGCCTGGACCGGATGTCCTGGGCGATCACCGCCTATCTGCTCACCGCCACCGTCGGCCTGCCCGTCTACGGCAAGCTCGGCGACCTGATCGGCCGCAAGGGTGTCTTCCAGTTCGCCATCGCCGTCTTCGTCGCCGGGTCCGCGCTCGCCGGCCGGGCCCAGACCATGGACCAGCTCATCGCCTTCCGCGCCGTGCAGGGCGTCGGCGCGGGCGGACTGATGATCGGCGTGCAGGCCATCATCGCGGACATCGTGCCGCCCCGGCAGCGCGGCCGGTTCATGGGGCTCATCGGCGCGGCCTTCGGACTCGCCTCCGTCGCCGGACCACTGCTAGGCGGCTACTTCACCGACCATCTGTCCTGGCGGTGGTGCTTCTACATCAACGTGCCCTTCGGCCTGGTCACCTTCGCCGTGATCACCGTCGTGCTGAAGCTGCCCCGGCCCCGGGTCAGGGCCCGCTTCGACGTGCTCGGCACGCTGCTGCTGGCCGCCGCCTCCACCTGCCTGGTGCTGCTCACCAGCTGGGGCGGCACCGAGTACGCCTGGGGCTCGCGGGTCATCCTCGGCCTCGGCGCCGGTGCCGTCGCGGCCACCGCGCTCTTCCTCCTCGCCGAGCGCTTCGCCGTCGAACCCCTCATCCCGCTGCGGCTGTTCCGCGACTCCGTCTTCAACGTCAGCGCCCTGGTCGGACTCGTCGTCGGCGTCGCGCTGTTCGGGGCGGCCAGCTACCTGCCCACCTTCCTGCAGATGGTCGACGGCGCCTCGGCCACCGAGTCCGGACTGCTGATGCTGCCCATGATGGGCGGCATCGTGGGCGCGTCCATCGTGTCCGGGCAGCTCATCAGCCACACCGGCCGCTACCGGATCTACCCCCTCCTCGGCAGCGCCCTGTCCGCCCTCGGCATGTGGCTGCTGTCCCGGCTGGAAGTCGACACGCCCCGGCTCCACTACAGCGTCTGGATGTTCGTACTCGGCGCCGGGATCGGCCTGGTGATGCCGGTGCTCGTGCTCGCCGTGCAGAACTCGGTGCGCCCCGCCGACCTCGGCACGGCGACCAGCGCCAACAACTACTTCCGGCAGATCGGCGGCAGCGTGGGCGCCGCCGTCTTCGGCACCCTGTTCGCCGGCCGGCTCACCGACGCCCTGCGCCACCGCGTGCCCACGCGCGCGGGTGCCGCCCTCCCCGACCCCGAGTCGATCACCCCGCAGGCCGTGCGGGCGCTGCCGCCCGCCCTGCGCGACGCCTATGTGCGGGCGTACGCGGACGCCATGCCGCGGATCTTCCTCTACCTGGTGCCGGTGCTCGTCCTCGGCCTGCTCATCGCCTTCTTCCTCAAGGAGAGACCGCTGGTGTCCCACAACGCCCATGTGACCGACCCGGAGACCGCGCCGCTGAACCCCACCGTGCCGCAGGCCCGTTCGCCCTTCGCCGCCGGTGTTCCCGTCTGCGGCACCGTGCAGCATCCGGACGGCACCGTCGTGCCCCGCGCGGCGCTCACCCTGATCGACGTCGCGGGACAGCAGATCGGCCGGGGCGCGAGCGGTGACGACGGGCGGTACGCGCTGTCCACGCCGGGCACCGGTGCGTACGTCCTGATCGCCGCGGCCGGCGGGCACCAGCCGCAGGCCGTCTCCGTGACCGTCGGCGAGCGGCCCGTCGAACTCGACGTCGTACTCGGCGGCGCCGGACGCCTCAACGGCACCGTGCGCACCGCCGACGGCACCCCCGTGCGCGACGCCACCGTCACCCTGACCAATGTGCACGGCGAGGTCGTCGCCAGCACCCGCAGCGGGCGCGAGGGCGGCTACGCCATCACGGAACTCGTCGCCGGGGAGTACACCCTCGCCGCCAGCGCCCCCGCCTTCCGCCCGGCCGCGCTGCCGGTCAGCGTGCAGGCCGCCCGGGAGACCCGCCAGGACGTCGAACTCGCGGGCGGGGCCGTGCTGCGCGGTACCGTCCGGGCCGGCGGCGGGCGGCCCGTCGAGGACGCGCGCGTCACCCTCCTCGACGCCGCGGGCAACGTCGTCGACACGCTCACCACCGGACCCGACGGAACGTTCCGGTTCGTCGACCTGTCCTCCGGCGAGTACACCGTGATCGCGGCCGGCTACCCGCCCGTCGCCACGGTCCTCCAGGTGGCCGGCGGCGGCCGCACCGAACGCGATCTCCAGCTCGGACACGAGGACTGAGCAGAGTACAAGGGGGGGCGCACCACCGCGCGCCGGTGCGTTCCCCCTGACGCCAATTCGGGTATTGCCGCACATCGTGACGGGCCGTCCCCGTACCGTGGTCCCCGGGGGAACAGATCTTGCGGAGCCGTGGGGAGAGGGGCCTGGGGTCATGGACCGTGGCACCGAAAGGGACGTACCTTCGGGCCGCGGCGCCGTGCACCGCGCGGTGGCGGACGTCCCGGCAGGACGGGTCCCACTGGCCGTGGTCGTGGTCGACGACGACGGTCTGGTGTCGCACTGGAACAGCGGCGCGCGGCGACTGATCGGCAGGGCCAAGGAAGAGGCGATAGGACGGCCGGCGGCCGACCTGCTGCCCGTCTCCGGCGCCCTGTCCGACGCGGGGGACGAGGCCGCCCACCGGTCCCACGGCGGCTACGACGGGCTCGGGCCCGGTCTGGAGTCCTCGCTGGACGGGCGGCTGTCCTACCCGGCCGCCGGACGGGCCAGGATCGCCGTGCCGGGACGCGACCGGGCGGACCTCCTGTGGTGGGCGTACCCGCTGGTCGGCCCGGGGCGGGAGCGGCTGCTGGTGCTCGCCGCCGACGCGGAGGCGCTGCGCCGCGGCGACGGGCACGAGGACGCGGACCGGGCCGGGGAGGCGGCCGCCTTCGAGCGCGTCGCGCCGGCCTTCGCCCTGCACACCGACTTCCCCGGCGCCGAGGAACTCGCCCGCCGGCTGCCGGAGATCCTGCCCAGCATGAGCGTCGGCGAGAGCGCCCGCATCGCCGCCCAGGTCCTCGAACTGGGCTATCCGGTACTGGAGTTCAGCCGCAACGACCGGGTGCCCGTCACCCCCGACTGGGGTGTGCCGCGGCGGGCCGGGCGCAGGGCGCGCCGCGAGCGTGCCGCACGGGCGGCGGCCCCGGGACTGCCCTTACCGGAGCAGCGGGCCGACGACGAGGGCGAGGACCTCGAGTACGCCGCCGTGCGCGAGCGCCTGGAGTTCCTCAACGAGGTCAGCGGCAGGATCGGCACGTCGCTCGACCTCGCGCGGACCATCGTCGAGGTCAGCAGGACCGTCGTCCCGCGCTTCACCGACGTCGCCGGCACCTACCTGCGCGAACAGGTCGTCGCCGGGGAGGGGTTCCCGGAGGGCGTGCCGGACACCAGGACCATGTGGCACCGGGTGGCCCTCGAACACACCGACGAACCCGGCCGCTGGGACGACGTCGTGCCGGTCGGCGAGGCCATGCCGTTCCCGGCGCACACGCCGTTCTTCCAGTGCATGACCTCGGGCGAGCCCGTGCTCGTGCCGCGGATCAGCGAGGAGATGGGCCATGCCATCGCCTCGCAGTTCGAGAAGCGCGACATCCGTCCGCTGATCAGCCACCGCTCCATGCTCGTCGTACCGCTCAAGGCGCGCGACGTCGTCCTCGGCTTCATGATCCTGCTGCGCCACCCGGAGCGGGCCGAGTTCAACGACATGGACCGGGTCACCGGAGCCGAACTCGCCGCCCGTGCGGGCCTCGTGCTCGACAACGCGCGCATGTACACGTACCAGGAGAGCGTCGCCGAGACCCTCCAGGACAGCATGCTGCCGAGCATCCCGGCGCGGATGGCGGGCTGCGACATCGCCACCCGCTATCTGCCCGGCACGCTGCTCGGCCGGGTCGGCGGCGACTGGTTCGACTCGGTCAAGCTGCCCGGGGCCCGTACCGCCCTGGTCGTCGGCGACGTCATGGGGCACGGGCTGAACTCGGCGGCGATGATGGGGCAGTTGCGGACGGCCGTGCAGACCCTGGCCGCGCTCGACCTGCCGCCCGCCCAGTTGCTGCGCAATCTGGACGACCTCGCCCAGCGGCTCGGCGACACCTACCTCGCGACCTGCCTGTACGCCGTGTACGACCCGATCGCCGGCGAGGTGTGCCTCGCCAACGCCGGCCACATCCCGCCGGTCCTGGTGCACGCCGACGACGGCCGCAGCGAGCTGCTCGACCTGCCCACGGGGGCGCCCGTCGGCGTCGGCGGGGTGCCCTTCGAGGCGGTACGCGTCCCCGTGCGGCCCGGCGACCGGCTGGTGATGTGCACGGACGGCCTGGTCGAGGTGCGCGGCGAGGACATCGGTGTGGGACTCGCCACACTGTGCGCGTCCGCCGCCCATCCGGCCGCGTCCATGGACGACGCCTGCAACACCATCATCCGCGCCCTGAACACGGGCGGCGGCCGCAAGGACGATGTGGCGCTGCTGATGGCCCGCCTGAACGGCATCGAGCCGGACGACGTCGCCGAGTGGCCTCTTGCCCGCGATCCGGCCGAGGTGGGCCGGGCCCGCGCCGTGGTCCGCGAGCGGCTGCACGAGTGGGGCCTGGCCCACCTCGCCGGCCCCGCCGAGCTGATGGTCAGCGAGCTGGCCACCAACGCCGTACGGCACTCCCACGGCCGCCCCGTCGCACTGCGCCTCGTCCGCGCCGACACGCTGCTGTGCGAGGTGGACGACGACGACCACGACCTGCCCACCCTGCTGAGCGCCGGCCCGGCGGACGAGTCCGGCCGCGGCCTGCGCGTGGTCAGCGCGCTCGCCCGCGAGTGGGGCACCAGCCGAACGAGCACCGGCAAGACGGTCTGGTTCGAACTCACCCTGCCCCGGCGCTGACCCGCCCCCGTTCGGGGATCCCGCGTCCCCGGCCCCGCTGCGACAGCCGGTGGTTGTGGGCAACGGCCCTCGGCAGGTAGACCGGAGAAACCCGAACGTGGCTGTTTCCCAGGGGAGTTGGGCATGAGCGTGACGAGTCGGTACCGGCAGGCGTGGGAGGCGTTCTGGAATGAGGCGCCCGAGGAGCCGGGGGCGGTGTTCTGGGACGCCGAGCCCGAAGTGACCGCCCAGCTCCATCTGCCCCTGCTGCGACCGCACCTGGCCGACCCGGCGCTGCCCCTGGTCGACCTGGGGTGCGGCAACGGCACGCAGACCCGTTTCCTCGCCGAGCGTCTCGGGCACGTCGTCGGCGTCGACATCGCCGTGGCGGCCGTCCAGCGCGCCCGGCGCGGCGACCGCGCGGGCCGGGCCGCCTACCGGGTGCTGGACGCCGCCGACAAGAGCGAGGCGGAGACGCTGCACACCGAGCTGGGCGACGCGAACGTGTACATGCGGGGCGTGCTGCACCAGTGCGAACCGGACGACCGGCAGGCACTCGCCGACGGGATCGCCGCCCTCGTCGGCACGCGCGGCCGGGCCCTCCTCGTCGAACTGTCCGAGTCCGCACGCCCGGTCCTGGGCCGGCTCGCGCGGGACCCTTCCGGTCCGCCGCCCAAGCTCGCCCCGGTCCTGCGGCACGGCATCGCCCCCGGCGAAGTCGCCGACGCCGCGGTGCCGGAGTACCTGCGCTCGGCCGGCCTCACCGTTCTGGCGGACGGCGAAATACCCTTGACCACCACCGAGTTCACACGTGACGGAGCCCGTGTCGAGCTGCCGTCGAAGTGGTTGGTGGCCGGCCCGGCCCACTGACCGGCACAGCTCGGTGGTTGTGCTCTGCGTGTCAGTGGGACGGCGTATTGTCGCATTGGCGTAGTTTGAAGGGGGCGGGAGCCGGGGCGATCCCTACACGCTGTAGGGTTACGCCCACCCCCCACGGACCGAACAGAGACGAGAGGTGGCCGTGTCGATCGTCGCGCCCGAGCCGGACGTCAGTGTCGTCGTCATCGTCTACAACGACGAAGAGCGACTTCCGACAGCCGTTGGTTCCGTTCTCGAGCAAACACTGCGCAATGTCGAGGTGATCATCGCCGACGACTGCTCGACGGACGGCTCCCACGAGGTCGCGCAGGCGCTCGCCGCGGCCCACCCCGACCGGGTGCGGGCGATCCGGCTCCCGGAGAACAGCGGCGGCTGCGGAGAGCCCCGCAACCAGGGCGTCAAGGTGGCCCGCGGCCGGTACGTCATGTTCCTGGACAGCGACGACACCCTGGAGCGGAACGCCTGCCGCAACATGATCGAGGCGGCCGACCGCACCGGCGCCGACCTCGTCTCCGGCCTCTGTGTCCGGGTTCACACCGACAGCCGCCACGACAAGCGGGTGCTCTGGTACCCCTGGCTGTACCGCAGCACCCGCACGCTGGACTCCGTCGCCGAGCTGCCGGACCTGTTCGTCTTCGACACCCTGTCGACCAACAAGTGCTACCGGCGCGAGTTCCTGATCGACAACGACCTCGCCTTCCCCCGGGGCATCCACTACGAGGACCTGCTGTTCTCCGCCCAGGCCTACCTGGCCGCGCAGCGGATCACCCTCATCCCCAACACGGTCTACCACTGGAACGTCGTCCAGAAGACCGCCGTCAAGTCGATCAGCAACCGGCGCGGAGAGATCAGCAACTTCGCCGACCGGGTCGAGATCCACCGCCGTATCGACGCCATCCTGGACCGCCACGGCCAGGACGAGCTGAAGCTGCGCAAGGACATCAAGTTCCTCAAGCACGACCTCGTGCTGTACCTGCGGGAACTCCCCTTCCTCGACGACGACTACCGCCACCGCTTCGCCGAACTGGCCCGCGGCTACGTCCAGGGCTTCCCCGAGGCAGCCTACGCCGAGCTCGACCGCGTCCACGCCATCTGCGCCCAACTGCTGCTGCGCGAGGACTGGACCGACCTGATGCCGGCCATCGACACACTCATCAACCGGCACAAGATCTCCGCGCCGCTGGCCGAGCGGAGCGGCCGGATCTACTGGACCGACCGCTACCTCGACGACCCCGAGATGCGCTCGGTCCTCGACGTCACCACCCTCGGCTACCACGCCCGCCCGCTGAACCGGATGGCCCTGCGCAACCGGCTCACCGAGTACGCGGTCCGCGGCGGTGACGTGGTGCTCGCCGGCGAGATCGTCAACCCGTTGCGCACCATCGACCCCGGCGTCGAGCTCAGCGCCGAGCTGGAGTTCCGGGCCCGCCGCCGCAGTCTCCAGACCTTCCGCTTCCCGGTGCCCGCCCCGCGCCACGAGGGCGACGCCATCGCCTGGCGGGCCGAGGTGCCGCTGGCCCGGCGGCTCCGACCGCTCGGCATCGTCGACGACGTCTGGGACGTCCGGCTGCACCTCACCGCCGGAGGCAAGCGCACCACCAGCCGGCTCACCGTCGGCGCCGTCGACCTCGAACACGCCGGGTCGCTGCCCGTCCGGCCCCGCCTGACCCGGCTCATGGCCGACCGGCTGGAGGCGCAGGTGTCCGCCAAGGGCCACCTGGCCTTCCGGCTCACCCAGGAGGGCCGGCTCGCCCGCACCGGCCGCGCCGCCGTGGAGCGCAATCTGCACGGGCGCCCCGCGCGGGCCGCCAAGCGCGCCTACCGCACACTGCGGGCCGTGCGCCGCGACCTGAACTCCGGCGCCCGCAAGCTCCAGGTCTACGACCGGATGCTGCGCAGGCTGCCCGTCCGCAAGGGCACCGTCGTCTTCGAGAGCCACCTCGGCAAGCAGTACAGCGACAGCCCGCGCGCCATCTTCGAGGAACTGCGCCGCCGCAAGGTGCCGATCACCCCGATCTGGTCGTACGCCGGTGAGCGCCCCACCGGCTTCCCGAAGGACGCGGAGCTGGTGCGCCGCTGGTCCTGGCGCTACCTCAAGGCGCTGGCCCAGGCGGAGTTCTGGATCGACAACCAGGGCTACCCGCTGCGGCTGGCCAAACGCCCGGAGACGACGTACATCCAGACCTGGCACGGCTCGGCACTGAAGCGGATGGGCTTCGACGAGCCCACCTACCGGATGATGGCCGAGCCGGAGCAGCGCTCCTACCAGCAGGCACTGGACCGCTTCGACCACTTCGTGGTCCGCGGCGAGCACGACGTGCGCACCCTCGCCCGCGCCTACCGCATCCCCGAGGAGAAGCTGCTGCGCACCGGCTACCCGCGCAACGACGCCCTGGTGCGGGTCCGCGAGGGGGCGCCGCTGCCCGCCGACGCACAGCGGCTGGCCAAGCGGCTCGGCCTCGACCCGGACCGGCGCGTGCTGCTGTACGCGCCGACGTTCCGCGCACATCCCGACGGCCGCGTACGGGACTTCGAGTTCCCCTTCGACGTCGAGGACTTCGCCGCCCGCTTCGGCGACGACCACACCCTCCTCGTCCGCGCGCACTACCTGAACCGGCTCACCCTGCCGCCGTCGGTCGCCGGACGCGTCATCAACGTCAGCGCCGAACCGGACATCACCCCGCTGCTGCTGCTCGCCGACTGCCTGATCACCGACTACTCCTCGGTGATGTTCGACTACGCGCTGCTCCGCCGCCCCATCGTGTTCTACGCCCACGACTGGGAGGAGTACGCCGAGGACACCCGCGGCACCTACTTCGACCTGCTCGCCGAGGCGCCGGGCCCCGTCCCGCGCACCGCGGACGAACTGTTCTCCGTCATCGGCGACCTGAACACCGTGCAGTCGACGTACGAGGCCCGGCTGAAGGAGTTCGTCGACAAGTACGGCGAGTACGACCGCGGGGACGCCGCGGCGCAGATCGTGGACCGCTTCTTCGGCCCCGCGGGAGAGACCCGATGACCCAGCGCGACATCTTCTTCGTGGCCAACGAGGTCGACGAACTCGGCGGCGTGGGCCGCTGGCAGGCCCAGCTGGCCGGACTGCTGGCCGGCCGCGGCCACCGGGTCACCGTCGTCGGCATCGCGCCGGCCAACCACCCGATGGACCTCGGCGAGGAGCCCCCGTTCCGCACCGTGACGCTGTACGCCCGCCGGCCCCCGGGCCGCCCCCGGGCACGCCGCCTGCTCGGCCGCGCCGACCCCGCCGTCCGCCGCCACGACACCCACATGCACACCGCGGCGAGCCGGCTCTCGGGCCTGTTCCGCGCCGCCCGGCCCGGCGCGGTGATCATCGTCGGCCAGGTGTGGGCGATGGAGTGGGTGGCGCTCGCGGACACCGCGGGGCACCAGGTGATCGGCATGACCCACGAGTCCTTCGAGACGGCCCGCAAGTCGTCGCGGTTCGGGCGGGTGAAGCGGTACTACAAGGACGTCGACCGCCTGCTGGCGCTCACCCAGGAGGACGCCGACCGCTGGGTGGCCGAGGGCATGAACAACGTCGGCTTCATGCCGAACCCGCTTCCCATCGCGCCCGGCTCACCGTCGCCGCGCACCGAGAAGGTCGTGGTGAGCATCGGCCGGCTGTCCCACGAGAAGGGCGTCGACCTGCTCCTGGAGGCCTGGGCCGAGGCCGCGCCGAAGCAGCCCGGCTGGACCCTGCGCATCCACGGCAGGGGAGAGTCCGAGGCGCTGCTCCGGCGGCAGTGCGCGGAGCTCGGGCTGGAGGACTCGGTGGACTTCGCCGGGCAGACCGACGACGTGCCCGGCGCGCTGCGTGCCTCCTCCGTCTTCGTCCAGTCCTCCCGCGGCGAGGGCTTCCCGCTGGTCCTGCTGGAGGCCATGGCGACCGGAGTGCCGTGCGTGGCGTTCGACTGCGCGCCCGGCGTCCGCGAGATCGTCACCCACGAGCGGGACGGTCTGCTGGCCCGCCCCGGCAACACCTCCGAACTCGCCCGCCATCTCGTCCGGTTGATGTCCGACGAGGAGGTGCGCGACACGATGGGCGACGAGGCGCTGCGCAGCGTCCGGCGCTTCGACCCGGACGTCATCACCGGGCGCTGGGAAGACCTCTTCGCCTTCCTGGAACGCTGAGAGCCGGACCGCCCGCCGCCCGCGCCCCGGCACCCCTCGGTGCCCGGGCGCGCGGGGCGGGCGGGACGCGTCCGCCGGTTCGCCGGCCCGCCGACTTTCACCGCGGTGCCATCCGTACCGCCGTCGCCGACCTCATGCCCGAGCACACCGTCGCCGACCAGGACGCCCCGGCCCCGGAACTGCCGGTCACCCTAGACATCCCGGGCAAGGTCGCCGACTTCCTCCGCGCCGCCGGCCTGGAGCCCGCCGAACGGGCCGCGCTCGACCAGGGCGTGACCGTACGACGCGGCCAGGGCTACACACTGCGCGTCAGCGCTGCGCCCGCAGTCCACCGCCAGTTCCTCGCCCGCTGCCGGCCCCTCGACGGGCAGCCAGGGCACGCCGGTGATCCCGGCGCAGCGCAAGGCCCGCCGCGAGTACGAGAACCGCGTCAACGCCCTTCAGGCTGCTACAGCCGGATCATGATCAATCTCAGTGCCAACCGCGGTTCGATTGATCCCCGGTGCCGATGATGGACGCCTCGCCCGACGACATCCCCGGCCCCTCAGCCGTGACCGCTGCCATCGTTGCCTGACTGCTGCTGATGCCCATGCGCGGCGCCGTGGCCCAGGACGCGCTCCGGGCATCCAGCGATGGAGACGTACGCAGGGAGGCGCCGCTGCCCGCGCTTTCGTGCGTGCGGTGCGTCCCGTGCAGGACCAGTGCCCATGTCAGGCAGCCGAAGGCGGCGGTGTGCAGGAGCGCCCGTACGACGTTCCAGGCGACCCAGCTGCCCTCGAAGTCGCTCCGCCACCTCGCGAGATGGCGGATGTGGGCGGGGTCGCCGGCCTGGGCGAGCTTGTCGTTGAGGGGGACGTTGACGCCGCTGGTGACCATGAAGGCCATGAGGTACAGCACCAACGCGGCGATCAGCCACGGCAGCGCCGGGCGACTCTGGCCGCGCCACGCGAGGGCCACGGCCAGCCCGAGCAGTGGGATCGTACCCATGAAGGGAAGCATGAAAGCCGGGTTGATGATCGCTTTGTTGATGCCCTGCATCGCTTCGACGAAGGTGTGGTCGGAGGACCGGCCGAGGCCGGGCATCACCGAGTAGGCGAAAGCCGCGAAGAGCCCGGCCATGAGCCCGGTGAAGAGGGTGGTGATGAGCAGCGTGCCCGTCTGCAGGTGTCGCATGCTGAGTCCTTCGTACGATCGGCCGTGAGACGCCCCGGCGTGGGCTGCTCCACCTTCCGTCCGGCCGCTTACGCCCGGCAATGCCCGTTTGGAGCAGGCGCGTTAAGCTGCGGGTTAACGCCGACGGGGGAGAGGCCATGGAGATCCGGGACATCGAGATCTTCCTGACACTGGCGCAGGAACTGCACTTCGGCCGCACGGCCGAACGGCTGTACGTGACCCCGGCCCGGGTCAGTCAGGCGATCAAGAAGCAGGAGCGCGGCATCGGCGGGGCCCTCTTCGAGCGGACCAGCCACCACGTCCGCCTGACCCCGCTCGGACAGCAACTCTACGACGATCTGCTGCCGGCGTACCGCGGCCTGCACCAGGGCCTGGAGCGCGCCACACTGACCGCGCGGAGCAAGTCCGACGTGCTGCGACTGGGGATGATCTCCAGCAACACCGGCGACCTGCGCCCGGTCCTCACCGAGTTCGCGGCCCGGCGGCCGGGCTGCACGGTGCAGATCCGGGCCGTGACCTACGACGACCCCTTCGCCCGCCTGCGCGCCGGTACCGTCGATGTCCTGCTCGTCTGGCTCCCCATCGAGGAACCTGATCTGACGGTCGGGCCGGTCGTCTGCACCGAGCCCGTCGTGCTCGTCGTCTCCGCCACCCACCGGCTGGCCGCCCGCGACTCGGTCCGGTACGAGGACCTGGCCGACGAGCCCGTCGTCACCGGCGCAGCCCCCGCGTACTGGCGTGAGGCCCTGATCCCCACCCACACGCCGAGCGGCCGCCCCGTCCCCGTCGGCCCGGCCGTCGTGGACGGCACGCAGCTGCTCACCGTCGTCGCCACCGGCGAGGCGGTGTGCCCTGCCTTCGCACACGGCCTGCGCTACTACTCCCGCCCCGACATCGCGTACGTCCCCATCCGTGACGCACCGCTCAGCCGCTGGGCGTTCTGCTGGCGCAGCGACGCCGAGTCCGACGCTATCCGCACGCTGGCTTCTGTGGCCGCAGACCTCGGCCCGCTGGCCCTGTGACCCGACCGGGTCAGGGCAGCACGGGCCCCGCGTGCTCGTCGGCCCCTTCCCGCGGAGGGCTTCGTCGTCGAGCACTTGGACCTCGACAAGGCCGCCGGGCAGCTGGATGACTCGCCGTGAGCGCCGTGAAGCGCCGTCGCAGAAACCGGAGCACGTCGGCGACGATCACCACAGGCTTCGGCGTCGGCAGTCCACTGCCCCCGCCTCGAACCCGCGGTGCGGTGCTCGCATCGCCGCGCCGGGTGGACCACCATGCGACCAGGGTGCCCTGCGGCGAGACGGAGCGCATCGGTGCTGAGCCACCACCCGGCCGTAGAGCCGGTGACGCCTCGGGCCAGATCGGACGGAGTGTGAGTGCCGGCAGTTGCAATCGTGACGGAACGGGGAGGGTCTGTGCCGACGACGGACAGCGCGGCGGCGAGTTCCGGTGTGCACTGGCTGTCTGGTGCCCAGGTGGTGGTCACGACTGGTGTGCGTGCTCCGCTTGCGGTGTGTTCGGCGAGGACCCCGCGAACGAGCAGGGATTCGTCGTCAGGATGGGCGAACACGGAGAGTAGAGACGGCAGCGTCGTGGGGACGATGCTTCTCTTCGAAGCCATCGGGGCGATCGGGCCGGTGGTGGTTGCTGGGTCAGTCAGGGCGCTGGCACGGGGCACTTCAGTGAGTCGTGGCGGTGACGCTGATGCTCTGAACTGCCGGGGCATGGGCCCGCATCATGCGCTCTTGATCGTGTGCTTGGTGGGCGGAGTGAAGACGGCGCTCGCTACGAGGGATTCATCTCCGAATCGGCGATGCCTGTTGGCAGGGTGGCGGAGCAACAGATCATGCGCGGTTCCGTGGACCGTAGATGGCGTTTCCCTGGCCGGCGACGTCCGGGGTCACGTGTATCTCATCGACGAACGTCTGGATACGTTGAAGCATCAGACGCGTTACGTGAGTTGGTGGGTATGCCTTGCTACTGGATCGATCCAGTGGGAGGCTCCAGCGCATGTCGATCTCGGTCCGGCCCGCTAAAAGCAGGGACGTGCCCGCTCTTGTCGGTCTGCGCTTGGCCAATGCCGAACGGCACATCCAGCTCGCACCCAACATCTATCGGGTTCCCGATGCCGAAGCGGTGCGGAAGCACTTCGAGGAGGTACTCGCTGACGGATCCAAGATACTGATCTCGGTCGCAGAGGTGGCGGGCGAGGTGGTGGGAATGGCAGAGCTGGTCCTGCTGGCAGAGCCCCCGGAACACCAGATCCTGGTGCCCCGTCGCGCGGCCGAGATCCACACCGTGGTCTTGGACGGACATCGTGGCTGCGGCGTGGGGTCAACTTTGGTCGCAGCAGCGGAGCGATCTGCCACAGACCGCAGTATCTCGATCATCTACGCCGGCATCTTCGCTCCAAACGAGGACGCCGTCGGCTTCTACTCTGCGTCCGGTTACGGACCACGCGGGATCTTGCTGAGCAAGGAGCAAGGGTTCCCAGTGTCCATGGCTCGCTGAGCTGAGGAAACGCCAAGCCATGTCAGGGTTGAGGTCCGGTATCCGACACGAGTTGAGCCAGCTGACGCAGGCGCCGGTAGTAGCAGATGTGCTCTGCATCGTTGAGTAGAGGCATGACCTGGTCGACGTCTGCGATGCAGTTGCGCAGAACCTTCTGACGCTCTATGTCGAGAACACCACCGTTGGTTCGCCAGGTGGACACGCACCCGGCAATGTCCGCGTCAAGCAGGACCATGTCCACACCTGCCAACTCGACGCCGCGCAGGCCAGTCGGGAAGGCCGCGCGTGCATGTTCCTGCCACAGGCGGGCGACAACGTCGTCATGCTCAAGGAATCCGTTCACGCGACTCATCTTCGGCCACGTTCTTCACAGCGGATGCTGTGCCCCAGCGGTGGTGCGGCCCAGCCGTGTGGAGGACTCGATGCCCTTGCGCGCGATGCGGTGACGGATGCGCCGGAGACGCCCAGGGACAGGGGCAGCCCGTTCCGGTCCGTGAGCAGGTGGATTTTGCGGGCCGGCGGCTCTGTACCAAGTTGGGCCTCAGAGCCATTCGGGACACCACCATGTCGGTCTGCACTCACGCTGCACTGCAGGCTCAACGCGACGCACTGGACAGGGTCGGTGCCCTGCTCGGAGCTCACGGAACTGATGTCGACAACTGATGTCAGCGGTATAAACCTATGGCTGTTGTGTGGCCCCTGGCCAGCACATTCGGCGGCATGTAGCGTCTTCCGCATGAAGATCCTCATCAGCGCCGACATGGAGGGCGCCACCGGTGTCACCTGGCCGGCCGACGTGCTGCCGGGGACGCCGCAGTGGGAGCGGTGCCGTGCGATGTTCACCTCGGACGTCGACGCGGCCGTGCGCGGCTTCTTCGACGGGGGCGCCGACGAGGTCCTCGTGAACGAGGCGCACTGGAGCATGCGCAACCTGCTGCTCGAACGGCTGGACGAGCGGGCGCAGATGCTCACCGGACGGCACAAGTCGCTGTCCATGGTGGAGGGCGTGCAGCACGGCGACGTGGACGGGATCGCCTTCGTCGGCTACCACGCGGGCGCCGGCATGGAGGGCGTCCTCGCCCACACCTATCTCGCCAACTCCATCACCGGGGTGTGGCTGAACGACGTACGGGCCAGCGAGGGGCTGCTCAACGCCCATGTGGTCGCCGAGTACGGGGTACCGGTGGTGCTGGTCACCGGGGACGACGTGGCCTGCGAGGACGCCCTCGGATACGCGCCGGAGGCGCTGAAGGTCGCCGTGAAGGACCATGTGTCGCGGTACGCGGCCGTGTGCCGTACGCCGTCCCGCACCGCCGCCGACATCCGCGCGGCCGCCAAGCAGGCGGCCGGGCTGGCGACCCGTCATGAACCGGCCGGCGCGGGCCCGTTCACCGTCGCGGTCGAGTTCGACGCCGAGCACCTCGCCATGGCCTGCACCGTCGTGCCGGGAGTGGGCCGGGCCGGGGAGCGCAAGGTCGCCTACACCAGCGCGACCATGTACGAGGCGATCCGCACCTTCAAGGCGGTCACCACGATCGCCTCGTCCGCGATCGAGGAGCAGTATGGCTGACGCGCAGGCGCTGGACGAGGTCGTCGGCTTCACGTCCGACCTGATCCGCATCGACACCACCAACCGGGGCGGCGGCGACTGCCGGGAGCGCCCGGCGGCCGAGTACGCGGCCGAGCGGCTCGCCGGGGCGGGCCTGGAGCCGGTGCTCCTGGAGCGCACCCCGGGCCGGACCAACGTCGTGGCCCGGATCGAGGGCAGCGACCCGTCGGCGGACGCGCTGCTCGTGCACGGTCATCTGGACGTGGTGCCGGCGCGCGCCGAGGACTGGAGCGTGCACCCGTTCTCCGGCGAGGTCCGCGACGGGGTCGTGTGGGGCCGGGGCGCGGTCGACATGAAGAACATGGACGCCATGATCCTCGCCGTGGCGCGCGCCTGGGCCCGGCAGGGGCTGCGGCCGCGGCGGGACCTGGTGATCGCCTTCACGGCCGACGAGGAGGCGAGCGCCGAGGACGGCTCCGGCTTCCTCGCCGACCGGCACCCGGAACTGTTCGAGGGCTGCACCGAGGGCGTCAGCGAGTCCGGGGCGTACACCTTCCACGACGGCGCCGGACGGCAGATCTACCCGATCGCCGCCGGTGAGCGCGGCACCGCCTGGCTGCGGCTGTCCGCCCGCGGGCGGGCGGGCCACGGCTCCCGGGTCAACCGGGAGAACGCGGTGACCCGGCTTGCCGCGGCGATCGCCCGGATCGGCGCCCACGAATGGCCCGTACGGCTCACCCCGACCGTGCGCGCGGCCCTCACCGAACTCGCCGCCCTGTACGGCATCGAGGCCGACCTGCGGGACGTGGACGCGCTGGTGGACAAGCTGGGCCCGGCGGCCCGGCTGGTCGAGGCGACCCTGCGCAACAGCGCAAACCCCACCATGCTGGAAGCCGGTTACAAGATCAACGTGATCCCGGGGGAGGCCGTCGCCCACGTCGACGGACGGTATCTGCCCGGCGGCGAGGAGGAGTTCCGCGCCACCCTCGACGAACTGACCGGCCCGGACGTGGACTGGGAGTTCCAGCACCGCGAGGTGGCGCTCCAGTCGCCGGTCGACTCGCCCACCTTCGCGGCGATGCGGGCCGCCGTCGAGGAGTTCGCGCCCGAGGGCCATGTCGTGCCGTTCTGCATGCCCGGCGGCACCGACGCCAAGCAGTTCTCCCGGCTGGGCATCACCGGGTACGGGTTCTCGCCGCTGAAGCTGCCCGAGGGCTTCGACTACAACGCCCTGTTCCACGGAGTCGACGAGCGCGTCCCCGTCGACGCGCTGCACTTCGGCGTCCGCGTCCTGGACCGCTTCCTGCGGACCGCCTGAGCCGATGGGGGAAAACGTGCGCACCCTGCCCTGCGGATCCTGGCCCTCGCCCATCGACGCGGCCCTCGCGGCCGCGCACGACGGCAGGCCGGAGTTCCCCGGATTCGTCGGCGACGAGGTGTGGTGGACCGAGCCGCGGCCCGCCGAGGGCGGCCGCCGGGCACTGGTACGGCGGCACGCCGACGGCTCGCAGTCCACGGTGCTGCCCGCTCCGTGGAACGTGCGCAGCCGTGTCATCGAGTACGGCGGCCGGCCCTGGGCGGGAGCCGTCGTGGACGGCGTACCGCTGGTGGTGTTCGTGAACTTCTCCGACCAGCGCCTGTACCGGTACGAGCCCGGCGGCGAGCCCCGCCCGCTCACCCCGCTCTCCGCGGTGGGCGGCGGACTGCGCTGGGTCGAACCCCGGCTGCGCCTGGAACACGGCGAGGTGTGGTGCGTACTGGAGGAGTTCACCGGTCAGGCGCCCACCGAGGTACGGCGGGTCCTGGCCGCCGTGCCGCTGGACGGCTCGGCCGCAGGGGACCGGGCCGCGGTGCGCGAACTCACCGACGACCGGCACCGGTTCGTCACCGGCGCCCGGCTCTCGCCCGACGGGCGGCAGGCGGCCTGGCTGGCCTGGGACCACCCGCGGATGCCGTGGGACGGCACGGAGTTGCTGGTGGCTCAGGTGGGCGCCGACGGCTCGCTCGGCGCGCCCCGGACGGTGGCCGGCGGCCCCGAGGAGTCCATCGCCCAGGCGGACTGGGCCGCCGACGGCTCCCTGCTGTACGCGAGCGACCGCAGCGGCTGGTGGAACCTCTACCGCGACGGTGAGCCCCTGTGCGTCCGCGAGGAGGAGTTCGCCGGCCCGCTGTGGCGGCTGGGCCAGAGCTGGTTCGCGCCGCTGGACTGCGGTCTGATCGCGGTCGTGCACGGCCGCGGCACCACCGCCCTCGGCGTGCTCGACCCGGAGACGGGCGAGGTCGTCGACGCGGCGGGCCCCTGGACGGAGTTCGACGCGGCGCCGGTGGTGCACGGCGACCGGGTCGTCGCGGTGGCCGCCGGCCCCCGCAGCGCCTACGAGGTCGTCGAGCTGGACACCCGGACGGGCCGGGCACGGGTGATCGGCGCCGCCCACGACGACCCGGTCGACCCCGCCTACTACCCCGAACCGCAGATGCGCACCTTCACCGGGCCGGACGGCCGGGAGGTGCACGCGCACATCTATCCGCCGCACCACCCGGAGTGCGTGGCGCCCGCCGGCGAGCTGCCGCCGTACGTCGTGTGGGTGCACGGCGGACCCACCAGCCGCACGCCCCTCGTGCTCGACCTGGAGATCGCCTACTTCACCTCGCGGGGCATAGGGGTCGCCGAGGTCAACTACGGCGGATCCACCGGGCACGGACGCGAGTACCGCAACCGGCTGCGCGAGCAGTGGGGCGTCGTCGACGTCGAGGACTGCGCGGCCGTCGCGCTCGCCCTCGCCGACGAGGGCACCGCCGACCGCGCCCGGCTGGCGATCCGGGGCGGCAGCGCGGGCGGCTGGACCACGGCGGCCTCCCTGACCACGACCGACGTGTACGCCTGCGGCACGATCAGCTACCCGATCCTCGACCTGACCAGCTGGAGCACGGGGGAGACCCACGACTTCGAGTCGCAGTACCTGGAATCCCTGGTCGGGCCGCTCGCCGAGGTGCCCGGCCGGTACGCCGAGCGCTCGCCCGCCGAGCACGCCGACCGGATCACGGCGCCCTTCCTGCTGCTCCAGGGCCTGGACGACGTGATCTGCCCGCCGGTCCAGTGCGAGCGGTTCCTCGCCCGGATGGCCGGCCGGGGAGTGCCGCACGCGTACCTCGCGTTCGAGGGCGAGGGGCACGGCTTCCGCCGGGCCGACACCCTGGTGCGGGCCCTGGAGGCGGAGCTGTCGCTGTACGCTCAGGTCTTCGGCCTGGACCCGGCCGGCATCCCGACCCTGGAGCTCGGCACGTGAAGGAACTCGTCCGCCCCACCCGGCTCGCCCCCGGCGCCCGCGTGGCCGTCGTCGCGCCCAGCGGGCCCGTGCCCGAGGAGCGGTTGCAGGCGGGCCTGGACGTGCTGCGCGGCTGGGACCTGGATCCCGTGGTGGCGCCGCACGTGACGGCACGGCACGGCACGTTCGACTATCTGGCGGGCACCGACCGCGACCGCGCCGCCGATCTCCAGGGCGCCTGGTGCGATCCGTCGGTGGACGCGGTGCTGTGCGCCCGCGGCGGCTACGGCGTGCAGCGCATGGTCGACCTGCTGGACTGGGAGGCCATGCGGGCGGCCGGTCCGAAGGTGTTCGTGGGCTTCAGCGACATCACCGCGCTGCACGAGGCGTTCGCCGCCCGCCTGGGCCTGGTCACGCTGCACGGGCCGATGGCCGCCGGTGCCGACTTCGTCAAGAACGACCGGGCGCAGCGGCATCTGCGGGCGACCCTGTTCACGCCCGAGACCGTCCGCACGATCGCCTCCGGCGGCCCGGCGCTGGTTTCCGGGCGGGCCCGGGGCGTCACCCTCGGCGGCTGCCTGGCCCTGCTCGCCGCCGACCTCGGCACGCCGCACGCGCGTTCCGGCGCGGCCGGGGGGCTGCTGTGCCTGGAGGACGTGGGCGAGGAGGTCTACCGCCTGGACCGCTACCTCACCCAGTTGCTGCGCGCCGGGTGGCTCGACGGGGTGCGCGGGGTGCTGCTCGGCTCCTGGGAGGACTGCGAGACGCCGGACCGGGTGCGGGCCCTGCTCGCCGACCGGCTCGGCGGGCTCGGGGTGCCCGTCGCCGAGGACTTCGGCTTCGGGCACTGCGAGGGCGCGGTGACGGTCCCCTTCGGCGTCGCGGCCGAACTCGACGCCGACGCGGGCACGCTGACCCTCGACGAACCCGCGCTGCGCTGACCGTGCGGCGGCCGGGGGCCGGCCGCGCGTAGGGTGACGGCATGCCGCACACCGCAGCTCGACTCCTGGCCGAAGGGCCCCGCGTGGGCATCCGCCCCTTCACCCAGGAGGACGGCCCCGAGTTCACCGCCCGCGTCCGGGAGAGCGAGGACCTGCACCGCCCGTGGCTCTTCCCGCCGGCCACGGCCGAGGCCTACGCCGGCTACGCCCGGCGGCTGGCCGAGGACCCGGCGAGAGCAGGTTTCCTGGTCTGCGAGAAGGACACCGGCGCGCTCGCCGGGTTCGTGAACATCAACAACGTCGTGCACGGCGCCTTCCGGTCCGGCGCGCTCGGCTACGGCGCCTTCGCGCACGCCGCCGGGCGCGGACTGATGCGCGAGGGCCTCGACCTCGTCATCGGGTACGCCTTCGGCCCGATGCGGCTGCACCGGCTGGAGATCAACGTGCAGCCGCTCAATACCGCCTCGATCGCCCTGGCCCGCGCCTGCGGCTTCCGTCTGGAGGGCTTCTCGCCGGACATGCTGTTCATCGACGGGGCCTGGCGCGATCACGAGCGGTGGGCGCTCACCGCCGAGATGCGCGCTTGACGTTGACCTTCATGGTGTCGAGGTCCGTCACGGTCGACCGCAGGTCGCGAAAGCCGTACCCGAGGCCGCGCAGAGCGGTCTCCGCGCGGTCCTCCGCGATCGCGGCCGCCATCTCCTCGCCGTCGTCGGCGTCGCCGACCACGACGTAGCGCATCGAGAAGTGCTTCAGCGGGGACGGCTCGTACGACAGTGAGCCCTCCTCGGTGAACTGCATGCTGAGCATGCCGTGCTCGTCCGCCTCCGCGCGCAGCCGTTCCCGTGCCGCGTCGGTCAGCGCGTCCCAGGTGCCCCGGACGATCACCCGGTAGGTGTGCTGCTCGCTCATCGGATCTCCGTACTCCTCCGTGCCCGGCCATGGCCCACAGGGGCCGACCGGCCGACTCTACGGCGCCCGCGACGCGCCGACCACGGAATATCGCAGCGCGGCCCGCTCAGCCCCGGCGGTCCATGTACTCGTACACGGTGCCGTCCGGGTGCAGGGCGATCAGGTTGCGGCCCGCCGGGGTGGGGACCGGCCCGGCGACGATGTGCGCGCCGAGTCCCGTCAGCACGCGGTGGGCCTCGTCGACGTCCTCCACGGCTATCGTCGCGGTCACCTTGCGCAGCACCTCCAGCTGCGGCTCGGGGCCGCTCATCAGCAGGAAGCAGCCGACCGCGGCGACCTGGACGCCGCCTTGTTCGAAACGGAGAGCTCTGGCGCCCGAGAGGCCTTCGTAGAAGGGGACGGCGGTGTCCAGATCGTTGACGCAGACGCGCAGGCTGGTTCCCAAAATCTCCATGCGCACGAGCGTAGTTGGGGGGGCGGCCGGGAGGTGATCCTTTCACTGGATCGCCCGCGGGGCCCACCCTCTCCGCCACATCCCCGGGCGGCGTTATACGCACGCTTGTGCGGGTACCCGCGGGCCATGAAGGGCTTGGATCACCTGGAGCACTTGGACAAGCAACTGGTCGACGAACTGGCGCAGGTGGCGCGCGAGACGGTGCGCGACGAACTGCGCGAGCAGACCCGCAGGCAGCGTCGCACCGCCGCGCTGTACGCGGCGTCCGGCGCCGTCGCCCTGTACGCGGGCGCGGCTGTCGCGCTCGCCGTGGGGCTGGCCCTGGCCATCGGCCTGCCCGGCTGGGCCGCCGCGCTGGTCACCGCGGCGATCCTCGGCGCGGCGGCCTACGCGCTGCGCGAGGCCGCCCGGCCGTCGGCGTCACGACCCGCACCGGGTCCCGGCGCGGACCTCGCGTCCGGACCTGACGCCGGCGCCCGGCCGACACCCGGCACCGGCACGGCGACGGGCGCGGCCGGGCGGGCGACGGGTCCGGCCGGCGAGGCGGCCGGCGCCGCCTACCCGCCCACGCCGCCCGTGCCACCGGTGCCGCCCGCGCCTCCGGCCGGGACACCCCGTCCGGAACACCCGGGGGACACCGACCCGGGCCCGCAGCACCGGGCCTGACATCCAGTCGGGTTGCCCCGTGGGTGGAGCGCGGTATGGGAGGCATCGGTGCCCGGTCGTGAGACTGACCCGGGCCGTGGCAGACAGCCGGACATCCTGTCGGGTTGCCCGGTGGGTGGAGCGCGCGATGGCTGGCATCGGTGCCTGGTCGTGAGACTGCCCCGGGTTGCGGCAGACAGCCTGGCACCCTGTCGCGTTCCCGCGTGGGCGGAGCGCGGGTTGACTGGCACGTGTGCCTGCTCGCGAGACCGACTCCGGGTTGCGGCAGACAGCGTGGTACCCCGTCGCGTTCGCCGTGGGTGGAGCGCGGGACGACTGGCACCGGTGCCCGGTCGCGAGGCTGACCGGGGCCCCGGAGACAGCCCGGGATCCCGGCACGTTCGCCGCGCCCGGGGGCGCGGGACGGCGCGCACGGGGGCGCCCGTTCGCCACCCGGCGGCGGGCGTCCGCTTGCGTCCCGTAACGGTTCTGGTTGGCGGGAGTGTGTCCGCGTCCGCCGTAACGGTCGTGGTCGGTGGGAGTGTGTCCGCGTCCGCGGCAACGGTTCTGGTTGGCGGGAGTGTGTCCGCGTCCGCCGTAACGGTCGTGGTCGGCGGGCGCCTGTCCGCGCCCCTCAAAGGGACCCGGTCGGCGGGTGCCTGTCCGCGCCCGTCGCAGCCCGGCTCGGCGGGCGCTTGTGTGCCCCGCAGGCCGGGTCGGCGGGCGCTGTTCGTGTGCCCCTCAGCGCGGGTCGGCGGGCGTTCGTGCGTCGTCCTAGCCGCCGTGGGCGGAAGTTTGGGGGGCGTGGCCAGGGGGACGCGGAAGCTCCCGTACCAGGTACGCGACCGCGCCGGAGGCGAAACGTGAGTCGACCCCGCATCGTGATCGTCGGTGCCGGCTTCGCCGGCTACCGCACGGCCCGGACCCTGTCGAGGATGTCCCGTGGCAAGGCCGACATCACCCTGCTCAACCCGACCGACTACTTCCTGTACCTGCCCCTGCTGCCCCAGGTCGCCGCGGGCCTCCTGGAGCCGCGCCGGACCGCCGTCTCCCTCGCCGGCTCGCTGTCCCACGTACGGCTGGTCCTCGGCGAGGCCGACGGCATCGACCTGGACGCCCGCACCGTGCACTACACCGACCCCGAGGGCGGCGAGGGCACCCTGGCCTACGACCGGCTGGTGCTCGCCGTCGGCAGCGTCAACAAGCTGCTGCCGATCCCCGGCGTCGCCGAGCACGCCCACGGCTTCCGGGGCCTGCCCGAGGCCCTGTACCTGCGGGACCACGTGACCCGCCAGATCGAACTGGCGAGCAGTGCGGACGACCCCGGGGCCTGCGCGGCCCGCTGCACGTTCGTCGTCGTGGGCGCCGGCTACACCGGCACCGAGGTCGCCGCGCACGGCAAGATGTTCACCGACTCGCTGGTGCGCCGGCATCCGCCCCGGCAGGACATGCGGCCGCGCTGGCTGCTGCTGGACATCGCGCCCCGTGTACTGCCCGAGCTGGACGAACGGCTCTCTGCCACCGCCGACCGCGTGCTGCGGCGGCGCGGCGTCGACGTGCGCATGGGCACCTCCGTGAAGGAGGCCACGCACGACGGGGTGCTGCTGACGGACGGCGAGTTCGTGCCCAGCCGCACGCTCGTGTGGTGCGTCGGCGTACGGCCCGACCCGCTCGTGGAGAGCACCGGCCAGCCGCTGGAGAAGGGGCGGCTCGTCGTCGACCCCTTCCTCCAGGTGCCGGGGCGGCCGGAGGTGTTCGCGTGCGGGGACGCGGCCGCCGTGCCCGACCTGGACAACTCCGGCCGGTACACCCCGATGACCGCCCAGCACGCCTGGCGGCAGGGCAGGGCCGTCGCGGTCAACGTCGCCGCCTCCCTCGGCGTCGGCGAGGCCCGCCCCTACCGCCACCGCGACCTGGGCTTCGTCGTGGACCTGGGCGGTGCGCAGGCCGCCGCCGACCCGCTCGGCGTCCCGCTGTCCGGGCCGGCGGCCGCCGCGGTCACCCGCGCCTACCACCTCGCGGCGATGCCCGGCAACCGGGTCCGGGTGGCCGCGGACTGGCTGCTGGACGCCGTACTGCCGCGCCAGTCCGTGCAGTTGGGCCTCGTACGGTCCTGGTCCGTGCCCCTGGACACGGCCTCCCCCGAGCTGGCCCGGGTACCGGCCGGGCCCGAGCAGCGGGCGAGGCCGCAGGCCGCCGGTGAGCCCGCGAGCGGCCTTCCCGGCGAGGGGGCCACGGAAAGCCACCCCGCCCCCGGCCCGGTCAAGCGAGACGACATACCCGCGGAAGGAGACTCATGAACACCGACGAACTCGTCGAACTCGGCCAGCAACTGCGCGTCGACAGCGTGCGCGCCGCCGCCGCGGCGGGCTCCGGGCACCCCACGTCCTCCATGTCCGCCGCCGACATCATGGCGGTCCTGCTCGCGAACCACCTCCGCTACGACTTCGACCACCCCGAGCACCCCGGCAACGACCGCTTCGTCCTGTCCAAGGGCCACGCCTCCCCGCTGCTGTACTCCGCGTACAAGGCGGCGGGCGCCATCGACGACGAGGAACTGCTCACCTTCCGCAAGCTGGGCAGCCGCCTGGAGGGGCACCCCACCCCGCAACGGCTGCCGTGGGTGGAGACCGCCACCGGATCCCTCGGCCAGGGCCTGCCCATCGGCGTCGGGATCGCGCTCAGCGGCAAGCGCCTCGACCACGCCGACTACCGCGTGTGGGTGCTGTGCGGGGACAGCGAGCTGGCCGAGGGCTCCATCTGGGAAGCCGCCGAGCACGCCGGGTACGAGCACCTGGACAACCTGACCGTGATCCTCGACGTCAACCGGCTCGGCCAGCGCGGCCCCACCCGGCACGGCCACGACCTGGACGCCTACGCCCGCCGCTTCCGCGCCTTCGACTGGCACACCATCGAGATCGAGGGCCACGACGTGGACGCCGTCGACCGCGCCCTCGGCGAGGCGATCTCCACGAAGGGGCAGCCCACCGCGATCATCGCCCGCACCCTCAAGGGCAAGGGCGTCAAGGACGCCGAGGACCGGGAGGGCCTGCACGGCAAACCTCTGAAGGACGCCGACGAGGCGATCGAGGAGCTCGGCGGCGTCCGGGACATCCACGTCAGCGTGCACGAGCCGCGCTCGGCCCGCTCACTGCACGCCGTGGGTGACGGCAACCTCGAACTGCCCCGCTGGGACAAGGGCGCGGAGGTCGCCACCCGCGACGCCTACGGCCAGGCGCTCGCCGCGCTCGGCACCGCCCGCGGCGACGTCGTGGCCCTCGACGGCGAGGTCGGCGACTCCACCCGCGCGGAGTTCTTCGCCAAGGAGCATCCCGAGCGCTACTTCGAGTGCTACATCGCCGAACAGCAGATGGTCGCCGCCGCCGTCGGGATGGCCCGCCGTGGCTGGGTGCCGTACGCCTCGACGTTCGCGGCCTTCCTGACCCGCGCGCACGACTTCGTGCGGATGGCCGCCGTCAGCGGCTCCGGCATCAACCTCAACGGCTCCCACGCGGGCACGGCGATCGGCCAGGACGGGCCCAGCCAGATGGGCCTGGAGGACCTGGCGATGATGCGCGCCGTCCACGGCTCGACCGTGCTCTACCCCTGCGACGCCAACCAGACCGCCGAGCTCGTCGCACGGATGGCCGACCTGGACGGCGTCCGCTATCTGCGCACCTCGCGCGGGGCCGGACCGGTGCTCTACGGGCCCGAGGAGGAGTTCCCCGTGGGCGGCAGCAAGGTGCTGCGCTCCTCCGCTCAGGACCGGCTCACCGTCGTCGCCGCGGGCGTCACCCTGCACGAGGCGCTCGCCGCCGCGGACACCCTCGGCCGGGACGGCATCGCGGTCCGGGTGATCGACCTGTACTCCGTCAAGCCCGTCGACCAGGAGACGCTCCGGAAGGCCGCCGAGGACACCGGCTGCCTGCTCACCGTGGAGGACCACCACCCGGAGGGCGGCCTCGGCGACGCCGTGCTCGACGCCTTCACCGACGGACGCCCGGTGCCGCGCCTGGTGCGGCTCGCCGTCCGGGAGATGCCGGGTTCGGCCTCACCCGCCGAGCAGCTCCACGCCATGGGCATCGACGCCGAGTCGATCGCGGCCGCCGCGCGGC
Source organism: Streptomyces sp. NPDC014889 (assembly GCF_043081205.1). Taxonomy (NCBI): domain Bacteria; kingdom Bacillati; phylum Actinomycetota; class Actinomycetes; order Kitasatosporales; family Streptomycetaceae; genus Streptomyces; species Streptomyces sp. NPDC014889. Next base: position 121,164 of record NZ_JBIBWH010000020.1, read on the forward strand.
TGCTGGTGGAGGAGGCGGTCGTGCGATGAGTGACGGGAGTGACGAACCATGCACGGTGCGCACCGGGCGCGGTACCCGCGGATCCCGCCCCCGTGTGTGAAAGACGTCCGCGCTCGCGCAGGTTTGGTCGTGGAGGTTGCGGCCACCCGAAGGAGAAGAGGTGGCCATGGTGAAGAAAGACAACGCCGCTCAGTCGCAGGACTCGGAAGAGCCGGTGTCCCGGCCGCGGCCGATGGAGGTGCTGCGGGAGGCGCGGGCCCAGTTCGCCGAGCTGACGGGTCTGACCCCCGAGTCGGTGACGACCTTCGAGCAGACGGAGGACGGCTGGTCGCTGGAGATCGAGGTCCTGGAACTGGCCCGGGTGCCGGACACCATGAGCCTGATGGCGAGCTACCAGGTGGAACTCGACCCGGAGGGGCAGCTCACCGGCTACCGGCGTCTGCAGCGCTACGAACGCGGACGCGCCGACGCCCGCCGGTCCGGCGGAGGCCACTGAGGTCGGCCCCGACCCGCGCCCTGACGCCCGGCGTCCGAAACCCCGGGCAGACGGACTCTCCACAGCGGACAGACCTCCACACGGAGAACAGACCTTCATACGCAGACAACAGACGAGGAGCGCGGTTGGCATGACCGTTGTCCCGGCACAGACGTCCGGTGGCGGAGGCGGCAGTAGCGGCCTGTACGACGTCCTGGAGCTTGTTCTCGACAGGGGGCTGGTGATCGACGCGTTCGTGCGGGTCTCGCTGGTCGGTATCGAGATTCTGAA
>NZ_JBIBWH010000021.1:0-104599 GCF_043081205.1 Streptomyces sp. NPDC014889
GCTACGAACGCAAGGCCGACCACTTCCTCGCCTTCACCAGCATCGCCTGCACCCTCATCTGCTATCGCAGACTCGCCAAATGAGATGACTTCTAAAGGATCGCAGGTCAGGCCGATCCGGCCGCCCCCTTGCCCGCGGTGGCCTGGGAGAGTGAACCTCTCGCCGACGACCATCACGAGCGCGTCTCCAGCTACTGCGGCGATGGCCTTGGGCACGCTGCCGGGGTTCTCCTTCACCAGGCTTTCAGCGCCAGAACGTCGGCCACAGGAGAGTAATGGTCAAGATCTGTGGATGGGTGAAGTTATCGTCTGAGGCACTGGTGCCATCGGATCTCGCCTTCGTGCCATTCGTCGGTGGGCGTGAGCCCGGCGGCAGTGGCGACGGCGGCGGATGCCCGATGTTCGGGGTGGATGTGGGCGATGACGGTGCGCACGGGCTGCCGGCAAAGCCAGGCGACGAGTCCTCGGGCCGCTTCGGTGGCGATGCCTCTTCCCTGCCATGGGGTCCCCACCACCCAGGCGATCTCGGCGAGGGGGCCGTGGCCGGATGGGCTGACCGTCGCCTGGACGGTGCCCGTCAGGCAGGACGTGTCACGGAGCCGGATCACCCAGTTCAGCCAGGAGACGGCCGGGTCGGGAGAGCCTGCGGTCATGCGCTGGTAGCGCGAGCGCAGGGCTTGCGGGGTGTCCGGAGTGCCGCCGATGAAGGTGTGCAGGGCCGGGTCGGACAGCACTGCGGCCATCTCCTCGGCATGCTCGAGGTGCAGCGGCAGCAGGTCCAGCCGCCTGGTGCTGATGGCCTGGGCCTGGAGGGTGTTCACGCCGCGACCGCCTCGGGGCGTTCGACGAGCCGGCCGCGTTCGAAGCGGGCCACGGCGCGGACGAGGGCGACAAGATGGGGTGCGTTCACGGCCCGCGGTCTGGCCGCCCGCGGGGTGTCGTGCGCGACGGACGGCAGCCCGCCGAACTCGGCATCGAAGGCGTCCATGACGCCGGGCTCGCTCATCGCGCGGCGGAAGGCGGCGGTCGCCGTCTGCAGGGCCCGCTCTTGTTCCTTCTCCTCAGCCACCTTGCCGAGGTAGGCCTTCACAGACAGACCTTCGGCAGCGGCGAGGCCTGCAGGGTGTCCCGGGTCCTCGTGTCGACCTTGACAGTGGTTTCAGCCATAGCCGGAGTATCCCGCACGGTATACGCGCTGCGCTGCCTATCGCCGGCCCACCAAAGCGATCGTCCGGCGCTACGAACGCGCCTGGCCGGGCGAACTCGTCCACGTCGACATCAAAAAGCCCGGCGACATCCCCGACGGCGGCGGCGACAAGGTCATGGACCGCCGCCAGGCGATGGACAACAAACTCGCCACCACCGACCGACGCCGCAGCCGCAAGCCGATGATCGGCTACTCGTTCATCCGCTCCGCCGTCGATGACGCCGGCCACGGCCGGCATCACCCACAAGAAGATCCGGCCCTACCGGCCGCAGACCAACGGCAAGGTCGAGCGCTTCAACCGAGGACGCGCCGGCGTCAGCGCTGTGAGTCGGCCTGCCGCCCTGCGGCCATCGGGCTGGTGGTCACGTCGGCCTCTCCGAACCCAGGTCAGGCAGAGGGTGGTCGGCTGACTCGGACAAGTAAGTCAAGCCTTACTTTTGCAGAATTTGGCTGCATAGTGGAGAGCCGACTCGAGAGGAAGGCCGCTGTTGCCGCAGTTCATTGAGGGTGCCGCAGGACAGATCGAGGTAGAGCAAGGCTATGTGGCCGCCATGTACAGGCTGCTCGATGAGCGGTCGGCGGATGTACGGGCCGAGCTGGCGGCCGTGCTGAGCTCGTCGGTGGACAGCGCGGGCGAGGTGTACGCGCGAGACGTCGACGCAGAGCGTCTGGCGCATCGCCTTCGCCGGCTGGAGGGAGCCGAGGAGGGGTTGGCGTTCGGCCGGATCGACGTCGCGGACGGAACCGTCCTTCACATCGGACGGCTCGGCCTGCACGTGGACGACCGAGACCTGCCGCTGCTCGTCGACTGGCGAGCGGAAGCGGCGCGGGCCTTCTACGCAGCGACGGCCGCCCACCCGATGGGGTTGCGGCGGCGCCGTCATCTTCGGGTCGAGAACCGCGCGGTACGTGCGGTGAGCGACGAGGTGCTGGACGGTTCCGCACCTGCGGTCGGCGACATCGTCGTCGACGGTCCGTTGACGGAGGCGTTGGAGGCGCAGCGCACGGGGCGGATGCGTGCGGCGGTGGCGACGCTGCAGGCGGAGCAGGACGCGATCGTCCGGACCCCGCATCAGGGGGTGACGGTGGTACAGGGCGGCCCCGGCACAGGCAAGACCGTCGTCGCGCTGCACCGGGCGGCGTACGTGCTGTACGCGTTCCCGCGCGCCGCCGCGCGCGGTGTGCTGGTGCTCGGGCCGAACGCGCGGTTCCTCGACTACGTCTCCCAGGTGCTCCCCTCGCTCGGGGAGAACGACGTGGTCCTGGCGACCTTGGAGCTGGCCGGGGTCGTGCCCGCCGCTGTGGAGTCGTTCGATGTCGCGCGACTCAAGGGGAGTTCCGTGATGGCCGAGGCGCTTGCGGACCTGGTGCGATCCCTGCAGGCACCGGACGGCGGGTTCGCGGTGCGCGTAGGACAGGAATGGGTCCGCCTGAAGAGCGCGGATGTCGCGGCGGCACGGGAGGCTGCGGTGGCCGGCGGCCTGGCGCACAACCATGCGCGGGAGATCTTCAAGGAGCACCTGATCGGCACGGCCACGGGCGCGCTGGAGCGCGGCGCCCTCGAGGCCCTCGAACACATCGATGCTGAGATCGCTGAGAGCACCGGGATGGACCTCGATGCCGCGGCCGAGGAGGATCTGAGGAATCTCGGCCTCGACGACGCGCCGGCCGCAGACCCGGCCGGGCTGTTCGACGCGGACGCCGTCCGCGCGAATCTCATGGGCGACGCCCACGTCGACTGTGCGGTGGAGTCCCTCTGGCCACGGCTGACACCCGAAGCGGTCGTACGGGCCCTCCTCGCGGACGCTCGCACGATGGGCAGGCGCTTGCCCTCGCTCACTGACAACGAACGTTCTCGGCTGGTGCGTTCTCCTGACGCCCCGTGGACCGATGCCGATGTACCGCTGTTGGACGAGGCGGCAGAACTGGTGGACGCGCCCACGGAGCGGACATTCGGGCACGTCGTGGTCGACGAGGCGCAGGAGCTGACCGCCATGGAGTGGCGGATGGTGCTGCGCCGGTGCCCGGCCAGGTCGATGACGCTGGTGGGCGACTTCGCCCAGGCGGGCCCGGCGACGGCAGCGGGCGACTGGTCCCAGGCTCTGGGTCCGCATCTCGGCAGCCGGTTCGCCCTGCACACCTTGACCGTCAGTTACCGCACGACCCAGGAGATCCTGGAAACGACCCACGGCCTTCTCGCGCGAATCGCCCCCAGCCAGACGCCAAGCCGATCGATCCGCCACGGCGAGCCACCCCGCAGCCTCACCGCGTGTCCGCCCACACTCGCCACCACCGTGGCCGAGGAAGTCCGGGCGCAGGCCGCGTCACACCACACCTCGTAAGGCCCTCTGCTGGGCGCTCCGAGCTGTACATGGACGGGCTGACATGGCGGGGCATACCCACGCCCCGCTGACGCCGGACGGGCTGGGCCTCAGCGTGGTTGCGAGGTCGAGTTCGCGTGTCAGGCGGTGAAGCCGCCGTCGACGTGGATCGAAGCTTCGGAGGCATCCAGCCGCACCATATGGTGGCGGTCTCGCAAGGTTCAGGCTTCCTGGCGGTCAGGCTGAGGGGTGGGGAGCGGCTTGCCGGTTTCGAGGAGGGTCTTGAGGCTCGACAGGATCGCCGGCCAACCCTGGCTGCACATGCCTGCCAGCGTGTGTGCGGCGCCGACGTCGTGCGTCACGGTGAGCTTGACCAGTTCTCCCGCGGGTTCGATCTCGAAGGCCACCTTCGACCTCGGCTCGGCGGCCAGTTGGGCAAGGACCTCCTCGCTCACGCCCACAGTCTTGGCCCACTCGGGGGTGAAGGTGTGCCAGGTGTAGGACAGGCGCCGGTAGGGGTCTGATTCGAGCACGACCTGGCCGGGGTGGGAGGTCTTCGCTCCCTGCTCTTCCCAGGTCATGACTGATCCGGCCTTCCAGTCCGTCTCGAACTGCACTCCCCAGTAGCGGCGGGTGAAGGCCGGGTCGGTCAGGCCCTGCCAGAGCTTCTCCGGCGTGGTGTTGATGTAGGTCGTGTAGACGAACGCGTTGCTGTCCATGGGTGTTGTCTCCAGTGCTTGCTTCAGGTCGGCGAGTGCGCGCACCCGCTCGCGGTCGTAGTGGCTGATCCAGCGGTCGGCGATGGCGTTGATCGGTTCGGCGTTGAGGTAGTGCAGCTTCTCCCGGCCTCGGCGTATCGCGGTCACAAGGTTGGCCGCCTGCAGTACGGCCAGGTGTTTACTGACCGACTGCCGTGCCATGTCCAGCCCAGAGCACAGTTCTCGCAGGCTCTGCCCGTTGCGGGCGTTCAGGCTGTCCAGCAGCCGACGTCGACTGGGGTCGGCCAACGCCTTGAAGACCTCGTCCATCTCTGCCCCCGCAATATGCAGCCGTTCGGTTGCACATAACATTAGGCAGCCGATCGGCTGCGCGTCAACGCGGCGGCACTCGCTCGACCAGTCCTAACCGAGCCGGGTGACGCTCGGGACAATGTGGGGCGGTGGACGCGCGCCATGCTGCGACCAACGCGTCAGCGGGAGTCTCGCGGGAGGCCCTCGGCCCGCATGACATTGAGCATTGCCGGCACCAGCGCCGGAAGCTGGCGTGAATCAGACCTGGCGTTCGGCCTCCAGGAGGGCAACACCATCCTGATCACGAAACCGCACTGGAATATGAGGCCGCCACCCGTAACACGCAGGACCTGGAACGCGCTGAACGCAGTGACCCCTGAGCGGGTCAGGCCGCCCGCAGTCCGAGTGCATTACGCGGGAGGCACCAGACAGGGAGGTATCCGGCAAGCGCAACGTCAGGGCAGTCGGCGTGCCGGTCAGGTCTCCATCACGGCATGGCAGTCCGGGCAGACCGCGGTTACGTACTCTGCGGGGTACCACGGTGCCTCAGGGTGCTCGGAGGGCTTCCAGCAACTCGTCTCCATGGCGAAGGTGTCCTTGCCGCAGAGGGTTCGTGGTCCCGTCGTGTCGGGGGACCCTGGCGCGGCGGGCGCCGCGTGCACCCGGCGGATGAGCCGTTCCTCACCACCCGGTACACGGGTGGCCTTCGCCTTGTCGACCTCGTACACGACGACGATCTCGCCCATGTCTCTACCATAGGCGGCCGCACGGCCCGACCCGCCCGCAGCAGCCAGCCGGGCGATCACAGGGTGCCGGGCAATGGGTCGAGCACGGTCACCTCAGACTCCATCCCGACCCTCGTCGGCCGGTCGCAACATGCCCATGAACGCGGCGTGGGACGTGATTCCCCAGGCGGACTGCGGGACAGCCGCCGAGCAGCCCATCTGATCGCGGTCTCCCCGTCCGATCCATCGTCCGGGCACCAGCATCGATGACGCGGGCTAGGTCGTGTCTCCCAACTCCGGTAGGGCAACGATGCCCGTAGACTCATGACGTGGCATTCATGAGCACCCCGCACTGCTGCTTCCTGTGACCGGGAGGCGTTGAGGGCGATGCCGGACGGCGTCGCCCTCCTTGGCGTGCCTGCTACGTGAACCACGTTCCCGACGCTGCCCGTTCCTTTCTGAAGCAGTGACGGTCCGAGTGCGCGTGCAGGCACGGTCTCTTCCCTTCACCCCTTGCCAGGAGTGCCTCGTGCCCGTGTCGCTTCCCCCTGCCCTCGAACTGTCCCTCGACCTGCTGTGCTGCCCAACGTGCCGCACGCGCCACCTGCACCCCGACCGCGGCGCGCTGCGCTGCCCGGTGGGCCACACCTTCGATATCGCCCGCCACGGCTACGCCAGTCTGCTGACGGGCACCCGCGCCACCAGCGGCGATGACCCAGCCATGGTCCAGGCCCGGGACCGGTTCCTGTCCACCGGCGCCTACGCGCCCGTCCGCGAAGTCGGGGCCCGTATGGCGGTCGGCGCCGTGTCTGAGCAGTCCACGGTGGTGGACGTGGGATGCGGCACGGGCTACTACCTGGCCGGCGTGCTCGACCAGCTGCCCGGCGCCCGTGGTCTGGGTCTGGACACATCGGTGCGCGCGCTGCGCTCGGCAGCCCGTGCCCACGATCGAGCCGCCGCGGTGGCCTGGGACGTCTTCCGTCCCTTCCCACTGGCCGACGGAGTGGCCGACGTCGTGCTGGACGTGTTCGCCCCGCGCAACCCGGCCGAGTTCCACCGCGTACTGCGCCCGACCGGCCAGCTGATCGTGGTCCGTCCCACAGGGCGACACCTGGCCGAACTGCGCGACCGGCTGCCTGAGATGGTCACAATCGACCCGGCCAAGGAACAGCGCCTGCACCAGGCACTGGGCCCGTTCTTCGAGGCCGTCGTCACCGAACGGGTGGAGTACCCCGTGACTCTGTCCAGGCTGGATGTCCTGGACCTGGTGGCGATGACGCCGAGCGCACGCCATGTGAGCCGTGCGGACCTGAACGATTACGGCTTCCTGCCCGATCGGGTCACCGTCTCCGTGCTGGCCACCGCCTACCGGCCTCGGTGACCAGGAGCGGGCGCATGCGCCTGCTGACCGACCAGCAGTGGGCACGTCTGGCGCCCTGCCTTCCCCGCAACGCGGGGAAGGCAGGGCGTCCCTTCGCCGACCACCGTCGCATCATCGAAGGGATCATCTACCGGTACCGCACCGGAATCCCCTGGAAAGATCTGCCCCGCGAGGCGTTCGGTCCCTGGCAGACGGTTTGGAAACGTCATCGCAGATGGGCGGCTGACGGCACCTGGGACACGGTTCTGGCGCAGTTGACCGCCCAGGCGGACTCGATCAACACTATCGACTGGACGGTCTCGGTCGACTCGACAATCAACCGGGCCCACCAACACGCCACGAACACGGCCCGGCCGGAGAAGGACACCGGCGCTGCCACCTACCGCGGCAAGAGCGAATCTCCTGCGACCGGGGGTGAGCCAGCGGGCCACGCAGTAGGCCAATCCCGCGGGGGCCTGACAACCAAGATCCATCACGCCGTGGACGGCGACGGCCGCCCGCTGGCCGTCGTAGTCACTCCGGGCCAGGTCCACGACGCGCAGGTCCTCCCCCTCTTGCTGGGCGACATCCGGGTCCCACGACTCGGCCGCGGCAGGCCACGCACCGTACCGGACGCTCTGCTCGCAGATAAGGCGTACTCCTCCAAGCAGGTCCGCGCAGACCTCGCGGCCCGTGGCATCCGCACTGTGATCCCCGAGCGCGCCGATCAGCAGGCCAACCGAAGGAGAAAGGGCCGCAGCGGCGGACGACCCCGCGCTCTGGACACCGAGACCTACAAGCGCAGGAATGTCGTGGAACGATCTTTCAGCCTGCTCAAGCAGTGGCGGGGCCTGGCCACCCGTTACGACAAACTCGCGATCGTCTATCGCTCTGCAGCCGTGCTGGCGGCGGTCATCGCCTGGCTACGAAGTTGAGAGACACGGCCTAGTGGTACCGGTGCCCACGCAGCAGCAGACGCCGGGGCCGCCGTTCGAGTGGACAGGCACCCACCGCAGCGCCGAAGGGTGCACCCCGCATGGCTACGGCTGGGGGACGGCAAGTTCACGGCCGCGGTAGAAGCCTTCTCGCTCCTCGACAACATACGGGGCCATGTTCGCGCGCCGCTGAGCCTCCGGCTCGGAGGCCCGCCAGGAATCGCATGCCTTCTTGGAGTCCCAGAACGACACCCCGGTAACCTCCTGCCCGTCCTCCGACCAGTAGGCAAAGGCGCGTCGCAACCCCTGCGGGTAGGGGGCGGGGCGCCACGCTCTCTCGAACTCCTCCAAGGTGCCGGGCTGAAGACGGCGCGTCGTTACCCAGACGAAGTGCTCCTCCATCGCAGCCTCCTCAGCAACGGCGGTTCGGCCTGCTGCCGCTTCTGAGACCACCGTAGGTTCGAAGCACCGCTTCCGCCTGCGCGGCGATCGTGGCGCAGCCCAGGGACCCGTGGCCCCGTTTCCAGGCTGCGTCGGCCTGACTGCCCGGTTCACGGCTCCCCGGGGTGCGCCGCCTCCAACGGGTCGTGGATCGCCAGGATCGCACTGGATGCGTCCGGACCCGCGACCATGGACAGGACGGTATGTGCTGGTCACGCCGTACCGTAAGCGCGCGGGGCCGATGGGCGCTCAACGGATTTCGTTGATTTCAGGTTGCCGGTTACTTCAGCTCGATCTCGACGAAGGCCAGCGGGGCGGTGCCAGTGTTCACGACTTCGTGCTCGCCGCCCGCCGGGCGGGCGTAGGACTCGCCTGCCCGCAGTTGCGAGGAGGTGACGGTGCCGCCGGGGGTGACCACGTCGATCCGCCCGTCGGTGACGGGTACAACGACGTAGTCGTACTCGTGCACGTGACGGCCGGTGCTCTCATGGGGCTCGAAGTCCCAGCGGGTGACCCGTACCCGCTCGTCTTCGTGCTGCACGGTGGCGCGGGCGGTGGTCGACATGGCTTTTCTCCTCATCATCGGTTGCCGCACCTGCACTGCGAACCGGTGCGGCAGCATGCCAGGTGGCAGGCTAGCCACCGCCTACTGTGGCGGCGGGGCGGGGCTGTGGTCGCACTTCGCCGGGCGGGCGACTCGCCCGACAGCGACAGGAACGGGGGCGGTGCTGTAGCGGGTGGCCGGCAGGCGCCGCATCTTCGCCTCGGCGTCTCCCTCCGCCGGGCCAAGCAGCTCGCCCAGCAGCGCGGAGCCCGGCGACGGCCACATGACGTGACTCAGCCAGCGGCTTCACCGGCAGGCCTGATCAGTCGAACACGGTTCTTGTTCGGGGTGGTCTCTCAGCGGTCGGCGCATGTGGCAGGGCCTCCCGGTAGCTCGAGGTGACGATCCCAGCCGAGCAGTACCAGGAGGCCGTTGTGTCGCAGTCTCCGCCGCCCGCGCGTCGGCAGGCTCCCCGAGACCGCGCCCCGAGGCCGGCGCCGTGGCGCTCCAGGCGTCAGCCCTGGCGCGCCTTGAAACGGGGGTTCTTCTTGTTGACGACGTAGGTCACGCCCCGGCGGCGCACCACCTGAGCGCCAGGCTTGGCCTTCAGGGAGCGCAGAGACTTCCGCACCTTCATGTCTTCTCCTCCTCGTGGCCGTCCGCCGGGGGCGGCGACTCGGCTCAGCGTTCCTCGCGGAACAGGACGTGCTTGCCGGCCACCTGGTCGTACTTGCGCAGGACGAGCCGGTCGGGGTCGTTGAGACGGTTCTTACGGGTCACGTAGGTGACGCCGGTCCCGGCCGTCGACTTCAGCTTGACGACGGGGCGCATTGTGCTGCGTGCCATGAGGTCCTCCCTTCGCCGACATCCCAGGTGATTGACCCTGACATGCCAGCCACCTTCGCCAACAACGGAGTCCTTCGTCGCATTCCGGCGCCCCCGTCCCTTGCTCGGCAGAACCTGGGCACAAGATGAGGTCCGGAACGCCTGTCGCCTGAATCGAGTGTCAACTATCAATTGCTAAGTTGAGGGCATGCCAGCTGGTACCCCCCGAGCGCTGCGTGCCGACGCAGCACGCAATTTCGACAAGATCGTCCGGTCGGCGCGTGCGGTGTTCGCCGAACACGGGCCCGATGCCTCGCTGGACGAGGTCGCCCGGCATGCAGGGGTGGGGATCGCGACGCTGTTCCGCCGCTTCCCCGACAAGGGAGTGCTGCTGCGCGCGGTGCTGGACCAGCAGTTCTCCGAACAAGTGCTGCCCGCGGTCGAGCGGGCGGATCGGGACGATGACGTGCGGCGCGGTCTGACGCAGGTGTGGGAGGCGGCACTGTCGTCGGCCGCCGACGCCTACAACGTGCTGACCGCGGCCCGCGGCGCCGGAGTGCTGACGCCGGGGGTCGGTGACCGGTTCTTCGACGCGCTGACCCCGCTCGTCGAGAGGGGTCAGCGGGAAGGCGTGGTGCGCGACGACCTGGTGCCGGAGGACCTGCGCCGCCTCATGACCATGCTGGTGAGCGTGCTGTGGACGATGGATCCGGGTGAGGACGGGTGGCGGCGCTATGTGGCGCTGATCCTGGACGGCCTCTCGCCTGTCGCGGCGCATCCTTTGCCGTGCGGGGCTCCGGCACTGCGGTACCCGGAGGGGTGAAGGCTGTCCGGGCGCCGGCATTCTGACGGCGGGCGGGTCAGTCGCCGTGCACGCGGATGGCGCCGGCCGGGCACAGGGCGGCGGCCTGCCGCGCGCGGGAGTGTTCTGCCAGTGGCGGCGCGGCGTCGAGAACGATGACCTTGCCGTCGTCGTTCTGGTCGAACACGGCGGGCGCGCTCAGGGCGCACTGGCCGGAGGCGACGCATCGCGCGGTGTCGGTTTCCAGGTGCATGCTCTGCTTCTCCTCGTCTGTCGCTGTGTGCGTCACGCAGCAGCGTCACCAAAGAACGGGGACGGTGCTGACGCCACCGGCCAGACGTTCGGCGTGGTCGGGCAGGGTGTGGGGGTCGACGGCGAGGTGCAGGCGGGGCATACGGCGGAAGAGGGCGGTGAAGGCGATGCGCATCTCGGTGCGGGCCAGGGCGTTGCCGATGCAGTAGTGGCCGCCGTGGCCGAAGGCCAGGTGTGCGTTGGGGGTGCGTGAGGGGTTGAAGGTGTCCGGGGCTTCGAACCTCTTCGCGTCCCGGTTGGCGGAGTTGATCGCGACGAGGACGGCGTCGCCCCGGGCGATGACGTCCTTGCCGATGGTGACGTCTTCGCGGGCGTAACGCATCAGGCCGAGCCCACCGGGTGCGGCCATGCGCAGGATCTCCTCGACGGTGGCCTGCACGTGCGCTGCGGGGTCGGCGGCAAAGCAGTCGCGGCGAGCGGGGTCACTGAGCAGGAACATGACGCCGAAGTCGATGCGGGTCGAGGTGGTCTCGTGGCCGGCGAACAGCAGACCGGCGGCCAGGCGGGTCATGTCGTCCTCGGTGAAGGTCGCGTCCTCGGCCTGGACCTTCAGGATGTCGGTGATGACGTCCTCGCCGGGCGAGAGGCGCTTTTTCTCAGCGAGCGCTGCGACGTACGCCTGGAACTCCGCCATGGCCGCCTGCCCGTCAGCCCCGCCGTGAAGGGCGCCGATCCGCTCGGACCAGCCGCGCAGCAGGTCCCGGTCGCCGCTCGGCACGCCGAGCAGTTCGCAGATCACCTGGACCGGCAGCGGGAAGGAGAGGTGGTCGTGCAGGTTGACCGGCGCATCAGGACGGTTGCGTCGGGCCTCGTCCATGCCGTCGAGGCAGCGCCCGGCCAGGTGCTCGATCCTTGCGCTCAGGCGCCGCATACGCGGTGCGGTGAAGGCGGGTACGAGCATCCTGCGCATCCGCGCGTGCTCGCGGGCCTCGTCCTCGAACGTGCTGATGGGACCTGGCTGGATCGCGGCCGACGAGATCCTGGACGCGGTCTCGGGCGCGGGGTGCGATTTGCCGAACCGGGGATCGCTTAGGATCGCGCGGGCCTCGTCGTAGGTGGTGACCAGCCAGGCGGGGTCACCGGCCGGAGTGGTCACCCGGGCCAGTGGCCCCTGCTGGCGCAGGCGCGTGAACAGGGGTGCGAGGTCCAGGGCGTTGGGGCGGGCAAACGGCAACTGCGGTGCGGGGGCGGTCGCGGCCATGAACATCTCCTGGGTGAGGGGGGTGCGAGCAAGCTGACGGTGTCCGTGCGGTGCCGCCGGACCCGGCCGCCCGACCGGCGATGGGGGTCGCAGGCGGGACGCATCCAGGAGAGAGAGTCGGGGCCGCCTCCCGCGCGGCCCGCCGGCACCCGTTGTCCTGGCACGGCCCACCCCTTTTAACTGATACTCGACTATCTGTTATGGGCGTGCAACACGGCCGTCACGCTTGCGGCACGGGCAGGGGGATTTTCAGCCGCACACGCCTGGCACTCGCCGACCATTGGGGTCGGCGAGCGCAAGGGCGGGCCGTGCGGGATCAACGGCCCCTACGACCGTGTGGTGGTCTTCATCGAGAAAGCTCCCACGGACGAGCGCCGTCGGCGCCGTCGAACGCGTCGTCGGCGACTCCTCCGTGAAGGTTGTCCGGATGTAGCGGTTCCGCTTCTGCCGTCACCGGCCCGGCGGTGGGCAGCTTCGACGGCGCGCATACGGCCCGTAAGCGGACTGCTACGTTCCTTTGGGCTTCCCCGGCACGCACAGCCACGCCAGGCCCGCGGCGGTCAGGTAGGCGAGGGCGCCGATGGCCATGCTGGTGCGCAGACCGGTGTTGTAGTGGGTGGCCGTGGCCAGCAGGCTGCCGCCGAGCGCTACACCGGTCGCGCTGCCGACCTGGCGAGTCGTGTTGAACAGGGCGGAGGCGGCCCCTGCGTACGCCGGGGGTGCGGCACCCATCACGGTCGCGGTTGAACCGGTGAGGGCGAAGGAGGTACCGAACCCGGCGGCCATCATCGGGGCCACCAGCATCGGGTAGGCGGGGTCGGCTCCCGCTGAGGCCCAGCCGGCCAGGCCCAGGGCGGCCACGAGCATGCCGGAGATCACTAGCGGACGATCGCCGGTGTGGCGGGTCAGCCGCCCGGACAGGACGGAGGCGAACATGGTCATCGCCACCGCCGGGAACAGTGCCAGTCCGGTGCCGAGGGCGCTGAAGCCGCGCTGGTGCTGGAATTCCAGGCTGGCGGTGAACACCATGCCGTAGAAGCCGAAGTTGAACAGCAGGCCGATGACGGCTCCGCCGCTCATCGTACGAGACCGCAGCAGGCTTGGCGGAAGGGCAGGAGACCGGGCCAGCCGCTCCCGCACCGCGAACGCCGCGGCGGCCAGCCCGGCCAGGCCCACCCCGGCGAGAACAGCCGGAGCGGACCACCCCCGCCGTCCGGCCTCGTTGAGCGCCGCGGTCAGCAGCGCCACCGCCGCCACGACCGCGCACTGCGCCGGCCAGTCCAGGCGTCGCGCGGCGTGCCGGGGCGAGCGTGTCACGTGCCGCAGCGTCAGCGCCAGGCAGGCCGTGCCGACGGGCAGGTTGATGAGGAACACCCAGCGCCAACCCACCGTGGAGGCGAGCAGCCCGCCCAGCAGGGGCCCGGCAGAGGCCGCGATGCCCGCCATCGAACCCCACAGCCCGAAGGCGCGCGAGCGTGTGGCCGGCGCCGGGTAGGCCTGCTGGAGCAGGGCCAGGGAACCGGGCACGATCAGCGCCGCCCCGAGCCCCTCCACCAGCCGGGCCACCACCAGGAAGGGCGCGTTCGGCGCCAGCGCGCACGCGGCCGAGGACACGGTGAACACCGCGACGCCCGAGCAGAAGACGCGGCGGTTGCCCAGCCGGTCACCCAGCGCGCCGCCGGTCAGCAGGAGGCCGGCGAAGACAAGGGTGTACCCATCGGTGATCCACTGGATGCCGGTGAGCGAGGCCGACAGTTCCCGGCCGATCACCGGCACGGCGACGTTGATGACCGTCACATCCAGGATCACCATGAAATACCCGGTGCACACCGCCAACAGCGGTGCCCAGGACCGCGGCTGGGGCTTCGGGGCCGACTCGGGCGAGGGCGTGGACTGACCGCCACCGGCCGACTCCGCGAACGACACGGCACCCACTCCATCCTGTCCGCGGAGACGTTACGCCAAAAACCACGATAAGGGACATATGTGCCGTGTGTGGCTCCTGCTGGTCAGACATGGGATCGCGGCTGTCGCGGAAGGCGGTGCAGGCGGAGGACTTGAAGCGGAGCTCGAGCGGGTGCGGGCGGCTCTGCGGACGCGGAAGAGATGCTCAGGCGCCGGCCGGCGGCGGCGTGGCGGATCGGCGGTGCGGTCGCGGGGCCGGTCGCATTCGGCTGCCGCCTGTGCACCGCCCGCCGTACGGGGACGGTCGTGCGGGTCGTGAGGTACGCGCCGCTGTGGGGTCGGGTGTGTGTCCGACACGGACGGTGTCTCGTGGACGCGGACGCCGACCAGCCGCTGAAGCAGCGCAGCCGGCATGGATGAAGGAACGCGGGCGGCAACCCCCTCGCCCCATTCAAGGACCGCGTCAGGCGTGTCGCCTGTCACGCACGTCCCGAGACAGCACACCTAGGGTCACCGGCGCGTGTGTCCTCCTCTGGACGGCCTCAGCTCACGGGTTGGGGTTGGGACTCTTGTCCGGGTGCAGGCAGTCCCAGGTTTTCGGGCCGACGATGCCATCCGCCGGAATTTTGCACGCTTGCTGGGCCCACTTGACTTGGGCTTGCGTAGTGGAGCCGTAGATGCCGTCCTCCGCGACCCTCCTGCCATAGATGTTCAGCAGGCACTGGGCGTGCTTGACGGCAGGGCCGGTGTCGGTCAGGTAGAGGTTCGGGTGGGCCCCGCTGTAGGGGCAGGCGCTCTCCGCCATCGGCGTGGGGACGGGAGAGGCAATCGCCGGGGCGACAGCGAACGATCCGGCACCGAGCACAAGCGCCGAGAGAACCAGGCCAACTCGCTTGGTAAGCATCATGGGGATGAACCATCCTTTCTCCTGTTGGCAGATGAGCATGCCGGTCCATCGTCAGCGTGTCTTTGACCATCCGTGCAGGGTTGTTGACGATGCCTGCACGGGCTGCCCAGACACAGCCGCGTGCCGGTACTCGCGGGGCGACATGCCGTAGGCGGCGCGGAAGGCGCGACTGAAGTGGGCGGCGCTGGTGAAGCCCCAGCGGGCGCCGACAGCCTGAACGGGGCGGGCGAGCAAGAGAGGATCTGCCAGGTCACGGCGGCACCGATCCAGGCGGCGGTCGCGGATCCAGGCCGCGACGGTGAGGTTCTGATCCGCGAAGATCGCATGCAGGTGACGGACAGAGACGCCGTGGGCAGCGGCAATCGTCCCGGGCGTGAGGTCCGGGTCGCCGAGGTGCTGTTCGACGAAGCCGCAGATTCGCACCCGCAGGGCCTGCCGACGGGACTCGGGAGTCAGCTCCTTCTCGGCCTCGAGGCAGTGCCCGAGTAACGACGCGAGGAGGTCCACGGTGACTGAGGCCAGCGTCGGGGCCTCGGCCGCGTTGAACTCCTCCGCACGGGCGTTCAGATTGCTGAGCCAGCCGTGGAACGTCGCGCCCATTCCGTGGCGTGCGGAGATCGGCACGGCGAGCGCGCGCTGGACCGTCGACCTGGGGAGCGGCAGCAAGGCGCGGGGGAACTGCACGATGAGGTGGGAGCCCTTGCCACGCGCGGCGCGGAACTGACCTCGGAAGGGGTGCCCGCTGTCGACCAGCACAATGTCACCGACCTGGCACGTGGTCTCCCGGCCGTCCACACTGAGCACTACCTCCCCGCTCAGGACGCAGTCGACCTGGTACATCTCCGGGTCGCACCGCCGGACCAGCCTGGGCGTGCGCACCACCTCCAGGTGCGGGAAGGACGCCACGGATACCTGCATCCCACCCAAACCCGCCACGCGCATGGCCGCCCGGAAGTCATCCTGATGCTCGCTGCGCAACCGGTTCGGCATGTGCGATTCCTCCGAGAACTTTTCCCACAGAGCGAACCGTTCCCTCGCCGCCACCACCTCGGTACTGAATTCCCGCACCAGCAAGTTTCTTTCCCCCCATCAGGTCTACGCATAGGGTGACGCCGAGGCCGTAGTCGCATCGAGGGAAATATCAGCCGATGTCTGCGGCAGGCCCACCTGAGCATTCGCCAGTGTCTGTGGCCCAAAGGCGAGTTCATCGCCCTGCTCGTCGTCGCCCCGTCCCAGAGCGAGCGCGAGCGCGTCATCCGATGTCTGCGGACCCCTGGGAAGGGCACGGACCTCGCGGGCGCTGCACCAGCCGGTCGTTCTCGACGGCGGCCGGCTGGTCGGATAGGTCACCATGGCTCCGCTCAGGACGTGAGCCGCCTGCATACCTCGGCGGCCAGCCCGTCAGCGGCATCGAGCACGGTGTACAGAACGTCTGGGGTCGTGCCGGGCATGGCGAACAGCCCGTGAGCCCGCGCCGCGAAGTCCGCGGGAGCAGCCGGGAGTTGTCCCGCAGCCTGAACGGCTCCCTTTTCGTTCAGCACCCAGCAACCCGCGTGGGCATGCAGGGCCTGCACGAGAAGCCCTACCGCGCGGAAGACGCAGCCGGCGACATAAAAGGCGTCTCCACGACTTGCTGCTTTGCGGGCGTTGGCCAGGGTGAAGGGCGCCTCCCACCGCGCGTTGGCCATCAGAGCCTCGCGCAACGGCTCCGGATAGCGGCGAGTCTCCTGCTGCAGGGCCCGGAGTTCGCCACCGGGATCAGCGAGAACGCGCCCAACGGAAACCTCGCCGACATAGGCATGCGAGTACACCCCAAGCGGGTGACCAGCCTGAGTGCCCACCTCGAAGCGCCCCGCCCGGCAGTCTTCCCAGATCCGGTGAACGCGGTCCAGATCGCGGTAGATCCAGTCGACACGGCAGCCGTCAACGGTCAGCCAGGCACCACCGTCCACCCACGGCCCCCAGCCGCCCGGTTCCGTCACGTCAACCGACTCGCCGGTCAGCTCGGACGCAAGGAAACGCAAGGCAGCAGTGTCCAGCGGCGGCCGGTAGTACAGGCCCAGATCGAAATCAGAGTCAGGCCGGTGTGCTCCCGTCGCTCGGCTGCCGCCCAGACACACCCCGACCACTCCGCTGACGCCGGTCAACCGATCCGCGATCTCCATCAAACGATCCACAGCCCAGAGTCTGCAGAACCAGATCACTCACTGCGACCACGTTTCTCAGCACCCTCCGCCCTCAGGTCCACCCATGCGGGTGAAGTGCGGAGAAGGCCGCGCAGAGCGTAGGCGAGGTGGCGGCGGGTGGACTGCCAGCCGATGAGGCGCTGGTCGATGCCCGCGAGATACCGAGTACCTCCGGCCAGGCGGGAGGACATCACCAGATCTCCGCTCCGACGGCAGTGGTCAACGCTTTTCGCGTCGGCTGCGGATGCTCAGGGCGATGACGGAGACAAGGAACCAGAAGGCACCGAAGGCTGAGTAGCCGGCGACGGAGGACAGACTGCTCGTCGCCGAGGCGGACATGGCAGCGAAGGAGGCACCGGCGAGGACGGACAGTCCGCCGCTGATGACCATGGGCCACTGGGCACCGACGGTGCGTCGGCGCCGGATCGCCACGACGAGTTGGATCGCCCCGGAAAGGAGGGCCCAGATGCCGAACACGAGCAGGGCCGTCCCAATGGTGGAGAAGACGGCGGTGATCATCGCAGCGGCGGTGGCGAGGCCGAGGGCCACGTTGGTGGTACCGACGCGGTCCCTGGAACCGGTGCCGGCCATGCGACGCTCGAGGAGCGTGGCGACGGCGTCCCACAGGGGGTAGATGACGAGCAGCACGGCCGCGATCACTGTGGGCCTGTCCGTCGACACGAGCGAGGCGGAGGTCGTGACGACGAGTGCCACCCAGATCAGGGAGAAGGCGACTCGGATCAGGTAGAGCGATCGGAGCCCGGAGGGCGTCGTCGTGGTCGTGGTCGTGCTCGAAGTCACGGTGGTCTGAGTCATCGGGTGTCCCGTTTTGTGATCGTGATGGTGTGAGACGTTCGCCTCGATGAGGAGTCTCAGCGGCCTCGGGAGAGGCCGTGTACTTCGAACGAAGTAGTTCTGCCATCCACTTCGAATCGAATGAGTTCTGCCGTCCCCGTCCCCGTCCCCGTCGCCCGGACCGGGCTCGCCGTCTACATCATTCGAAGTACACGGCCGCAGCAGACGTGGACGAGAATCAGGCCATGGTCACAGCGCAGAACAATCAGGACGGGCCCGTGGCACCCCTGTGGGTCCGCCGCCCCGAGGCGCTGCACCTCGTCGCGTATTCGGTGGCTGCGCTGGTGTTCACCGGCCAGATCGTGGCAGTGATCCTGCGAGGGTCGGATTGGCCGACAGCCCTCTCCGTGCTCCTCGCCGGTGGCGGTGTCGCCCTCTCATGGTGGAGGCCGTGGGCAGGACTGGTCGGGGCGAGCGCGGCGTCCTTCGCCGTCACCGCAGTGGGCCACGACCCCCTGTCGGTGTGGATGATGGCGGTGCTCGTACTGCTCTCGGTCACCTTCAGGGGGAAGCAGCCGCTGGCCGGAACCGGCATCGTGGCGGCGTCCTTCCTGGGGGCGTTCATGACGCTGGGAGGTTTCCGGGGCGGCGCAATCGTGGGAGCCGCCGCACTCTTCTCAGCCATAGCAGGAGGTGCGACAGGGGCCGCGCTGCGCATCCATCGAGAGCACTGGCGCACCCTGGAGGAACGGGCCGAAAATGCCATCGCCACCCGCGAGATCGAAGCCACCCGACGGGTGACCGAGGAACGACTCCGCATCGCCCGGGACCTCCACGACGTCATCGGCCACCAGGTCGCGATGCTGAGTCTGCATCTCGGTGCCGCGGAGATCGGGCTGCCCGAAGACGCCGAATCCTCCCTGCAGGCCCTCGCCTCAGCCAGGTCCAGCGCCCGCACCGTCGTCGTCGAAACGCAACGGATCCTCGCGCTCCTCCGCCTCGGAGACGACAGCTCCGACGACGAGGCGCTCCGGCCGGCCCCGGCGCTCAGCGGCCTGCAAAGCCTTATCGCCTCTTTCGAGAGCATCGGCCTCGAAGTCCGGCCCTCCATCGACATCCCCGCCGGTTTCGTGGAGCCCAGCGTCGGCGTGACGGTCTACCGAGTCGTTCAGGAAGCACTCACGAATGCCTACCGGCATGGAGAGGGGGCGGCAACGGTGGATGTGC
The DNA here is from genome assembly GCF_043081205.1 of Streptomyces sp. NPDC014889. Taxonomy (NCBI): domain Bacteria; kingdom Bacillati; phylum Actinomycetota; class Actinomycetes; order Kitasatosporales; family Streptomycetaceae; genus Streptomyces; species Streptomyces sp. NPDC014889. Next base: position 18,703 of record NZ_JBIBWH010000021.1, read on the forward strand.
GCGAGCACGACGGCAGGATCTGCGTCACCGTGGAGAACCGCGTCGGTCACTCACTGCGTGACTCCGGCTCGGGCAGCGGACTCGGACTCTTGGGGATGCGCGAACGCGTCGAGTCCTCCAGCGGGCGGCTGACGATCGACAGTGACGACGGGCGATTCCGGGTCCATGCGGAGTTCAGCCCCCTGGGAGCCGTCGTATGACGACGCGGATTCTGATCGTCGACGACCAGGACGAGATAAGGGCCGGCATCAAAACGATGCTCCGGCTCGACCCCGGTCTCGTTGTTGTGGGTGATCTCTCCGATGGACTCCAGGTCGTCCCCTTCCTCAGGGACCACCCCGTCGACCTGGTCCTGATGGACATCCGGATGCCCGGCATCGACGGTGTCGAAGCCACCCGCCGGATCCGCAAAGAGCATCCACCCGAAAAGATACGGGTGATCGTGCTGACCACTTTTGACCAGGACGACATCGTTCTCGCCGCCCTTCGCGCGGGCGCCAACGGTTTCCTGAGCAAGACCGTGAGCCCCGCTGAACTCGTCGCCGGAATCACCGAGGTCGTTGGCGGTGGCGGTGCGCTGTCGGCCGCCGCGACGGCCGCGCTCATCGGCCATATGACCAGCAGTCCGCCCCCGGTGATCGACCAGGAACTGCTGCGACGCTTCGACGCTCTGACGCCAAGGGAGCGGGACGTGGTCGTTCTCGTCGCGAGCGGTCTCGGCAACGACGAGATCGCGGCGCAGATGTCCGTGTCGCCGTTCACCGTGAAGACGCATGCGGTGCGGGCCATGACGAAGGTCGGCGCACGTGATCGAGCGCAACTCGTCTCGTTCACCTTCCGGGCCGGCCTCTACCCTGCCGAGCAGCACCCCGCATCGGGTGGCCGTGCAGCAACGCCGCGCGGGCAACGGCTTACGGCCGAGACCGGCACCGGCGTATGAGCAGGGCCGCCGTCGCCGCGGCGGCCCTGTGCCTGGCCGGAGCGGGCCAGGCACAGGCCGCCACGCTCGGCAGCATCACCTTCTACACGGGTGCCACCCAGACCGGAACCGCCATCCAGCTCGACCTGGGGAAGGTCGACGTGTGCCAGGAACTCACCACCCCGGTCCGATCCTTCTTCGCCGCGTCGAACCAGTCCGTAGACGTCTTCTTCAACGAGGGCTGCACGACCGGTGCCCCGGGCCGAGCGGGCGACGTGTACTTCCGCACGGGCACCCTCGGACAGGGCGACTTCCCCTACACCGCCGTCAGCTACCGGATCCGCTCGACCGGCTGACGGGCTCGGGTGCCGGGTCCTTGATCCCGGCGACGAGCAGGTCGACGAACGCCTCGCACGCTGCCTCCGCCGAGGGGTGGCCTGGGACACCCGGACGGGTCTGCCACAGGTGGAGGCAGTCGACGGGACCGTCGCCGGCCAGGCCGCCGGCCGGATCGCGAGTTGGAGCAGGCGTCGCACTCGGAGGGATTGTGGGACACCGCGAGCAGGACACGGCCTCGGCCATCTGATCCCACCCCGCTGGCAGGGCGCCACCGCGGCGCCCTGCCGGCGGCCGGCGGTGACGTGATGACGCAGACCGACCGGCCCGCGATCGTGCCTCCTCCGCCGGCTCCCACACCTTGCCGCCACGGGACGAAAGTGACGGTGCCCGTCGATGACCCCGGTCATGCGGTCCGTCTTGACCCTCTCCCTGCGGGAGGGTCCAAGGTCGCAGCCATGAACAGCAATGATCTCGACGGACGTCGCGCCGTGGTGGCGGGTGGCAGCAGGGGAACCGGGCTGGCGACAGCACGCCGGCTCCGAGACGCCGGGGCGAAGGTGGCCACCATCGCCCGTACGCCGGCAAAGACAGCCGACCCCCTCTTCGTGCAGGCCGACCTGAGCACCCCCGAGGGCGCCGCATCGGCGGCCGCGGCAGTGGCCGAGCTCATAGGTGTCCCGGACATCCTGGTGCATGTCGTCGGCGGCTCCCGCACCCCGGCCGGGGGGTATGCGGCGCTGAACGACGGAGCGTGGGCGGAGGAGCTAGCCCTCAACTTGTTCTCCGCTGTCCGGCTGGATCGCACGCTGGTCCCCGGGATGACCTCCCGCGGGTCGGGCGCCGTGGTGCACGTGACCTCGATCCAGCGCCGGATGCCGCTGCACGACTCGACGCTGGCGTACGCCGCGGCCAAGAGTGCCCTGGCCGCCTATAGCAAAGGTGTCGCGAACGAGGTCGCGGCGGGAGTGGTGTCCGGGTCAATTCGGTCGCGCCCGGATTCATCCGCACGGACGGTGCCGAGCATCTCCTCTCGCGCCGGATGAGGGAGGGGGGTATCACGCGTGAGGCCGCGCTCGACGACCTGATGCAGGTCCTCGGCGGTATCCCGCTGGGGCGGCCCGCCGAGCCGGAAGAGGTGGCCGAGCTGATTGCCTTCCTGGCCTCGGACCGGGCGAGTGCGATCACCGGCGCCGAGCACGTCATCGACGGCGGCACCATCCGCACCCTCTGAGCCGGCCCGCACCACAACTTGGGAGAAGACCATGCAGGACGTCCAGGAGTTCGCCGAGGACTACTTCGCCGCGGCGATCGACCCTGACCGCGAGCGCTACTTCGCGCTCTTCGACGACGACATCGTCGTACACGACGACGGGCGTAGCCACCGAGGACTCACGGCGGTGCGCCGCTGGCGCACCGAGGTCCCACCCGTGCGCTACAACTTCCGAGAAGTCTCCGGGACGGCCACCGCGTGCAAGGCCGTCGCGGAGGTTTCCGGCAACTTCGCCGGCAGCCCGGTCACCCTCCGCTTCAACTTCGAACGCGACGCACAGGGGAGAATCACACTGCTGGACATCGCGCCCTGAAACCGAGACCCGAGCCGGGCCGGATGTGTACGACGAGGAGGACAGCGTGGAGGAGCGATGGACGATCGGAGAGTTTTCCCGGATCACGCACCTGAGTATCCGCACGCTCCGCCGCTACCACGAGCAGGACCTCCTCGTCCCGGCCCAGGTCGACCCGGCTACGGGCTACCGCTACTACACCCCCGCACAGGTCCGGCCGGCACTGACCATCAGGCGGCTGCGCGAACTCGACCTCCCGCTGGCAGACCTCCGGAGCTTCCTCCAGGCCGAGTCCGGTGGCGCGGGCGAGCGCCGTGATGCGGCGCAGCAGATCGTCGCTGTCCACCTCCGCCGGCTCGAAGACCGGCTCGGCCGTACCCAGCGAGCGGCCAGGCGCTCCGGGAACTCCTCGACCCGCAGGCCGAACGGACAGTGAGCCTTGAGGTTCTTCCGCCGCAACGCGTCCTCGCGGTGTCCCTGGACGTCCCGCCCGGAGCGGACCTGAGCTGGTACGACGCCGCCATGAACGATCTGGATGCGGCGGCCGGCCGACGGCCGGTGCTCCCTCCGGGCGGCCGCTACGAGCACGATCTCTTCACCGAGGGGCACGGCCGCGCCACCGTCTATCTCCCCGCCGAGGTTCCGCTGCCACCGGGAGCACCGGCCACCGTGAAGCCGCTCCAACTCCCCCAGCGCCCCGCCGCCGTCGCCACCCACTGCGGCCCGCACGACGATCTCGACCTCACCTACGGCGCCGTGGGCTCCTTCGTCGCGCGCAACGGTCTGCGCTCCCAGAACCTCGTCGAGGAGATTTACCTCGTCGGGCCACGCGACACCGACCGGCCCGATCGCTGGCGCACCCTCGCCGCATGGCTCATCGACCCCGGCACCAGCCGTTCGACGACGTAGCAGCAGCGGCGGCAAGTGTCGCAGTACGGGTGACACAGCGGGCACCGGCCTGACCCTCGACGATCCAGCGTCACCCTGACGAACCGAAGTCACTACCCGGCGATGTCCACGGTGTTCCGGGTCCGCTTCGCGCCGGCCTTGGCGCGCACCTTGCCGCCGAGAGCGACGAGACCGAGGCCGGCCGCGTAGATGGCGAGGTTGACCAAGAGGTACGACCACGGCGGAGAGGTGGCGCCCTTGGGAAAGGCGGAGTGGTCGCCGCCCAGCCACTCCATCAGCAGTGACGTGTTCTGGAAGCTGAACATGAACGAGTGGATGGCGATGTAGGTGACGAGCGCGGCCGTCCGGCTGCGTATGAGGTAGCCGAGCGGGAAGGCGGCGAGGACCATGACGATGAGTTCCACGACCGTTCCTTTCGTTGTGGAAGTGCGGTCGTCAGCGTCTTCCCAAGGCCGGCTCTCCCACATCGGGGCTGCCGCTGGAACGGCTCGCGCGGTCTGCGCTGCGTGCTGGCACTGATGACGAAGGCCGCATGCCCCGGCGATGATGGCGCCATGGCGAAGACGGTCCGTGTGGCTCTGCCGGGGGCAGTGTTCGCCGCTGCGTGTCTTGTCAGGGCCTGGCTGGCCTTCGGGCCCACGGAGGCATTGTCGCCGGGCCAGTGGGCCTTTGAGAGCTGCTTCCTGGCTGGGCCGGTCGTCACCGGATCCTTGCTGACCCGGCGGGTGCCGAGCTCGGTCGGCACCGCGTTGAGCTGGGTGGGCGCGGCACCCGCTGCCGTGTTCGCCGTCGAGACGTGGGGAGAGACGTTCACGCTGGCTCATCAGGCGCCGGCGGCCCGCCTGTTCTACATGCTCAAACTCGGTGCGTCGGTGTGGAACCTGACCGGGTTCGTCGCGCTGTGCCTGACGTTTCCCGATGGACGGTTGCCGGGGCCCAGTTGGCGACTGGTCGCGTGGGCGGGTGTGGCGGCCGGCCTCTGTCTCAATCTGTCCGTGTCGTTCATCGAACCCGACCGCGGCGGTCCAGCGCTGCTGCCCGGTCAGGTCGCGTGGCGGATCCCGCTGCCCGCGGTGGTGGTCGTGGGGGTGGTGGCCTTCGGCGGGGTGCTGGCAGTGCTGGTGGCCGCGGTCAGTTGCCTGGTCGTGCGATATCGGCGGGGCGACGAAGTGGTCCGCCAGCAACTGCGCTGGCTGTTGCTCGGTGCTGGAGCCGTGCCGGTGCTGCTCGCCGCAGGCTGCGCCGCCGAAATGCTGGGGGCCTCGATAAACGCGGCGTATACCGGCTTCATGGCGGCGATGCTGTGGGCGGTGCCCGTCGCGATCACGGTGGCCGTGCTGCGGTACGACCTGTTCGACGTGGATCGGCTGCTCGGCGCGTCGCTGGCCTGGCTGCTCACCACTCTGGTGTCGGCGTCGATCTTCGCCGCCCTGGTCTTCTTCGCCGCGGATCTCCTCGGCGCCGGCACCAAACTCGGCCTGATCGGCGCGGCGTTCGTCACGGCGTTGTGCCTGCTGCCGTTGCATCGCGGCGTCAACAACCTGGTGGGACGCCTGGTTGACCGGGATCGGACAGTCATCACCGCGCGGGTGGAGGAGTTCGTACGACGGGTCAGGGACGGTGCGGCAGAGCCGGAAGCGGTCGCGGATCTCCTTCGGTCGGTCGTCGGCGACCCGGAGCTCCGCCTGCTCCTCAAGCCGCCCACCGGTCCCTCCAGCACATACCTCGACCTCGACGGTGAGCCTGTGACGGTGCCCGACGACGCTACGTGCCTGCCTCTGAGGACCGGCGACAGCGAGGTGGGGGTCATCCTGCTGCGTGCGCCGACTGCGAGGCGGATGCGCCGCGCCCGCGACGCCGCTGTGCAAGCCCGGCTGCCGATCGAGGTCAGTCGGTTGCGCCTTGAGCTGCGCCTGGCACTGGATGAGGCCCGGGCGAGCCGGGCCAGATTGGCGCTGGCGACTGCGGCCGAGCGGCAGCGGCTCGCCCGGGACCTGCACGACGGCGCGCAGCAGCAGATCATCGCGGTCGGGATGCGGCTGCGTTCGGCGCAGAGCCGGTTCGCCCCGGAGGACCCCACTCACAGCGACCTGGATGCTGCCGTCACCACGCTCGCGGGAACGGTGAGCGAACTGCGCCGCCTCGCTCACGGCGTACGCCCAAGCCTCTTGGACGATGGGCTGGCCGCCGCCCTGCGCGTACTCGTCGGCGACTGCCCCGTGCCGGTCGAGGCGGCCGTGTGCGACGTGGACCTCCCCGGGGCCGTCGCCACCACCGCATACTTCGTGGTCGCCGAGGCCCTGGCCAACACGCTCAAGCACGCCCCACGCCAGCACCATCAGCCTGGCCGTCCGTCATAACGGTTCCGGGCTGCACGTCGAGGTGTCCGACGACGGCATCGGCGGCACCCGACCCGGATACGGGCTGACCTCCGTCCGTGACCGTGTAACTGCGGTCGGCGGAAGTCTGCTCCTCCACAGCCCCCAGGGCACGGGTACGACCATCAAGGTGACGATCTGATATGCGCATTCTGCTGGCCGAGGACTCGGCGCTCTTCCGCGAAGGGCTGGCCCGCCTGCTCACCGAGGCCGGCCAGGAGATCGTTGCGACGGTTGCCGACGCCGACTCACTCGTCGCCGCCGTTTCCCGCCACCGGCCCGACCTGGCGGTCATCGACGTCCGGATGCCGCCCACCATGACGGCCGACGGAGCCCGCGCCGCCCGCGACATCCGCGCAGCCCATCCGGGCTTTCCGATGCTACTGCTGTCTCAGCACATCGAAACCCGCCAGTGCCTGCCGCTGGTTGCCTCCGGCGGCTTCGGCTACCTGCTCAAGGACCGGGTACTGAGCGTGGCCGACTTCCTCGACACCGTGCGCCGGGTCGAAGCCGGAGGCTCGGCCCTGGATCCCGAGATCGTCGCCGCTCTCCTACGTACAACCGGCCGCGACGACCCGCTCTCCACCCTGACCGTACGGGAGCACGAGGTGCTGGCACTGGCCGCCGAGGGCCTGTCCAATTCCGCCATCGCGCAGCGTCTCCACCTGTCCGAGCGCACGGTCGAGTCACACATGCGCAGCACCTTCCAAAAACTCGGCATCTTCGAGAACGGCGGTGCCCACCCCCGTGTGCTGGCCGTACTGGCCTATCTGAAAGAGCGTCGCTGAGACCGGGGGCGGACCGAAAGACCGATGGCAGATCCACCGGTCTGGGGACAGATGCATCAAGTGCCCTCCAGCGGCTTGACCTTCTGCTCCGTGCGGTGGTCAGCGATAGTCACAAGCGGAAGCCCTCTTCTCTTGATCAGGATGGTGTTGCCCTCCTGGAGGCCGAACGCCAGGTCTGATTCCCGCCAGCTTCCGGCGCTGGTGCCAGCAAGGCTCAACGTCATGAACGGACTTGAAGGAAACACGGCCTTGATCACGGGCGGCAGCCGGGGCATCGGTGCCGCTGTGGCGTTGCGGCTGGCCGACGAAGGCGCCGACGTCGTCCTGACCTACGAGAACAACACGGAACGCGCCACCCGGGTGGTGGAGCAGATCAAGGCCAGAGGGCGCCGGGCACTGGCCATCCAGGCCGACAGCGCCATCCCCGAGGCACTCACCGCCGCGGTGGACGAGGCGGCCGCGATTTTCGGCAGACTCGACATCCTGGTCAACAACGCCGGCGTCTTCCTCGTCGGCCCACTCGAAGACCTGGGGTCGGCAGAGATCGATCGCACCCTGGCGGTGAACGTCCGGGCGCCATTCACCGCGTCCCAGGCGGCAGCGCGTCACATGGGCCAGGGCGGCCGCATCATCAGCATCGGCAGCAATGTCGCCGATCGCGCGGTCTTCCCCGGACTGGCGCTGTACTCGATGAGCAAGACGGCTCTGGTCGGGATGACGAAGGGCCTGGCCCGTGAACTCGGTCCCCGTGGAGTCACCGTCAATCTGGTACATCCCGGCCCCACCGACACGGACACCAACCCTGCTGACGGGCCGAACGCCCAGGTGATCGCCGGCTTCACGGCTGTGGGCCGCTATGCGCAAGCAGCTGAGATCGCGGCCACCGTCGCCCACCTGGCAAGCCCGGACAGCTCGTACATCACCGGAGCCTCGATCCATGTCGACGGCGGCTTCACCGCCTGACACGCGAGCTCGACTTCGCAACCACGCTGAGGCCCAGCCCGCACAGAGGGACGGCCACCGCGTGATCATCGGGGGTTGTGTGGACTCCTGAAGATCGCGCAGTGGCCGCAGGCCATAGCGCGGCATTCCGTGCAGCCGTTGCGGGCGGCTTCGTACAGGGTGGCCGGCCGCTGGTAGTCCAGGGCGTGGGTACGGCGGCCCTGAGCGTCGTAGACCCACAGCAACGTAACCGCCGCCTGTGACAACGGCCCGCCGCCGGCTTGCCCATGCCTACGGACCGCGAGGCAGGCATCCAGCCAGCACCGGCCTGGCCGCGCAGAACCACCCCCGGCGGTGAAGCGTCACTGGCCGGCGGGCCGTCAGAAGTCGTACGGCTTCTTGGTGCTCCAGTTCAGCACGTCGGCCTCGTTCCAGCTGAATTGCGGTTTCTGGCCCTTGGCGTCGACGGAGTAGAAGGGGCCGTTGCGTCCGTCCGCGCAACGCAGCGCGATGGCGAACGACTGCGCCGTGTGGTTCTTCGAGCCGTAGTCGAAGAGGTTCACCGCGCTGTACGCCTTGCCTCCGGGCCGGAGCGTGATGTGCTTGTCGCCGCCCGGGTTGTCCTTCTTCGAGTGCGGCAGTGCGGCGCCGTCGATGTCCTCGCCGAGCTTCACGGCCGGGTACGAGGTGACCCAGCATGGCTTGGCGCCTTCGTTCGACGCGGTGACCAGCAGGTGGTCGCCCTGCTGACCGGCGAACCGGTGCACCGCGGTGATCAGCATCTCGTCTCCGCGGCACTGCTGGGCGTCGACTGTTGTGCCCGTGCCCGCGGCCTCGTCCGTCCCGCCCGAGGCGGTCGCCGAAGGCGCCCCCTTCTTGGTGTCACCAACGCTGTTGGCCTGCTCCGCGCTGCGCTTGCCGTCCCCGTTGGACGCGGACCGGCTCTGCGCGGTACCAGCGGCGTGGTCGCCGCCCGCCGCCTTCGATCCGTCGTCGGCGCCGCCGCAGGCGGTCAGGCCCAGCGCCAGCGCGGTGGTGACGGCGGCCAGGGCGGCGGTACGGGCGGTACGTCGGGCACGGTGCGTGGTCATGATGAAGGCTCCCCCATGGTCTGTCAGCACGCGGCACCTCCCCCTGCTCCCGCAGGGAGACCGGCCGCATCGGCTGTTTCGCTGCATCCCATGAGATGACGCCGGGGTCGGCGTAGTTCACTCCGGTCTGTCCGCATTCGGTAACAAGGCAACCGGGCGCAGGCACAAGCCACGCGCTCCCCCGGCGTCGGCCATCTTCTCCGTCAAAGACTCGGGAACCCAGCCATGCCCGCTTCTCGTCACGCCCCCTCGGCGGCGGCCAGCATGTTCTCGATGAGGTCGGCGGCGCGCGGGGTGCCGCCCTCGGCCCGGGCGGCGGCCTGCAACTGTTTGGACCGTTCGACGCGTTCCGGATCCGTGACCAGGTCGTTCAGCGCCGCGCGAAGGGTCTCGGCGGTGGCGTCAGCGGTGTCCACACGGCGGGCGACGCCGAGTTCCACGAGGCGGTCGGCGTTCATGAACTGCTCGGCTCCCTGCGGCACGGCGATCATGGGAACCCCGGCGAGGAGCCCTTCGCCGCAGCCACCCATGCCGGCGTGGGTGACGAAGGCGTCGGCCTGTTCCAGGATCGCCCGCTGCGGGACCCAGGAGTGCACTTCGACGTTGGGCGGGATGGTGCCGAGTTCCCCGAGGTCGGTGTACCTGCCGATCTGGAGTACGACGTGCCAGCCGGGCAGGTCGCCGAAGGCGGCGATGCACTGGCGGTAGAAGGCGGGCCGGCGCGTGTACGCCGAGCCGAGCGAGATGAGCAGCACGTGGTCCGCGGTCGCCGGGCGGGTCCAGCCGTCCGTGTCCGCTCGGGTGTCGAAGCAGGGGCCGACGAAGGTCACCGTGTCGGTGTCGACTCGATCGGCGTGCGGCTGCATCGCCCGCGGGATCAGGGCGAGGGCCTGGGCGGGCGGCCCGGAGAAGGCGTCCACGTCCGTGGTCGTCGCCCCGCACTCCGCGAGCCACAGCGTGAACTTCTCGCTGTACGCGTCGGCGCCCGGCAACTTCCGCAGATGCGCCGCGACTTCCTCCTCGTAGCCGTCCCAGCCGACGAACGTCGGGGACAACTGCACGAGGGGACGGCCCTGCGCTTCGGCGAGGGCGCGTGCGGCATAGGCGCCGATGTCGTAGAGGTACAGGTCGGCCGGATCGTCGTCGTAGGCGGCGCGCAGTTGTGGGAGCGCCTGGACGGCGTCGTCGAGGAAGAGGCCCGCCGCGGCGATGGGATCGGCAGGCCAGTCGTTGTCCGCGACGGGCAACGTGGAGGTGCAGGGCACCAGCTCCGCGCCGGCGGATTCGATCCGGTCGGCCACGAAAGGGTCGTTGGCGTAGGTGACCCGGTGCCCGCGGGCCACCAGCTCACGGATGAGCGCGAGGCTGGGCAGGACATGGCTGACGATGGGGACGCCGACCATCGCGATATGGGCGCGGCGACGGGACATGGGCGATCTCTCGTTTCTGTCGCGGGGCGGGTGCGGGCGGTGTGGCGAGGACGCGGTGTCAGGGCCGGCCGGTCTGCGCGGCGGCCTGCTCCAGGTCGGCGACGGTCCCCGACATGATCGTCCGTACATGCCCGGTGATGTGCTGCACGGGCCAGTCCCACCACGCCACGGCGAGGAGCCGGGCGACGTCTGCGGCGTCGTAGCGGGTACGGATGAGCCGGGCCGGGTTGCCGCCGACGATGCCGTAGTCGGGGACATCGCCGGTGACCACGGCGCCCGCGGCGATGATCGCGCCGTGACCGATCCGTACGCCGGGCATGACCGTGGCGCCGTGGCCGAACCACACGTCGTTGCCGACGACCGTGTCGCCCCGGCCGGGTAGGTCGGTGATCAGGTCGAAGTGCTCCGCCCAGGAGCCGCCCATGGTGGGGAAGGGGAACGTGGACGGGCCGTCCATGCGGTGGTTGGCGCCGTTCATGATGAACCGGGTGCCCGTACCCAGCGCGCAGTACTTGCCGATGACAAGCCGCTCGGGTCCGTAGTGGTACAGGACGTTGCGCGTCTCGAACGCGGTCGGGTCGTCCGGGTCGTCGTAGTAGGAGAAGTCACCGACCTCGATCAACGGCGACTTCACCAGCGGCTTGAGCAGGACGACGCGCGGGTGCTCGGGCATCGGGTGGAGCACCGTGGGGTCGGCGGGAACGGGCGGCATCGCGGAGGCGGTTCCTCTCCAGTGGACCTAGAGCGACAACTGTCGCGTTAAGATGCTGGCACAGCCCTGCCGCCTTGCTCAACCGGATACTGATTGCCGATGACAGACCCATTGGACACGACATCGGACCGCCGTCCGGGCGGTCGCACCGCCCGCATCCGCGCCCAGGTTCTCGATGCGGTGCGCGCCGAACTCGTCGAAAGCGGTCACGAAGGACTCACGATGGAGGGCGTCGCGACACGGGCCGGAGTGCACCGCGCCACGGTGTATCGGCGTTGGCGCGATGTCGGCGGCCTGCTCGTCGACGTCATCGACGCCGCCGGCGAGATCGACTGGCAGCCGCCGAACACCGGCTCGCTGCGCGGCGATCTGACGGCTCTCAACCAGGAGATCCAGGAGTCCCTGGTCGTACAGCCGTCGTTCGCCGTCGCCCTGATGGCCGCCTCGTTCCACTCCGAACAGGCCGCGCGGGCCCAGACGCAGTTGTGGGCGGACCGGTATGCCCAGTGCGAGATCCTCGTCGAGCGCGCCGTCGAGCGCGGTGAACTCCCCGCACAGCACACGGACGCGCGGAGCCTGCTGATCGCTGCCACGGCGCCGCTCTACCACCAGCTGGTGCTCCTGCGCGCCGATCCGGACCCCCAACTCCCGGAACGGGCCGCGGAGACGGCAGTCCTGGCGGCTGCCGCGGGTGCCTTCTCCGTTCGTCGGGAAGAGAGCGCGTGATCGAGGAGACGGGGAGCGAACGCAAGCGCAATCAGAGAGCGCGACAAGACCTGGATCAGGTCCAGTAGCCCTCCTTCGGACACCAGAGAGCAAATAGCCGCGAGGTCACAGCAGTTGGGCCGCGCCGGACTGCCAGTGGATCCACTCGGTCGGCCCGCCCTTGGCCAGGGTCCGGCCGCGCTTGTCGCACGGGTGCAGATCCTCGACGTTCAGGCACAGGATCTCCTCCGCCCGGGCCGCCGATTCGTGGAGCGTCTTCTCCCTCAGCGTGACGGACAGGAGCCACAGGACGGTCAGAGGCGCTTTCTGGCCTTCCTGACCGCCTGTCGGACAGCCCGCTGTCACGAAAGCCCAAGAGCCCGAGGTTGGAACCTCTTACTCAACGACGAGCTCCACCGGGATGTTGCCGCGGGTGGCGTTGGAGTACGGGCAGACCTGGTGGGCCTGCTCGACCAGCTTGCGACCGGTGGCCTTGTCGATGTTGTCGGGCAGTTCGATGCGGAGGGTGACGGCGAGCGCGAAACCCTCGCCCTGCTTGCCGATGGAGACCTCGCCGGTGACCGCGGCATCACCGACATCCACCTTCGCCTGCCGGCCGACCACGCCGAGGGCCCCGGCGAAGCAGGCGGCGTACCCCGCGGCGAACAGCTGCTCGGGGTTGGTCCCCTGCCCAGTGCCGCCCATGCCCACCGGGACGGCCAGTTGCAGGTCGAGCTTGCCGTCGGAGCTGACGGCGCGGCCGTCCCGGCCGTGAGTGGCGGTGGCGACGGCGGTGTAGAGCGTGCCCATGGGGGACCAAGTCCTCTCGGAGCCAGACGTGTTTCGGTTACGCACATAAGTAGAGCACACAATTGAGTTGTGCACAATCAAATGGCGCGGTGTCCGGTTATCCTGGCCGTATGACTACCGAGGTTCCGCCCAGCGCCCCGCCGGACGAGGAGTGGCTGCATCTGGACCGCCAGATCTGCTTCTCGCTGCATGCCGCCTCGCGTGCCTTCAACGGCGTCTACCGCGTGGTCCTCAAGGAGCTCGGGCTGACCTACCCGCAGTATCTGGTGATGCTGGTGCTCTGGGAGCATGGCGACACGCCCGTGAAGCGGCTCGGGGAGCATCTGCGGCTGGACTCCGGCACGCTGTCCCCGCTGCTCAAGCGGCTGGAGGCGGCCGGTCTGGTGCATCGGGAGCGCAGCGCGCGCGACGAGCGGTCGGTCGAGGCGCGGCTCACCGAGGAGGGCGCCGCGCTGCGCGAGCGCGCGCTCCGGGTGCCGCAACGGATCGGCGCGGCGACCGGTTTCACCCTCGACGAGGTCCGCGAGCTGCGCGCCCGCCTCGACCGGCTGACCACGGCGCTCGACGCGGCAGCCTTGGAGGAGGCTCCCGACTGCGGGTGACAACTGCCGGTCACGAGAGGGACGCGGAGTGGGGCCGGAGACGTACCGACCGTTGCGCGCGGAGCAGCCCGGACAGTCGCGCAGTCCAGCACCACTGCGGGATCAGGTCGTCGATCCGGCCGTTCCACTGGACGAGGTCGAGCAAGACCTGTCGGTCTTCACCCCGGCCGAGCGTAGTGCTGGAGGTCGTCGCGAAGTTCATCGGCGTCCCAACGGGGGCTATTGAGGAGCCACTGGAGGCGATCGGGTGTGCGGTGTCCGGCGTATTCGGCCGGAGAACAGGGTGGCATCGTCCACGCCGAGCGCGTCGCGGAAGGCGGCTCGGCTGCCAGCCGACCTCCTCATTCTGGTCCGGGTGCGCCGGGACGGGCGCCGATGGCGCGCGGAGGGTGACGATGCCGTTGTCTGCGGCAGGCTCGGGACGTAATCGAGGACGCTGTACGCGATTACCATCGGCGCATGAGCGATCCGAATCCGATCATCTGGTTGCGGCGGGAAAGGGGGGCGCGCGGACGGGCTCCGGCGTACAGCCGTGAGCGCATCGCCGAGGTGGCGATCGCGCTGGCGGACAGGGAGGGCATCGAGGCGGTGACGATGCGGCGCATCGCCAAGGAACTGGGCACCGGCGCGATGACGCTCTACCGGTATCTGCCGAACAAGGAAGACTTGTACGCCGTGGTGATCGACCAGGCCCTCGGCTTCGAAGCGCAGGAGCCGACCGGGGACACCCGTGCGGATCTGGCCACGTTCGCCCGCCGGTACCGGGAGACGTTGCGCCGGCACCCCTGGCTTGCGCACGCCATGGCCGGCAGGCCGATCATGGGCCCCAACATGCTCCGTGCCAACGAGCGCGACCTCGCCCTCGTCGACGGCCGCGGGCTGAGCATCGACGACATGGTCGACGTCGTGAACCTGATCCGGCACTGGGTCACGGGTGCCGGCCAGGCCGAGACGGCGGAGCGGGAAGCGGCCTTGCGCTCCGGGGAGGATCGCAAGGCCTGGCAGGAGCGGATGGGGCCGTACGTGACCGAGCTGCTGGCCACCGGCCGCTTTCCGTACCTGGAGCGGTTGGTCCACGAGGCGCGGCACGGCGGCCACGACGAGAAGTTCGAGGCCGGCCTCGCCATCCTGCTGGACGGCGTCGAGGCCCGTTTCCCCGCCCTGTCCGGCCCCCCGGGGAACGAGCCGCCGGAGCGCTCCTGAGAACGGACGCCGCCGCGCCCGCGCTGCGCGCGAACGACGGGAGTTCGCGAACGACGGGAGTTACGGCACCGGCCCCGGACCTGTCCACCCTCGGCCGCGGACGGCCGCGTCGATGAACCGTTCCGAGGCGCGGGTTCACAGGCCGGCGCGGGCGAAGCGCCGTACCGAGAGCGGGACGAAAACCACCAGGAGCACCGCCGCCCACAGCAGGGTCGCGGTCAGCGGGTGGGTGAGCGGCCAGGAACCGTCCGCGGCAGGTACCCCGGGGTTGCCGAACAGCTTCCGGCACGCGGCGACCGCGGCGCTGATCGGGTTCCACTCGCAGATCGCCCGCAGCCAGGCCGGCATGCCGTCCGTCGGCACGAACGCGTTGGACAACATGCTGAGGGGCAGTGTGAGGGGCGAGAGCGAGTCGGCCGTCTGCTCCGACGGCAGCAGCAGCCCCAGGTACGTACCGACCCAGGACATGGTGTAGCGGAAGAGGAGCAGGACACCGACCGCGGCCACGGCGCGGCCGAGGCCGTCGTGCACGCGCCAGCCGATGGCCAGCCCGCAGGCCATCAGGATGACCAGTCCGAACAGTCCCGTGACGGCGTCCGCGCCCGTCTGGCCGACGGGCACCGCCATGCGGGAGGTGGGCATCGAGCGCAGCCGGTCGGTCACGCCGCGGCCCTGGTCGGCGGCGACGTCCACCATCGCCGAGGACAGCGCGAACATGCCGGTCATCACGAACAGGCCGGGCATGAGGTACTCGCGGTAGTTCCCGCCGCCCGGCACCTGGATGGCACTGCCGAAGACATAGCCGAAGAGGACGACCATGACCGCGGGCATCACCAGCATCGCGACGAGGGTGCCGGGCTGATGCCGCAGTTGGAGGAGCTTGCGCTCGACCAGGGTGAGACTGTCCGCCAGGACGATCACGCTGCCGCCTCCTGCTTCTCGCACTGCTCGGGCTGTTCGCCCTTCCGCCGCCCCGCGGGCTCCTGCGCGGGGCGGCCGGTGAGAGTGAGGAAGACGTCGTCGAGGCTGGGCCTGCGGACTCCGACGTCCTGAATGGCCACCCCGGCCGCGTCGAGTTCGCGCACGATCTGCGGCACCGACGGTGCCTTGCCGTGCACGCCCGTGACGATGCGCAGGTCCTCGGCCCGCGGCTGTCCTCCGGTCATCCGCTCGAGGATGACCATGGCCTCCGCGAGGTCGTCCTCGCTGCCCACCTCGACATCGACGTGACTGCCGATCCGGGCCTTGAGCTGTGCCGGGGCGCCATCGGCGATCACCTGCCCGCGGTCGATCACGGCCACGGCCGAGGCGAGTTGGTCGGCCTCCTCGAGGTACTGGGTGGTGAGCAGCACGGTCGCGCCGGCCGCGACCATCTCGCGCACGATGGCCCAGATCTCCAGGCGGCTGCGCGGGTCGAGTCCGGTGGTGGGCTCGTCCAGGAAGAGGACGGACGGCGCTCGCAGCACGCTGGCGATGAGGTCGATGCGCCGCCGCATGCCTCCGGAGTAGGTGCTGACCTGCCGGTCGGCTGCCTCGGTGAGTTGGAACCGCTCCAGCAGCTCGTCGGCGCGCCGCCGGGCGCCACGCCGGCCCAGCCGGGCCAGTTTGCCGAAGACCCGCAGGTTCTCACGGCCCGTCAGCTTCTCGTCCATGGCCGCGTGCTGGCCGGCCAGCCCGATGGCTTCGCGGACCTTGCCGGGATGTTCTCTCACGTCGAAGCCGGCGACGGTGGCCCGCCCGGCCGTGGGTCGGGTCAGCGTGCTGAGAATCCGGACGGCGGTGCTCTTGCCCGCACCGTTCGGTCCGAGCAGCCCGTAGACGGTGCCGGGCGGCACTTCCAGGTCCAGGCCGGCCAGCGCTTCGAAGTCACCGAAGCGTTTCCGCAGGCCCTGGGCCGACACGATGGGTGAGTTCACGTCTCCTCCACTTCGCGCAATAAAGTGAGTACGCTGTACGCGATATTACTGTACGTAAGTGAGTACGCTGTACGCAACTGGTTCAGCGGGACGTGCGGCTCTCCATGACCCCCGAAGATCACCTTCACACCACGTCGGTGGATCGAAGCTCGGCCGAGCCGCACAGCCCGACCCCCTGGGTGTGGGGTCGCCCGGAGTTAGGGTCGTCCCCGTGACGTACCCAGTACCGGCGACGCCGGCCACGCCGACCGCCCCCGCAGCCCCGACCGCGCGCCCTTCCACGCACCCGAGCGTGCCCGTCGGTGCGCACGGTGGCGCGCCCAGGGGTGCTCTCGACGAGCTCGACCGGCGGATCGTCGCCGCTCTGCAGATCGATGGGCGGGCCTCGTGGCGGCGGATCGCGGGGGCCCTCGGGGAGCCCGAGCGGAAGGTGGCGCGGCGCGGGTTGCGGTTGCTGGAGAGCGGGGACGTCGCCGTGCGCGGGCTTGTCGTGCGGGGTGAGACCGTGATCCTGCGGATGACGTGCCGGCCTGGCGCCGTGCGGGACGCGGCCGTGGCGGCGGCCCGGCGCGCGGACTGCATCTTCTCGTACGCGCTCGCCGGGCCGGTCGACTGCGTGGCCGAACTGCAGTGTCCGCCGGGCCGGTTGGCGCCGCTGATGTTCGACGAGGTGCCCGCGCTGCCGGGGCTCGTCTCGCAGAGCGTGTCACCGGTTCTGCGGTATTTCCGCACGGTGCACGAGTGGTCGCCCGGGATCCTGGACGCCGGGGAGGTCGAGGCGCTCGGGGGGCCGTCCGGGATCGTCGACGACCTCGCTCTCCCGGACATCGAGGTCGGGCCGGAGGAGCTGGCGATCCTGGGGGCGCTCGCCGAGGACGGGCGGCGCACGCACGAGGACCTGGCGGCCGTCGCCGGGGTGTCCGTGGCGACCGCGCGGCGCCGTGTGGAGACGCTGACGCGGGAAGGCCTCGTGAGCATCCGGGCCGCCGTGGAACCCGCGCTGCTCGGCCTGCCGGTCGAGGCACTGCTGTGGATCAAGGTGAGGCCCGACGAGGTCGAGAAGGTGGGCCGGCTGCTCGTCGAGTCGCCGCTCGTGCGGTACGCGGCCGTCGTGATGGGTGAGCATCAGCTCCTGGTCGACGTGACGCAGCCGTCGAAGGCCGCGCTGCACGCGTTCCTCACGGCCTCACCGTGGGTGACGCACGTGGAGGCCGTGCAGTCCCATCTGGTCGTCGAGTCCTTCAAGCGCAGTGGTGTCGAGTTCCCGGGCACCGGCCACGAGCCTTCGTGACGCGACTTAAATCTTCACCACCGAGGATCTCGCGTCTTAAAACTTCACCACCGCCAGCCTATTGACTGAAAGAGTCAGTAGCTTCAGTGTGGTGCACCACACGCGTCGCGCCTCGGCCATCGGCCGGATCAGCATCACCGCGGCGACGCCCACCGTGCCCGCTGCCCTAGGACTGCCATGCCCGTTGCTCCCGGCCCCGTCGCCCCCAGCTTCGCCGAATCCGCCGCATCCGGCCCCGCCGTCCCCGACGGGGACGAGATCTGCGTGCTTGACGCCGTCGACCTCGCGGCCCGCATCCGCCGCGGGGAACTCTCGGCCCGCGAGGTCGTCCAGGCCCACCTCGACCGCATCGAGCGTCACAACCCCGCCGTCAACGCGATCGTCACCCTCGACTCGGAGGGCGCGCTGGCCGCTGCCGCCGCCGCCGACGAGCGGCAGGCGCGCGGCGAGGAGCTCGGCCCGCTGCACGGCCTGCCCATCGCCTTCAAGGACACCCACCTCACCCGCGGCATGCGCACCACGCACGGCTCGCCGCTCTTCGCCGAGCACGTCCCGCACGAGGACGAGCTCCTCGTGCAGCGCATCCAGGGCGCGGGCGCCATCCGCATCGGCAAGACCAACGTCCCCGAGTTCGCGGCCGGCTCGCACACCTTCAACCCCGTCTTCGGCGCGACCCGGAACCCGTACGACATGACGCGGTCCGCAGGCGGCAGCAGCGGCGGGGCCGCGGCCGCGCTCGCTGCCGGGTTCCAGCCGCTCGCCGACGGCAGCGACATGGGCGGCTCGCTCCGCAACCCCGCGTCCTTCTGCAACGTCGTCGGCCTGCGCCCCACCCCCGGCCGCGTCCCCTCGCACCCCTCCGGCAACCTCTGGGACACCCTCGGCGTCGCCGGGCCCATGGGCCGCACCGTCGCCGACACCGCGCTGCTGCTGTCGGTCATGGCCGGGCCCGACCCGCGCGTCCCGATCTCCCTCGACGAGCCGGGCGCCGGCTTCCGCGCGCCGCTCGGGCGGAACACCGCCGGGCTGCGCGTCGCGTTCGCCCCCGACCTCGGCGGCCGGGTCCCCGTCGACCGCGACGTGCGCGACGTCTTCGAACGCCAGGCCAAGGTCTTCGAGGACCTCGGCTGCATTGTCGTCGAGGACTGCCCCGACCTGGACGGCGCCGAGGACGTGTTCCGCACGCTGCGCGCCCACGAGTTCCACCTCGGTCTCGGCGCGCTGCTCGACAGCGACCGCGCGTCCCTGAAGCCCAGCCTCGTCCGGAACATCGAGGAGGGGCGGCGCCTGACCGGCGCC
Source organism: Streptomyces sp. NPDC014889 (assembly GCF_043081205.1). Classification (NCBI taxonomy): domain Bacteria; kingdom Bacillati; phylum Actinomycetota; class Actinomycetes; order Kitasatosporales; family Streptomycetaceae; genus Streptomyces; species Streptomyces sp. NPDC014889. The sequence goes on from NZ_JBIBWH010000021.1 coordinate 37,599, forward strand.
GACCTCGTCCGTGCCACCACCGGGCACGCCCGCATCCACCTCGCCGCCACCGCCTTCTTCGAACGGTACGACGTGCTGATCGCCCCGGTCAGCCAGGTCACCCCGTTCGCCATCGAGTCGGAGTACCCCACCGACATCGACGGGGAGCCGCAGCACACCTACCTGGACTGGATGCGCTCCGCGTACTTCGTCACCGTTCTGGGCTCACCCGCCCTCTCCGTCCCCGCCGGCTTCACTCCGGCCGGGCTCCCCGTCGGCCTCCAGATCGTGGGCCCACCCCGCGCCGAGAGGACCGTGCTCGAGACCGGTGCCGCCTACGAGGCCGCCACCGGGCACGGACGCCGTCGCCCCTCCCTCCCGTAGCCGTATGGAGCCCCGATGAGAAAACCGCACGTCCTCTGGGCCGTCGTGCCCGTAGTGGCTTTCCTCAGTACACCGTTCCTGCCCTTCGTCAACGGCCCGCACCTGTGGTTCGGCATCCCCTCCGTCCTCGCCTGGTGCCTGCTGTGGACGGCGGGTACGACGGCTTCGCTCGCGCTCGTCGAGCACTTCGCTCACCACACCGACGAGGACGACGAGGACGACAACGTGACGCCCGACGCGTACGAGGAGGTCGCCGCGTGAACACCACCATGGCCATCACCCTGGTCGGCATCGTGACCATCGCCGTCGTCGGCATGAGCGGGCGCCGCCCGAGCCGCGGCGAATTCGGCGAATGGACCGTGGGGAAGCGCAAGTTCTCCACCTTCACCACCTGGTTCCTGCAGGCGGGCGAGTCCTTCACGACCTTCAGCTTCCTCGGTCTCGCCGGCATCGCCTTCGGCGGCGGCGTCGCCGCGGCCTTCGCACTGTGCTATCTCGCGATCAACTTCATCCTGCAGTACTTCACCGCGCCGCGCATGCGTGAACTGGGCCGCAAGGGCGGCTACTTGACACAGGCCGACTTCTTCGCCGACCGCTTCCGCAGTCCCCTGCTCGGCAAGGTCGTCGCCGTCGTCGGCGCCGTCTTCCTGCTGCCGTACCTCCAGCTCCAGATCACCGGGCTCGGACTGATCGTGCAGCTCGCCACCGGCAGCCGTACGGGCGGCAACCTGAGCATGGTGCTCGCCACCGTCCTCACCGTCGCCTTCGTCCTGTGGTCCGGCATCCGCGGCATCGCGCGCGTCGCCTACCTCAAGGACGCCCTGATGATCGTCGGGCTCGTGGTGCTGATCGTCGGCGTGGCGCTGTCCGTGAACGGCGGTATCGGCGGCCTGTTCGAGACCGTGCGGGACAGCCATCCGAACCTCCTGACGCTCCATCAGGATGGTTACGACGCCACGTTCTTCGTCACCGCCGTCATCATCTCCGGCATCGGCGGCGGACTCGGCACCATGGCCCACCTGTGGCCGCCGGTCCTCGCCGCCGGCAGCGGGCGCGCGCTGCGCAAGAACGCGGTCTGGCTGCCGCTCTACCAGATCGCGCTCGGCATCCCCGTGATCGTCGGGTTCGCCGGAATCCTGCTGGTGAAGCCGGACTCCCCCGCGAACGCCGTCGCCTTGACCCTCGCGGGCCAGACCCTGCCCGGCTGGCTCGTCGGCATCGTCGCGGTCGCCGCGGCCTCGGCGGCGATGGTTCCGTCCGCGGCCATTGTCGTGGGCATCTCCAGCCTGCTGTCCCGCAACCTGCTCAGCGTCCGCAACGAACGCGCGCAGCTGCGCACCAACCACCTGTGCGTCGTCGCGGCCGCCGGCCTCGCCCTCGTACTCGGACTGACCAGGCCCGGGCTCCTGTCCGACCTGCTGCTGCTCACCTACGGAGGCCTCACCCAGCTCGCCCCTGCGATCGTCATGGGCCTGGCGAAGAAGGTCCGTCTGGACGCGGTGCCCGCGCTGCTCGGCATCCTGACCGGCGTCGGCGTCCTGATCTGGCTCACCTTCGGAGGCGTGGACGTCGGCACGGTCGACACCGGGCTCATCGCCCTCGTCCCGAACCTGGTGGTCACGGCCGTCGCCCAGCTCGTCGTACGGTCCCGCTCCCTCGCCCCGGTCCCGGCCGAGGCCAACTGACCGGTCACCGGGCCGCGCGCGGTATGAGGCCGCGCGCCGCCCGGCGGCCCATCGCGCTCTCCACTCCCCTACGGGTTACGGCTTGTCACAATCTCGGTGAGCCGCAGGTACCAAGTGAAGGGCCGTCTCGACGACGGCCCTTCACTTCGTGTCTGCTCTTGTCAGCCCCGCTCCGGATCAGGCGTTCGAGCCCACGAACAGGTCCTGGTAACGCTTACGCAGCTCGGCCTTCTGCACCTTCCCCATCACGTTGCGCGGCAGCGCCTCCTCGACGCGCACGGCGCGCGGGTGCTTGAACCGGGCGAGGTCGCCGGCGATGAACTTCAGGAGTTCGGCCTCCTGGGGCTGCCGGCCCGGCGCGGGGACGACGACGGCCACGACCGTCTCCCCGAAGTCCGGGTGCGGCACACCGATCACGGCGGACTCCAGCACCGTGGGGTGGGCGTCGAGCAGTTCCTCGATCTCCTTCGGGTAGATGTTGTAGCCGCCGGAGATCACCAGGTCCTTGCCCCGGCCGACGATGCACAGATAGCCGTCCTCGTCGATGCGGCCCAGGTCACCGGTGATGAAGAAGCCGTCCGCACGGAACTCGGCCGCCGTCTTCTCGGGCAGCTGCCAGTACCCGCTGAAGACGTTGGGGCCACGGACCTCGATGCTGCCGACCTCACCGTCGGGCAGCGCCTGTCCGGTCTCGCCGTCCACCACCCGGATCTCCGTGCCGGGCAGCGGCTTGCCGACGGTGCCGGGCTTGCGCGGGCCGCCCTCGTACGGGTTGGTGGTGTTCATACCGGTCTCGGTCATCCCGTAGCGCTCCAGGATGGCGTGGCCCGTACGGGCCTCGAAGGCCTCGTGGTCGCTCGCGAGCAGCGGGGCCGAGCCGGAGACGAACAGCCGCATCGACGCGCAGGTCTCCGGGGTGAGCCGGTCGTTCTTCACCATCCGCGTGTAGAAGGTGGGCACGCCCATGAGCACCGTGGCCCGGGGCAGCAGGTCCACGACCGTGTCCACGTCGAACTTCGGCAGGTAGTACATGGAGGCACCGGCCGCCAGGGTCATGTTCGCGGCGACGAAGAGCCCGTGGACGTGGAAGATCGGCAGGGCGTGGATCAGCCGGTCCTGGTCGGTGAACTGCCAGGCTTCCAGCAGCGCCTGGCAGTTGGAGGCGAGGTTGCCGTGGGTCAGCACCGCGCCCTTGGAGCGTCCGGTGGTGCCGGAGGTGTAGAGGATCGCCGCCGGGTCGTCGGCCGACGCGTCGACGACCTCGTCGTGGTGGCGGTCGCCCTCCAGCAGGGTTCCGTCACCCTTGGTGCCGAGGGTCTCGACGACGAGGTCCTCCCCTTCGCGGTGCGCGTGGTCGGCCCGCCGCTCCGGGGAGCAGACCAGCACGCGCGGCCGGGCGTCGCCGATGAAGTACTCCATCTCCGCACCGGTGTAGGCGGTGTTGAGTGGCAGGAAGACGCCGCCGATCCGCAGCGTCGCCAGATACAGCGCGATGGCCTCCGGGGATTTGTCGACCTGCATGGCGACCCGGTCACCGGGGGTGACACCGTCGGCGACGAGCCGGGCGGCGATCCGTCCCACGGTCCGTGCCGTCTCGCGGTAGGTGATCTGCCGGCCGTCGGGCAGCTCGAAGAGCGCCTTGTCCGGCTGCCGTTCCACCTGCTCGGCGAAGGACCGGTGGATGGTGGTGAAGGGTGGTGCCATCAGGGGTGTTCCTCTCTCATCGATCGTTGGGGGCAGTGGAGGCGGAGGCCGTGGAGGTGTCCCTGGTGCGGGGCACTTCCGCGGCCTCGGGGAAGGCGTCGCGCAGCGGTCCGCCGAGGGCTACGGCACCGTGGCGGACGAAGTCCTCATGCCGGCGCTCCAGTTGCCCCGGCTCGTAGCGGTAGTTGATCATCGCGCCGTACGACTGCCGCCAGGCGTCGGCCGAGTTGTTCGCCGGCCAGTTCAACTGCCAGGCGGCGGCCCCGTTACCCAGGTGGAAGCGGGCGACCGGGTCGAGGGGGCGTCCGTCCTCGCGCCGCTCGACCGCGACGTACCGCGCCAGGGCGGGAAGGAGCCGGGCACGGATCCGTTCGACGTCCGCCGCCCCGAGGTCCGCCGGCCCCTTCAGGGCGTCCAGCTCACGGACGAGCAGCCTCAGCTCGGCGTCCCGTCCGGCCTGCTCACCGAGCCATCGCCGGAATCCAGGGAGGGGCGACAGCGTGACGAACTGTGTCAGATGAGGCAGTTGCTCACCCACCTGCTCGATGACCTGCTTGATGAGGAAGCTGCCGAAAGAGACTCCGGCCAGGCCGTCCAGGGCGTTGTTGATCGAGTAGAGCGCCGCCGTGTCCGCGTCCGCGGGGCTGAGGGCCGGGCCGGGCTCCAGCAGCGGAGCGATACGGTCCGGCAGGCCGCGCACCAGAGCGACCTCCACGAAGATCAGCGGCACCTCCCCGGTGGCAGGATGGAAGAACGCATAGACAGCACGGTCCTCCGGCTCCAAGCGACGGCGGAGCTCGGCACTGCTCTCCATCGGGTGGACCTTCTCGCCCCGCATCAGGTGCTGGTGCAGCTCCTTCGGCGCGTCCCCGGTGACCTCCGCCATGCGGAGAAAGCCTCGGTTGAACCACGAGGTGAGCAGGTGGTGGAAGTCATGGTCGAGGGGCCGCAGCTCGGGATACCGGTGCATCAGCCGGCGCAGGTCCGCGCGCATCTCGACCAGGGCGAGCGTGGCGTCGGGTGCGTGGTTCATCCGGCGGAGCAGCTGCTGGCGGGCCGGCTCGACCACGTCGAAGAGCTGGACCAGCTCCTCCTCGCCCCGGGATCCGGCGCTGCGGGCGTTCTCCCAGCGGCGGAAGGCGGCGCGGACCTGATCGGCGTCGGCGTCGTAGGTCTGGGTGATGTGGCTGAAGAAGGCCCGCCTGCCGTCGTCGTCGAGCTCGTCGTAGGCGGCGAGGGCCTTGGCCGCGACCGCGCGCATCGAGGCTTCGCCCACGTCGCTCATCAGGACTTCGCAGGCGGCGAGCAGCTGGTCCAGGGAGGAGTCCAGCGGCTCTCCGGCCGCCGGATCCGCGCCGCGCCGCCGCCCGAGGGCCTGGAACAGGTCGGTCAGCAGCCAGCCGTCGTGACGTTCCATGTCCGCACCTTCCGTACGCCCCTGGTCTCGCTCGCTCTGCTGTCGCCCCTGGGTGTGAATCCATGACCACGGACGATATATATAACAGCGCCACCGTAGGACACAACGAGGCTCGTGCACCACTCCCTGCACGCCCGGATAACCTGACCGCTCGGAGGTACACATGGCCCGGGTCCCGGAATCCCAGCGCGTTCGCGACGCACTCGAGAACGCCGTCGTCGACGGTCACTACCGTCCCGGCGAGCGTCTGGACCCTGCGCGGCTCGAGCAGGAGTTCGGCTGCTCTCGCACGCCGATCCGGGAGGCCCTCCAGGCCCTGGAGCGCTCCGGACTCGTACAGATCCGCCCCAAGCAGGGGACGTACGTCACCGAGCTGAGCGTCTCCGAGCTGGCCGAGCGCTTCGAGGTCATGGCCGAACTGGAGGGGATGGCGGCGCGGCTCTCCGCCCGCCGGATCGACCGGGAGGCGTTGGACGACCTCGAACGCGCCCTGCTGGAGTGCGAGAGCCACGCGGCGGCCGGCGACGCGGACCGCTACTACTACGCCAATGCCCGGTTCCACGGCATCGTCTACGACTCCTGCGGCAACGAGTACCTGCGACAGCAGGCCCACGCGCTCAAGCGAGCCCTGCAGCCGTACCGGCGACTGCAACTGCGCGTCCCGGACCGCATGCGCCGCTCCCTGGCCGAGCACCGCGAGATCGCCGACGCCATCACCCGCGGCGACGCCGAGACGGCGGAGAACGCCGCCCGCGACCACGTACTCGTCCAGGTCAAGGAGTTCAGCCAACTGGTGCGGACATGGCGGCAGTTGACGGAGCCGGTGCGCGGCGCCGGATGAGCACACGGCCGCCGGGGGCCGCGGTTCCCGCCGGATCCCGGCCCGCTTCGGGCTCGACCCGCGCCGGGACGTGGCGGCACCACCCCGCACCCGCCGGCAGCGCGCCACTGGGCGGATCCCACCACAACGACCACACTCCACGCCCACCCACCTGGGCCAGCCCGCCGACCACCACGGCCACCACGGCCACCACGGCCAACCGATAGCACCTATCGGCGGGGCTGCTCCACACTGAGGGCCGAGGTGGAGGCGGCCCGCCGCGCCGAGGCGGCGAGGCCCCCTCCGTACGGGTCGTGAGCCTTCTCAGGCTCCCGGTGGGTGGGCGGATCAGCGCAGGCCGGCGAAGAGATCGTTCTCGGGCACGGCCGCGCCGGTGGTGTCCTGAACGCGGACGAAGGTCTCGACGCCCATCAATTCGGTGAACCTCTCCCGGCCCATCCCGAGGAAGAAGATGTTCTCGCTCTGGCTGGCATGCGCGGCCAGCGCATCGAACTTCTGGCCGCCGAACGCGGTGGTGTCCACCCAGGTAGTGATCTCCTCGTCGGGAAGTCCGATCTCCGCCATCGCGGCGGCCTCAGCGGGATCTGGCTCCTGTCCGCCCGCACCGAACTCGCGCATGGTCTCCTCGAACCGCTGCATCATCGAGCGGGGTGCCGTCGTCCAGTACACCTTCGGCGTCAGCTCGGTCATCGCAAGCGCCGCCATCGTGATGCGGTTGGCCTGGATGTGGTCGGGGTGACCGTAGAAGCCGTTCTCGTCGTAGGTGACGACCACATCGGGTCGGTAGTGCCGCAAGAGTTCCGCGAGTCGAGCAGCGCCCTCCTCCACGGGTGTCCGCCAGAAGGACCCGGGGGCGTCGTTGGCCGGCCAGCCCATCATCCCGGAGTCAGCGTAGTCCAGCATCTCCAGATGACTGATCTTCAGAATGTCGCAACTTTCCCGAAGTTCCTGACGCCGCATCAAGGCGACGGCTGCCGGATCGTGCCCGGGATCGCCTGGCTTGACGCCACCCGGTCCGTCACCGCAACCACCGTCGGTACACGTTACGAGGACCGTGCGACAGCCCTCCGCCGCGTACCGCGCGAGAACACCTCCCGTTCCAGTGGCCTCGTCGTCGGGGTGGGCGTGTACCGCCATGAGCGTCAACGGCCCGTCATTCATGAAACTGTCCTCCTGCGTAAAAAGGTCTCGATCCGAGCCCGCGGCGGCCACATGAGCGGGCGCCCCTCAATAGCAGATGACCGGGTGTACCGCGGACTCGAGGACACCGGATCACGTCGGGGCGGACGATCTTTTGGTCTTCGTGTTCCCCGCTCGTGTGGCGCCGGTTCTCGGCTGGTGCAACAGTGCCGGCCGGACACATTGTTCCCGCCGCACACGGGAACACCCCTGGGCCTTCGCGCGCAACTGTCACCTGGTGGCCTCCCTGTCCTACGCGGCCGGCCGCGACCAACTACCGGCGGCAGCGCTTCAGCGGCTGCCACCAAACCAGGGCGTCTGCGTGGACGAGCCTCATAGCTTGTGCGTTCGTGACCGAAGATCCGAAGAGGCCCTCGAAGCAACACCACCTCGGCCGAGTGTTCAACGAGGTGCCGGAGCTTTACGACCGGGTCCGACCGGGATACCCCGACGAGCTGTTCACAGACCTTGTCGCCATCACCGGCATGGACGAAAGGTCGTCGGTGCTGGAGGTGGGCTGCGGCACCGGTCAGGCGACGCGCTCGCTGGCAGCGCTCGGATGCTCAGTCACCGCCGTCGAGCCGGGCACGGACATGGCCGCACTCGCTCGCCGGCGGATCGTCTCCTTTCCCAACGTCAAAGTCGAGACGTCGACGTTCGAGGAGTGGGACGACCTCGGTCGACGCTTCGATGTTCTCGTGGCTGCGTCGTCGTGGCACTGGGTCGACCCGTCGATTGGCTGGCAGCGAGCACACGGCGTGCTCTCTCCTGGAGGTTGGATGGCGCTGCTCGGCCACGTCGTTGTCCGCCGGCCGGGAGAGCCGGAGGTGTATGCCGAGACGGCCGATCTCCACGAGCGGTTCTGCCCCCGGAACCCCAGCTGGGGTCATCCGCCGCTGGAGGAGGACGTGCGAACCACCGACGAGGGTTGGGGTCTGGTCGACGATACCGAGGGTTGTGGACAGGGTTCACTGTTGACCATTGACCACTTGACGTACCTAAGTGTTCGAGGAACGACCTTCGATAGCTTTCAATACGCCCACTCAGGCAAGGGGCTGCTGCACCTCAGTTCCACAGCGGCTCCATTCGTGCTCGGACTGCCGGCGGGGGACTCGCAGACCGGGGCCACGGCGATGCGCCGCCACCACGTGAAGGGTGATCAGCATGACGGTGTCCTCGTCGACGGCACTGGTGTCGGTGAGGTCGTGGAGGTTCTGGCGCCCTGGGCCAACTGCCGTCGATTTTCGAGGTCCATCGGGCGCCGACGGCGACCGGTGGAACAGTTGCACGGCTGGCCGGGATGCAGGCGCCACTGTCCACGGAATAGCCATGAGTTGCCGTGGACGGTGCGGCGAAGACATGGTCAGGGCGGTCGCTGGGAAGTGGAGGGGGCCTTGGGAGAGGTGAGCCGCGTTGGGGCAGGGGTATGGGTGAGTGCCATGCCGACGACCAGTCCGATGGCGATGGCGGTGACGATCGTGATGAGTTTCTGCAGGTCTTGGAAGCCTTCGATGACGTAGCCGCCGGCCAGGGCGGTCAGGCCGCGCAGGCCCAGGGAGCCGACGGTGAGGGTGAAGAAGCCTGGAAGGATGAGGATCAATCGAGGTGGGAGGGCGGGGTTGCGGTCCAGCAAATTGGCTGTGGCGGCAAGCACCGCGGCAGCGACGAATGTGCCCCCGGTCTCCCGGATCAGCTCGGTGAACAGTGACTGCACCCCGACAGTGGCGTAGACCAGCACGAGGCGAGTCCCGAAGAAGCGGTGGGGGTTCGCGAAGGCCAGGACCGTGCCGACGGTGAAGGCGATCCCGCCCAGGATCAGTGCCCACTTGGGCAGGTCGGCGATGGCGGCGGTGTCGAAGAGGGCGTTGAGGGGGGGTGCCGGTGACGAATATGCCCAGCAGGACGCCGAGGTAGAGCTGGACGAGCAGGAATATGGAGTACGCGAGTCGGATCGCACCGGTGGTGATGAGGCCGACGGCGAGCTCGGTGGTCGATGCGCTGAGGAAGTCACCGGGAACGAAGTAGAACAGCGCCGGGAGCATTAGCCTCGAAGTTTCGTGACGGTCCGCCGACGGAGTCGGTGGACCGTTTTCGTGCCGTGGGCTGAGGCTGTGCAGGCCGAGGGCCCGAGCGTCGCCTCGGGGCGGCGCCGGGTTCCACTGTTCCGGGTGTTGAGGTGCTGTCGTGGGGACAGGGAGTCCGCTGGTCAGCCGGGGTCGGGCAGTTGGGTGAGCCGGTCGAGGGCGGCGGCGATTTCGTCGGTCCAGGGCCAGTGGGCCGCGAGGCGGAGGATGCGGCGGCGGCCGGTGGTGACGAGCTGTCCGGCCGCGGTGAACAGGCGGAGCCGTAGTCGGCGGGGCTCCCAGAGACGGGCCTTGCCGGTCAGGGCGAGCATCAGCATCCAGGCCAGCAGGTCGAGAGCGATCTGCACGATCTCCAGCCAGATCCGGTTCTGGGCCGTGCGGTGCAGGGGCAGGTTGCGCAGGCCGGTGGCCCGGGCGGCGCGGATGCGGTCCTCGGCCCGGGCCCGCAGCCGGTGACGGAGCTCGAGGTCGGCGATCGGCCGGCCGACCGTGTTGGTGGCGAAACAGGTCAGCCGCATGCCGTCCGCGTCCGTGAGCCTCAACTGGGCCCCGGGATGCGGTCGTTCCTTCCTGACGATCAGCCGCATGCCCTTGGGCCAGCCGTCCAGGACGTCGCCGATGAGTTCGGCGACCCAGGCTCCGTCGCGGATCTCGCCGTCCGCCTCGACGGCAGCCGTCCAGGCCGATGCCGGAACCTTCAGCACGTGCTGGTGGATCGCCTCGGTGATCACCATGCCGACCGAGTAGGACAGCCATCGTCCCTGCTGGGCGAGCCAGGCGACGAAGTCGTGGGTGCCACCCGCGGAATCACACCGGATGAGGGTCCGGCGCCCGCACCGGTACTTCTTCGGTAGTTGGGCCAGGGCAGGTTGGGTGGCGGTGATGTGGTCGGCCGCGGTGTTCGAGCCCGCGTTGCCCGGTCTGAGCAGGGCCGCGACCGGTTCACCCGTGCCGCCCGCTCCGTGGTCGACGAACCCCATCAGCGGATGGTGGCCGTAGGTTCGCTTCCACGTGGGTGCGGCGTCTTCCTTGTCCGAGTGCGCGATCACCAGGACCCCCTCGAGGTCCACGGTCACCGTCCCGCCCGCGTCAGGCGCTTTCCGGTCGGCCAACCGCCACACATGCCGGCGGACTTCAGCCCGCGCGGCACGGATGGCCCGAAGGGCCTTCTCCTCGGAGGCTGCGAGGGTGTCTATGAGGCGGGAGACCGTCGGGTCGGAGGCCACCGGCCCGAACACGGCCGGCTCGGCCCGCAGCATGGCGACATCCGCGAGGCAGTCCCCGCCCAGTGCGACCGCCAGGGCCACGTCCAGCAGGGTCTTGCCCGGATCGTGCACCGCCCGGGCCTTCCGCCACGGCGTCAGCGCCGCTGATATCGCGGTGTTCAAGCCGGCCTTGCGGACGGTCTCGACCAGCAGCACGCCCCCGGCCTGTGAGACCACCGTCCGGCCGCCGCCCTCGATGTGGACATGCGGGTACGACCCGATACGCTTCTTCACCTGGAGAGTGCTTCTTTCCGTGCAGCCAACAGGACCCTCGACAAGTCCCATCGTTGCAGGTCAGGAGCACTCTCCGCTTATTTGATCAAGCCTCGGACAACCCCACCTCGTGAAAGCGCGAGGTTAGCAGGACCGGGCCGCCGTGTGCCGGATCGCCGGTGAACACTTCGATGATGACGACGGAGACGACGGCGGAGACCACCAGGGGGAGGATTTTAGACAGTCGCGGCGCGCGAACGGCGGCGACCACGAGCGCCGCGGCGATCGCGCCCAGGACGGCTGTGGTGGTGATCTCGTACCAGGTGGGCTGGACCAGCGGGGCGAAGCCCAGGGAGAACAGCAGGACGCCGAGGAACTTGAGCCACCAGGGGTACGGCGGCGGTGCAGCCTCGATGCGTGCCAGTCTGCGGTTGGCCTCGGCCAGCCCGAGCCTGCCCGCCCTTACGTCGGCCAGGAAGGGCTTGAGCGCCGCTACTTGGTCGAGTCGGATTACCTCCGGGAAGCCGTGCACGCAGACGGTCCGCATGCGACCGTCGGCCGCGGCGACTGAGAGCACGGCCGCTTCAGGCACGAGGATTACGGATGCCTGGCCACCGAAGGCCCGAGCGCCGGTACCCACAGCCCGCTCGATGGAGTAGGCGCCCTCGCCGGAAGAACGCAGCATCAAGGCGGTCAGGCGGCCCAGGAAGGCGGTCAGATCGTCCAGACCGGCGGCCGCATGCCCCATGTCCGCCTCCTCTGCCGGCGCCGGAAACCCCAGGGCACACGGCCCGAAAGGCGTCGCAGTCCCTTACGGCTTCAATCGATAGTTCGGGGGAAAGAACTGCACTGCCCATCGGCGGAAGTGGAAAATTTCGCTACCTCCGTGCGATCGGAGGATGTCGACCGTCCGCCTGGCCTCGTCCTTGCCCCGGACCGGAACGAAGATCAGCCATTTGTCCTGGCTCAGGGCGGCAGAGTGGGCCGCGAGCGTCTCGCTTTCGTAGCCCCCGTGCTGCAGCCCACGCATGATGCGGCCGAGCAGCCCGCGAGAGGTTCCCTCGCGGTCCAGAAGTCGCTGGCCTTTCGGCCCCTTCAGCACGTTCACCTGGGACAGATCGATCCCGGCTTGTTCCAAGCGATGACATGCAGCCGTATACCGTTCCTCGTCATCCAGAACGGCAGCTACACGTTTCATGGGATACAGGTAGAAGCGCTCTTCGTTCATCCGTGGCTGACCCACATGAACCCCTTCGTGTTGCTTCTCGTCGAGCGTAACGAACCCCAACTGGCGCGCTCAGGGTTTTCGCGGAAGTACGGTGAGAACCCGGACAACGTGATCCCGGAATTCCTCCATGAAGTCCCGGAGGAAATGTTCCGTTTGACTGTCGACGATTTCTCCATCGCTGGTGAAAACATCGGTATTAAATCTGACGTACGCCTCAGGTGCGTTCATTTGCGGCGAGTCGCAAAAGCTGAGGACGCCGCGCAGGCTCTGCTGAGCGAGGGCAGTGCCGAGGGCGCCGGGGGACGCTCCGATCACAGCGGAGGGTTTGTGTGAGAATGAGTTGCTGCCCCAGGGACGACTGGCCCATTCGATGGCGTTTTTGAGAGCGCCCGGAATGGACCGGTTGTATTCCGGGGTCACGAATAGGACGGCGTCGGCGGAGGCGATGGCATCCTTGAGCGCCTTGCCCTCGGCAGGGTAGTCGCTGTCGTAGTCGTAACTGTAGAGGGGGAGATCCTTGATCGGAATCTCAAAGAATTCTAAATCGGATGGGGCCAGCCGGATGAGCGCCTTCGAGAGCGTCCGGTTGATGGAGTGAGTCGCCAGGCTTCCCACGAAGTAGCCGACCCTGTACGTAGTCATCGGTTCCTCCATTCAATGCACGTATTGCGTTCTTGGTTCTTGCGTATCGCGCCCTCGGGCGGGCCGGGAGTTCCGCAAGGAACGAAACCACGGCCAGGAGCGGAGCGCGTGCTGGCAGACCCCTCCAGGTGACCGGGTGCATCCACCACGGCCTGCCCGCGCTCCTCGACGGAGGTGTTGAAGCGCCGGCGCGGTGGGCCGCCGAGGCGGTCGATTGCTGCTGTGCTGCGGCATCACAGGCGAAGCGGCCGGAAGGCTCATCGGCTTGTACGGCCCGGTTTTCGCCTCCGGGGACTGGTTCGACGGCACGACCGAGGAGTACGCGGCGGAAGCGAGTTCCTACATCGCCTACTCGGGACCTGTCTGTCGGTCGCTACGGTCCGCCGGAATGCTCGGGCGGGTCTTCCTTGGCAGGGTGATGGGGGTGCTGCGGGTTCTCCTCAACGGCGACCGGCATCCGGTCTCCTGCCATCCCAAAGACCGAAGTTCGTATCCGGACGGGGCCCGCCTGAGCCCGCGCTGAGGGGCAGTGAACAGACGACGGCCCGGAGTCATCGCAACTGACTCCGGGCCGCCGCTTCGACTGTACGGGCCTGCGGCTACTCGTCCTCGATGTCCTTGGTCCCGTCGTGGCTCTGCGGGTCGCGCAGCTGACGCAAGCCCGGCGTGGTCGGCCAGGTGAAGGCGTAGTGGCCGAGGAAGTTGATGTGGTCGTACTGGAGCGGGGAGAGGCGGGCGAGCAGTTCGTCAGTGACGGGGAAGCCGTCGGCGGCGAGTTGCTTGACGGCGGCGTCGATGTCCGAGGAGGTAGCCAAGCTGAGCCGCTCGTGCGGGCTTTCGGCTGACCGGGGAGGGTCTGGCGTACTGGCCCGTCCGTCTCTGTCAGGGGAGGATCTTGATGGCGCTCTGCCAGTTCAGCTCCAGAGGTTGCTGGACGGAGATGTGCAGGAAACCCAACGCCTCGAGCTCCCGGGCGCGGCGCAGCGGACCGACGTCCAGGGGACGCATCGCGCCGGAGGAGATTAGCTCCGCGACCTTGGCCTTGGCAGCGGAGTCGTCGCCGGCGATCAGTACGTCGAGCGGGAAGCCGTGGCCTTCACCCGTCGTGAGCAGGCCGGCGAACGTGGTGTTGAATGCCTTGACGACCTTCGCGTCCGTGCCGACGATCTGCTGGATCTGCTCGGCGGCCGACGTGTCGGCGGGCGTAACGCGCGAGTCCATGGTGGCGAAGTCGACGGGATTGCAGATGTCCACCACGACCTGTCCGGACAGCGTGGCACGGGCGGATCCGGCGACCTCCAGCGTTGCGTCGTAGGGCAGGGCCAGCACGGTCATGTCGGCTGCCTGCGCCGCAGTGGCCGAGCCGGTTTCGCCGTCCGGGAAGCGCTGCTTGAGCTCGGCGGCTGCCGCTCGGCCGCGGTCGGCGTCGGGGTGGACGAGGCACACGCTGTGGCCGCCGGTGAGTGCGCGGGCGGCGATGGCTCGGCCCATGTTGCCGGGGCCCACGATGTTGATCTGCAAGTTGCTGCCTTCCGATCGGGCTGGGGTGAGCGGCAGTGCCCCGGGCCGTCCGTCCGGGCAGCGAGCAGAGGTCGGGTCAAGGCCCTCGCGGCCCATCCGGTCGCCGCCAGGTGCAGCTGCATGCCTATCCCGTGATGCGCCGCTTGTATGCGCCGAAGGTCCGCGCGTCACCCTTGCGTCCGAGCGTGTCGCGACGCGCCCCTCGGCGCCGGCCTGTCCGGCCCGTGCTTCGGCCAGGGGAGCGAACGTGTAACGGCGATGGCCGTCGATGGACGAAGCTTGAGGGACCACTCCCGTACAAATGTATCCCGTCTGTCTTCATGGGGCGTGACGCGTCCATGCCTGAGACGAGTGGGGGTCGCCAAGGAACCACGTCACCACGTGGTTCCCCGCCAGGGCGTTACGGTCCTGGCCCAGCTGACCGCGGGTGCCTACGGCACCGGCTGGGCCTACTACGCCACCAGTGTCGTCGTCACCCTCGCGCTCGGCCTCGCCGCCAACACCAGCTTCGGCGGGCTGCCGGTGTTGATGAGCCTGCTCGCCCGGGACAATCGCCTGCCCCATTTGTTCGCGCTGCGCGCGGAACGGCCCGTCCACCGCTACGGTGTCCTCGCTTTGGCCGTGTTGTCGTGTGCGCTGCTGATCGCCGTCAACGCCGACACACAGCGGCTGATCCCTCTTTTCGCGGTCGGGGTCTTCGTCGGCTTCACCATCAGCCAGAGCGGTCTCGTACGGCACTGGGCCACTGTGCGTCCGGCCGGCTGGGTGCCCCGGGCGGTGATCAACGGAGTCGGAGCCGTGCTCACCGCCGTGGCAGCCGTGGTACTGCTCACCAGCAAGTTCCTCGCGGGAGCCTGGTTCGTGGCGCTCATCGTGCCCTTGCTCATGCTCCTGTTCTCCAGGATTCAGCGCTACTACACGCTCGCCGGCGTGGAACTCGGACTGAGGCGGATGCCTGCAGTGCCCGCACGAGCCTCCAGTCTGGTCATCGTTCCCCTGGGCGAGGTCGACGCGGTCGCCGAGCGTGCCGTCACCGCCGCGCTCTCGCTGGGTGACGAGGTCGTGGTGGTGGCGGCCTTCTCCGACCAGGCGAAAGCCGCCGCCATGCGCGCCGACTGGGCACGGTGGGATCCGGGTGTCCGGCTCGACATCGTCGAGAGCCCCCAGCACTCGCTGGTGCATCCGGTCCTCGGCTACGTAGGCCGGCCGCGACGGCAGGCAGGTGGCCGTACTCATCCCTCAGGTGGAGCCCGCCCACCGCCGCTTTCGCATCCTGCAGAACCAACGCGGCATCCTGCTGGCCGGCGTGTTGAGCGCGCGCACTGACGTGGTCGTGTGCCTACTCCCTTATCGCCTGAATCTCTGACCGTCAGGCGATACCTGCTACTGGCGACCCGCCCCCTGGCACGGGTTCACCCGATCGCGGTGCCCCACGGGGCGGCCCCGGATTGCAGCGGCACATAGTAGGAGTTCCCGCGGGACAGCTCGTCGCCTGCCCAGCCAGACACGGAAGACAACGCGTCCTTCCTACGCGCGGGAGCGATGCTCACCTGAGGCGAAGGAACGCACATGGTCCAGGGCTTCTCCAGAGAGCCGGGCACCGAGGGACCCCTCGCTGGGATCCCTGCACAGGGACGCCGTCGGGTCTGGCGGTGGGCGGCGATCATCGCTCTCGGCGGTTTCCTGTTCGGCTACGACACCGGCGTGATCTCCGGCGCGCTGCTCTACATCAAGCACGACTTCAGGCTGAACGCGTTCGAGCAGGGCAGCGTGGTGAGCATCCTGCTGATCGGGGCGATGCTGGGCGCTGTTTCCGCGGGCCGCATGGCCGATCGTCTGGGCCGCCGGAAAGCACTGGCGACGGAGGGAACAGTCTTCCTCGTCGGTACGGCGATCCTGACGACCGCTCCGGGCTACTGGACATTGATCGTCGGGCGGCTGGTGCTCGGCCTGGCGGTCGGAGCGGCCTCCGCAACGGTTCCCGTCTACCTGTCGGAGGTCTCTCCCAAGGAGATCCGCGGGCGCGTCCTCACCCTCAACCAGCTGATGATCACGAGTGGAATCCTGATCTCGTACTTCATCAACCTCGCTTTCTCGAGCAACGGGCAGTGGCGAGGCATGTTCGCGGTCGGCGCCATCCCCGCCCTCATCATGGTGTTGGGGGCGCTGTTGCTGCTGTCGGAATCACCGCAATGGCTGATCCTGCACGGCCGCGCGGACACGGCGCGGACCGTGATCGCATCCGTCAGCGACGAGACCAGAGCCGACTTGCTCATCGAACAGACGCAGCGCAGACACCGGGAGGCACAAAGCGGCGACACGTCACAGAACCACGGGTGGCATGTCCTCCAGTCACCCCGGGTCCGCCCGGCGCTCGTCGTCGGGCTGACGCTGGCCGCGGTGCAGCAGTTCGGCGGAATCAACACCATCATCTACTACGCGCCAACGACGATCGAGAACACGGGCCTGACCGCGGCAAACTCGATCCTCTACTCGGTGGCGATCGGCGTGATCAACCTGCTGATGACCATCGCCGCGATCCGGCTGATCGACCGTGCGGGGCGACGCAAGCTGCTGCTCGGCTCGCTGGCCGGCATGCTGGTGATGCTCGTCCTGCTGGGACTGTCCTTCGTCCTCGGCATGAACGCACTGCTGTCGCTGTTGTTCATGGTGGTGTACATCGCTGCCTTCGCCGTGGGGCTGGGCCCGGTCTTCTGGGTGCTGATCGGTGAGCTCTTCCCGCCCTCCGCGCGCGCCGCCGGCTCCAGCGTGTCCACCACCGTGAACTGGGCCTCCAACTTCGTGGTCAGCCTCGTGTTCCTCCCGGTGGTGAACGCGATCGGCCAGGGCGAAACCTTCTGGGTCTTCGCCGCGGTGTGCGCCTTCGGGCTGTGGTTCGTGGTCCGCTACGTCCCCGAGACCCGCGACCGTGACTTCGCTCAGGTCGACGCCGCGCTCCAGGCCCGGTTCAGCAGGCAGCCACGGGGAAAGAAGCCGGGGTGATGTGGAGTCGGCGTCGCGGGCGCGTGGCACAGTGGCCACGCGCGCTGCTGCACGCCGCCTCCGGCGCATGGGGACGGGTCACGGCAGGTATGTGGCCGGTCGTTCAGCAGACCGCCGCGGCGAGCGCGGCCTGGTTGATCGCCAGGCATCTCGTGGACCACCGGCTGCCCTTCTTCGCACCGGTCGCGGCCGTCGTCGCACTCAACGCCGCGCGCGGCGAACGGGGCGTCAACGCGGTGCGGCTGCTCCTCGGGGTCGTCGTGGGCATCCTCGCCGCGGACGCGGCGGTGGCCGTGCTGCACCACGGGTATGGGGCGCTGGCGGCCGCCACTTTCGCGGCCATGCTGGTCGCGCTCGCGCTGGGCGGCGAACGGATTGTGATCGCCCAGGCAGCCGTCAGCGCCATCCTCGCGGTGACCGTGGGAGGCGCAGCGGGGCCGCAACGCCTGACCGACGCGCTGATCGGAGCAGGCGTGGCACTGCTCTTCAGCCAGCTCGCCTTTCCGGCCGAGCCCGTGCTGCTGCTGCGCCGTGCGGAGGCGGCGGCTCTGACGGACCTCACCGACCTCCTGCGCCACACCGCTCAAGCACTCGAGCGCAACGATCAAACACTCAACGACCCGGTGGCCCAGCACCTGCCCACCACCCGCGACACGCTGTCCGACCTCGCACAGGCACGCCTCCGAAGCAGCGCAATCGCCCGTCACTCACCCCTTTGGTGGGGGCGCGGCTCAACCGTCCTTCGGGAGTGCCACAACGCGGGACGGCTCGACCTGCTCGGCATGAGCTGCCTCATGCTCGCGCGCATCGCCACCGCCCATCGCGTCGGCGACAGCAGGCAACTGGCCAAGCCGGCCCCGGCCGTGCGCGAACTCGCCGACATCCTGGAGACACTCGCCCGCGCGCCGGAAGATCACGACACCCGGCAAAGGGCGGCCCAGCGCGCCCTCGACCTGATACGCCGCCGCGAGGCGTCGTGCACCACGAGGGACCCGCGCCCGACCGCGCTCCGCATGGCCGTGCAGATGACAGCCACCGACGTCATTGCCTTCGCCGGCGTCGACCCGGCCACAGCCGTGGACGCCGCGCGACAGGCCCGGACCACCCCCGACCAGTCACCCGACCTGCAAGTCCGCGCCCCGCCCTCGACCCCCCTGACCCGCCTTCGCCGAAGACGCCCCGGTCCAGGGCGATGATCAGGACCGCAGGTCCACGACGACCTTGACGTCATCGCCGCCCTTGTGCAGACCATCTGAGAACCGACTCATCGGCACTCTCCGGGTGATGACCCGCTCAAGCCAGCCTCGATCGGCCTTCGCCAGGGCATCGGCGGCCTGCTGATAGTGACGACGGTTCGCGTTAACCGAACCGAACACCACCGTGTTCTCCAGCACCAGCTCCTTGTTCACCACATCCACTCCGACCTCCGCCGTACGTCGGCCGGAAGAGATACCGGTCAGGCAGATGACGGCATCAGGCGCCACGATCTTCGTCAGAGCGAACACCAGCGGTCCGGCACCGGTGCATTCGATGACCACGTCAGGCACCACGTCGACGTCCCTGACGTCACCGGTGTGGAAGGTGGCGCCCAGGTCGGCGACCAGCTGAGCCTTCGGACCGCGGTCACTGAGATCCAGGACATGGGTTTGCAGGCCCCGTTGCACTGCCAGGAGAGCTGCGAAGAGGCCGATTGGCCCGGCTCCGGTCACCAGCGCCACCCGGGGCCGCCACGAGGCCCGGCTGAAGATGCGTTCCGTCTGCTCCCATGCCTTGGCCAGCACCGAGGCAGGTTCCAGCAGGACCCCGCAGTCGCCGAGCTGCGGATCGAGCCGGACTGCGTACTCCGGCTCAATCCGCCACCGCTGGGATCCGAACCCGTCCCGCTCCTTGATCCCTCGCTCGGTGTACTGGCCGTTGCGGCAAAAGTCCCACTCACCGTGCGAGCACGGCGGGCACGGCACCGGGTCGGGACGCCGCACGATGCCCACGACTAGGTCGCCCGGTGCGAAGCCGCTTCCCGCGGGTGCCTCCATCACCTCACCGAGTGACTCATGCCCGATCACCAGGCGCTCTTGGCCCGGTGGCGGCGAACCGTAGCCGCCCTCCACGATGTCGACGTCGGTCCCGCAGATGCCGAGCAGCCGCCCTTCCACGAGCAGTGCCCCCTGCACTGGGTCGGGTTCGCTGACGTCGCTGACCGCCACTTGGCCGGGTTCGCCCGGAACAACGGTGATCGCCTTCATGCCGTGCCCTCCTTACGTCCTGGATCGATGCCCCACCGCGCCTGGTGCGTCTGCCCGGGCTCCAGGGTGATCAGCCCCTCCCCGGAGTTGAACGCGTCAGGCGCGCAGGTCATCGGCTCCACACCCAGACCGGTGCGCCGCCTGTCTGCTTCGGGGAGTGTGTCGCCGGTGAACATCTCCACATAGGAGTAGGCGTCACCGACCCACAGGGTGACGGCCGGTCCCTCACCGTGAACGAGCCGGATCCGTGCCCTGCCATCGGGGTCGCGCCGCAGCTGCGTATACGCCACGTCGATGTGCCGGTCACCGAGCGGCTGCGGTTCCCGCAGGTCGTAAGGCGTGCCGTCGACCGGGCGCCGACCTGTGGGAATGCTGGCGGTGTCCACTGGCTGGGCGGCGCAACCGGCGGGACCTGAGCATCCGGCGGGATCTGGCGCGTTGCCGCTCAGGTCGTCCCGATGGCAATGGCCCGCGCAGCGGCTGCGCGCAGGACCTCGAGACTCTCGGCCAGGGCCTGATGCTCTTCGGGCGTCATGACGGGCTCGTGCATCTGCTGTACGCCGCCGGCGCCGAGAACGCTCGACAGGGACAGCGTGACTTTGTGCCGAGACGAGTAGGCGGCGACGGGCAGCACCGCGCGTTCATCGCGCAGGACTGCCTCGACGAGGCGGGCGGAGACAGCGCCGATGCCGTACTGGCTCGCGCCGGTGCCCTCGATGATGGTGATGTTCGCGTAGCGGATGTCGCGCTCGACCTCCTTGCGAATGTCCTCGACGGAGCGCCCGTCCTGGCCCAGCAGGTGGGCGACCGGGATGCCGCCGACGGTCGCCGAGGACCACAACAGCACCTCGGAGGTGCCGTGTTCGCCCACCACCAGGGCCTGCACGTCACGCGGCCGGACCCTCAGGCGGTCCGCCAACTGGACGCGGAAGCGCAGGCTGTCGATCATCGTCCCGGTCGAGAACACCCGGTCATGTCCGGCCACCTGCCGGGTGAGGTCGGCCAGCGGGTCCGGTGGGTCGGTGACGATCATCAGCACCGCCTCGGGCGCGACCGTGACCACCTGCGGAACGATTTCGGCGAAGACCTTGGCGTTGGTCTCCAGCAGTCGCAGGCGCCCCTTGGGGTCGGACCGGTCGGTGGCGCCGCCGGCCTTCTCGTTGACACCGGCAGTGATCACGACGATCGCAGTGCCGGCCAGGTCTTCGTAGCCGCCAGAGCGTACGTCGACCGTGGGTGACAGCGGTGCCGCATAGCGCAGATCGCTGGCGACGCCGTCGGCCCGGGCAGTGTCCCGGTCGACCAGCACGATCTCCCGGCAACTCCCACCGCGTTCGACCAGGGACAGAGCGGTTGCCGACCCGACCGCACCCACCCCTACCACTGCGACCTTCATTTCTGCTCCTTAGAAGGACGGCCGGGCGTGGGCGCACCGACCCCCGGGAACACGGCGAACCAGGTGCGGCGAGACTTCGCCGGCCGGAAACGGGGGTGCGTTGTAGAGGACGGCCCGCACCGGACCCTTGCCCGCCCGGTCACCGCCACGCGGGGCAGTCCCTGCCGAGCGGACGCTTCCCGATCAAGCGTAGGGCGGTAGTTCGATACCCGCCACTGCGCTTCGGTGACCTGCGTACCGGCTGCGCGCACATACGACCAGGACCGAGTCCACGCGGCCCCTCGCTACCGCTCCGACGAACGCAGCTCGGTCCTGCGGTCGCCGGGGCCGGGCGGGTGTGAGTGGGCAGCGGGACGACGGCGGCCCGCTGGCGCACCGCGGAGTTTTCCAAGACGAGCTGTCTGATGGCCTCCTCGCAGAGTGTGAGGGTGCGGTGCAGGTTGGTGTTCTCCTTCGGTGACCGGCCGAGGTTCGCCCTCCGTCCGCTCGCTGGTCGACGCGCCGGGCCCGGGACGGTAAGACGTTCGGTGAAGCTCCCGATCATGACCGAGCGTCGAGTCTGCAGAGGCTGCGGCGGACAAGGCCGTGGACGACCAGTTGATCGACGAACTGGTGAGCCGGGGCTAGGCAGAGGGCCTGCAGCTGCCCGGCGAGGACGGGCTGCTGCGGCAGCTGACCCATCGGCTGTTGGAGTCCGCCCTGGAAGGCGAGATCACCGATCATCGTGGCTATGACAAGCACGAGCCCGTCGGCAGGACGGTGGCAACTCCCGCAACGGCACACGCTCCGACACGCCACATCGAACCCGGAAGGCCCTCACCTGTTCAAGATCCCCCAGCCGAGACATGGCTCACCCGTCCACAACCTCCCCGGACAGAACAGCTAGATCGCGCTGGGCGATCTTGCTGTCGGGGCGCTCCCGGAAGGCTTTGACGTGTGCGGCAGTGAGTCTGGCGGGCGTTGCAGGAGCGTTGGGCAGAGTTTCCAGGAAGCGCAGCCAGCGTCCCACCGACCTCCACGACGCCCGGGCTGACGACTGCGTGCCGAGGCCGCCGGACGGGCCGGTACGCCCGGCCAGGGCCCGAGCCACCGATAGCTGCCAGCCTGGAAGCGGCAGCTCAGCACAGTCGAACCGACACCTGCGGCCGTCGTCGGCATGGACCTGGACGACGAGCCCGTGCAGCCCAGCAGTCCTCGGCTCGACCGCCGGCTCGTACGGTCCTTCCGGAAGGGGTGAGGGGCGTCCTCGCCGGGTGCTGCCACGGCCTCGGCCCTTCACGGCGCTGCCCTTCGCACCTGGACGCCCTTGGGCGGTCGCTCTCCGCCCAGGGCGCTGAGCGGGGTATCCCGAGAGTCCTCCCAGTCGTCGGGAACAAGCGCCATCCGGGTCTCCATCTCAAGCTCCTCTAGGGCGTGGAGGTAAATCACCGTGGTCAGGAGACTGGCGTGCCCCATCCGGCGCCGCACCCAGTCCAGCGGATCGCCGAAGATGCGGACGTAGTGCTGGCGCTGCTGGACGTTCATGCCGGCGAGGTTGGCGATGTGCCCGCGCTGCAGCTGCTCAAGGGTCAGGACCGCGAAGGTGTGACGCAGCAGGTGTGCGTGGGCCGCCAAGTCCAAGCCCTGGGCCTCGCACCGGGCATTGACGGTGGTGAACAGGTCCTTCCAGGTGGACAGCGCCAGCGGTGCACCGGACTCGCCGAGCCAGAACATCGCGGGCTCGATCCCCGAGCCGGTGTCCAGCAGGAGCCGGTACCGCTGCGCCGGCTTGAGCTCCCGCACGTTGAGGGTGGTGCAGCCGAAGCTGCCCGTCTGCACGGCTGTCAACGGCCGGGACGGATCGGCGATGACCAACGGCCTGCGGATGGTGTCGTAGCGGCCCCGCGCGCGAGCGTCCTCGACGACCTCTGCCCGGTCGATCTCTACGTACTCGCCCAGGCCCAGCAGGCCACTGTGTGAAACGTAGACCCATCGAGCCGACTCCCGCTTCGCGATCGCAGCCGGCAGCCAGAACCGCCGATACCCTCCCCAGTGGCCAGCGCGGTGGGGAAGTTCAGTGATCAGGACGCTGGACTGCTCCTCGATGCGCATCCCAGTGCGCACCATGAGGTCCGAGTAGGAGCTGTTCCGCGAGGCCCAGCGGCCCCGAAACGTCCTCGTCGGCAGGCCGTCGCGTCCGTATCCCCGGATCCCGGTATCCCGCCAGAGTCGGTAGGAACGGGCCGGCAGCCATTCGATGTGCTGACCCTTCTCGTCGTGAGCGAACGTCGCCGCCGTCATCGCGTCCTTCGGCACGACCACCGTGCCGAACGGGGCCGGTCGCCGAGCGCGCTGCGGGACCGGCAGGCTGCCCAGCAGGCGCTTCCCCTTGGCCCAGACGTAGAACAGGTTGACGTGGCTGACCTCGGCGTTCCAGGTGCCGCCCTCGACCCGCGGCCCCCTCATCCCGCCGCCGCCAGTAGAGGTACGCCAGATGGTCAGCCTCGGCCGCGTCCCGCCACCCCTTGTGTCCTCGCGCGCGCCACAGGAAGGTGAAGAAGCTGGCCAGCGCCCGGGCTCGGTTCGCGTTGCTGTTGAGTGGGGCCTCGATCAGCTCAGCGCGCAGCCAGTACGCGTTCAGCTCGACGTCGTACTCAAAGCGCGGAGAAAGCAGGAAGGGCACACCGTCGGGAACCCCGGCTGCGTCCAGCCACGGCTCGGGATCACGAGGCGCGTGCTGCAGGAACCACGGCAGCTCCCCCAGCTGCGGTAGCTCTCGGCTCGTGTAGTGCACCGACCACGCGTGCCTCGCAGGCATCACCCGACCGTAGGCGGTCACTGACCGCCCGGCCCCACACAATCCAGAGATGAACGAACGGCGCCCTGTCCCTTCCGCGCATGACAAGTTCCGTCCGTTTCGGAGGTGTACCTCGATTGCGATGCGCCGCCGGAGACTGGTGGCGCGGACGATGAACGAGGAGCAGCGTCAGTTGACGCGCGCGGGCAACCCTGCGAGACCGGTGTCACGCACGATGCGCTCGACCGTGTCGGTGAGGCCGCTGTCAGCCCCGATGACGGTCTCGAGACCACCGGGCAGGAGATCGCGCTCGCGATACCAGTCACGCAGCTCTCGCTCGGTGACCCGGGTCAGATACTCCAGATCGGCCTTCGAGGAATGCCGGACCAACGTCTCCTCGATCGGGATATCAAGGTAGTAGCAGCGGGAGACGCCGCGGTGGTCGCCGAGCAAGCCCGCCAGCATGTCGCCGTATCGGTCTGCGTACAGGATGCCCTCGACCACCACGTGGTAGCCGGCGTCCAGGGCGTAGCGGGCGACCGTGTCGATCAGCCCGATGTTGACGCCGCCAGGCACATCGCGCTCCCGCAGCACGATCCGCCGCAAGTTGTCTTGACCGACCAACGCCAAACCGCGGCCGAAACGTTCGCGGATTCCCGCCGCCACCGAGGACTTGCCCGACGCCGAGTTCCCTCGAAGGATCACGAGCCGGGTGTCTTCACTTCCCACGATCATTCGGGTCACGCTACCGGCCGCCAAGAACTCTGCGACGCAGTGTTCGAACGAGATCAGTGACCACCCGTACACAAGCCGTGATTGTTCGGCCGAACAATCGTGCGCTGGTATCCAAGCGTTCAGTGGTTCAACGGGCACGGCTTTGCGGATCTCCTTCGTTCACAGTCGCCGTATCGAAGGCTCGACCCGGATGTCCGTGAGCCTCTGCTCGACGCCATCGCCGAGCGCATCCGCACGCGGATGGGCGATCGAGCACCACGCCGTTACCTGAGCGTCCTGCGTGTCGGACGGCGCGCCGAGTGAGGCGGACCGAACTGTCTGAATGCCCCCGGTCCGGGGCTCATGGGCCGCCCGGACCGCGGGGTGAGTCGCCATGCGTGGACGTGCCAGGAATCGGTCAGACCTGTTCGAAGTGGAACGCCTTGATGAAGCAGTCGCGGGGCTGGGCGACGGCGAAGGTGATGCACTCCACGAGTGACTGCGCGGTGAGGGCGTCGCTGGCCTCGCGCGGTGTGCTCTCCCACTCCTCGGAGAGCGGGTCAGGGTTGTCGAAGTCGGGCGGGTAGAGGGAGATCACCCGGACGCCCTGGGGCCGCAGGCGCCTGGAGAGGATCTCGGCGAACCCTGCCTGGGCGCTTTTGGCCGCGTAGAAGGCGTCATGCGCGTCCGAGCGGTGATGACCGGTCGTTCCGCAGGCGGAGACCATGGTCACCACGTCCGGCTTGTCCGAGTTGAGCAGGAGAGGGAGGAAGTTCTTCACGGTCAGGACGGTGCCGGTGGCGCCGGATGCGATGGTGTCGACGACGTCGGTGTCGGATGCGGATCGGAGGTCTGGTCCTTCGAGGTAGCGGGAGCCGTTGTTGATCAGCACGTCAATGCGGTCGGTGTGACGGGCGACGCCGGCAGCGAAGCCGCGGATAGAGGCCGGGTCAGCCAGATCGCAGGTGAAGGCGTGAACCTGCTGGTGCCCTCGGCCGCGAATCTCGTCGCGGACACGTTCAGCGGCGGCGAGAGTGCGCGCGGAGAGGAAGACCTCGGCACCGAGGTCCGCGAGTCGGATGGCCAGGGTACGGCCGAAATCGCGGCCGGCGGCGGTGATGACCACGCGGTGGTTGTCGAATCTCATGTCGGTACTCCTGTTCGTGGACCGGATGTTGCGGTGGAGTGCGGCGGCTGACGTCGGCGGCGTAGGCGGCCCAGTCTCCGGCGGCGGCTCGCTGCCATTTGACAGCGACGGTGATGTCGATGCCGAGGGTGCGGGCGAGGACGCAGGCACTCAGCGCGAACTGCCGGGTGGCAAGGCGGCACTGCCCACTGACGGGGCGTCAGCACCCGTGCAGGGACAGGTCCCGGACGCTGTGCTCCGCACTACCGGGCCCCGCGGCCGGGGGCTGGAGGGGTGGTGCGCGGTCGTAGGCGCTCTCCCTGCGGCCCGAACATGATCAGGTATTCGACCGGTCCGCCGGGTCCGGCGTTCGCGACTCCGTGGGCGGTGCGGGTGTCGAACTCGGCGACGTCCCCGGCGCTCAGGACGAGGTCCTGCTCGCCGAGCGCCAGCCACAGCTGCCCGTACAGGACGCACAGCCATTCGTACCCGTCATGGGAGACCTGCCGCGGCCGCGCCGGCGGCGCGTCGACGGCGGGCAGGACGTGCTTGTGGGCGTGCAGGCCCCCCACGTACCGGGTCAGCGGCAGCACCACCTTGTCGTCGCTGGGACGCTGCGGTACCGGGGTCCGCGGTCCCGCTGCGGCGACGGGTGCGGCCAGCTCGTCCAGGGAGATGTCGTACGCCTTCGCGAGCCTCAGCAGCACCTCCAGGGTCGGCTTGCGACGGCCGGTCTCGATCCGCGACAGCGTGCTCAGCGAGATGCCGGCCGCACGGCTGACGCCGGTGAGCGTGGCGCCGCGCTGCTCGCGCGCGGCCCGCAGCCGGGGGCCCATAGCTGCCAGCGTGCCGGCCAAGCCGTCGTCCGTCACCGTCGTCCCACTCCCTCCGGTCGTGCCGGTTCCACCAGCCCGTCCTGCAAGTTTGCCAGGATGGCAAGGGTGCTCGCGTCGGGAGGCCGCCGCGCCGCATGATCGGTGGGTAACCGCGGCCGCCCGTGAACCGAGGAGAGCCATGCACCAGCCCGCGCCGTCCGCCGACCTGCGCCACCGCACCATCGAGGCACCCGCCGGGCGCCTGCACCTGGTCGAGCAGGGCACCGGACCGCTGGTCCTGCTCGTCCACGGCTTCCCCGAGTCCTGGTACTCCTGGCGCCACCAGCTCCCGGCCCTCGCGGCGGCGGGGTACCGGGCCGTGGCGCTCGACGTGCGCGGCTACGGCCGCACCTCCAGGCCAGCCGCGACGGACGCCTACCGGATGCTCGACCTGGTGGACGACAACGTCGCCCTGGTGCACGGCCTGGGCGAGGAGAGGGCGGTGATCGTCGGGCACGACTGGGGCTCCAACATCGCGGCGGCCTCCGCCCTGCTCCACCCCGAGGTCTTCCGCGCCGTCGGACTGCTGAGCGTCCCCTACGCGCCGCCCGGCGGACCCCGCCCCACCGACGTCTTCGCCCAGATGGGCGGCGACCAGGAGTTCTACGTCTCGTACTTCCAGGAGCCCGGCCGGGCCGAAGAGGAGATGGAGCCCGACGTCCGGGGCTGGCTCGCGGGCTTCTACGCGGCGCTGTCCGCCGACACCATGCCCGCCCAGGGCGAGCCCGACCCGCACTTTGTGGCCCGCACCGGCGGCCGGCTGCGTGACCGCTTCCCCGACGGCAGGCTGCCCGCCTGGCTGACTGAGGACGACCTCGACGTGTACGCCGGAGAGTTCGAGCGCACCGGCATGACCGGGGCCCTCAACCGCTACCGCAACATGGACCGCGACTGGGAGGACCTCGCCCAGTACGACGGCGCCCCGATCAAGCAGCCGTCTCTGTTCATCGGCGGTGCCCTCGACGCCTCCACGACCTGGATGGCCGACGCGATCGACGCCTACCCAGCCACCCTCCCCGGACTGGCCTCCGCCCACATCCTGGACGGCTGCGGGCACTGGATCCAGCAGGAGCGCCCCGAGGAGGTCAACCACCTGCTGACCGCCTGGCTCGACTCCCTCCAGGACTGAATCCCACGGGCCGCGGCGGCCGGGCTCCGTCGAAGGAGAACCCCCGGCCGGCGCACCCGAGGGCAGCGCCCGAAACTCACGCCCGCTCAGTGGGACATCCTCGCCGCGGCTTGACCTTACCCTCGGGGTCAGGGTTTAGCGTTCTGCGAGGTGAGAGGCATGCAGATCAGTGAGCTGGCTCGTCGGGCGGGCGTGACAACGAAAGCGGTGCGCTACTACGAATCGCTGGGCCTGCTCACGCCCCGGCGGCTGGCCAACGGCTATCGGGACTACGAAGAGCACGACGTGCGACTGACGCAGGAGATCCGGGCGCTGGGCAGTCTCGGAATTCCTGTTGAGCGTACCCGCCCGTTCCTGGAGTGCCTCACGGCCGGCCATCGACACGGCGACGACTGTCCCGCCTCGCTGGCCGGCTACCGCGACGCGATCACCGAGCTGACCCAGCGGATCGAGGGACTCGCCGCCCGTCGGGCGGTACTGGTCGCGCACCTGCAACAGGCCGCCCACCTCGGCAGCCGCGTCTCACCGGCCGACGAAGGAGAGGACCTGATGACTGACTACACGAGCATGCCCGCCGACCTGCCCGTCCCCGAGGACGACGGCGCAGCCAACCATCTGCTCGGCACGAAGGTCCCGCACCTGGAACTCCAGAGCACCGGCGGCACGGCCGTCCGCCTCGACGCGCTCGGCGCGGGCCGCACGGTGATCTACATCTACCCGCTCACCGGACGCCCGGGCGTCGACCTGCCCGACGGCTGGGACTCGATCCCCGGTGCCCGCGGCTGCACCCCCGAGGCATGCGGCTTCCGCGATCACTACCAAGGTCTCCTCGCCGCCGGCGCGGACGGAGTGTTCGGCCTCTCCAGCCAGGAGGCCGACTATCAGCGTGAGGTCGTCGAGCGGCTCCACCTGCCGTTCCAGATGCTCTCCGACCCCGCACGGAGCCTGGCGCGGGAACTCGGCCTACCCACGTTCGAGACCAGCGGGCTGACGCTCTACAAGCGGCTGACCCTGATCGTCCGCGACGGCGTGATCGAGCACGTCTTCTATCCGATCCTCCCCCCGAACGAACACGCCGACCAGGTACTGACCTGGCTCCGGAACAACCCCCTGTAGAGGTCGGCGTTCAGTGCCTGCTGTCTCCGGGCGCGAGCAGACAGGTGACCTCGGCGATCGCCTCCGGGGACGGCTTGAGGTAACGGCGCACCTTCTCCGGCTTCTTATCAGGCTCGAATGCCGCCACTCGCGTAGGTACCAGCCCGTTCCGGGCACACCACCGACGGCGGTGTGCTCGTCGAGCAGGGCGCGGGCCTGGCCGTACGACAGCCGGGCGAACCCGGTGTAGGGGCAGACGTCACGGTGTGCGCGCGGGAGGCCGGGCTGGCGTCTGCAAAGCCAACGCCAAGCATCCGCGCGGGACGACGGCGAAGTGCAAGGATGCCACGCCGTGTCGCGGTGCATTTGGAGTTCGGCTGCGGAGATTCCGGCGGCGGCCTTGAGAAGTTTCGACGGGTCCGTCCCTTCCGGTTGACTGCTCGCCGCCTGGACCGGGATCGGTTGCCCAGCCTGTCGGCCGGGTTCGCTCATGCTGTTCTTGATCGTGGCGAGTTCGTGCCGGATGTCGGCGAGCGGGTCGCCGACCGCATCGTCAGGCGCTTCGGTCTGATCGGGCGCGCGTGTCAGTGCGCCGAGCGACAGGCGTGGCGATGGACACCGATCTTCACGCGGCGGTGCTCCGTTCGGGTGCATTGCGGTTACGTGCGGTGCGCGGGGGCGTTGGGCCGGTATGGGCAGGAGTCGCAGGTTGCAAGAGCTGTCGGGACCGGCAGCGTTCGATCAGTTGCGAGCGCAGTTGGCTCGGGCTGCCGCTGGGGTGGTGAAGGCTGAGAGGTCGCCGCGGCGGAAGTCGTTCAAGGATGCGCTGCCTCCGGCATCCGCGGAGCCGGACGACGGCGGGGAGTTGCCGCCGCCCGGCTCGGACTGAAGTCACTCCCCCGGTCTTTTCGCCGCCCTGGTGCGCGCGGTCGTCTGTGGAGCAGTCCCGCTCGCGCACCGTCGGCCCGGTTCCGGCGGACAGGCCGACCAGCCACAAATAAAGCGTACGATCGGCACGGCCGTCAGCCCCATGGCCGGCCCAGGCCTGAGCGTCAGTCAGGCGGCGGAGGCAGGTGCGGTGAAGCACCGCCACCGCCGCCCCTGGCCTCCTGTGGTCATCTGCTCGCCGCAACCGCGGGGATGACGGCACCGGGTGCGTGTTCGCCGGCAGATCGCTGCGAACCGGACGGCAAGCGACTGCGTCGAGCCCCTGTCCCCTTCCCGTGAGGACTACTTGCCGGTTCCGCTGAGGTATGCCGCCCATGGGTAGTAGACGTAGTCGAATGCTGCCGGCGCCCCGGTGATCTTGTTTCCGAGCCACACGTCGTTCGTCAGCTGGATGCCGGAGAACATCGGATCCGTCTCGTCGTGCAGCTTCTGTTCCATCTGCACGACCAGCTTGGAGCGGGCGCTGTCGTCCTTGGTGCCGATCGCCTTGGAGTAGAGCCCGTCGATGCCGCTGTAGCCGGACTGGTTGAAGGTGCCGCCGGTCACCGCGGTGAGGCCCAGCCAGTCGAGCGGGTTCGGGATGTTCGGCCAGAACTGCGTGTACAGCAGGTCGGTGTGGCCACGTGTCGCCGGGTCGTACAGGTAGTTCGAGTAGCCGGTCGCGGGAACGACGTTGAGCTTGAAGTTCAAGCCGATCCTGTCCGCCGCATCCTTGATCCCGACGCCCAGTTGCTGCGTCTCCGCCTGCTGCGGTACCACAAGGCTGATCTGCTTCGACTTCACGTCGGCCGGAACGCAGGCGAGCAGCTTCTTCGCCTCGTCGATCTTCGCGGTGCCATCGGTCCTGACCGAGTCGGCGTACGAGGTCAGATCGTCCTTCGCGAAGCCGTACACGGCCGGCACGGTCTGCAGCGAGACCGGGGTCCCCTCACCGGCGTACACCTGCTTGCCGATGCCCTTCCAGTCGATGGCCATCTGGAGCGCCTTGCGCACGTCGGCGTTGCCCATCGCACCCTTGTGGTTGGCGACCACGAGTGTGACGGCCAGTGGCGCGGCACCCGAGTAGAGCTTGCCCGCCGACGATGCCTTCAGTTGTGCCAGCCCGGCGGTCGGCGGACCGTACGTTCCGTCGATCTGGCCCGAGAGCAGGCCAGAGGTGATCGCGGAGTCGTCGGTCAGGAAAGTGAAGTCGATGTTCTTCACCTTCAGTGGCAGCGACTTGTTCCAGTAGCCGTCGTAGCGGCTCACGCTGATCGACTGGCCCCGCGTCCACTTGTCGAACTTGTAGGGGCCGGTGCACATCACACCGACGCCCGGCGTGCCGGCCTTCTTGCCGTGTTGCTCGTAGAACTTCTTCTCGACGACGACACCGGCGAAGCTCGCCAACTCGTCGTTGAAGAGGTAGTCGGGCTTCTTGAGCCTGACGGTCACTTCGTCGGTGCCCGTCTTCGCGATCGAGGCGACGTTCGAGTACAGGTAGCCGTAGAAGCTCGACTTGTCCGTCATGTTGTGCCGCATGCTCCACACGACATCGTCGGCGGTCATCGGCGAGCCGTCCCAGAAGGTCGCGTCGCCGCGCAGCTTGTAGACCCAGGTTGTCGGGTCGGGGTTCGAGTAGGACGTGGCCAGATTGGGCTTGATCTGGAAGTCGGGTGTCTGGGCGAGCAGCGTCTCGCACATGTTCGAGTTGATCATGTTCGGCGTGTAGTCGGCCGACTGGAAGGGGTCGATGGTCTGAGGCTCGCCCTGGAAGACGTTCCAGGTGATCCTGTCGACTGACCCCGAGCCCGCGGGCGTGAACGTCGTCAGCGCGTCGGAGGAACCGGTCGCTCCGGTGCCGGATGTGCCTCCGGAGCAACCAGCCAGCGCGAGGGAGGCTGCGGCAGCGACGGCGAGCGCCGTCGCCCGTCTGCGTGGGCAGGGTGGAAACATCGTGGAACTCCTGGTCAGTGTCGGGCTGTGGTGGCTTCGGGGTCCCATCCGCTGCGGGGCACGCTGTCGCGCAGCAGGCGGGTGTAGGGGTCCTGAGGGTTGTCGAGCACGGCGGAGGTGGATCCTTGCTCGACGACGGCGCCGTGGCGCATGACGATCGTGTCGTCGGTCACCTGGCGGATGACGGCGAGATCGTGGCTGATGAACAGGTAGCTCACGCCGCGTTTCTCCCGGATGTCCGAGAGCAGGTTGAGGATCTGTGCCTGGATGGACACGTCCAGGGCTGACACGGCCTCGTCGAGAATGAGGACGTCCGGATCGGCGGCGAGCGCGCGAGCGATGGCGACGCGTTGGCGCTGACCTCCGGAGAGTGACCTGGGCAGTGCCGCGAGCTGCCGGTCGTCGAGTCCGACGAGCTCGGCGAGTTCGCTGACGCGCTTCCTGGTCTCGTCGCGGCCGAGCCGGAAATGAACGCCGACGACCTCCGCGAGGCAGTCGCCGATGCGCTGACGGCGGTCGAGTGAGGTGTAGGGGTCCTGGAAGACGATCTGGATGTCCCGGCCCCGCTCACGGCGACTTTGCGCGGAACGCGCCGGGTGTGTGCGGTCCTCGCCCCGGAACATGATGCGACCACCGGAGGGACGCTCCAGGCCGATGATCATCCGCGCCGTGGTCGTCTTGCCGGAGCCGGATTCGCCGACGATGCCGAGGGCTCCGCCGGGGGCCAGGGCGAAGCTCACGTCGGCGACTGCCATCGCCTCGGCACGCCCACGGCCGAACGTCTTGGTCAAGTGCTCGACCACGAGCAGCGGTTCGGTCATCGCTTGACCTCCTCGTTCGAAGGGGAGTCGGTGTGCTGCTGCCGCGCCATCCGGCCACGCAGGCCCGGCATCCGGGCGCACCGGGTCTCCGACGGACCGATCCGCAGCAGGGGCGGCACTCCCGTCCGGCACCGCTCCTGCGCGAAGGGGCAGCGGGGCGCGAACGCACAGCCGTCCGGCGCCTCGTAGGCGGTGGTCGGATGACCGGTGATCGCGGGCAGTCGGTCGACGCGCCGGCCTATCTCGGGTCGTGCCTGCACCAGCGCGGCGGTGTAGGGGTGGAGCGGGTCCTGGTGGAGGCGCACCGACGCCTGGCGCTCCATGACCTGGCCGGCGTACAGCACGATCGTCTCGTCGCACACGGCACTGGCGAGCTCCAGGTCATGCGTGATGAAGAGCATCGCCATGCCGTACTCGCGCTGCATACGCCGGAGAATCGCCATCACCTCCGCCTGGGTGGTGACATCGAGCGCGGTCGTCGGTTCGTCGGCGAGGACGAGCCGAGGCCGCGCGGCGACCGCGGCAGCGATCATCACCCGTTGCAGCAGGCCGCCGGAGAGCTCATGGGGGAACTGCCGCAGTCGGCGCTCCGAGTCCCCGATGCCGACCTCGGCGAGCAGTTCCTGTGCGCGCTTGCGGGCGGCGGGCTTCGGCATCCGGTCGTTGGTGCGCATCGCCTCGGTGAGGAAGTCGCCGATCGTGCGTACGGGGTTCGTGTGGGCCCGTGCGTCCTGGAAGATCATCGCCACGTCCTGGGCCCGATAGGACCGCAGGCCTTCGGTGCGAAGGTCGAACACCTCGGCGCCGTCGAAGCGGACACCGCCTTGGACGTCGGCGCCGTCGGGGAGCAGACGTGCGACGGTGCGAACCGTCATGGACTTGCCCGAACCGGACTCACCGACCAGGCCGAGGGTGCTTCCACGGTCGAGGGAGAACGAGACATCGCGCAGCACGGTGCGCAACTCGCCCGCGACCGGCAACTGAACGGTCAGACCGTCGACTTCGAGAAGTGCGTTCACGAACGTGCCTCCCAGCGCTCCGTGAGTCGGTCGCCGAGCGTGTTCACGGCGCCGACGGTGATGACGATGAGCGCGCTGGCGAACAGAGCCTCCTGCGGGTGCTGCTGCAGCACCCCGGCCATTCCGGTGCCGACCATCGCGCCCCAGTCCGACGTCGGCGGCTGCACCCCGAGGCCGATGAACGAGAGGCCGGCGAGGTCCATCAGGGCGAACCCGAAGGCGAGCGTGGCGTTGGCGACGATCAGCCCACCCACGTTGGGCAGGATGTGTCGCAAGGCGATCCGCAACCCGTGCACGCCCTGAACCTGCAGTGCCGCGATGTAGGGCAGTGAGCGCTCTCGCAGTGCCGCGCTCCGCACGATGCGCGCGATGTAGGGGATGTAGGCGATGGACAGTGCCACAACGGCGGCGTTCAGGCCGGACCCGAACAGGGCGGTCGCCAGGATCGCCAGCAGCAGACCGGGGAAGGCGAACACGGCGTCGACGACGCGGACCACCAACTGGTCGAACCAGCCCCCGAACCACACGGCCGCGAGCGCGAGAATCGTCCCGAGGAGTGTCGAGATCGCTACGACGAGGAACGGTCCGATCAGCGCGGTTCGGGAACCGTGGACGAGGCGCGAGAGAAGGTCCCGGCCGCTCGCGTCGGTTCCCAGCAGGTGCGCGCCGCTCGAACCCTGGTAGGCGCCGGAGAGGTCGACGGCGTTGGGATCGTGCGGTGAGAGGAAGGGCGCGAGGACGGCGAAGCAGACGACGAGTCCGAGGAGGGCGATCGCCACCCCACCGGACATGCCGATGCCTCCGGTACGACGCGTCGTCCGCCGGCCGGCCTTCCGGGCTCCGACGGGTCGCACGGCTGCTGTCGTGCTCATGAGTCCTTCTTCCCGATCGACACACGCGGGTCGAGCAGTGTGTAGGCGATGTCGATGAGGGTGTTCAGCACGATGAAGGCGGCGACGTACATCAGGCAGATCGCCTGTACGACGGGGAAGTCCTTCTGCTGCACCGAGTTCACCAGGAACTGACCGAGCCCGCCGAGTTGGAAGACCTGTTCCACGACGACGCTTCCCGCGATCAGGCCCGCGATGGTGAGACCCGCGACGGTGAGCACCGGCATCGCGGCGTTACGCATCACGTGTCTGCGTACGACGGCCCTGCGGGGCAGTCCGCGGCTGATCGCCGTCTGCACGTGATCGGCCGACAACTCCTGTCGGATCGCGGTCTGGGCGAGTCGTGCGACGAACGCGACGGACGCGAGCGCCAGCGCGATCGACGGAAGAACCAGGTGGTAGACCTCGTCGAGGCCCGCACCGCCGGCGCCGAACACCGGGAACCACTCCAGGTCGACGGCGAACACGATGATCAGCACGACCGCTCCGACGAACGTCGGTACCGCCATGACGGCCGTCGCGCCGGCCATGGCGGACCGTGACAGCCAGCCGGGCTTGAGGCCGGCGAGCGTGCCGATGGCCAGCCCGAGCACCAGGACGATCACCGCGGCCATGATGACGAGAAGCGTGGTCGCGGAGGCGCGGCTCGCGACCAGCGACGACACCGGTTGGTTGTAGATGATCGAGGTGCCGAAGTCGCCGTGCACCACGCCGCTCAGCCACCTCAGGTACTGCTGCCAGAGGGGGTCGTCGAGGTGATACTCGGCCTTGATCGAGGCGATGGCCTCGGGGCTCATGGTGCGACCGTGCGTGAGATAGGTGAGTGGGCTTCCCGGCGCGGCGTAGAGCGCTCCGAAGACGACCAGGCTCGCGATGAACAAGGTCACCAACAACCCCGTGATGCGAGCGGTGATGAACCGCAGCATCGCCCCGGCGGCCCACTGTTTCGCCTTCGCCTGCCCGGATGGCACTGGTGCCGTCACGGTCGCGTGGCTCATCGGGTCACCTCTTGCTGCGCGTCGTGGACCACACGACCACCCACGACTGTCCGCAGTACTCGCGTGTCGAGCAGTTCCTCGAGTGGTCGGGTGAAGATGTCCCGGTCGAGAACGATGAAGTCGGCGTACAGCCCCTCGGCGAGACGGCCGTGAATGTGTTCGGAGCGGCTCGCCCAGGCGGCGTCACGTGTGGCGTGCACGATCGCGTCCGCCAGCGGCAAGGCGTAGTGCGCGATGTTGGCAGGCAGCGACGGATCCAGTGCCGAACGCCGTGTCGCCGCGATGAACATGTTGGGCAGCGGCGCATGCGGCGACGTGGGGGAATCGGTGCCGAGCACGAGTGTGGCCCCGGCGTCGGTCATCTCGGGCCACGGGAAGCCGCGGTCGACCCGCTCGTCGCCGAGCACGCGTCGCCAGTTCTCCTGGATGGCGGGATCGGCGTGCACGGGCTGCATGCTCGCCGTGATGCCGAGTGCCGCCAGTCGGTCGATGTCCGCCGGGTCGACGACTTCGAGGTGTTCGATGCGGTGGCGCCGGTTCCGGGGGCCGTTGAGAGCGACGGCGTGCTCGACGGCGCTGATCGCGACTCTGATCGCCTCGTCACCGATGGCGTGCATGGCGACCTGCAGACCGGCCGCGTCCGCGGCGGCCACCACCGGCGCGAGTTCGGCGGGACTCCAGATCGGGTCGGCGTTCGTGCCGTTCACGTAGGGCTTGCCGAGAGAGGCGGTGCACCCGTCGACGGTTCCGTCGACCATGACCTTGATGCCGGTCACGCGCAGGAACGGGGTCGACCGCTGGGTGGCGATTTCGACGGCGCGCTCGACCTGGGCGAGGTTGCGGCCCTCGTCGCCGGCGGGCTGGACGCGCCAGAACGCGGCGATTCGGGTGGTCAGGACGCCCGCCGCATCGGCACGACGCATCGCCTCGTAGTCGCCTTCGCCCAGCGCCATTTCGGTCGAACCGACGATCCCGGACTCGGCGTACGCCGCCAGGGCGACCGCCAGGGCCTTGTCACGGTCGGAGTCACTGGCGAAGCTGTCGAGCACCGGCCACACGAGGTGGTGCATCGCGGTCTCGTCGACCAGGCCGGTGGCCGCGCCCCGCTCGTCCCGGTGGACCGTGCCTCCGGGTGGTGATGCCGTGGTGTCGTCGATGCCGACTTCGGCGAGGGCGGCCGAGTTCAGCCAGATGGAGTGGAAGTCGTAGGCCTGCGCATAGACGGGCCGGTCGGCGACAACGGCGTCGAGCATGCCCCGATCGGGCATGCCGCCCGGGATGTCACCGTGTTTCCATCCGGTGGCGAGCACTCGAGGCGCGCCGGGGTTCTCCTCCGTCCACGTGCGAATGCGCCGCTGGATCTCCTCCACCGTGTTGGCGCCCCAGAGATCGACCTGGGCCGCTGCCTCGCCGGTGCCGACCACGTGCGCATGGCCGTCGACGAATCCGGGGAGGACAGTCGCACCGCCGAGGTCGTGGATCAGGGCATCCGGTCCGGCCACGCGCGCCGCGGTGGCCCCGTCGCCGACGTAGGCGAGCCGGTCGCCCACCACCACGAGCGCCTCGGCCCAGGGGCGTTGGTCGGAGGTGAAGATCCGGGCATTGCAGTAGAGATGAGCGGGCAATGTCGTGTCCTTGTCCATCGGGCTCCTCAGAACCGGTCGAGACCCTCGCGGGCCGCTGCGTCGGGATTGCCTGCCCAGTACTCGAGGGCGAAGCCGGGAAGGTCGAGAGAGGCCGTGAGCAACGTGCTCCACTGCTCGTGGCCCGGTTGGGAATCGTCGGCATGGACGCACACCACCGCGGCGGCACCGTCGCCGCCGCAGAAGGCGGCCGCGCGCTCCCGCGCGGAGCGGCCGGTCATGCTGCCGCGCACGGCGTGCGCGTGGTGGTACCGCTCGGCCGACGCCGAGTCCGGAGTGCTGGTGTCACCGCCGGCGAGGACGGCATCGAGGAAGTGGTTCGTGTGGATGACCCAGCCGTCGGTATCGGGTGGCACCACCGCGAATCCGGACGGTGACATCTCGATGGACGCCGCTGCGGCGTGGCCGTCTCGGCAGGTCGCGACGGTCAGCACGGTGGATGCGCTCACGGTCGCGGAGGCGACGATGTCGCGGGCCTCCGCCACCGTGGTCGCCTCCTCCAGGACGCGACGCGCAACAGCGTGGACGGGCACACCGCCGGTGGCGTTGTCGGAGCGATGGTGCAGGATGTTGAAATGCAGGCCGAGACCGGCGTCGTTCAGCCCGATCTTCGCGGCCGTGCCGAACTCGGTGAAGAGCTTCACCCGGCGTTGCCTCGCGGTGACGAGGGACAGCAGGAGACCGTCCGGGGTGAGCGAGTCGTGCCAGTCCCACGTCTGGATCGTCTCGGGTGGGCCGCCGGAGCGCGGTGCGTGCACGGCTGTGGTGCACTCGCCCTTCCCGGGCGCGGCGGCGAGTACTTCGGTCCGTGCGCCGACCGCTGCCACCTGCCAGGGTTCGATTCCGGATGCCTCGGCGATTCCGTCGGACTCCTCGACGAGATCCGGGTACCAGTCGCGCAAGGCGTCGTAGCTGTGGGCGACGATGTCGCGGACGGTCGTTTCCGAGAGACCCAGAACCTTGAAATGCGCCAGGTAGCGGGTGCTGACGTCACCTACCTGGTCGGCGTATCGCGTGCCGATCTCGCGTCCACGGTCGCGGGGGTCGGTGGTGGTCGTGCGCAGTGTGTGGAGCTTCATGGTGTCGCTGTCCGACCTTCTTGTGAGGCCCGTCACGGTGAGGGGTGCGCGACACGCTAGGTAGGTAAAACGTTTAATACAATGGTGTCGCGCATGTCGCTTTCTGTCTCTTCTGTCGCCCGGCCGCGCCGGTGACCGCGGTCCGACGGCGTGAGACGACAGCGGACGTGAGGCAACAGCTGAAGATGCGAACCAAGGAGGTCGCCATGGCCCGATCGAAGGGCGTCACCATTCGCGATGTCGCCCAGCGTGCCGGCGTCTCGGTCGCGGCGGTCTCGATGGCGCTCAACGACACCGGGACGCTGAGCGCGGCAACGCGGCTGCGTGTCCGGGCCGTCGCCGAGGAGATGGAGTACGAAGCCGACGCCCTCGCGCGCGGCCTGCGCCGTTCGTCGGTCGGCGCGATCGGACTCGTCATGCGCTCGCTCGACGCGCTGGGTGAGTACACGCCGCGAGGCGTCGATGTGTTCACTCGCTACATCGGCGCCGCCTCGGCGCAGGCGATGAACCGCGGGCTCAGTCTGATGCTCGTGCCCGACCCGACCAGGCGGCCGACACCACCACTCGCGCTGTCGCTCGACGGCTACATCGTGACGATGCCGCACGTGGACGATCCGGTCATCGCTCTCCTGGAACGGCGTGGGATCCCGTACGTGACACTGGGACGCGATCCCAGCCGCCCGGATTTCACCGACTGGGCCACCGAGGACGACCGTTCGACCTTCCGGCGCATCTACGAGCACTTCGCCGCATCCGGTGCCCGGTCGATCGTGCTGTTGCGCGGAACCGACCCCAACGCGTGGAACATCGACAGTGAGGCGACCTACCGCGCATGGTGCGAGAGCGCCGGGATCACACCACGCGTCTACATGTCGGCCGAGCGCGCCGGTGAGCACGGCGGCGAGAACATCGCGCACGCGATCATGGACGACGGGATCCCCGATGCGATCCTGTGTCACACCGGCCGTCAGGCGGCTGGAGTGCTCGCGGGCCTCACGGCTTGCGGCGTCGCCGTGCCCGATCGGACAATGCTCGCCGCGGCTTCCGACTCCGAGCACACCCGACACAGCCGGCCCGCCATCTCGGCAGTCGAACTCCACGCCGAGGAAACGACGTTGGCGCTGCTCGACCTGCTCCAAACGCGCATCGCGGGCGAGCCGAGCGTGGGACCGGTCCTGACGACCGCTCGGTTCCGAATCCGCGCTTCCTCGCGACGCGC
Source organism: Streptomyces sp. NPDC014889 (assembly GCF_043081205.1). Classification (NCBI taxonomy): domain Bacteria; kingdom Bacillati; phylum Actinomycetota; class Actinomycetes; order Kitasatosporales; family Streptomycetaceae; genus Streptomyces; species Streptomyces sp. NPDC014889. The sequence continues at coordinate 76,647 of NZ_JBIBWH010000021.1, forward strand.
CGGCACGAACGTCTGACGGCCACAAGAGCTGCCCACTGACGGCCGGCGCGGGGGTACGCGCTGGATCCGGGAGGCTCAACACGGCAGACAGGCAGCCGCATTACCTCGATCCGAGCGGGCCACGTCCGCCAGCCTGCACACCGACCTCGGCCCTCGCCCGCGAAGAGATCCGGGAGCTCAAAGGCAAGCGCGACACCTTGAAGCGCCTTGTGCAGCTCGACCTGGGCGCGGAAATCGACAACGCGGCCGACACCGATCTGCTCCGCAGGGCCCAGGACCGGGCACGGACACGCCCTGTTCGGCGAGCTTCGTTGCGGCGTATAGCCATGTCTGTTACCCAAGGATGGAAAAGGTCTCTCCTAGCTGAAGGAGATCCGCGAGCGCATCAGGAGAATGTCGACCCTTCGCGTACTCCCCGCCGCTGCCGCGATCGCGACTTTGGCATCGACAGGCATGCTGGCCGCTGGGCCCGCATCCGCCGTGGAACCCCCCGCAACCCCCCCAGGCCGCCAAGGCCGTTGAGGGCCTGATCATCCGCGACACGGGCATTTACTACGGCCCCTCCCTCGACAGCCAGAAGATGGGCTCGGCCGTCAAGGGGCAAACGTTCACCTTCGTCTGCTGGGTGAACCCCACGAAGGCATACCCCTTCTTCAAGCTGGAGAAGAGTGGGTATTACATTCCCCCCGACTTCGTGAACCTCTCCTCCCGAGACCTGCCGGAGTGCACGGCGTGATCCCAACTCGCTGCCCCGGCTCGTAAGCAGCGCCGCCGATCGAACGGACCCGTTTTCCGATCGGCGGCGCAAGCTGTGCACCCGAGTTGACGGGAAAGCGTGGCGGAAGTTCGCGGCCCACTCGCGGAGACTGTCGGCCCGCCCCAGCGCAGCCGCGTGGCTGACTCACTGCCAGAAACACTCGTCGATCACGATCTGAGGATCGGTGGTCCTTCGGGTGAAGTGGTACCGGAGCCACCCCCGGCCGTGATCGAAGTAGATGACGTGCTCGCCACCGGGGCGGGTCGACTGGACGGGTTCGACACTCATTCCGCCCGGGAGGTCGCGGTCGCTGTCGATGCCCCGGAAGTACGGGTCAGCGGCGGTGACGAGTTCGGCGCGGGCCTCATCGACCATGACGCGAGCCTCTTCGGGGAGGTCGTTTCTGTTGTCCTCGGCGTTCTTGGTCCAGTCGGCTTGCCAGGGCGGCCCCATGAAGTCGTCGGTCACTGGCCGGGTTCTGCCTTCGCTGCCGTGCGGCGGATGCGTCCGGCTTCTTCAATGAGTGCCTTGGCGCGCGCGTAGTCAGGCTCCCGGCTAGCCTCGTCCTCAAGACCGTGCACCTTCGCTTCCAGTCGGGGGTCGCGGGCGAGGGCGAATTCGCCCCACCAGCGGGCCATGAAGGCGGGGACGGGCGCGAGGTCGTAAGCGTCGGCGATGTCTCGGCGCCAGTGTCGATCGAAGTCGACGAGGAGTTGCGGCGCATGCTGCGCGATGGCGGCGCGGAGTGCCTTCGGTGTCCTGTCGGGCATGGGGGGCACGGTCCCAGAGCCCAGGGTGGCGGTAGTCATGAACGGCAGTTCCCCTACTTGGCGGTCGGTCAGGCGGCAGTCGACTTCATCTGGCCTGGGACACTGCCGCCAGGCTCTTCGGCAGCTGGTTTCTTCCTGTCCTTGGTGGCGCTTTCTGTGAACCGCTGCCTGGCCCGGGCAAGACTGTTGTCACGCAGCGTGTAGATCATGCTGGAGTCCTTGTAGCCCAGCATGCGGGCCAGCCTCACGACGCGTCCGTACGGCAGCTTTCCGCCGACGGGTGCGGTGACGGCGGCACGAACGTCGTCTTCGAGTTGTTCGCGGAGTTGGGCGAGCTGCTCTTCCGCGCGGATGATCTCGGCGCGGGTATTGCGGACCTTCTGCACTTCGGGGTCCTGGTCGTCCTTGTTCTGCTTCGCCGACATGCCTCGCAGCATGACATCGCAGACCACGGTTTGCAACACTGCGGATATTGACACCATGGTTTATCGGACCACAGTATCGCCACCTGCGCGATCGGTGCGTCGGCGGTGAAGTCCCGCTGGAACAGACCCGCGTCCGATGGCTCCGGCATCGTCGCGGTGACCTTCTTGCGCAGGTGAGCCCCGGCTGCGGCGTCAGCGCAGGGGAAACCGGAGGTGACCGAGGCGGAGGTGCTGAAACCACCCGCGGCACCGGCGGGTCGCAGCCGGTCCCCACTCGCCCTGGGACGACAGGATCCGATCTCCATCTGACGGCGGAAGCGAACACTGGGGGCCTGTTCCGTACCCTGGCGGGTATGCGCATGCGCCCCACGCTGAGTTGGACCCCTGCCGAGGACCTACCGCCCGGCACGACGGATCTGGAGCCGGCCGCCGATGCCCTGAGCACCGGCGGGGTGCTGATACTCAGCGGGGCGGGTCTCTCCACGGAGTCGGGCATCCCCGACTACCGGGGCGAGGGCGGCAGCCTGAGCCGGCACACCCCGATGACCTACCAGGACTTCACCGCCAGCGCCCAAGCCCGGCGCCGGTACTGGGCGCGCAGCCACCTTGGCTGGCGCACCTTCGGCCGCGCCCGCCCCAACGCCGGGCACCGGGCCGTGGCCGCGTTCGGGCGGCACGGCCTGCTCTCGGGCGTGATCACCCAGAACGTCGACGGCCTGCACCAGGCCGCCGGCAGCGGGGATGTCGTGGAACTCCACGGAAGCCTTGACCGGGTTGTCTGCCTTTCGTGCGGCGCCTTCAGTCCGCGCCGCGAACTCGCCCGGCGGCTGGAGAAGGCCAACGTGGGCTTCGAGCCGGTGGCCGCCGGAATCAACCCGGACGGTGACGCCGACCTCAGCGACGAGCAGGTCGGGGATTTCAGCGTGGTGCCCTGCACGATCTGCGACGGCATCCTCAAACCGGACGTGGTGTTCTTCGGCGAAGCGGTTCCGCCGCAGCGGGTGGAGCACTGCCGCAAGCTGGTCCGCGAGGCGGCCTCACTGCTGGTCCTGGGCTCCTCACTGACGGTGATGTCCGGGCTAAGATTCGTCCGCCAGGCCGCCCAGGCCGGGAAGCCGGTACTGATCGTCAACCGGGACCCGACCCGGGGCGACCGGCACGCCCTCACCCGCATCGCGCTACCCCTGGGAACAGCGCTCACCACCATCGCCAATCGACTGGACATCCCCGTCGACGACCAGAACCCTCAGGTTGTCGAGAGCCCTTGACTGCCGATAGCGGCATCAGTGAGCGTCGCATCGCCGCCGCTGCACAACCGGCAAGTGGTCGCATCAGCACTACGTACGTTTCCCGACCCATCGATCAAGGCGGATACAGGACGCACGAGCCTACTCGGCGGGCCGAGGACCAGCACTCCCGTGATACCGCGCCCGCGCCTCCATGACAGCGTCGAGAGCGGCACCCCGCCAGCACCAACGACGTTGAGCGGCGGTCCCAACAGGGAGATCAACTCCCCCTCAACCGAGGGCGGATGCAGGATTCGTTCGGCGAAGACGATGCGCGCGCTCCTCGCGAAGTCCGAGCGGTGCTCGGGAACGCGACTCACTCCTCGACCAAAGCAGCGTCCGGCCGAACTGTTTGTTCCGCTCGGGCTTGGCTCTCCGGTCCTCGGGGTCCTCCGGATTGCCCTACGGGCTTGTCGGAGCCACTCCCCATCGATGGTGAGGAAGCTCAACGCATGCACGATGGCAACAGGAAAGGGCCCGGATGTCCGGGCCCTTTCCTTTCTCGTAGCGGGGACAGGATTTGAACCTGCGACCTCTGGGTTATGAGCCCAGCGAGCTACCGAGCTGCTCCACCCCGCGTCGGTACCCCCACTCTACACACAAGCGGGAGGGCCGCGCGACGCACGCCCTGCGAGCGCGTCAGGCCCACCGGTGACGCGTCGCACCCGCCCACCGGCGGCGGCGACTGTCCGAAGACATCGTCATTGGGTCAGACTGCCAACATGCCCGAGGACGGCCTCGGCAAGCTCTTGCGGCGTCAACTCGCCGTCCAGCAGGAGTGTGTCCCGCGGCAGGGCATCGACGGCTGCGAGACATGACGGGATCTTGGACTTGCACCAGGCGCGTACCTGCTCGTCCTTGTCGGGGTCGTCCGGGGTGAAGCTGCGACTCTCGATACGCTTGACCAGGACGTCCGCCGGCACCTTCAGGAAGAAGTGGTGAATGTTGACGCCCTCCGCCTTCAAAGCGTCGAGAATCTCGTCAAGATAGGCCGGATTGACCAGCGTCATCGGCACCAGCAGCGGCCTCTGATACTCCTCGACAAGTCCCGCCGCCATGTTCGCGACCTGACGTCGCCACTGCCGCAGGTCCTGGAAATCACCGGTAGGCACCTCGACAATCTCTCGGAGCACGAATCCGATCATCTCCGGGTCGAAGACCAACGCCTCCGGCCAGCGCGGACGCAGTTCCTCGACCAGCGTGCTCTTCCCACTGCCGAACGCGCCATTGATCCAGACGATCACTAGCTCTCCCCTCATGGCGTCTCACCCGACGCCCGCCTCAGCGAGCACCTCGCGCATTCACGCATGCTCACCAATCCCCACGCGCCCCACATGCTTGAAGTTCCCAACGGCCCGAGGAACGAAGAGCCATCGCTGACCGTGGTGCGGGACGCTCGACGGCCTTCTCACCCGCTTCCAGCGCTCCCAGAACTCCCACGGCGTTCCAGAACTCGTCCAGCTCGCTGCCGCATAGCAGGAAGGGGCGGATCCGGATTTGAGGACGCCCGCGCCAAATCCCCCGAAAGCGGGCAGCCGTGATGATCAGCAATGACTCCCGTGACTGGGCGAGTCGCCAGAGTCGGGCTCAGCTAATTGGGTTGCTGCGCCGGCTGCGCAGCACTTGGCCCGGTCCGCCGAGCGAGCGACCGTCGATTCTCCGTCGAATTCGCAGCGCCGATCACGGTCAGACCTGGCGCCAGGAACGCAGCCTCTCGGTGATGCCGTACGAGTCCAGCCACAGCCCCCGGATGTCGTGGATCAGTTCGCGCCAGAGCTCAAACTTCGTGTCCACGCGTTCTCCGAAGGCCTCCAGGTAGGCGATGGCGACGCCGTATCCGTACACCTCATTGCGGGCCGCGAGCGGGCGCAGCAGCACGCACTCCTCCAGGATGACCGCAGCCCGCCAGAAGGCGTCGGGATGGTGCTGATCCTGCCGGGGCGGGTCGACCCGGTGGCGCTGACCGCTTGGTCCGTGCACGGGCGGCACCGAAAGATCACGCCCAGAGCGCTGGGCGAGCCTGCTCGCGCTGAGAGCTGAGAGGTGCGGCTGGGCGCTGCCCAGCCTCCGCCCCGTCTTCTTCGCGGCCGTTCTTCCGTCCCGCCGCATCGGGCGATGTCAGTGGTGGCATGCAGGATGACCGGCATGACAACACCTGCAGCTGTGATCATGGATGCCGCCACCTACGCACAGGCGGTGGAGGACGCGGTGAAGGCGTCGGCCGCCTATTACGGGGGTGGGACGTCGGCATTGGACGATGACGCCTACGACCGGCTGATGCGAGGCATCGCCGAGTGGGAGGCCGAACATCCTGATCAGGTGCTGCCCGGCTCTCCGACGGGGAAGGTCGCCGGCGGCGCCGTGGAGGGCGATGTCCCGCACACGGTGGCGATGCTGAGTTTGGACAACGTGTTCTCGCCGGAGGAGTTCACTGCGTGGACCGCCTCGCTGGCCCGGCGCATCGGCCACGAGGTCGAGCGGTTCTGCGTCGAGCCGAAGCTGGATGGGCTCGCGGTCGCCGCCCGTTACGCCGGCGGTCGCCTGAGACAGCTGATCACACGCGGGGACGGGATGGCCGGGGAGGATGTCTCACACGCGATGGGCACGATCGAGGGACTGCCGGACGAACTCGCCGAGCCGGTCACCGTGGAAATCCGCGGCGAAGTCCTGATGACGGCCGCTCAGTTCGAGCACGCCAACGAGGTGCGCACCGCACACGGCGGGCAGCCGTTCGCCAATCCGCGCGGCGCCGCGGCGGGCACCCTGCGCGCCAAGGAGCGTGCCTACACCCTGCCGATGACGTTCTTCGGCTACGGCCTGCTGCCCCTGCCCGATACCGAGACGGCCCTCGCCGCGCGGCTGGGCGAGCTCGCGCACAGCGAGCTGATGGCGCAGGCCACCGCGTTCGGGATCAACACCACCGCCACCACCGCGGTGCCCGGTATCACCGCCGACACCGTCGAGCAGGTGCTGGCCCGGGTGCAGGAGATCGCCGCCCTGCGGGCCGAGCTGCCGTTCGGGATCGACGGGGTCGTCATCAAGGCCGACCTGGCCTCCGACCAGCAGACGGCAGGATCGGGTTCGCGCGCTCCGCGTTGGGCGATCGCCTACAAGCTGCCGGCCGTCGAGAAGATCACCCGGCTGCTCGAGGTGGAGTGGAACGTCGGCCGCACCGGCATCATCGCCCCGCGCGCCGTCCTGGAACCGGTAGAGATCGACGGTGCCACCATCACCTACGCCACCCTCCACAACCCGGCCGACATCACCCACCGCGACCTGCGTCTGGGAGACCAGGTCATGGTCCACCGGGCCGGCGACGTCATCCCCCGCATTGAAGCCCCCGTCGCCCATCTGCGCACCGGCGACGAACAGCCCATCGCGTTCCCCGAGACGTGCCCGCGCTGCGGGGCCGGCATCGACACCAGCGAGCAGCGCTGGCGCTGCGAGAACGGACGCAACTGTCACCTGGTGGCCGCCTTGTCCTACGCGGCCGGCCGCGACCAGCTCGACATCGAAGGCCTCGGGCACACCCGGGTCGTCCAACTCGTCGACGCCGGCCTCGTCACCGATCTCGCCGACCTGTTCGCCCTCACCCGCGAGCAGCTCCTGGGCCTGGAGCGGATGGGTGCGACCAGCACCGACAACCTCCTCGCCGCCATCGCCGCGGCCAAGGGCCGGCCGCTGTCGCGGGTGCTGTGCGCGCTCGGGGTCCGCGGCACCGGCCGCTCCATGTCCCGTCGTATTGCCCGGCACTTCGCCACCATGGACAACATCCGCGCCGCGGACGCGGAAGCGATGGAGCAGGTCGAGGGCATCGGCACCGAGAAGGCCCCCTCGATCGTCGCCGAACTCGCCGAGCTCGCACCGCTCGTCGACAAACTCGCCGCCGCCGGGGTGAACATGACCGAACCCGGCGCCACGTCACCCGCCCCACACGACGACGGCGGCACCGGCGACCACGACGAGACCGCCGAGCGTGGGGGCGAACCGCTGGCTGGGATGACCGTGGTCGTCACCGGCGCGATGACCGGCCCCCTGGAGAAGCTCAGCCGCAACCAGATGAACGAGCTCATCGAACAAGCAGGCGGCCGCTCCTCCTCCAGCGTCTCAAAGAAGACCACCCTGGTCGTCGCCGGAGACGGAGCGGGGTCCAAGCGAGCCAAGGCAGAGGATCTCGGTATCCGCCTGACCACCCCGGACGAGTTCGCCGCCCTGGTCGCCGACTACCTCAACTAGGGCGTGTATCGAAAGTGCTGCCAGGTGCCCGAGCTGTATGCGCGATGAACGAGCGCAACTCGATGGCGTCTGGAGTGGAAATCAGGAAGGCTCGCGCGCATGGTCTCGGTATTGCAGAACGTGGCGATTGACTGCGCGGATGCCTACGAGCTGGCCCGGTTCTGGAGCAGGGTGACCGGCCGTCCGCTGCATCCGGAGGACAAACCGGGTGATCCGGAGGTTCAGGTGCTGCTGGCGGAGGGCCCAGTGCTGTACTTCAACCAGGTGTCCGAGTCCAAGACGATCAAGAACCGGATCCATCTGTGTTTGCGCCCAGAGACCTCGCGCGAGCAGGAGGTGGAACGGCTGCTGGGCCTCGGCGCCACCCTTGTCACCGATCATCGGAATCCCGATGGCTCTGGCTGGGCGGTCCTTGCTGATCCCGAAGGCAACGAGTTCTGCGTTCTGCGCAGCGAGTCCGACCGAGCCGCCATGACTTCCTGACGCTTCTGCGACCATCTCGGCCGATTTCGGATGAGTGCTGGTCACAGCCACTCGTTGATGGCCGCGACGACGACGGTCGCCTCATAACGGACGGCAAGTTTGTCGTACCTCGTGGCCACGGCGCGGTTCCTCTTGAGGCGGTTGATGCCACACTCGACCGCCTGCCGGGCCTTGTAGTCCTGCGGGTCGAACCTCGGCGGCCGGCCGCCGCGCGAGCCGCGCTTCTTGCGGTGGCGGGCCTGGTCGACCTTGTCCGGGATGGTGCAGCGGATCCCGCGCCGCCGCAGGTAGGCGCGGTTCTTCCGGGAGGCATACGCCTTATCGGCACGCACGCGATCGGGCCGGGTGCGCGGCCTGCCCGGCCCGAGACGCGGGACGCGGACCTTGTCCAGGACGGGCTCGAACTGCGGAGAATCACCCCGCTGCCCGGCCGTGATCACGATGGACATGGGTTTCTGGCCCTGTTCGACCGCCAGATGCAGCTTGGTGGTCAGGCCGCCACGCGAGCGCCCCAGCCCGTGGTCGCCCGGCTCGACGGCGACGCCGCCGGGCGGCTCCTCCTGCAGCTCCCCTTTTTCCTCGCCCCGGCGGCGTGCTGGTGGGCCCGGCACACCGTGGAGTCGACGTTGAGGTCCCACGTGATCAAGCCCTTGGCGTCGGCCCGGGCCTGGAGCGCGGTGAAGATCCGCTGCCAGATGCCGCTGCGCTGCCACCGGCGGAACAGGTCGTACACCCGGCCCCACGGCCCGTACTGCGCGGGCAGGTCCCGCCACGGGATGCCGGTACGGACCCGGAACCGTATGCCGTCGATCAGCTGCCGCCGGGTCCATGTCGGCGGCCGACCGGGCTTCTTGCCCCTCGGCAACAGCGACTCAAGCACCGCCCACTGCTCGTCCGTCAGGTCTCCACGCGCCACGAACCAAGATGATCCCACGTGCAAGATCCACTTTAGATACACGCCCTAGAACGTGTCTCTCAGACGGGACCGCAACGCAGGTTCGTGGAACTTGAGCGAATGGGCTAGTCAGGACAGCGATTGGCCCAAGACACTTCGCAGGTGACTGATCGAATCGGCTTGGCTATGTCAACGGTGGGCGTTCTGGCCTGCTTCATGCTCGTCACCGGTGCCGTGCGGGCGTATCTAAACGGAGACGATTCAGGATGGTTCATCGCTTTTGCGGTGCTGCTTCAGGTCACCACTGTCTGGCAGCTCGTGCGTGACATCCAACGACGCCGCAGGAGGCGAGTCCAGGCGGGCTGACTTCTCGTACTGGTCACCGTCGAGCCCAGATGAAGATGGCAGCGAGACGGAGTGCGGCCTGGTAGGCGATGACGAGCTTGTCCGTTCGCAGGGCCAGGCCGCGCCACTGCTTCAGCCGGTTGATGCACCGTTCGACGGTATTCCGCTGTTTGTACGCCTCGGCATCGAAAGCGGGCGGGCGGCCCCCTGCGCGACCTCGCCGCAGGTGGTGGTGTCCAACTTGGTCGGCGGGCTGGGGAATGACGGCCCGAATACCATGACGGCGCAGATGCCCACGGATCGCGCGGGGCGAGTACGCACGATCCGCAAGAACAGCCGTAGGCCGAGCTCTCGGCCTACCGGGTCCGCTTCGCGGAACAGGTGAGGCGACGGGCTACTGGATGACGAACCTGCCTGCCACCACTCCGGTCGCGGACCTGGTGCGGTGGGCGAAGATGCGCTGGCGGATCGAGCACGACTACCGCGAGCTCAAGCACGGCCTGGGCCTGGACCAGTTCGAAGGCCGCACCTGTCGCGGCTGGCACCACCACGTCACCCTCGTCACCGCCGCCCAGCGCCTTCCTCACCCTCCGGCTCGACCCAAAAGCACACACACCGGTCTGACCCTCTTCCAGGTCCTGGACACACTCCAGGACCTGCTGCACTGCTGGACCGGCACCTGCACCACCTGCGGCCGACCCTTGCCACAAGCAGACCCAGAACCAGAACCTAACGAAGCACCACAGCACGCCGCCCGCGAACACGAACGCCTCTACCCCGCACCCGACCAGCGGAACTACGCACCAACCGCCTGAGCCCGGCAGTCGTTCGAAACGAAGGTGCCCCGCCGGCCGACCCTACTTGGGGCAACGGCGGCCGAAAGCTTGAGCGAGTTCACCGACTGGCGCCAGCATGTGTCCGCCATCGCCCGCACACCACCAGACAACCTCGCGCTCCCGCTCCGAGCCGTGGACGCCGAGTTCATGCCGGGGGCACACCGGCCAGACCTGCCATGTCCGTTCGAGCAGGCTCTCCTGAATCAGGATCGCCAGGCTGGTCAATACCATGGCCGGGTCGTCGCACATGCGCGGCAGGATGGGACCGCCCCAGTTGAGCCGTTCGCCGCCGGCAAGACGCACACCGGCTCCCACCGGGAACCAGTCCTCCAGGATCTCGATCTCCGGTTCGCCCTCGATCCCACGCGTGGGCAGGTCGCGGGCCACGATTCGCAGCGCAGCGCGCAACGTCTCCAATCGCTCGGGAGCGAGGTCGAAGCCGGGATCGAAGCCTATGTCCTCCAGGATGCGCCGGGCCAGGGCAGCCATCTCCGCCGGCGACACCTCGGCCGGGTTCCGCTCGACGACCTCCAGGATGGCGTCGGTGTCATGGAACCAGTCGAGCAGTTCGCAGGCGAGGGCAACGACGTCCTGGGGGTCGAGGTCGCCCTCGCGCAGGCCGAGGTAGACCTTTCGCTCCAACTGTCCACTATCCGCTTCGTACTCAGCCGTGGCGTTGCTCACCGGCCCAGTATCCCGACGCGGCGCGGTTCCCCGCTGCATGGTTTTTCGGCATGAAGTCTGACGCGCTCACCAGCGGCACCTTGCCCCGGGCAACCTTCCCGGCTCGACCTGCCGCCGGGGCGGCCGTGGACACCGCCCCTCTCCGATGAGGAGGCAGCTGAGAGCGCGTAGCACTGCCCAGCCGCGTGCGCGGCGCAGAGTTGCGCCGTCAGCGGTCAGCTGGCACGTGCTACGGAAGCGGTCCTCGGCGCCGTCCGGTAGCAGCAGCCACGGGGCGGCGAGGTCGCAGGCCGGAGCACCAGCGCAGAGGTCGCCGAAGCCGATCACGCCGCAGAAGGTGCCGTCCGCGGGAGGACTGCGGCGTACGTTCGTCTTCCGGTACGTACGGCCCGAACGGGCGGGTTCGACTATCCGTACAAGTGGATCGCGGACATCCTCGAGACCAGCGAGGTCAACACGCGCCAGCTGGTGGGCCGGGCGCGCAGGCATCTGGCCGACGGCCGCAGGGAACCGGCCGGCACGACCGCTCACCGGCGGCTGATGGAGGTGTTCCTCGACGCGGCGCAGACGGGCAACCTCACGGTCCTGGAGAACGTGCTCGCCGAAGGACGTCATCAGCTACTCCGACGGCGGCGGGATCCGCGGGGCGTCCAAGATCCCGGTCATGGGCCGTACGCACGTTTCCCACTACCTGGTCGCCTTCGCGCCGCGCTTCTGGCCCGCCGCGGAGATCCGGTGGGTCGAGGCCAACGGCCGTCCGGCCGTCCTGGTCTCGCACGGCGGGAACCCGGTGGCATTGCTGTCCGTCGAGGTGTCGTCCGAGGGCATCGACCGCATCATGTGGATCATGAACCCGGCGAAGCTGCTGCCGTACGTGGAGACGCTCGACGCCTGACCGGCACGCGGGCGCCGGCAGAAGTTGGCGGTCACTCGTGTTATCTGCCCGCCGCTCCGGGCCCCCTGCGCCGTCCCGATTTCTGATGCTCGTGTCCGTGCGCGGGGCGAGTCACACTCAAGCGTGGAAACACACTGTCACGGAGCGGGTGGGGCGGAGGGCCCGCCCTGCTTCGTGGGACCCGGGAGCAACGCGCCGTCGACGTACAGGTCGACGTGCTCGTTGTAGAACGCCACCATGCCGGCGATGCGGTTGGCGTGAGTCGTCGGGAAGTCGTAGGCCCAGGCGATGTCCTCGTGAGTCTCGGCGTCGCCGTCGAACGACCAGTAGCCGCTCGTCGTGCCCTTGTAGGGGCATTGGGTCACCGTGTCCGAGGCGCGCAGCCGACTCCAGTCGACGTGGACGCGGTCGAGGTAGTACCGGGTCGGCAGGCCCGTCTCGAAGAGCTTCACGCACTGCGGCGCGTCGGCCAGCACGATCCCTTCCAGTTCGACGCGCACGCTGCTGGAGGAACGCAGCGCGTCCACGCGGGAGTAGGGGCTTCGCGGGTGGACGAAGACGGGTTCGTCCTCCTCGAACCACGCGTCCAGCGCGTCCCACTTGAAGCGGACGGTGCCGTGCAGCGCCTCGGGCGCACCCGGCTCCCAGACCCACGCGGCGCCTTCGCGCACCTCGGAGCCGACGCGCAGCGAATGGCGCCGCGCGGGGCCGACGCTCAGCATCTCGGCGTGGTCGTCGTCGGTCAGCACGCCTTCAGCCAGGTCCTCGACCGGGATGCTGAATTGAGGGTAGGCGGGCCATTCCCATACGTACACGGCGCGTCGGGTGTCGAAGGCGACACGGCCCCCGACCGTCGCCCGGATGCGCCGCGGCACCGGCTCGACATGTCCGACCGGCACGATCAGGGCCGGATGCAACACACTTTCTTGTGCCATGGGGTCACCTCGTTCACTCGCTCCACACGCCCCGGCGACTTCGGAACCGGCCTCGGGCGAGTGCACCGTCCTGGCCCGGAGTTCCGGTCTTTCGCTCGCATGCTACCGATCCGAGCCGGACATATCGCCTCAAAACCACCAGGTTGGAGTCACGTGCATCACTGATCACTCTGTCACAGCTCGCCGGGCAGCCCGGTCAGTAGGGAGTAACCGCAACACGACGAGGAGATCCCACCATGGAAGCGCGTCTCAACTACTTCGGTCACCCCCTTGCGGCCAAGGTGCTCAGGCACATCAACTCGGCCAACAAGGTGCTGGCCGACTCGACGCTGCCACCCACGGTCCAGGAACTGGTGAAGCTCCGCGCGAGCCAGATCAACGGCTGCGGCTTCTGCACCGACATGCACAGCAAGGACGCCGCTCACGCCGGTGAGACGCAGCAGCGCCTCAATCGCACCCGCATCGCGGACGCGGCCGGCGGAGCCACGGACGAGGCCTGGGAGAACGCCGCCAATCACTACGACGAGGACCAGCTCGCCGCCCTGATCTCGCTCATCGCCGTGATCAACGCCTACAACCGCATCAACGTCATCAACCAGACGCCGGCCGGCGACTACCAGCCGGGCCAGTTCGGCTGAGACGCCACGGGCCCGCTGTGGGCGGTGCGGCGAGCGACCTCTCGCCGCACCGCCCACGGCGGCAGCACATCCCCGTGCTTCGCAGGCCGCGTCGCCGTCGTCACCAGCATGTTCGACGTCAACGTGGTCGCCCCGAGCCTGCTCGCGTACGCGGCGAGCTGACCCACAGCTGGGCGCTGGAACTCGCCTCGGACGGCGTCCGGGTGAACGCGGTCGCGCCGGGCCCGACCCGGACGGACCTGCTGGAACGAGACCGCGGCGGCCGCGAAGAAGGCCGTCCGCAGTGCAGTACGGGACAGCACGCCGTGCCGCAGCGCGTGCACCGTCGGCGGCCGCAAACAGAGCTGTGAGCAGGCCGGGAACGACGTCCGAGGCGGTCATGCGGTGTTCACGTCCTCCGACGGAGCGCACGGTCCGGCTCCTGCGGAACCGTGCCGTGCGCGTGGTGGTCCTGAGGTCAGGCGGTCGGTCGGGGGGCGCGCAGGTGGGCGCGCTCGGCCAGTTCCTTCTCGTCGACCAGCTCGAGCATGGGCTTGCCCGGCGCGCAGAGCATGGTCACGACGAACCGGGTCTTCGCGTCCGTCAGAGCGTTGCCGTCCTGATAGTGGATCACGTCGCCACCGGGCTCCCAGAACGTCCCGCCGGCCTCTACGACGCGCTCGGGCTCGCCCTCCAGCTCGAAGCGGACCGCGCCCTCGATGACGTACCCGAACGCCGGTCCCGAGTGGCGGTGCGGAGGAGTGCCCGGGTCGCCGGGCTCCCACTCCACGTGGATGGTCATCGCCGAGGCGCCCTCCGGGACGGAGAGCGGCGCGGCGTCCTGGAGCATCTTGACGGCCGTCTGCCATCCTCCGGTCTGCCCGTGCTCGCCGTGCTCGGCCGCCATGTGATCGTGTGACTTCATCCTGTACCTCCGTGAGTCCACCGTGTCATGGGCTCCGAGCGACCGCGCGGCGGACATGCGTGTCCGTGCATCAGCGTCCATGACCGTTTCCTCATGCTGACCGGTCAGGCACCGCGGATCTGTGACACAGGTGACGGGCAAGAACTCCACGACCGGCACCGGGCCGGGCCGCCCGCGGCGGTCCCTGTTAGCGGTATGACCGGTGGCGCGACACGTGTCGGGCGCGCCCAGCTTGCGGCCGACGGCGACAGAACTGTCACACCACGGTCCGCTGTCCAGTCAGTCAATGCAGACGGAGCGTTTCGGTTCGGCGTCTCCGTCCGGCCGGTACGCAGTGTCAGCCACGCGATCGCCCGACCCGTCCTACGGAGAGGGGGCACCATGTTGCTCGAGATGGACAGTTGCGGCCCGCAGGGCGCGTACGTATCGCGTCCGACCTCTGACAACGGCGATCCGTTCGCGGGCCCGGCTCTCCATGACGAACGTACCGGCACCGACCGGCCAGTGCCCGGACCCCGGCTCCTGCCCGAGGGCTGCACCAAGTGGCTGGTCGGCCGCACCGGTGCGGTGTGGACGGTGCTCGTCCGTGCCAACAGCCGGCGGGAGTGGGAGGCTCGGGGCAGGGTTCCCGTCGAGGCCGGGCAGGTGGAGGTACATCGGATCCGTTGCGATGCCATCGGACGCTACTCGCTGGTGCGTTGTCTCTGAGTCGCGCGGAAAGGGCGGGGTGTGCGGGGACGCCCCCATGGTCCGCCGGGCGCGGCGCCGCATCTGGTCGCGGATGAGGTTGAACACCCCTGCCGCGGATCAGCGGGTGAAGAGCCCGAAAGTCATTGCCACACCCGTCTCGCATGGAGGCCATCTCCTCGGCCGGCGACCACCGCGAATCGAACGAGTAGAACCGGGACTCCCAGTCCGGGCTCATGATGGCGTCGAGGACAGCCAAGGCACGAGAGCGGTCGCGAACGACCGAGATCTCTGGCAGCCGGCGGATGACTTCATGGACAGACACAGCCGTATCCAAGCTGATCCCACTGACAGCGCCTACACCGCCCGCTTGACATCGTGGATCCCACAGACCATCGAGGCCCTGCCTGCGGGCGTGGAAGACGGCGGCAGCGCGGAGTGGCTGTTTGATGTCTTGGCGAATGGCTGTCCCGAGGCCTACCAGCAGTTCGCGGAGGAGTACTGCGAGGTCACTACGGACATCGAGGCCGTCCGCCACGTCTATGCGCTGCGGCCTCTCACTCAGAGTGTCGTATCGGCGTTGAATCCGGACGTCGAGCTCGTTGACCTCGCTGAGGATCTGGCACAGATCGGATACCCCGTCCGGGGGGGGCGGAAGCCACCCCCGACACCGCATGACCACGGGACAGACCCGCTTCACACCTCGACAACTCGACAATTGGCAGCAGCGAGGGGGTGGTTGACGCCGACACGGGCGCCGGCGCGGGCCAGACCCAAGGCGACTACCAGTCATACAGAAGCGGGTGCGCCGGGACACCGGTGCGCACCGGGAGGCCAGGGGCGCGCACCAAGGTGCCGGAGTGCGTTAAGGGCGCACGGGAGCGGTGGTCACTACGCAAGGTTGTCAATCCGTCGCTTTGGGTAATGGCGATATTGACGACGGGAAACACCCTGGGGAGGGCAGCACAGATGACGGTGAAGGGTCTGGACACCGCCTGCCGCCCCGTCGTCCGTCTCTCGGGAGCGCCGCACATACGCATCCGCTGACGCTGTCGCCGTCCCGGCCTCTCCCTTCGGCGCCTCGGCACGTGTGCCTGCCTGCGCGGCTCGACCGAGCCCCCGTATCAGACGTCCCGTCCACCGATCCTGTGGAGATCCCTCATGGTGCATGCGCGAAGGCGACCCGCGTCGCTCTTACGGCCCTCACGCCGCGCCCGGCTGACGATCCCTCTCCTCATCGGCACGCTCCTGTCCACCGCGTCACTCGCCGACGCCACACCCTCGGCGAGACCAGCGGCCCAACTCTGCCCCGACAAGGGGCACTCGGCGCCCTCCGACTGGGCGCTCACGTCCACCGATCCGTCGAACGACCATCACGCCTACGCGGCCAACGGCTATCTCGGGCAGAGCCTGCCACCCGCGGGCACCGGCTACTCCGTCTCGAAGCGGGACACCGGCTGGCCCCTCAAGACGCCCCGCTACGACGGGGCGTTCGTGGCCGGCCTCTACGCGCACAACGAGCGGACCGCCGACGACCGCCACGTCATCGCGGCACTCCCCACCTGGTCGGGGCTGACCGTCACCGTCGGGCGGGAGACCTTCGGCCCCTCGACCCCCACCGACCGGATCTCCGGCTACCGGCAGACCGTTTTCCTGCGCTGTGGCCTGGTGCGCACGTCACTGACATGGACCACCACCGACGGCCGGGCCACCGACCTGGTCTACGACGTCGTCGCCGACCGCAAGTACCGTCACGTCGGTGCCGTACGGCTGCGCGTCACCCCGCGCTGGAGCGGCACTGCGGGCGTCACCGACCTCATCGACGGCCGGGGCGCGCGGCGGCTCTCGGCCACCGGGGACGAGCCCGGCGGGTCCGTCGACGACCGGATCGCCGTGGCGTTCCGGACCGACGGCACCGGCGTGGACGGGGCGGTGGTGTCGACGCTGCGCCCGGACGAGGGCGTTCCGGTGCGTGGCTGGTCCCGTGGCGGCGAAGGGCTGACGGCGCACCAGTCGGCGATGTTGCCGGTGCGCGACGGGCGCTCGTACGCGTTCACCAAGTTCGTCGGCGTCGATACCGGGCTGACCTCCCGCCGGCCCGCGCAGAGCGCCGCGGAGGAGTCGGCGCGGGCCGCGGACCGTGGCTGGGAGCGGTTGCTCGGACGACACGTCGCCGAGTGGGAGCAGTTGTGGAGCGGCGACATCGAGGTGAACGGCCGTCCCGAGTTGCAGAGATGGCTGCGCTCCAGCCTGTACGGGGTGCTGGCCAACTCCCGGGCCGGGTCGCCGGACAGCATCGCTCCGGCCGGTCTGACCAGTGACGACTACGCGGGCCTGAAGTTCTGGGACGCCGAGACCTGGATGTTCCCGGGCCTGCTGGCCTTCCGGCCCGAACTCGCCCGGTCGGTCCTGGAGTACCGCTACCGCACGATGCCGGCCGCCCGGCAGAACGCCGTAGCGCTGGGGCGCCGCGGCCTGTTCTTCCCGTGGACGAGCGCCGACAAGGGGGACCTCAAGGCAGAGTGCCACAGCGTGGAGCCGGATCACTGCCGCACCCAGATCCACCTCCAGGCCGACATCGCCCTCGCCGCCTGGCAGTTCTACCAGCAGACCGGCGACAGGCAGTGGCTGCGGGAGCGGGGCTGGCCGCTGCTCAAGGGCATCGCCGAGTTCTGGGAGAGCCGAGTGACCCGCAACGGCGACGGCAGCTACTCCATCAAGAACATCTCCGGGCCCGACGAGTACAGCAACTACAAGAACGATGCCGTCTACACCAACGCGGCTGCCGCCACCGCGCTGCGCAATGCCACCGGGGCCGCCGGCGTCCTGGGCGAGCACGCGCCGGACCGCTGGACGGCCATCGCCGACCGGCTGCGGATCCTGTACGACAAGGAGTCGAAGGTCTTCTGGCAGTTCGACGGCTATAAGGGTGACCGGATCAAACAGGCCGACGCCGTCCTGTTGATCTACCCCCTCGAATGGCCCATGTCGGAGGAGGCGGCCGCCAACACCCTCGACTACTACGCCGCCCGCTCCGACCCGGACGGCCCGGCCATGACGGACTCAGTGCACGCGGTGGACGCGGCGGCCATCGGCAAGCCCGGCTGCCTCGCCTACACCTATATGATGCGGTCCGTCCGGCCCTTCGTACGGGGGCCGTTCGCGCTGTTCTCCGAGGCACGCGGGGAGCGGGCGGCCGGCGCCGGTGATCCGCACGCTGGGTTCCCCGCCGAGGACTTCCTGACCGGGAAGGGCGGCTTCGTGCAGGTCTTCACCCACGGGCTCACCGGGCTGCGCACGCGCTCGGGCAAGGTGTACCTGGACCCGATGCTCCCTCCGCAGCTGGCGGAGGGCGTCACGCTCAAGGGCCTGCGCGCGCACGGCAGGACGTACGAGGTGGCCATCGGCGCCGAGGAGACGCGGGTGCGGCTGATCCAGGGGAAACCGTTCGAGCTGGAGACCCCGCGGGGCACGCAGGTCGTCAGCTCCGCGGCGCCCGCGGTCGTCAAGACCCGCCGCCCCGACCTGGAGCCGACGGACAACGTGGCCCGCTGCCGGCCGGCCGAGGCAACCTCGGAGCAGCCCGGCCTGTATGCCAACGCCGCCGTGGACGGGGACGGGACGACGTTCTGGTCGCCCAAGGCGGCCGAGGCGCACCTGACCGTCGACCTCGGGCGCACGGTGCGCGTCTCCAAGGTCTCGGTGGCGTGGTCCGACGTCCGGCCGGCCTCGCACCGGCTGCTCGCCTCCGTCGACGGCGAGAACTGGCGCGAGGTGACGCCCGGCGTCACCGCCCGCTTCGTGCGGGTGGAGGTGCGGGCGACGGATCCCGGTGACGACGGGAAGCGGCCGGGAATCAAGGAATTGAGGGTCGTTCAGGAGAGGTAATCCCCTACAACAGATAAATGGCTGTACACCCCGGCTTTTCGAGTCGGGGTGTACAGCCATTTCCATTTTCCCACCGTCCTTTTCCGGTGCGCGGCGGAGCATGCGACAGCGCACGATACCCATGCTCCGGCGCATGGAATTCACATTTCGGGGCGCACGGAATATTTGTCAGCTCATCACAGAAGTAACGCCTTCAGGGGAACGTGACGCCCAACTATTTACGGAATTCCCGGTCGGCTCCTCAATGGAGAGAACCGCGGCATTTCCCGCCGCTATCGATTTCCGGCAATCACGCCGGAGGAAAGAGAGGCAACGGCATGAGCAAGTACGACGTCGACGTTCTCATCGTCGGAAGCGGTCCGGTCGGGGCCACGTTCGCGCGGAAGCTGGTGGACGCGGGACACCATGTCCTGATGATCGACGCCGGTGCGCAACTCTCCGGGAACTACGGAGAGCACCTCAAGAACAGCTTCCTGTACCAGAAGAACGTGGACCTGTTCGCGTCGGTCATCCGCGGGCATCTGCATCCGCTGTCCATCGCGATGGACGACTCCCCCGTGGTCACCCTCGACCCGTCCTCCTTCTCGTACAACCCCGAGGAGTGGCCGGGATTCGTCCTCAACAACCAGAACCCCGAGCAGAAGAAGCGCGACAACCTCGGCGCGTCCGCGGCCACGTACGCCGTCGGCGGCATGGCGACCCACTGGACCTGCGCCGTGCCGGAGTTCCACGCCACCCTGGAACGCACGTACAACGGTGAGGCCTACCCCATCGAAGCGACCGCGATGGACAAGCTCTACAAGGAGGCGGCCGGGCTCCTGCACAGGTCCGAGACGGTCTTCGCCTCCTCCGCACGCCACCTCCTGGTCCGTGAGGTGCTGCACCGCGCCCAATTCACCGACGTGAAGGAACTGCCGCTCGCGGTCAGCGCGCGCCCCGACCGGGCGAAGTCCGACGCCGTGCACTGGAGCGCCGCGGACACCGTGCTCGGCCCGCTCGCCGACCCGCGCCACACGCCCACCCAGGGCTCCTTCCGGCTGCTGCCCGAGCACCAGTGCACGAGGCTGGAGCTCACCGACGAGGGCAACGGCCGGCAGCGCGTGACCGGGGTGAAGGTCCGCAACCTCCGCGACCTCGACGAGAAGGTGACGATCAACGCCGAGGTGTACGTCGTCGCCTGTAACCCGGTACTCACCCCACAGCTGCTGTTCGCCTCGGGCCTGCAGACGGAGTCGCTCGGCCGCTACCTGACCGAGCAGCCGATGGCGTTCTGCCAGACCGTGCTCAAGCAGTCCATCCTCGACGACGTCGTCAACCTGCTGGGCAAGTACCCCGACGCCCAGACGCGGGTGAAGGAGTACATCGAGAAGCAGAAGCAGAAGCAGGAGGAGAAGACCCCGGGCGCGGACCCCGTACCGTTCCCGAAGGGCGAACTGGAGCCGAACCTGTGGATCCCGGCCGTGCCGGGGCAGCCCTGGCACTGTCAGATCCACCGCGACGCCTTCAGCTACGGCGAGGTGCCGCCCAACATCGACAGCCGGCTCATCGTCGACCTGAGGTGGTTCGGGATGTCCCGGCCGCGTCGCAGCAACCGCGTGACGTTCAGCAACCACATCAAGGACACCTTCGGCATGCCCCAGCCGACGTTCCACTTCGAGCTCACCAAGGAGGAGCGGGCCGACTGCGGCAAGATGATGGACCACATGATGCGGGTCGCTGCCCAGCTCGGCGGCTTCATGCCCGGATCCGAGCCGCAGTTCCTCACCCCGGGCCTGCCGCTGCACATCGCGGGCACCACGCGGATGGGCAAGGACGAGAAGACAAGCGTCGTCGACCCCGACTCGCAGGTGTGGAAGGTCAAGAACCTCTTCCTCGGCGGCAACGGCCTGCACCCGTTCGGCAACGCCGCCAACCCCACGCTGACCAGCGTCGCCATGGCGCTGCAGGCGGTCGAGAAGATCAAGACCATCCTGCCGAGCTCTTGAAGGCGTCGAGGAGGAACGACCATGACACCGATCAGGCTGGCCGAGACTCACCTCGGCATCACACCGACCTGCTGGACCAACGACGACTTCCCGCTGCTGGGCGATGACATCCCCTTCGAGCAGTGCGTCAGCGAGATCAAGCTGGCGGGCTTCGAAGGGTGCAGCATCGGCCACAAGTTCCCCACCGACGTGGACGCGCTGAACGCGGCGCTCGCGCTGCGCGAACTCAGCGTCACCGAGCCGTGGGTGAGCACGTTCTTCACCGTGCCCGGCATGCGCGGGCGGACGATCGCGGCCTTCGAGGAGCGGATGGACTTCCTCGACGCGATCAAGGGCACGGTGAAGACCCGGAGCATCGGGGTGGCCGAGTTCGGCAACTCCGTCCACCTCATGCCCATCAGCCTCGGCGACTCCAAGCCCGTGTTCACCGAGGACCACTGGAAGGCGCTGACCGAAGGGCTCGACGAGATCGGCAGGCTCGCCAAGGAGCGGCACTTCCAGCTGGTCTACCACCCCCACATGGGCACCGGGGTGCAGACCCAGGCCGAGGTGGACACGCTCATGCGGCGTACCGACGCCGAGTACGTCCATCTGCTGCTGGACACCGGCCACCTGTACTGGGCCGGCGGCGACCCGGTGGCGGTGATCAACGCGCATGCCGGCCGTATCCGGCACGTGCACCTGAAGAACATCCGCACCGCGGTGCGCGACAGGCCCGGGCTGGCCTCGGCCAGCTTCGAGGAGTTCGTCAGGGCGGGCATCTTCACGGTCCCCGGCGACCGGACCGGCGCAGTCCCCTTCCCCGCCATCCTGACCGCCCTGGAGTCCAAGCAGTACAAGGGCTGGCTGGTCGTCGAGGCCGAGCAGAACCCGCACGGCCCGCGACCACCGCTGTACTACGCCAAGCTGGCCCGCGAGTACCTGAAGAAGGAGCTGGGGCGGTGACCATCCACGCCACGCCGAAGTTCACCGAGTCGGTCATCGACGCCGACCCCCGTGACGGCTACTTCCTCCAGGCCGTCGACATCGACGGCGACGGCCGCCCCGACCTGGTCGCCTCCGGTCTCAGCCGGGGCGAGGTCGTCTGGTACCAGAACCCGTCCTGGACGAAGCGAACCATCGTGTCCCTGACCGACCGCAAGCCCGTCGCCCTGGACGCCGCGGACCTCACCGGTGACGGTTTACCGGACCTGGTCCTCAGCCACGACTACGGCAACTGCATGTTCAACTGCGGCCCGCAGGACGGCAAGATCTCCTGGCTGCAGAACCCCGGCGCCGGCAGGTGGGACGCGCCGTGGCCCCGCCGGCACGTGTCCGACCTGGTCGCCACCCACCGATTACGGCTGGGCCACTTCACCACCGACCGGCGTCTGCAGCTGGCCGCCTTCCCGGTAGTCGGGCCGCAGGGCGGCGAAGCCGGCGTCCACTCCCCCGTGCACGTCATGCTGTACGACCTCCCCGACGACGTGCTGACCGCCGAGGTGTGGCCGGGCAGGGCCGTGGACACCTCGCACTTCACCGTGGTGCACGGTGTGGTGTCGGCCCGCTTCCCAGGCACCCCGCGACCGGACAGGGAGTCGTTCCTGCTGGCCGGCGGTGAGGGGATCAGCTGGCTGGGCCCGGGTCCCGGCGCCGCGCCGGGCAGCCCCTGGCAGCACGTCACGCTCGGTACGGGCGTGCCGCCGCAGAAGTCGCCGGAGCTGGGCCGTTACTTCCAGGGCAGCGGCAACCTCGCGGTCGGGCGGATCGGCGGGCGGTCCTGCGCGGTGATCGTCACGCTGGAGCCGTTCCACGGGAACACCGTCGCGGCATACGTGCGGCCCAACGGCACCGCCTCGCCGTTCGCCAAGCCGTGGCGGCGCAAGGTGCTGAAGGTCTTTCCCCGTCCCAGCGCCCAGTACGACGCCGTAGGGCATCACGTGGTCGTGGCGGACTTCGACAACGACGGGGACGACGAGTTCCTGATCGGCATGCGGGGGCCCGCTCCGGCGCAGGGCGTCTGGTACTACAAGCTCGACGCTCAGGGGAACACGCTCATCGAGCAGCAGGTGAGCACCGAGTCCACCGCCCGCATCGCCGTCGCGGACTTCAACGGCGACGGCAGGCTGGACTTCGCCATCACCGCCTACGACACGGTGGGCTACTACCGGACCAAGGACCCGGAGGTGCGCCTCTTCACCAACGCCTTCGCCTGGCCCGGCCCGGTCACTCTCCCACCCGGCGGCGACGGCTGAGCGACCCATCCGCGGCGGGGGCGGTCCCCCGCCGCGGATGTCGCTGGGTGGACTTCGCGATACGGGTTGTGCACTCAATGTGGTCAAGTGGGGTGAACTCTCCCCAGGCGCGGTGGGAGTACGCCTCAGGCCGCGTTCGGCGTGGCGGCCAGGCCCTGCTTGACGTATCGGGTGGTGTCGTCGGCGAGGATCTCGGGCAGACCCGTCTCGATGCCGTGCAGGGCCTGGACGGCGACGTCGGCGGGGTCGACCTTCTGGTCGGCGGGGACACCGGCGGCCATGTCCGTGTCCATGTATCCGACGTGCAGCGCCGAGACGGCGATGCCGCGGGCAGCGAGTTCCTCCCGGGCCGCACCGGTCAGCGCCCACGCCGCGGCCTTCGCCGCCGCGTAGGCCCCCAGCCCGGCCGGGTGAAGCCAGGACAGCACGGACAGGACATTGAGCACGGCGCCACCGCCGTTGCCCTCGATGACCGGGGCGAAGGCTCGCGTGACGGCGAGCGGACCGAAGAAGTTCGTCTCCATCTCCAGACGCACCGCGCCCGGACTGCCCGCTATGAGCGGCGTGGTGGTGGAGATGCCCGCGTTGTTCACCAGCAGCGTCGTATCGGAGGCGACGCCGGCGGCAGTTCGGACCAATTCCTCGTCGGTCACGTCCAGCCGCAGCGGGATGACTCCCGGCAGGTCCACCGTCTCGGGGCGGCGGGCCGCCGCGTACACCTTCGCTCCGCGCTCCACGAGCTGAGCGGCCAGATGCCGCCCGAGTCCCCGGTTGGCGCCGGTGACCACGGCGACCGCGTTCTTGAGTTCCATGTGCGCTCCCTGTGTGACGGGGGTCAGGCGGCCCCGTGCAAATTAGATTACGCATAAAATCTAAACCGGGACCTAGGATAGATGTCAAACGGCATCCGACTGGGGAGGTGGTGGCTGATGGGCCGCGTATCGCAGGCGCAGGCGCAGGAGAACCGACGGCGGGTCGTGGAAACCGCGTCCCGGCTGTTCCGGGAGCAGGGCACCCAGGTCAGCGTCGCCGACCTCATGAAGGCGGCCGGCCTGACCCACGGGGGCTTCTACAAGCAGTTCGCCTCCAAAGAGGCGCTCATCGACGAAGCCACCGCCCACGCGTTCGGCGAACTCGCCCGGCTGCGCGAAGACATGCTCGAGCAGCACGCTGGGGAGCGCGCCACCGCGCAGCAGGCGTTCACCGACACCTACCTCTCCGTCGAGCACCGTGACAGCTCGGCAGAAGGGTGTGCCGCCGCCGCACTCGCCGGCGACATGGCGCGCGAACCCGGAGATCCCGAAGCCCGCCGCGTCTACACCGAGGGAGTGGGTGCCTTCGCCGAATGGCTCGCCGCCGAGGACCAGGACGGCATCGCTCGGCTGTGCACCATGCTCGGCGCGCTGATCCTGGCCCGGGCCACCAAGGGCTCCCCGCTCTCCGAGGAGATCCTCACCTCCGCGCGCGCGGCATTGACGGCAACGAGCTGACCGGGCGCCGAGCAGGCCGACAAGCCGGAGGGGGCGCCCGAGCAGGCGCTGCGGACCGAGCGGAGCGCCGGATCAGTCGGCGACGCACACGGTCACGTACAGGTCCCCGGGCGTGCTGGCGCGCGTTCCGGGGTGCGTGGGCCCGTGAGGGTCACGCGCGCCGCGCAGCCCCTGTGCTCTCCCGTTCGATCAGCCCAGGCACAGGCACCCGGACCGTGCGTGCCGGGCCGCCGTCGAGCAGAGCGGTCAGCTCGCGTGCCGCCGTGCGGCCGAACTCCATGCTGTCCCGGGACAGCGCCGACAGCCAGGGCTTGACCATCCGGCACAGGGCCGAGTCCTCCCAGGCCACCACGGACACGTCCGCCGGTACGGAGAAGCCGAGTTCAGTGGCGGTGGCGACGCCCGCGAGGGCCATCACGTCGTTGTCGTAGATCAGGGCCGTCGAGGGAGCCTCGGAGCCGAGGACCCGGCGGGTGACGGCGGCGCCCTCCGCGTCCGAGTAGTCGGTGGTGATCGACTCCACCCCGGTCAGCCCGCGGCGCTGCGCCTCTGCGCGCAGGGTCCGGATCCGGCGTTCGGTGTGGGCCAGACCGGCCAGGCCGGCGATGTGCACGATCCGTCGGTGGCCGAGCCTGTACAGTTCGTCCACCACCGAGGCCATCGCGCCCGCGTCGTCCGCCCACACCGTGGACAGCCCGGGGTGCCGTTCGTCCGGCGCGCCCCCGATCACCACGGCGGGCAGGCCGAGTTCGTCGAGCAGGTCCGGGCGCGGATCGTCGGTGCGCGGGTCCACCACCAGGACGCCGTCCACCCGGTGCTCGGCCCACCATCTGCGGTAGACCGCGCACTCGTCGGCGACATCCTCCGCCACCTGGAACAGCAGCCCCAGGCGAGCTCGCCGTGGCGAGCGCCGAGCCGGACGCCGCCGGAGCCGCGCCGCCGTACACGTACCTGCCCGTGCCGACCGGTACCGGGGACGGCTGGCGGACCTCGGCCGTCCGGCTCACCGGCCTGTCCGGGACCGTGCACGCGATCGGTGTCCGGCTCACCGCCACCGACGGCGGCCCGGTGCGCTGGCGGCTCGGCGGCCTCGCGGTCCATGACCGCGCCGACACCCCGGCCGCCCCGGCCGGCCTGCGGATCATCGCCGCCTCGGGCGGCGACCTGCGTCTGGCCTGGAACCACCCGGCACCCGGCACGGTGCGCCATTACACCCTGCACCGTGTGCTGCCCGACGGCACCCGCCGCTTCCTGGGCGGCACCTGCCAGCGGGCCTACTTCGTCGGCGGCCTGACTCCCGAACCCGGAGAGCGCGCCGTACGGTTCGAAGTACGCGCGGTGGGCGAGCTGTACACCTCGTCGGCCCCCGCGACCGTCACCCACCCCTGGTAACCACCCGCTGACGTACGACCTACGGAGCATCCCCCATGCATGACGACAGCGGCCTGGTCGAGGCCCGCCTCCGGCGGGTGCTCGACGAGCGCGTCCGTCCCGCCGTGTATCCCGAGTCCGTCCCGCTGGAGGTCGCGGTCTGGCACGCGCCCGGCGAGCCCGTGCCGGTCGCCGAGGGACTGACTGCCGAGCCGGAGCCGATCGGGCTGGGCACCCGGTGGGGTGCTCCATGGGGCACCAGCTGGTTCCGGGTGACCGGCACCGTGCCCCAGGCATGGGCCGGGAGAACCGTCGAGGCCCTCCTCGACCTCGGCTTCGACGAGAACATGCCCGGCTTCCAGTGCGAGGGCCTGGTCTACCGACCCGACGGCACCCCCGTGAAGGGACTCAACCCGCGGAACCAGTGGGTCCGCATCGGCGCCCCCGTCGCAGGCGGCGAGGAGGTGCGGCTGCACGTCGAGGCCGCCTCAAACCCCGTCATCCTCGACTACCACCCCTTCCTGCCCACGCAGCTCGGCGACCCGGAGACCGCGGGCAGCGAGCCGCAATACACCCTCACCCGCATGGACCTCGCGATCTTCGACGAGACCGTGTGGCAGTTGGTCATCGATCTGGAGGTGCTGGGCGAGCTGATGGCCGAGCTGCCGGCCGACTCGCAGCGCCGTTACGAGATCGTGCGCGCGGTGGACCGGGCTCTCGACGCGCTCGACCTCCAGGACGTGAACGGAAGCGCCGGGCGGGTCCGTGCCCGGCTTGCCGAGGTGCTGGCCGCGCCGGCCGCCGCCTCAGCGCACCGGATCAGTGCGGTCGGGCACGCGCACATCGACTCGGCGTGGCTGTGGCCGCTGCGGGAGACCGTGCGGAAGGTGGCCCGTACGACGTCCAACATGACCGCGCTGCTGGAGGACGAGCCGGAGTTCGTCTTCGCCATGTCCCAGGCGCAGCAGTGGGCGTGGGTGAAGGAGTATCGGCCCGAGGTGTGGGTGGGGGTGAAGAAGGCGGTGGCGGAGGGGAGGTTCGTGCCGGCGGGCGGTATGTGGGTGGAGTCCGACACGAACATGCCTGGTTCGGAGGCGATGGCGCGGCAGTTCGTGCACGGCAAGCGGTTCTTCCTCGACGAGTTCGGTATCGAGAACGATGAGGCGTGGCTGCCGGACACCTTCGGCTTCGCTGCGGGGCTGCCGCAGATCATCAGGGCGGCGGGCTCGACGCGGCTGCTGACGCAGAAGATCTCCTGGTCGCAGACGAACAAGTTCCCGCACCACACCTTCTGGTGGGAGGGCATCGACGGCACCCGCATCTTCACCCACTTCCCGCCCGTCGACACCTACAACTGTTCCATGAAGGGCAGCGAGATCGCTCACGCGGCACGCAACTTCAAGGACAAGGGCCTCGCCCGGCATTCCCTGGCCCCTACCGGCTGGGGTGACGGGGGCGGCGGCACCACCCGGGAGATGATCGCCAAGGCGGCCCGGCTGCGCGACCTCGAAGGCTCGGCACAGGTCGTGTGGGAGACCCCGCGGGCCTTCTTCGACAAGGCCGAGGCCGAATACCCCGAACCACCCGTCTGGGTGGGCGAGTTGTACTTGGAGCTGCACCGGGCCACGCTCACCAGTCAGGCGGGGACCAAGCAGGGCAACCGGCGCAGCGAACACCTGCTGCGCGAGGCGGAGCTGTGGGCGGCGACCGCCGCCGTGCGTACCGGATTCGCCTACCCGTACGAGGAGTTGGACCGGATCTGGAAGACGGTGCTGCTGCACCAGTTCCACGACATCCTTCCCGGCTCGTCCATCGCCTGGGTGCACCGCGAGGCCCGCGCCACCTACCAGCGGATCGCCGGAGAGCTGAACGAGATCATCGAGTCCGCCCAGCACGCGCTCGCGGGCGAGTGCGGCGTACCGCTGGTCTTCAACGCGGCCCCGCACCCGCGGGCGGGTGTCCCGGCCGGCGGCGCGGCCACCCCGGTCACCGAGGGCCACACGGAGCTCAGGTCCCGCGCGGGCGGCGGATTCGTCCTGGACAACGGCCTGCTGCGGATCGTGATCGACGCCCGAGGGCTCGTCGTCTCGGCCTACGACATCGAGGCCGACCGCGAGACCATCGCCGAGGGCCGGGCCGCGAACCTCCTCCAACTCCACCCCGACTTCCCGAACATGTGGGACGCCTGGGACGTGGACGAGTTCTACCG
>NZ_JBIBWH010000022.1:0-102104 GCF_043081205.1 Streptomyces sp. NPDC014889
CGGAGGGGCATAAATGCCCCTAATGGAATTCCTGGCGGAATTCCTAACGCCCCGGAATTCGCCTGGCGGCGAATTCTCTGTGGTTTATGCCGGGCCGCTGGCGCGGCCCTTTGATTGTGCGTGAATTTGCCTGGCGGCAAATTCTAGGTTGTGGGTGGTGAATGGATTTTGGTTTTATGTATTTTGCCTGGCGGCAAAATAGTCTTCTGTTGTTTGTTTAGGCCGCTGGCGCGGCCTTGTTGGTTTGGTGGTGTGTGTTGTTCGGAGCGCTGGCGCGCTCCGGTTGTGTTGGTTTGTCATTGTGGTGGGGTGTCATTCTTGGTGGCATGACAGGGTGTTGGGCTTGGTCTGTCTGATGGGTGCTCGGGGGTGGGGCGCCTGCCGGCGCTTGGGGTGGTGGGTTCGGGGGGATCCCATCCGCTGGTGCTCGGCTTGTTCTTGCGGCGCGTCTGTGGGGGCCGCTGGCGCGGCCGGTGTGTTGCTCGTGGGCTCCGGTGGCCCGGAGCGGAGTCTGCGGCGGTCTCCAGGCCTCGTCTCGCGAGGTGTGGACAGATCGCCGTGCTCGGCTCTCTCGTGCGGGCCAGTGCTCGGGTTCTGTCTGCCTTTGGTGTCGGCTGTGGCTGCAGGACGACGCTTGCCTGATCTGGGCGACTACGGTGGGCCGATGTCCAGTCTTCCCCTTGGTAGCGCGCGCGGCCCGAGTTGGTGTCGGCAGTGTGCGTGGTGGGTTCGGAGCTCGTGTCGGCCCTTCAGGCTCAAGGTGCTCATGGGCAGAGGGCGTTGAGCCTGTTGTTGGACGCGGCCCAGATCATGAACGCTCCCAGTGTCTTTCAGGCTCCTTATGAGGTGGCGCAGTCGTGTCTGCGTGGTGCGCTGGACAGTGTTCTGAAGATCGCGGGCGAGGATTTCCCTGGGGTGCGCAGCGCGACCGAGGCTGTCTCCAGGGCGGCTGGGGTTGTGGCGGATGCCTGGCGGCATCGCGGCGAGGTGGGAGCCGGGGATCTGGGTGTCCTCGTCGGCGCGGTCGATCAGTTGCGTGCCGAGCAGGCGAACCGTGGCGGGTTTCGCACGCGGCAGATCGGCCGTCTGGTGCTGGAGCAGACCCGGCAGGAGATGGGGCTCGCTGAGACAGAGGCGGCCCGCAGTTGGAGTGCCTTCTACAGCGCTGCTTCCGGCGTGCTGCACGGCTCCGGCAGCGGGGCGGACGAGGCGCGCCATCAGTTCGGGGATGTCACCGCTGCCATGGAGCAGCTGTTTCTTGGTTTGCCTGAGCGGGCGGAGCGGTTGCGGGAGCTGGCCAGGCTGGATACGCCGGTGCAGCAGGACGCGGACGAGGTTGCGCGGATGACCGACCCGCGGGCTGGGGTGTATTTCTTCCAGGCTGCTGTGAGTGGGCGGTGGCTCGATCTGCTGCCGCTGCCGCGGCTGCTGCCCGAGGAGCAGCGCTGGCCGGCTGTGTCGTATCTGCGGCGGCTGCTGGCTGATGAGCCGGAGCGGGTGTGTTCCTGGGTGGAGGAGAACCTGGACGTGGTCTGTGTCCAGGGTCTTGGGGCGCTGTCGCAGGCGGTTGGGTTGGTCAGCGAGGCGGGCATGGCGGCGTGTGCTTTGCTGGCCGGGTTGGTGCGGGAGCAGCCGGAACGGTTTGTTTTGGTGCGTGCCGCGTACTGGGCCAGGGATGTTCCCGTTGCCGAGCGGACGGGGCAGTGGGTTGCCGTGCTCGAGGATGTCCTGCGGTCTCGTACGTTCACTGCGCAGGAGTCGTGGGAGAGCGGACAGGTGCTGGGCGAGCTCGTCGGCACGGCACACCCCGAAGGGCGGCTGCGCACCGGCAAGGACCGGCTCGGCGTGATCATTCGTTCCGCGCTTGCCGGTGTCCTCGACGACCATCTCAAGGACGAGAACGCGGGTCTGCAGGTTGAGCTCGTGAACGAACTCGGCACGATCACAGTGGCTGACCCGCCGCGTGCCATCGTCGTGACGCTGATGCGGGCTGTGCTCGATCTCGCCCTGGCCGAGGCGCGGCTCGGCGTGCCGGTCGTACAGCGGCTTCGGGGTGTGTACAGCAAGCTGCCTGCCGGCGAGCACCGGGCACGGCTGGTGGCTGTGCATCTGACCGAGTCCTGGCCCCACGACAGCCAGCGTGCCGAGGCTGCGGCCGGATGGTGGCAGGCGGCTGTCGACGTCGCGCGGGAGGTGGGTGGTGGAACATGGCCGAACGCGGACTTGGCCGACTTCCTCGCCCTGCTGGAGGCTCACTGTCCGCATGAGCTGCGGGCGCAGATGGAGGCGGCTCTGGGAGAAGGCTTGGGCGCACCGCCTGCTGCGGCGCAGGTGCGTGCGTGGGCCGATGCCTTTCCCGGGCCGGTGCCACGGTCGTGGCGCATCGTGCGAGGGCTGTCCCCGGTGCTGCCCGAGCCCGTGCTCAGAGTGTGGGAGCCGGTCCTGGTGCTGCTGGAGGAGAAGTACGGGCCTCCCCCTGGCAGGCCTGAGCCCGCTGTGAAGACCACCTCGTGGGTGGAGGCCTGCGGAGGGCTGTGCGTGGAGGTCTTCAGCGCGCGGGTCCAGGCGGAGGGGGTGGTTGCGGCTGTCGCCGCGCTCGCTGCCGCTCCCGGTAGCGAAGACGATGGTGACGCTGACGGGGATCGTGCTGGACTGCTGGGCGAGCTCGTGGCCCAGGACCTGGAGGCCTGGGCTGCGGATCCTGCCGCGGTTGCGGCGGCCGCCGCGCGCCCGGTCCTTCAGGCCGCCTACTTCAACGCCCTTCACCATGCCGCGGGTAAGGGCCTGCTGGATCCCGGGGTGCTGGGGGCACTCGCCGAGGCCGCCTTCGCGATCCGCCCGCCGGAGGCTGCCGGGCCGCAGGCGGTGCCGTTGCAGCTGGTCATCTCCAACCTTTTGCACCGCGCCTGGGACAGTGGCGCATCCCTGGGGGCGGCCGCGGAAGTGGATGCCGTGGCGTGGCTGCGGGATCTGGTCACCGGCTGGAGCACCCCGCGGCTGGGCACCCCCTTCCCGCTCGGCGTGGCCACGACGGAGCTCGGCGGCAGCGCCCTACTGTCCCTGACCGCCTGGGGCGTCCAGTCTGCGGTGCGCACTGCGGGCGGTCTGCCTCAGGAGCTGACAGCGGTGCTGGAGGCGCTGCTGGGTGCCGAGCCGGACGATCAGGCGCTCGCGGTCATCGGGTTCTGCCTCACCCAGCTCCACCGCTGCGACCCGGTCTGGGCGGCCGGCCACGTCGATACGCTCCTGCCTTTGGAGCCGGCATGGCGCCCTGCGCGTGTCTGGCTGGCTCACGGCAAGCCCGACGTGGCGTTGCTGGCCCGGCTGGACCGCACCGGTCTGTGGCGTGTCCTGTGTGAGCCGGACGCCGAAGGCTCCCACTACCGGGTCTTGCTTACGCTGCTGGACGATGCCAAACCCCTCGGCCCTGCCGGGGAGTTCCTGGCCGGACTCGCTGGCTGTCCCGGCGGCGAGGTGGCCGTATCCGCGATGCTGTCCCAGCTCGCCACCTATACCGTCCATGCGGAGAACGGCAAGGTGGCCGAGCGGGCCGCTGGTCTGTGGCGTGCTGCCCTGGATGCCGGACTCCCGGCTGCCGCCTTGCGCGGGGTCGGGCATTTCGCGTTCGCCGCTGGTTTTGACCAGGACCTGTGGCTGGAGCTCACCGTCGCCACTCTCATCCAGCAGTCTGACTTGGAAGACGCCGACTACATGGTCAAGCGCGCCGGTCGTACTCCCGCTTCTCCTGGCGCCCAGTTCATCGCTGCCGCTGCCCTCGACCACGGGCCGGTCGAGGGCTACCGGCGGACCAGGACCGTCCGCCTCGCTGCCGACCTCTATGCTGCGGCACCCACCGAGAAGACCCCCGAGCGTGAGGCATTGCGTGTGGCGCTGATCAACGCTGGAGCCATCGATGACGCTTACGGAAGCTGACAGACAACCATGCGGGCAAACCGTGGATTCGAAGATGCTGGCGCGGGCTGACGCCTTCGAAACTGCGGCAGCTTCGGGGGACACGCCTACAGAAAGGATCTTTCTGGGCGGCGAAACAGATACCAGGGTGCTGCTTTCACGGGTGGCCTGGTGTGAGGATGAGTAGCGTGCTCGATGTTCGCTACGCCCGGATCGCCCGTCGCCGCGGTGGGCCGCGCCTGGAGGTGTTTTTCGCTTCTCGGCGGCGGGCGCAGCAGTCGGCTCCGGCACGGCCCGGGCCACGGGCCCGACCCCAAGATCGTCGAGCTGGCTTCCTGCTTCCCTCAACGGCTATAGCGCTACTGAAACTCCGTAGCGGGCAGGCCGGTCTGCCCTGTGTGCGGGGCGAACGGTGGCCCTGCTCGGTCGGCTACCGCAACCCGACACGGTGGGATCACGTGGGAGCTTCTGGGCCTGGCTGTTCTGGGCAGGGGGCAACCGTCACGGCTGCTCTTGCATCATGTGCAAGGCGATTCTGCTCTCTAGGGTTTCCGGAGCGCTCTCTCCGAAGATCCTCCTCCGTGACAGAAGCACTGCTTCGCACTCCGCGACACCGGCATCTCGCTGCCCTGCTTCGAACAGTGCTTGAGCCATCAGATGGCGGGTGGCCAGTGTCCGTGGGTCCTCGCCTCCAAATTCACTGGATTGCAGGTCCAGAACATAGCGACCGATTCGTCCGGCTTCCTCGAAATCTCCGATGATGTGCAGCCACTGCGCGAAGGAGTACTGGGCGGACATGGTTCTGGCGTCCTGGGCACCGTGCTGCTGCGTGTACCGGTCGATGGCGTGCCGGTGGGCACGGCGCACGATGGCGTAAAGTCCGTACTCGTGGGCGCGGGAGGCGATGAGTTCGGCCTCGTCGGCGGTGCTTCGCTCTATGACACGGGTACAGATTTCTTCGTGAATGATGGGGCGTCTGAATCCGCCCGTGTCGTTTTGCTCTTCCCTGTCGGTCGCGGAAATCAGGTGGGGAAAGACGTCGACAGGCGAGTTGCTCTGCGTCTCGCCGTCGGGGAAAAGCAGCGAGGTGGTTCCTTCCATCTGTTGGAAAGCCCATGCCCAGGCTTCGGCTTCGGGTTCGTGGCGTAGCCGAGGGCGATCGGCAAGATAGATTTCGTGCAGCTCCTGGAGCATCTCGTGGTCGAGGAGCCGGGTCAGTCCCAGGCGGCGGCAGTCCACTGCCGCTCTCACGAGCGAGGCACCGCGTGAGTTCGGTCCGGTGTCTATCGAATCCCACCAGCGGATGAAGAGCGGGACGCTGGCTCCGATATATTCCGCGAACCCGAAACGTCTTGTGGATTCGAGCGCTTCTTTGATCCTCTCGTCACTGGTTAATTGTGTGGCTCTGCGGATCTCTTCCGGAGTCAACTTCCATTTGAGTCGCACCGGCTTGGCACTTCGGATGACTCGTCTGGCCTCGCGAACGTCTGCCGCGTTGCCGGTGGCCAGGCGGATGTAGTCGCTGCTTCGCAGGGTGGCGATGATGCTGTGACGGTGGCCGGAGAGGAAGTTCCGGACGTCGTTGGATGTCAGGCCGTCAGGTACGAGGAACTGGTCCAGTTCGTCCAGCCAGAGAACGCATTTCGTCGATCCGCTGGCGTAGTCGACAGCTGCTCTCAGGCCTGCGGTGGAGGTGGGTGCGAGAAGCAGGTGGTCGGGCACGGATGCACGCACGGCTTCGTAGGCGGTGCGTGTCCTTCCGGACAGCCCGTCACCGATGAGCAGGACGAAGCTCCCTGCGTGCAGGAGCGCGACCAGCCCCTCGTGGACGTTGCGGCGCACGTAGGGGGGTGAACCGGCGCGCAGAGGCACCTGCCAGGCAGGCCGGACGCCCAGGACGGTGGGGTCGGCTATCTCCTTTACCCGTGGGAGTTCCTTCTCTCCGGCCAGGGTGACGCACCCTTCCAGCATGGACTGCCGGTCGACTGCGGCACGGTCGCGGCGGCTTCGCGCGGGCTCGATGAACACGCCGGCAAGCGCGGCGCAGCCCACACCCATCACAACTGCCCAGCGTGCGGTGACTCCAACGGCTTGCAACACGGCCGGAAGGGAGGCCGCAAGGGCAAGGCCACAGACGACGCCCACGGCTCCGAGAACAGACACACCCCGCCGAAACCGCGCCACAGAGCCCCCTCGTCTCCACGCTCCGTAGGTCATGGTCGGTATGCGGAGAGCTGTGGTCAACACCGCCTGAAGCTGCACGGAAGGTCTGTCAGGGCGGTGGGCGTCGGCAGAGATTGTCATGCTGAACCGGTCCGGATCGGGGTGCCAGCAGGCGGTATTCCTGGCCGCGCTCGCCGCGCATACGACTATCCGCCAGGAAACTTACTTCGGCTGCTGATGGAATCGGACAGACGGGTTTTTTGTGCGGATATTCTGTTTACAGATTTCGATTTTCTCTCCTTTACAGGTGTGACCCTGTGCACGAAAGGGTCCGTCGACGGCTGGCTCTGCCCGGGCGGCGACGGCACCCGGGCAGGCGCAGACGCATCAGTCCGGCTGACTGGTGCAGCTGGCGGAACGAGTCAGCGGGCGTCCGCGCCACGGCGGTGACGGCCGGATCGGGCGCCGCCCGGTGTCAGTGCGGCCCCGTAGGGTTTCGTCCATGGCCCGTTCCTGGACGCGACTGCACGAGCACCTCGGTGCCCCGCCTGGCCCGCTCACCTTCGACATGATCAAGGAGGCCGCTGAGTCCCACCTCGCCGAGTCCGACGATCTGGACTGGAAAGAGATGCTGCCCCAGCCGCCGCGGGAGGGCCGCTGGAACGAACTGGCCAAGGATGTCGCCGCGATGGCCAACACCCGCGGCGGCCTGCTCATCTACGGCGTCACGGACCAGGACACGAAGCCCGTCGGCATCGGCTCGGGCGAGGTCAACGCCCAGCAGTACGCGCAGTGGATCCGTAACCACGTCCAGCCCTACTTGTCCGGTGTCACCTTCACCGTTCTGTCCTCGGTCGACGGAGCCACAAGCTTCCTGGTCATCGACGTGCCCGCCAGCCCCATGGCCCCGCACCACGTGTACGGCACCGCTGCCAAGGACAAGGACCAGCAGGCCGCCGTCGTCCCCTATCGGGACCACGACCACACCGCCTGGATGGCCGAGCATCAGATCGAACGCGCCTACCGTGACCGCTTCACCCGCACCCAGCACGCCCAGGAGGAAACCGACCGGCTCTTCGCCCATGCCCTGGAGAACGTCCTGGCCGAGCAGGCCGAGCCGTCGGCCTGGTTCATCGCCGTCGCCCGGCCTGATCGGCCGCTGCCGCGTACTGCCCCATCTCTGGCCCAGGAGATGGCTGGCTACGTCAGCACCACGGCGATCGACCGCTCCCAGGCCCTGGCGCGCAACAGTGACGTCGTCAGCCCGCTGCGGGTTCTGGAGACCGTGTCCAGCCCGCGGCCTGGACTGCGCCGTTGGGTCTTGAGCACCCTGTACCCGAGCATAGGCCGGGGGGTCTATGCAGAGCTGCACCACGACGGCAGCACGGTCCTGGCCGCCAACCTGTCCTGGACGACCCGGCGCGGCAACCCTGACGGCCCCGAGCCCGAGACGACGGGCATCCTGGTCGACGCGGACGTCGCTGGCGCCGCCTGCCGCGACGCCGTCGCTCTCGCCCGTGAACTCGCCCGCCACCTGGGTGTGGACGGCGTCATCCCCGTGACGACGGCCATCGCCACCGCCGAACCGGCGCCGCTGACGCCCGTCGTCACCGAACACGGCAGCTTCAGGAGCATCCCCGACCGGGCCCGCCGGCCCCGCCGCATCCAGCCGGTGACTGTCACGGTGACCCCCGCCGACGAGGACGATCTCCTGCGCGCGAGCGCCCAGGAAGCCTTCACCGACCTGATGCACCAGTTCGGCATCACTGTCTGCCTGTAGCGGGCGATCCCGACAACCGTGGTCTTGCCGTTCGCGACGGCACGCACTGTGGCCTCGACGGATGGCTGTCGGCGATGTGATGCCTTCGTGCGGCCAAGGCCGCGGATGATGGGCAAGCGGGTCCCGCGCCGATCCCCGAGCCGGCGCGGGACCTGATGCACCAGTCCGGCCTCACCCTGTGACCGGATCTCGGGCGGCGCAGGCGTTGCCGATTCCGCTCGTCACGGCGTCGCGCCAGATGTCCCAGACCTGTGGCGCGCCCGGCAGCGTTCCGAGTGCGGCCTTTGCTGCAAGACGGAATGGCTCACATCCAGCCCAGGCGCCTCTACGACGACGCAGCCCACGGAGGCGTCCGCACCCCAATCCGCAATCCGCCGAACTGCGACAAGCCCGCTTAATTGCATGACCACGAAGAATCTCGGGCTTGGCGCAGATCCGGCGTGGGCAGGGCCGGAAACCCTTGGGGGCGGGTGCCCCTGTCAGCGCAGGGACACCCTGATGTCAGTCGAGCCAGTCGTTAGGGATCAGGGCCTGGCGCTGGCCGTCGGTCGGCCGCCAGTTCTCGACGATGGCTTCCTGGAACCAGGGCTCTTCGGTGAGGTCGGCGTGGTCGCACACGATGATCTGCAGAGTGCCTTCGTTGAGTTCGGCGACGTCTTTGAGGAGTTCGAAGTAGGCGGTGACGGTGTTCCAGTCGGCGTCCTGGACGGTGGTGGCGTCTTTGATCTTGGCGGGGAAGAAGGCCTGGGTCGGCTGGTCGAGCATGAGGAAGCCGGGGACGGGACGGTGGTGGAGCTGGAAGTACGTATGGAGAGCCAGGTGGGCGACCATGTGGTAGCCGATCCAGTTCTTGGCGCTGCCGATGCGGTTGAGCGGGAGGCGCCCTTGGGGGCGCCGTACGACGACGTTGAGCTGGCTGAGGCTGATGGCGACTTCGTCCGCCCAGGCGGCCTGGCCCAGGTTCAGGCGCCGGGCCCAGTCGGTCATGTTGACGGCGATGTCGGCGAGCCGACGTTCCGCTTCGGCGGCGACGTCGTCCTCGTCGATCAGGGCTTGGAGGGTGGCGACGTTCTCCTGGGCCAGGACCAGGTTGTTGCGCAGTTCGCCGATGTCGCCGGCGGGTGATCCCGTGCCGGCGGTGAGGGCTTGGTCGATGCGGCCCTGGATCCGGGCGATACGCACATGCTGGTCCTGGAGGTTGCGCATGCGTTCGTCGCTGGCGGTCAGTTCCCGCAGTTGCGCCCCGTTGACCTTGAGGCGTTCGACGACGGCTGCCCGTTCGGCTTCGAGGGATCTACGGTGCTCGTCGCGGATCGGCTGGATGCCCTGAGCCTGGTCAAGTTCTTCGGCAAGCTGCGCGGTGAGTGTGGTGATCTCTGCGGCCGAGGCATCCGGTTCCTCCAGCGGGCGGGTGCACATCGGGCACAGAGCGGCGTCGTAGTCGCGTTCGGGTCCCAGGAGGTTGATGGTCTGCAGGCGGCCGAGTTGCAGGTGGAGTTCGCCGGTGAAGGCCTCTCCCTGCTTTTGCCAGCGGTCCACCAGGGCGAGTGCTTCGTCGAACTGCTGCAGTTGCTCGCGCAGTTGCCGTCGCTCGTCGATCAGGCCCTGGCGCCGGTCTGTGAGGTCCACCGGGCCCACGGTGGAGACCGTGGCGGTGAGCGCCTGCTCCAGCAGGGCGCGGATCTCCTCGGGGCCGGGGGCCGGGGGGACTTCCTCCAGGAGTCCTTCGCTCTGGGCTAGGCGGAGCAGGGCGACACCGCTCGCGTCCACTGCGTCGCGGTGGCGGTGGGCGTCGTCTAGCTTGCGCTGGGCGGCGCGCTGGGCGCGCTGGGCCTCGTTGAGGTGGTGGCGGCGCAGGGCCTGTTCAGGACCGGCGGCTCCGAGGAAGTAGGGCAGGGTGTCCTTGAGGGTCTGGGCGATGCCGTTCTCGGTCTGGCGGTGGAAGAGGGCCTTCTTGTCGGCGATCTCGTTCTGGTTCTGGAAGCACAGCAGGGCCGCCTGGGCGATGGAGACGTCAAAGGCCTGGCGGGCGGCGCCGGTGGGCGGCTGGAAGCGGAAGTCCTCGATGCCCAGGCGGGCGCTGAGCTGGCTGCGCAGCGCGGCGACGTTCGAGTTCGGGGTCAGTTCGTCGGCGCGGGGCAGGTCGAGGGTGTCGCCTCCGGTGCGGATCATGGCCTGGGTGGTCGAGGCACCTGCGGGGCGGGGCCGGGCCAGGAGCATGCGGCTGTCGCGGAAGGCGACCAGGAGCGCGTACCAGCCCACGGTCCGGTCGATGGGTTCGTCCGGC
Source organism: Streptomyces sp. NPDC014889 (assembly GCF_043081205.1). Classification (NCBI taxonomy): domain Bacteria; kingdom Bacillati; phylum Actinomycetota; class Actinomycetes; order Kitasatosporales; family Streptomycetaceae; genus Streptomyces; species Streptomyces sp. NPDC014889. The sequence goes on from NZ_JBIBWH010000022.1 coordinate 10,143, forward strand.
AGGTTGGGGGTGCTGCGGCCCAGGCAGTAGTCGACGATGTCGAGGATCTCGGACTTACCGGTTTCGGACTCGCCGGTGAGGATGTTGAGCGCCCCGGGACGAAACCGCACGACCCTGGGGGTGGGTCGGCCGTCTCGGTGGTAGAGGGCCAGGGCGAGTAGCTGCATGGTGGTTCGTAGGCTCCTTGGGCAGAGGTGGTCAGGGGCGGACGCCGAGGAGGTTGTAGGCAAGGGCGGGCTCGACGACGGCGAGCCAGCGGCCGACGAGGCCGGCACGGCGGGCGCAGTCCGCGACTTCCTCGCTCGGGGCTTGCGAGGCGGCCTTGGGCGGGCGGGGGCAGCGCAGTCCTGCCGTGGTGACCTCGAGGGCGTGGTGGCGTACGGCGGTGCGCAGGCTGGCGCGGGTGTAGTCGGTCAGGGCGGCGGCCCGCGGGGCGAACGCGGCCTGGTGCTGGGGGTGTTCGGTGAGCCAGGCGGACATCGAGTGGACGGCCTGGGTGGGCAGGTCGTTGCGGGTGTCGGTGGGCAGCACGAGCGGCAGCACGAGAAAGGCGCTGGGCCAGGGCAGGGGGCGGTTGGCCTTCTTGGTCGCAGCGTGGACGCTGGTCGCCAGGAGGTAGGCGCCGAAGGCTGTGTTGAGCAAAGCCTGGGCTTCGGGAACACGGTGGTTGGTCATGGTCGCTGGCCTGGCTGCTCGTTGTGGTTCTGGCACAGGTCGGGATAGTCGGGATGCCAGCCGACCGACTCATCGTCCTCGGCGCTGTGGGCCCTGCCGGCGAGGCTGTGCAGGGTGCCGCGTCCGATCCAGCTTTCGGTGGTGCTGCCGGGGCGGGCGGGGAGGCCGGCGGCCTTGTCCATGGAGTCGTCGAGGACGCGTTTGCCGACGGCCTTGCGTTCGGAGGCGGGAGTGTCGTCTTCGACTGCGTCCGTGTGGCGGGTGAAGACGTGGTCCCACTCGTCCCACAGGAGCCGCTCGTAGTCGCCGAGGGCCTGTTCGGTGATCGTGAAGTCGCGCAGCCATGCGGAGCGTTGGGCGCGTGCGTAGTGGTAGTCGCGCAGGTGGCTGGCGATGGTGCGGTCCTTGAGGCCGATCCACTGCATCTGGGCGACGACCATGTCGTCCTTGTAGGCCGTGATCTCGGCCTGGGTGAGGCGGCGCAGTGTCTCGGTGATGGGCAGGTTCTTCCCCGTGAACCGATCGAGGGTCTCTTCCAGGCGGCACTGCAGTTCCTGGGCGGTTACCGAGGCGCGGCTCCGGTTGCGGTCCAGCAACTCCACGGCCATGCCGTACCACCACCCCTTGATGTCGTCGAGGATGGCGCGGGTGTGCTGGCCAGGCCTGATCCCCAGTGCGCGGGCCAGCTTAGAGTCGAGGTCTGACATCAGCGGCGACGCATCGTTGATCTCTATGGCGGCGACCAGCCGGTAGCGCTGGGCGGGGGTGAGGTTGGTGAACTTCTTGCGGTCGTCCGCGGTGTTGCCGGGCTCGGTCGCCCGCGCGACCTTCTCCATGCCGGCCAGGGCGTCATCGACGGAGCGCCCGGGGACGGGGCGGAGCTGGTGGAGGAAGGTGCCTTCGGCCGCCACCTGGGTGGTGGCTAGCCGCAGCAGCGGCATGGTCCCGTTGGACAGACGCCCCAGCACGGTCAGTGCGTCGATCCAGGAGGCGACCGAGCGCCAGAAGTCCTTGCCCGTCTCGCTCAGCCGTCCGGCACGCTCACGATGTTTGGACTGCAGCAGCACGAACGGGTCTTTGCTGTCCTGGTACAGGAACTCGATGTCGTCGAGGACCTCCATACGGACTTCGACCGTGATGTCGTCCCAGCTGCGCTCGGCGAGTTCCAGCAGGGCCAGTTCGCACTGGTAGAGGTATCCGGTCATCTGGCCTGCCGCCGAATGCGACCCTGCTTGCGCCACGTTCCCCACTTGTGGTCGGACCTGTATCAACGACAGTCGGCTCGCTGGCCGTGACGGCCAGCGAGATACGGTGCATGCAGACATCAGCGAATCCGCACGAACCGGACCCCCGCTCCCCTGTCGGCGTAACCTAGCACCTCTCGGACAGGAGCACCGACGCGTGTCCACCGACCTCGAACTGGCCCTGATCCGCAGACACTTCCGCTATGGCCGACTACGAGGGGGACCGTCTCGTCCCCCTTCGGGTTCGTCGGCGCGCCCCGGGACACCTGTGGCCCGGGGCGTACGCGGGAACCAAGGCCGCGGCCACGAAGGGCGGCGTCAGAACCAAGCTGAAGAACGCCGTGTGCAAGGGCACTTTCGCGCTCTCCACCGTCCGCAACAACTGGACAACCACACGCTTGGTCACCGGAGGGGCAGGGATCTGAAGAGCCGTCGAGGGCACGCTCGGATGCGTCCGTGCGCGCCCTCCTTCCTGCTCAGCCTGGCCCGGTGACGGACCTGACGCCGTGAAGGAGTGTGCCAAATGGTTGGAAACGGCACGGCCCTGCGTCAGCACACCACGGTTTCGAAAAGACGGTGTTTGTCAAGTCCACTCGAGTCAGGGGCCGTTGGGCCATAGCGTTGCACGCCGGAAACGCTGGTCGGGAAGGCAGGTGTGATGGCCAGTCAAGGTGGGACGGGCTCGGGAGGCAGCAAGCCGTCCGAAGCCGTGCGCCGGGAGGTATGGGTGCGCAGTGGGGGCAGATGCGCACTGTGCAACGCCTACCTCTTGGATCAGAGGCCGGCCGCCGTTCTCGGGGCTGACCGAGGTGCAGTTCGCCAGGCTGGTGGTGTTGGTACGGCGTCGCGGTGGTGACGTGCAGCGGGGCCGGCCGTGGCGGCTGCCGCTGGAGGACCGGGTGTTGCTGGTGGCGACGTACTGGCGCACGAACCTCACGTTGCGGCAGGTGGCGCCGTTGTTCGGGGTCTCGAAGTCGGCGGCCGACCGCATCCTCGATCACCTGGCTCCTCTGCTGGCCGTCTCGTCGGCCCGTCGGCCGCGCAAGGACACTGTCTACATCGTGGACGGCACCCTGGTGCCTACCCGCGACCGCAGCATCGCCGCCTCGAGCAAGAACTGTCGATACTCGACCAACCTGCAGGTCGTCATCGACGCCAACAGCCGCCTGGTGGTGGCGCTCGGCTTGCCGTTGCCCGGCAGCCGCAACGACTGCCGGGCGTTCACGGAGTCCGGCGTCGATCGGGCCTGCCGCGGCGCACCGACCATCGCCGACGGCGGCTACCAGGGAACCGGCCTGCTCATCCCGCACCGCAAACGACGAGGCCAGACGCACCTCAGCCCCCGGCAGGAAGCGGAGAACGCCGTCCACCGCCGGGCGCGAGCTCGTGTGGAACACGCCCTGTCGCGGCTGAAGAACTGGAAGATCCTGCGGGACTGCCGGCTCAAGGGCAACGGCGTTCACCAGGCCATGCTCGGCATCGCCCGACTCCATAACCTGGCCTTCACCGGATAACCGCACCCCATACGGGACAACCTCTAGGCGAGTCGTCAACACGACAGTCAGTGAACCTCTTTCATCCTGTGCTGGCGGGTGAAATGGGCTGGTCAGCGGGCGTGGTGACGAGGCAGGGCCCCTCGTCGTTGGCGTGGTGATTCCACTCAGCACACCGGCGACCGAAGGGGCCCTGTTGGTTCCGTATCCTGCCACGCTCGACGTCCCGCATGAGCTCGTCGAGCATGTTGCCTGGCTGCTGTACGAGCACCGCCGCGCACGCAACACCCGCTGGCGGAAGCTCGGCTGCTTCGACCAGGCACTGCTCACGCTGGTCCACCTGCGCAAGAACGAGACGTTCGCCCAGCTCGGCGCCGGGTTCGCGATATCGCAGGCCACCGCCTGGCGCTACGTGGACGAGGCCCTGGAGGTGCTGGCTTCCTGGGCCCCGGGTCTCCACGAAGCCCTCACCGGCCTCGGTGAGGGCGACCACGTCATCGTTGACGGCACACTGATCCCCACCGACCGCGTCCGCGTCGATCAGCCGTACTACTCGCAGAAACACAAGAAGCACGGCATGAACGTGCAGGTCATCGCCCGCCCGGACGGCACACCCCTGTGGTTCTCCCGCGCGACACCCGGCCGCACACATGACCTGACCTCGGCCCGTGCCCACGGCATCGTCCAGGCCTGCCTGACCCGGCAGATCCTTGTGCTGGCAGACCGCGCCTACCAGGGTGCCGGCGCCACCTTCCGCACCCCGTACTACCACCACAGCGAACAGCCCGAGCACTACCAGCAGTTCAACCGCGACCACGCTCGACTCCGAGCCCCCGGTGAACGTGCCTTCGCCCGACTCAAGTCCTGGCGCATCATGCGCAGAGCACGCTCCTCCACCCGCCGCGTCAGCCGCACCGTCCAAGCCATCCACGTACTACTGATCTGCGACTGAAAAGCTCTCCTATTCGACTCGCCGACTGGGCATCGCACATGGCATGGTCTGTGATCAGCAACAGGCCTACCTTGAGGAGGGGTTAGTGCTCGCGAGCGTGTGGGACGCGCCGGTCAGGGCGGAGAGGACTTCCGGTCGTGCCCCGCAGCCTTGACGACGACGCAGCCACGCGCGTGTCCGCCGCAGGGCGCCTTCTGCTCTTCGATACCCGTAGCGAGGTCCGGGTAGCAGAAGCCCAACTCGCCAGGCGCCGGATGATCAACCGAGTCGCGGTTGTCACCATGGCCATAGCGGCAGCTGCAATCCTCACCGGAGCCAGCGGAACCACGCTGTCGTGGGACTCCTCAAAGTTCATCAGAGGCAACATCGTCTGCGGCACCGCGGTCGCGCTCTGCGCAGCGGTCCTTCTGATCGCCTACGACCGAGACCTGCCGAGCCGCCACGATCTCCAAGCCGACCTTGAGAGCAAGAAGGAGTCGCTGCGCAGACTCAGCGCACACGAATACCCGCCGCTGGCCGAGCGCCGGCTGCTGTATCGAGAGGACATCGTCGAGGTCGTCGAGCGGTATCAGGCCGAGAGCCGAAGGTACCGGCGCGTGCACAACAGCTTGCAGACTCTCATTACGGTGGGATCCGCGCTCACCACGGCAATCGCCGCGTTGGATACCGGCAAAGAGCTGACCTGGCAAAGCGTCACGCTCACTGCCGTGAGCTTCGCCGTCACGCTCGCCTCCGCGTTCACCGGCTACTACAAGTACCGCGAGCGCAGCTACTTCCTGCAGCAGACGGCTGATGCCATCGAGGAGGAAAGTAACGCTGTCTCTCTCGGAGTTGGCCCCTACCGTGAGTTCGGCGCCAGTCAGGAGCAGGAGGCGCTTAAGCTGTTCACCGAGCGCGTCGAGGATCTACGCAACGAGCAGCGGCGTCGGCAGCAGCAGTTGGACCAGCCGACGGAACAGGGCAATCCGACTTCTCAGCCAGCGGGTTAATCCACTTCTGTTAGGCGGGACAGTTGAAAGAGAGAGATGTCGTCCCGGGCTCAAACCCTGCACCGTCGGTGCCACCTTCGGTCGAGGCCATGGGCGAGCGCGCTATCGCAGCTGGCGGCGACGTTGAAATCGCCGTGACTGGTGACAACAACATCATCCACCACTATCTGATCTTCGGTGGTGGAGACGGCCCAGTGGGCCCGATGCGTACGGACGAAGGGGCTCCGGACTTTCCCGCCTCCAAGGTCAGGGTCGTCGTCCCTGTGCTGATCGGCCTGGTCAACTGGGTTGGTCAGGCTGTCTCGGTGCATCCCGGTCGGCGTCTGGTGAAGTCCTACGTGGAACAGGCTTTGCATCAGGTTGGCGCTCAGGGACTGGTGGTCTACGGGGAGGAGCAGGACACCGGCGAAAGCCTGCTTCTGTTCACCGGGGCGGCGGACGTGCGCACGGTGGGAGCCTTCCTGTTGTCCGAACTGGATCGCATGATGGCTGCGGACTGGGCCAACGTCACGCGCAGGAGCGGCTATCTCTTGCCGCAGTTGCGGCTTGTCCTGCACGCGGGATTCGGCGAATACGACGGCTCCCGCATCTCCAGCCCGTCCTTCGTGAAAGCCATCCGGGCTCATGCCGAGACAACAGTTCTTCACGACGCGGATGCGGGAGACGAGGTCGGCGTGGTGGCGCTGGTGACGGACGAGGCGTATGACGCCGAGATCTACGAGGGCTACTGCGGGAGTGGCCAGCACTGGACTCCGTTCTCCCAGCACGTAGCCGGTGCAAGCCCTCTGGGCTTCTGGGCACGCGGTGCGCTGGGCGCCACGGCACCCGCAGCAGGCTGAAGACCACACGCCCCCTGTACTTCACCGTCCTTCGGCTAGGGTGCCGCAAAACAGGGACGAGGAGGCGTTGTCGTGATGACCGGCTGGCGCAGGGGCGTGGTGTGGGCAGTGGCGACAGCAGCCGGCCTTGCCTGTGTAGGACTGGCGCTGCTGCTGTGGTTGAAGGATCTCGGCACGGCGGGCACCGTGGCGAGCTTTGCCGCCGACACCGTCACGCTCGTCATGACAGTGTTCGCTGTGCGCGCTCTGGTGCTCCAGTCCGCCCATAGCGCCAGCCAGGCCATCGCATCAGGAGCGGGTTCCGTCGCCGCAGGCGGCGGTATCGGCAGGGCCGTGACGGGCAACAACAACCAGGTCTCCGGGGGCGTCCCCACTCCACCGCCCGGATCGCCAGTCCCGGGGGGCCGGGCAGAGGCATCCGGCACGAGGTCGGTGTCTGCGGGCGGCTCGGTCGGAGAGGCGATCACGGGCGACGGCAACAGCACGTGACGGACGCCTGGTGGCAGCGTCTCGGCATGGGGCGCCGTAGCAAGACGCCTCGCAGCGTGCAGGAGGCGGCGCCAGTTGTGCCCGGCACGGTGTCAGCTCCGGGTGACGGAGCGATTGCCGTCGGCGGCTCCGTCGAAACCATTGTGGGCGGCCACCGGAACACCGTTGTCGTATTCCGGGGCCCCGGTGAACGAGTCGTGGGCGCGGCATCCCTGGATGACCTCGACGCCAGTTGCAGGACCCGCATGGTGGAACGCTGGCACGCGGCTGGTGTGCCAGCTGCGGTCGCGGCCGAACTCGCCGACACTCCGCAGGTCGGTGCCTTGCCCGACGCGGTGGCTGCGTCGCCGGAATCCGGGGTCGTGGTTTTGGAAGGCGTTTTCGGGGCGGGCAAGTCGCTCGCCGCCGAGCGCCAGCACCAACGTGATATTGCTGCCGCACGCGCTGATGGCCAGGCCCCCATTCCTGTCCGTCTTGGTCAGGGCAACCTGATCGACACCGCCACCAGCGTTGCACGCATGCTCGGAGATCCTGCCGTGCGCCGGGTACGGCTGATCATTGACGGGCTGGAGGAGCCCGGCCCGATCCGTGGCAAGGAACTGCTCGACCAGGCATGCAGTTGGACGCTCTCCCCAGCAGGTGCACGCTGGCGCATGCTGGCCACTGCGCGTCCCGGCCTGGAGATGGACCAAAAACTGCGCAGGACGATGCCTGAGCTGTCGGCAGATGAAGCGGCCGCGCTGATGGACCGGTTCGGCGGTAACGGCACTGCGGTGCACTGCCAGCCGCGCATGGCGCCTGAGGCCACTGAGCATCCGCCTCACGCGGCAGCAAGAGACTCTCGTGAGGAGGTTGTTGCAAGACTTCGCAAGGCTCTCGAAATCGCACAGAGTGAGAACCTCAACCAGCGTAGGCGCCTGGCCCACTACGAGGCCGACTGAGGCCACAGCGGAGGCGGCGGGGAAGGTGCAAGCAGCTTTTCGCCGGAGCCAGGCACCCCTTTCAGTGCGGTGCCGGTGCCGGGTCCAGGGCGTTGCCGACGGTGCAGCAGCTCTCTCCGGGCATCTGCTGGATCCGGGGCGGCGCCCACACCTTGGTGGCGCCGGGGATCAGGTGCGCGGCTTGCGGTTTCTCGGCGGCGCGCAGCGCGATGAGGGTCTTGCGGGTACCGCATGCGCGGACGATGTGTCCGCGGGTGCGGGGGCGTTTCGGCTCGGCCGGGTGGGCCAGCCGGCGGATCAGGCCCGGCCCACGCATTCGGTCCGCCGACCTGAGCTGCTCCACGGTGTCGGGCGTTGTTGAAGATCGGCAGCGTTGCAGAGCAACGCTCTGGCAACAGAGCTAGCTACCAAGCTCTTGACCAGCCAGGAGTGGGCGGTGAACGGCGACAACGCCTACGCAACAGGCAGTCTGCACTGCCCCGCTTTCGGATCGTGGACTGCAACACCTCTGTCTTCGTTCATCCTGGTTTCTCCATCCGCAATCGGCCAGATGGGAGACAAGTCCTGTCGCACAGCGGCGGGTTGGATGAATGGAGAGCACGGTGGACCGTCCTCTGCTGTCACTGAGGTCAGCCCTGGTATTTCTGCTCGCCCTGCTCAGCGGCGGGGCGGCAAGCGGGCTGACGGCCGTCGCAGGGGAAGGCGCCGCGCGCAGCCTGCTCGCGGGCCTCGCCGCTACAGGACTGGCCGTGTCCTTCTTCAACCGCCTCATCGCCATCGATGACAGCGCCGTCCAGCCGTCAGACACCGTTGGCGCCAGCACGGTCGAGGAGGAGAGCAATGGGTGAACTGCGACCTCTGGGAGACGACCTCAACGATGCTTCGCGGGCGTTGGCCGAGGCGTTGCGTGAGCTTTTCGAGAGCCTTCACCTGTCCGTCCGTCGGTATGCGGCCCGGCGCAGACTCGATCCGGGGACGGTCTCGCGCTACCTGAACGGCACCCGGTTACCTCCGTGGCAGGTCATCAGCGACCTCTTCACTGATGTTGCCGAGCATCGTGGGACCGCGGTCACCACCGAGGCCATCGAGTTGGTACGGGGCCTGTACGGATCGGCGGTAGACGCCGCCTCGTCGCCCAAGCACGCGGTGGAAATCCTGGAGCAGCAGCTGGCCGACGCCGACCATGTCTCCCGGCGGTCCAGCGTCCGCGGCGACGTCCTGGGCGATGCGCTGCTGGACCGGACACAGCGCATCGCCGACCTGGAGACGCTGCTCAACCAGCTGGAGGCCGACCGCATTGCGGAGCAGAAGCGGGCGGATGAGCTCGCGCAGGCGCATCCGGATGTCTCCGGTCTCATCCAGGAGCGCAACGTGCTCCAGCTGGAAGTCGAGCGCCTCGGAGCAGCCCTCCGGGAGGCACAGGCTCAGCGTGCTTCGGCGGAGGACCGCTGCGATCTGCTCGAACGCCAGCTGGAAGCCGTCGAGCAGGCAACAGCGGCTGTGCTACCGGCGGGGCCACAGGACATGCCGAAGATCCTCATCGTCGATGATCAGCCGGACAACCTGCTGGCGATGACTGCAGTTCTGGCGACGCTCGAGCAGGAGCTCGTCACGGTCTCCTCCGGCCGGGAGGCCCTCAAAGCCCTGCTCGACCACGACGACTTCGCCGTCATCATCATGGACGTACAGATGCCGGATATGGACGGCTATGAGACCTGTGCTCACATCAAACGCCGTCCGAGGACCCGGGACGTTCCCATCATCTTCCTGACTGCGATGGGCATCGGATCCGAACACTCCGCCCGCGGGTACGCGGCCGGCGCCGTCGACTACATCAGCAAGCCCTTCGACCCGTGGGCTCTGCGTGCCAAAGTCGCCGTGTTCACCTCCATCTACCTTGAGCGACACAGCCAGTAGATCTCCGGTAGATCGCAGCATCGCCCGGTCCCGTACACGAAGAAGGTACGGGGCCGGGCTTGCTTGCCACGGCACCGGCCGTGTACTCGGCCCCTCTGCCGGACGGTCTGGCCGGAGGCAGCGGCTATTGTCCTATGCATGGCCGGCTGAGACCGGCATCAGTCCACGGAGTACGCCTTCTCGCCCACCATCAAGGGCGCGTCGGTCGGGCCCTTGATGTAGGGGCCGCGCCAGATCACGCGGTGCTCCTGTGCACTGGGGTACCACTGTCGGACCTTGTGCATCCGGACGGTCCACCGGTGGTGGTAGACCCGGCTCGTCCCGCCGTCCTTCGTCGAACGCTGTGCTGGCACCTGGTTGGTGAGCCGGATGACGCGGACGTCGGGCTCCGCCGGCTGTGCCCCAGGCCGGTTCCGGGGTCTGTTCTCGCCGGGTTCCTGCGGGGCGCCGAGGACTGTGACGCCCTGGGCGGCGAGCCGCCAGAATGCGAATGCGTAGCGGGCGGCGAAGTCGTCGTAGGTGTCCTTGATCCGCCCGCCGTCCCACTGCCCTTCCTCCGGCGGCTGTGTGCTGTGCTGGGCGACCTGGTTCAGGACGGTGTTAAGCCTGCGGTGCTCTTCGGAGATCTCGGTGTGCCGCTCGCTGCTCTCGGCGGCGAGGGCGCCGTCGGCCCGCAGTCCGTAGATCCCGTCAGGGACGAGCGGAGGAAGCGGTGATCCGGTGGCGCGCGCCTGGGCGACGGCAAGGCGCCAGGGCTCCGGCTGTACGGGGCCGTCGCGGTCCATGAAGCACGCAAGCTGGACCCCGGAGTACTGGGCGTCGGGTAGGACCTGGTATTGGGTGACGAACTGCCAGCCGAAGGCACGGATGTCGGAGAGGGATCCGCCCCGGTTCTCCACGACGACGGGCTCCGGCAGTACCAGCAGCCCTGTCGGCATGGGGATGTCCCTGTTCTTGTCGAGGGTGCCGACGTCAGCGGGCTCCAGGGTGGCAGCCGCAGCCATGACCGCTGCGTGCGCGGCTGGCGAGATGACGAGGACCTCGGCGTCGTTGAGAAGTTGGAGAACCTGCCGGATCTGCCACCGCGCCGCCTCAATGGGGCTGGACGGCCACGGCCGCCGCATCCCCTGTTTGCCGAGCATCATCGCGAACGCTATGTTCTCGCGGTGCTGTTCAGGCGCGTCGCTGTGGTGGAGTACGGTGCGTAATTCCGTCATCCGGTTGCTCACGTTCGACGCCATCATCGTGCGTACCCACGTGTTGTCCTGCAGGAGCCGACAGGTGTCAGCTCGTGTCTGGTGCGCGGCGCGGGCCGCCCTGGTGTCGCTCCACGTCGTCGAAGTGTCACGGCTGCGCTGCTTCTTACCCCGGCTCGCCTTACCCACGATCTTCCCCTCCCGGTCGCTCCGACAGGAGCTACCCGAGACCGCCCACCGGGATACCGCAGGATCCGGACGGAAGAGGCGAAGACTGCGCGACCGCACGTGGGCGGGGATGACCGTCCCCCGCCATGAGGACCTGGGAGCGGCCTCGTCACAGGTCTCGGCGGAGTGCACCGCCCGAGGTCGCTTTGGCCGGAGCACAGCCGGTGGTGCGAGGGAGCAGGGTGCGCTGGGGTTGGTTGGGGTCAAAGGGGCATGCGCGGGCGGCTGGCGGGCCAGCTCGGCCGCGCGTTCGCCTGGCTCGAACGGCTGGTGACATTCCGGCCACGGCTGTCACGGCCTGGTGACCGGCGGCCGGGCTTGTCTCCGGATGCCATCTGGCGGGGCATGCTCGCTGCTCCGAACCAGCGAAGGGGAAGCCCATGCTGACGAGATTCCGCGGTGTGGTGGCCGCGGTCGTGATGGCGGGTGCGCTCGTGGCGCCGGTCGCGGTGGCGACGGATGCAGCAGCGGCGTCGTGCGCCCGGCATACGACGGGCGTTTGCAAGGCCAACTCTGCGCATCCGCGTGGGGCCACAGCGAAGTGCAAGGACGGCACGTACTCGTACAGCCGGAAGTTCCGGGGGACCTGCTCTCGGCATAAGGGCGTCAGGTACTGGTACCGGTAGCGGGGACGCCGCCGCGCCCCCGCTCGGAGACGATCCGGACGGGGGCGCTTCGCGTGCGGCCTTTTCGCACCCTTGCCGCGGCCCGCGACTCCGCCGACCGTGAGCGCAGGCGGGGTGACGCACAGGCGACAGGGTGCTTCAAGCCACGCAGGTTGGACGACATGATCGGCCGGCTGTTGCTGCACGCGGCGGTGGTGCTGCAGCGGACCGTGGCGGGTGAGGCGGCGGGCGAGCGGCTGAAGCAGCGCCGGAACGCGGCGTTACGGGCGGCGCACCGGCGCGGGATACCCGTCGAGGAGATGGCCGCACGAATGCGGCTGTCGCCTCCCTCACTCCACGAGTGCGTGCGGCAGGTCGAGTGCGACAGAATAGGGACGAATCACTCATTATGCACCGACCGACACCATCAGCGACCGCCTTGAAGAAGCTCAATGATGTTCGATTCATTCGTTAGGGTTCAGAGCTGTGAACGTGAAGCCCTTGACAGGCGCGAAGGCGTGGATCACGTCGGACTGGGACCGGATGAACTCGATCACGCCCTGGTCGATCCGGGGATCGGTCGGGGTGTCCAGCGCGCCGATGCTGAGGTCGATGATCTGGTCGTCGGGGGCGAGTTGCCGGTGAGCGCGACAAGCTTCGCCGCGGTTCCGTGGGTCGCCGATTCGGGAAGGGCCAGGACAACGTCGGAGATGCCTCGTATCTTCTGCACGTTTGGTGAGCTGCCTCTCTGTCGTGGGGGGCTCGGACTCAGCTGGTGACTGTCTTGTACATCGCGTTCCACATCTGCAGCTGGCTGTTGAGGGTCTCGGTCGCGCCGTAGGCGATCTCGGCGAGGTCCGCCTCGGTGCGGACGTTGTTCAGGACGCACTTGCGCGCGTCGGCGGCGTGGCGCTCCTCGACGCCCTCATCTCCGACGTGGATGTTGAAGTAGATCTCGACCTTCTCGACGAACTCGGTCGCCGGCAGGCCGGTGTTGGCATTGCGGAACGCCGTGCGGCAGACGTGCAGCATGGTGTCCGCGTGGGACTGCAGGGCCATCGCGACGCCCAGCATCCGCTGGTAGCTGCCGCCCACCAGCTCACGGGTGCGCGCGCGGTAGGCGAACGTCTGGGGGATGACCAGGGCGCTGTCACGCGCCTCCTTCACGCGGAGGGGCGCCAGCCCGAACTCGCTCTCGCCGAGCAGGTTGTGCGCGTTCTCCATCAGTACCTCGTGGCACTTCTCGGGCTCGCCGTACCCGGCCTCCTCGTTGAGGATGAAGGAGAACAGGGTCAGCGTGTCACGGTCGTCCTGGGCGGCCGCCTGGGCGCACACGTGGGCTATGCCCTTGATCGTGCCCTCGGTCCGGTGGAAGAAGTTGGCCCGGTGGAAGTCGTAGGTGCGGCTGTTCCACTGGTTTTCCTGGAGGAACTTGAAGTAGTCGTTGGTGTAGACGTCGTGCCGCTCCAGCTCGTCCATGAGGGAGACGACCTGGTCGTGCAGTACGGGTGCGGTGGTTGTCGTCATCGCGCTTCCACTCTCAGTTCAGGCGGGGGTCGGACAGGGCCGGTGACTGTTTTGGATTTGCGCACGATCGACCGGTGCGGGGGAATTCGCGCCGCAGGTCGTGGCGCAGCCGGGACGGACCGGTTCAATTTCTGGCCTGGCTGTAGCGTTCCTGAAGCTTACCTGGCTCAATCATGGGGCACGGGTCCTGGCGATAACAGGTAGCAATTTAGCCATTGAGTATCGAATAATTCGACGACCGCCGCAGCGGAAATCTGCGCGGCGGAAAAGAAAATGAGGCCAACGCGCAGCTCCCCTTGGCCGTCGGGGGATTTCCGGCCAAGGGGATGCGCGTGGCCTCGCGGGAATTGCGCGAGGGCGGCCCGTCAGGCGGTCGGAGCCAGATGGTCGTCCTCGGAGACAGGGTTCGCCGAGGTTTCCTTCTTCCAGCCGGTGCTGAGCCTGAGGAGCAGCGAGGCGGCGGCGAGCACCACCCCGAACCAGATGACGCTCGTGACGCCCATGTGGTCGACGAAGAGTCCGCCGAACAGCGCGCCGAGCGCGATGCAGGTGTTGTACGCCATGGTGTTGAGCGACATCGCTGCCTCGAACGTCTCCGGCGCGGCGGCGAGCGTCATGTTGACCTGGGACAGCTGCACGGCGCCGAAGGACAGACCCCACAGGACCAGGGCGACGACGGCTCCGGTCTCCGCGTCACCGATGGTGCGCAGCAGCAGCAGGGCGGCCAGGAGGCCGACCAGTCCGACCACGAAGGTGCCGCGCAGACTGCGGTTGACCGTGTAGCCGGCGACGAAGTTCCCGATGGCGCCGCCGACACCAAAGATGATCAGCACCACCGTGATGAAGGTGGAGGTGGCGCCCGCCTCGTCCTCCAGGTAGGGGCGGACGAACGTGTAGGCGCCGAAGTGGCCGAGGACGAAGAAGATGACGATGAGCAGCACCGTGCGCAGCTGCCCGTTCGAGACCGGCAGCGAGAAGACCTCCTTGACGGAGACGGCGTTCTCCGACGGCAGCGACGGGACGATCGCCGCCACCGCGAGGAACACCAGCAGGCTGAGGCCGGCCCAGATGCCGAAGGTGGTCCGCCAGTTCGTGTGGGCCTCGACGACTGTGCCGAGCGGAATCCCGACGACGGTGGCGATGGAGATACCGGACATCACCACCGCGGCAGCACGGCTCGCGTGCCGTTCGGGCACGATCCGCATGGCCATGCTGACGCCGATCGCCCAGAAGACACCGCTGGCGAATCCCATGCACAGGCGCGTGCCGAGAATCAGCGGGTAATTCGGCGAAATGGCGGTGACGAGATTTCCGAGGGCCAGCACCGCGAGCAGCGTGGAAAGGAGGAAACGCCGGTTGACGCGCCGTGTCCAGGCCACGATGAACGGCACGCCGAGGCCGGCCGCGACGCCCTGCGCGGTCACCATCAGACCGGCGGTACCGACGGAGATGTCCAGGCTCTCGCTCAGCGGAGTGAGCAGACCCACGGGCATCAGTTCGGTGGTGAGGAAGACGAAAAGGCTAGCGGTGATGGCGGCGACGCCGAGCCAGCCCTTCACGGCTGACAACGAGCTTTCTTGTTCCTGTACGGACATGACTTGTCTCCAACAATCTGCTCAAGGGAGGTTCCGGTGGCTTAAGAGGGACGTCAGGAACGCGCTCCGCCTCGGCCCGCGGCGGGCTTGGTCGCGAGCACCACGGGTTCCTCACCGGCGGGCGGCCCCTGCGGCTTGGCCGGCCGGGGCTGCGCGAGCACCACGGCGAGGAGAATCACCAGGATCCCGACGACCTGCAGCGCCGAGAACGTCTCGTCCTCGAAGACGAAGCCGAGGATGGTCGCGACGACGGGACTGCCAAGGGCCAGGAAGGAGACGGCCAGGGCCGGCAGCTTCTCGATCCCGCGGAACCAGAGCGTGTAACTGATCACCGCGCCGAAGACGATGAGATAGGCGAACCCGAAGACGTTGGTTCCGGTCAGGGAGCCGGGCAGCCCCTCGACGGTCAGGGTGAAGGGCAGCGACACGAGTCCGCCGGCCAGCAGCTGCCAGCCGGTAAACGGCAGCAGTCCCACTCCCTCGGGGCGCCCCCAGCGTTTGGTGAACGTGATGCCGGTGGCCATGCAGGCCGCTCCGCCGAGGCCGGCGGCCACGCCGACGGTGTCCAGTTCGGTGGAGCCCTTGAACACCAGCAGGACGACTCCGGCCGCGCCGAGGGCGCAGGCCAGCGCATGGATCGGGCGGATCTTGTCGCCGATCACCAGCGCCGCCAGGATCAGCACGATCATCGGCTGCACCGACATGATCATCGCCGCGACGCCGCCCGGCAGGCGGTAGGCGGCGACGAACAGCAGCAGGTTGAAGGCACCGATGTTGAGCGTCCCGAGCACCAGGGAGCGCCACAGCCACTGCCCCTTGGGCAGGACGCGGGAAATGAGCAGCAGAATGAGACCGGAGGGAAGCGCCCGCATGGTGGTGGCGAGCAGGGGCCGGTCCGGTGGCAGCCATTCGGTCGTCGCCAGATAGGTGCTTCCCCAGATCGCCGGCGCCAGCGCCGTGACACCCGAGGTGAGGAGCTGCCGACCACTGTTCATGGCGCACCGTCCTCCGCTTCGCGACACCGGGCGCGGTATGGGCCGGCGCCAGGCAGAAGTTGTGTTTTCACGTCACCGTTTCCTGACCGCGGAAATCCGCGGCGCCGCCTAGTCGAAAATGGCATCGCGGGTGCGGGAGCGCTTCAGTTCGAAGAATCCGTCGGTGCCCGCGAGGGCGAGCACCCCGTCCCACAGGCGGCCGGCGGCCTCGCCGCGCGGCGCGGGCGAGATGACCGGGCCGAAGAACGCGATGAGTTCACCGTCGGGGCCGGGCACGTGGATGACCGGAGTGCCGACCTCGGTGCCGACGGGGTCCATGCCGGCGTGGTGGCTGGCCCGCAGTGCCTCGTCGTAGTCGGTGGTGCCGGCGACCTCGACGAGGTCCTCCGGCAGTCCGGCCTCGGCGAGGGCGGCGACCATCATGTCGCGCTTGAGGCCCGCCTGCTTGAGGTGGATCAGGGCGCCCATGGCGTTGTAGAGCGGCCGCAGCACGTCCGTGCCGTACCGCTCCTCGGCGGCGATGCACACGCGCACCGGGCCCCAGCCGTCGATCATGCCCTGCCGGTACTTCTCCGGCACTTCCCGGCCCTGGTTGAGCACCGAAAGGCTCATGATGTGAAAGCGCGTTGCGATGGGCCGCACCTTTTCCACCTCGAGCAGCCACCGGGAGGTGATCCACGCCCAGGGGCAGCGCGGGTCGACCCACATGTCGACGACGGTCTTCGCCTGCTGGCTGAACGGCGTGCCACTCATGGAAAGGACGGTCCTTCCGGTCGAATCGAGATCCGGTCAAGCGGATTAAATCCGGGTGAAGAGGGAATTGCCGCCGTCCGACCGGAACTCGTCAACAGCGAAAAGCGGCGACATGGCAAGGTCCTTGGGTGCCGGACGTGGCACGCTCAAATTCTGGACCGGCCGCCATCAATGAGTCCAACACATATTTGTCATCTCATTTATCGTGGGACAAGATAGATCACCATGGAACTGCAGCAGATGCGCTACGTGGTCGCCGTCGCCGAGACGAACAGCTTCACCCGGGCCGCGGAGCGCTGTCTGGTCGTGCAGTCCGCCCTCAGCCACCAGATCGCGCGTCTGGAGCAGGAGCTGGGGGCGAAGCTGTTCGAGCGCACCACGCGCCGGGTGCGGCTCACCCCGGCCGGTGCGGCGTTCCTCCCCGCGGCCCGCCAGTGCCTGGAGGCCGCCGAGCGCGCGGCCGTCGAGGTGGCCGCTGCCATCGGTCAGGTCCGCGGGCGGCTCTCCGTCGGTCTGATCCCGTCCGTCGCCGCCGTCGACATCCCGGGCGCGCTGCGCGACTACCGGCAGCGGTATCCGCAGGTGCGCATCAGCCTCCGGGTGGGCGCGAGCGACGACCTCGTCGAGCAGGTCAAGCAGAGTGCCATCGAGGTCGCCTTCCTGGGGCTGCCGACCACGTCGCGGCCCGAAGGGGTCAGCTGCCGCGAACTCGCCCGGGACCGGCTCGTCGCCGTCGTCGCGCCCGATCACCCACTAGCCGACGGTCCGGCGATCGACCTGCAGCGGCTGTCCTCGGAGGTGTTCGTCGACCTGCCGGCGAAGACCGCCGGCCGGGCCCAGTCCGATCTGGCCTTCTCCGCCGCCGGTCTGACCCGTGACGTTGCGTTCGAGGTGACCAACGCGGACTTCCTGGCCCGGCTGGTCGGGCAGGGCCTCGGCGTGGCGATGCTGCCGTCCGCCTACGCGGCTCAGCTCAGCGGCGTGACCACCATCGAGGTCATCGACGCGCCGGCCCGCGTGGAGTACATCATCTGGAGCCCCGAGAGCCGCACCCCCGCGGCGACCGCCTTCCTGCGCCTCCTCGGCATCCCGGACGGTCACACCCCCTCATGACTGCCCAGGCGCGGCCCGCGAGGTGCGGGCCGCGCCTGGGCACAAGACAGCCGGCGCGGCTCAACCGCCTTGCCTGTCCGGGTCAGTTGCCGGTCAGCGCCGGCTGGTGCGGGCGTACGTTGCCATGGATCTCCAACGTCGCCGTCGACCGGTTGAGCGTGATGTAGTGCAGCCCGGGAGCGCCCTCGGCAAGGAGCCGCTCGGCCATCGCGGTGGCGTACTCGACGCCGATGCGGTGGCCCTGTTCCGGGTCGTGCGCCGAGGCCTCCAGGCGGTGGGCCAGGTCCTCCGGGAAGGCGGCTCCACTCAACTCGGCGAAACGGCTGATCTGGCGGGCGTCGGTGGCCGGCATGATCTCCGGGATGATCGGGACGTCACAGCCGGCCGCCGCCACCCGGTCGCGCAGCCGCAGGTAGTCCTCGACGTGGAAGAACATCTGCGTGATGGCGTAGTCGGCCCCCGCCCGGCATTTAGCGACGAAGTGCCGGATGTCGCTGTCCCAGTCGGGGGAGCGCGGATGGCGTTCGGGGAAGGCGGCGACCCCGATGCTGAAGTCCCCCGACGCCCGCACCAGGGAGACCAGTTCGTGGGCGTAGGTGAACCCGTCGGGGTGCGGGATCCAGGGCGCGCCGGGAGCGCCAGGCGGATCACCGCGCAGCACCAGGACGTCCTGGACGCCAGCGTCGGCGTACTGGCCGATGATGTGGCGCAGTTCCGCCGTCGAGTGGCCGACCGCGGTGAGGTGCGCGACGGGGCGCAGGGTCGTCTCGGCGGCGATCCGTTTCGTCAGCTGGACGGTGCGGTCCCGGGAGGAGCCGCCCGCCCCGTAGGTCACCGACACGAAGTCCGGGGCCAGCCGTTCGATCCGGCGGATCGTCTGCCACAGGGTCCGCGCCCCGGCGTCGGTCTTCGGCGGGAAGAACTCGAAGGAGAACGTGGGAGTTTCCCGGTCGAGCACAGCACGCAGGGTCGTCACGTCCGGCCCCCGGTCCGCGCGGTCATGTGTCGTTCCCCAGGCGCTCGCCGATCTCCCGCGCCGCCTCGGCTCCGAATGCCCCGCCGATCCGGGCGAGCAGCTCGGAGGGAAGCAGTTTGTACTCCTGGGTGCCGACGGACCCGAGCACCGACGTGGCCAGTGCACAGCCCAGTTGTGCCGCCCGCTCGTACGGCAGCTCCCAGGCCAGGCCCGTGAGGAAACCGGCCCGGAAGGCGTCGCCCACGCCCGTCGGATCCACCACGTGCTCGGTCACCACGGCTGGCACGTCCGTCCGCCGCCCGCCGGCCGCCATGATGGACACGCCCTTGGCGCCGCGGGTGACAATCCAGGTGCCCACCCGCCCCAGCACCTCCTGCTCGCTCCAGCCGGTGCGCTCGCGCAGCAGCGCGCTCTCGTACTCGTTGGTGAACAGCAGCCGTGCCCCGTTCACCAGGCGCCGCGTCTGGTCGGTGTCGAGGCGGGCCAGCTGCTGCGAGGGGTCGGCCGCGACGGGAACGCCGAGCGCATGCGCGGTCGCGGTGTGCCGCAGCATGGCCTCGGGGTCGTCGGCGCCGACGAGCACCAGGTCCAGGCCGCCGGTGCGCCGGTGCACCTCGGCGAGGTCGATCCGGCCGGCCTCGGCCATGGCGCCCGCATAGAACGTCGCGATCTGGTTCTGGTCGGCGTCCGTGGTGCACACGAACCGGGCGGTGTGCAGGGTCTCGCTGACCCGGACGGAGGCGATGTCCACACCGGCCTCCCGTAACCGCTCCCCGTAGGCGGCGAAGTCGACGCCCGCGGCGCCTACGAGCACCGGCCGCAGGTCGAAGCGGCCCATGCCGAAGGAGATGTTCGCGGCCACGCCTCCCTCACGGACCTCCAGGTGGTCGGCGAGGAAGGACAGGGACACGTGCTCGACCATCTCGCTGATGAACTGCTCGGCGAACCGGCCCGGGTAGACCATGAGATGGTCGGTCGCGATGGAGCCTGTGACGGCGATACGCACTGCGGTCTCCTCGAAGGTCAGGACGTCAGGACCGGCCGGCGAGGAGCGGCGTCCCGTGTAGGCCGGCGGCCGTGCGCAGAGCGTCCACGCGGTCGGTGCGCTCCCAGGTGAAGTCGGGCAGCTCACGGCCGAAGTGACCGTAGGCGGCGGTCTGGGCGTAGATCGGACGCAGCAGGTCCAGGTCGCGGATGATGGCGGCCGGTCGCAGGTCGAAGACCTCGTCGATGGCCTTCTCGATCTTCTCGTGGTCGGCCTTGGCCGTGCCGAAGGTCTCCACGAACAGGCCGACGGGCTCGGCCTTGCCGATCGCGTACGCCACCTGCACCTCGCAGCGCGCGGCGAGACCGGCGGCGACCACGTTCTTGGCGACCCAGCGCATCGCGTACGCCGCCGAGCGGTCCACCTTGGAGGGGTCCTTGCCGGAGAAGGCACCGCCGCCGTGACGGGCCATACCGCCGTACGTGTCGATGATGATCTTGCGGCCGGTCAGACCCGCGTCACCCATCGGACCGCCGATCTCGAACCGGCCGGTGGGGTTGACCAGCAGTCGGTAGCCCTCGGTGTCCAGCTTGACGCCGTCGGCGGCGAGCTGTTTCAGCACGTGCTCGACGACGTACTGCCGCAGGTCCGGCACGAGCAGCGACTCCAGGTCGACGCCAGCGGCGTGCTGCCCGGAGACCACAACCGTGTCCAGGCGGACGGCCCGGTCGCCGTCGTACTCGATGGTGACCTGCGTCTTGCCGTCCGGGCGCAGGTAGGGCACGGTGCCGTCCTTGCGGACCTCGGACAGGCGGCGGGAGAGCCGGTGCGCGAGGTGGATCGGCAGCGGCATCAGCTCCGGCGTCTCGTCGCAGGCGTAGCCGAACATCAGGCCCTGGTCGCCGGCGCCCTGCTGGTCCAGCTCGTCCGCCTGGTCCCCTGCGGTGACGCCCTCGACCCGGGCCTCGTACGCAGCGTCCACGCCCTGGGCAATGTCCGGGGACTGGGCCCCGATGGAGACGGAGATGCCGCAGGAGGCGCCGTCGAAGCCCTTCTGGGAGGAGTCGTAACCGATTTCCAGGATCTTGTTGCGGACGAGGGTCGCGATGTCCGCGTAGGCCTTGGTGGTGACCTCGCCAGCCACGTGCACCAGGCCGGTGGTGATCAGCGCCTCGACGGCGACCCGGGAGGCCGGGTCCTCGCGCAGAAGCGCGTCGAGAATCGTGTCGCTGATCTGGTCGGCGATCTTGTCGGGATGGCCCTCGGTCACGGACTCCGAGGTGAACAGACGACGGGACACGGGCGACTTCCTCCTGATCGACGGCGGGTACGGCAGGGGTGTGCGGTGTCCTGCGGCCCCGGTGGAGGCCCCCTCGCCGGCTCCCGGCGAAGAGGCCTGCACCGTGTTCATCCCACGCTTACGACAGGCGGTGGCAGGAGAACTCCACCGGCAGGTCGGCGACGGGCCGGAGGGTCCGGAAGACGACCTCGTGCCGGAAGCCCTCCTCGTCGATGAGCTTCTGGAGGTACTGGACGTCGCCCATCGTGCTGAAGAAGATCATCATGCGGCCGTTCTCCGCGAGGTACTTCCTGGCCTCCCGGAAGAACCGGGTCAGCGCGCCGTAGCTCTCGTCCGTGGTGGCGGAGTCGGCCACGTCGCGGGCGGCGAACCACTGGAATGGCGGGTTGAAGATGATCAGGTCGAAGGTGCCCTCGACCGCGCTGAAGACATCGCTCAGTTGGGCCTGGACCCGGTCGGCCACCCCGTTGCGGGCGGCGTTGGCGCGCACCGCCTCCACGGCGTCGGGGTTGATGTCGACGGCGACGACCTCGGACGCCTTGGCGGCCGCGGTGATCGCGAGGGACCCGCTGCCGGTGCCCATGTCGAGGACGCGGTCGCCCTCCTGCACCTCGGCGAAGACCGCTCCGCCGAGGATCGGGGAGACCGGGCAGGGGGTCATGACCGTCGAGGGGACCGTCAGCGTCAGCCCGAGGAAGGGGACGGTCTGCGCGCCCTCCTGCGGAGCGTCGCCCCCGGACAGGACCTTGCGCAGCTCCAGGACCGTCTCGACCTGCTCCTCGGGGATCAGCGGCTGGTAGGTGTCGGTGGTGGCGGTGTGCTGGATGGACGCCATGACGTGAAACGCCTTTCGGTCAGCAAGTTCTGACACTGCGTCAAGCAGGTAGGGTCACGCGTGTCCGTCGAAGAGGCTCGTCACCGAGCCGTCCTCGCAGACCTCGCGAATCGCCCGGGCCAGCAGCGGGGCGATGGACAACACGGTCAGCGCGGGGAACCGTCTGGCCTCCGGGATCGGCAGCGTGTTGGTGACGATCACCTCGCGCGCCCCGCAGCCTGCCAGCCGCCCGGCGGCCGGGTCGGACAGGATGCCGTGCGTGGCGGCGATGACGACGTCGGCGGCGCCCTCGTCCAGCAGCACCCGGGTGGCGTTGGCGATCGTGCCGCCGGTGTCGATCATGTCGTCGATGAGGACGCACAGCTGGCCGCGCACCGAGCCGACGACGCGTTTGGCGACGGCCTCGTTGGGGCGGTCCGGGTCGCGCGTCTTGTGCACAAACGCGATCGGCCGGCCGCCCAGATGGTCGGCCCACTTCTCGGCCAGCCGGGTCCGCCCGGCGTCCGGCGACACCACGGTGACGGGGGCGTCGCCGTAGATGTCGCCGACGTACGAGGCGAGCAGGTTCTGGGCGAGCAGATGGTCGACCGGGCCGTCGAAGAAGCCCTGGATCTGGGCGGTGTGCAAATCGACGGTCATGATCCGGTCCGCGCCGGCCGCCTTGAGCAAGTCGGCCACCAGCCGGGCCGAGATCGGCTCGCGGCCGCGGTGCTTCTTGTCCTGCCGTGAGTAGCCGTAGAACGGCATGACCGCGGTGATTCGCCGGGCGCTCGCGCGCTTAAGCGCGTCCACCGTGATCAGCTGCTCCATGATCCACTTGTTGATGGGGGCGCAGTGGCTCTGCAGGACGAACGCGTCGCTGCCGCGCACCGACTCCTCGAACCGGACGAAGATCTCCCCGTTGGCGAAGTCGTACACCGACTGCGGGGTCAGCGGCACGTCCACATGCTTGGCCACCTCCTCCGCCAGCTCGGGGTTGCTGCGCCCGGCGAACAGCATCACGTTCCTGGCAGCCATCAGCCGTGCAGGCCCTTCCGGTACGCGGCGTGCGCCGCGGCGAGCCGACCGCCGACCTCGGCCGTGCTGACCAGCACGGCCATGTTGGCCCTGGCCGAGCGGCCCTCCGTGGCCCGGTCCACCGCCCGCATCAGGTACTTGGTGATCGCCTGCCCGCGCACCCCGTCCCGCTCGGCCGCCCGCATGGCCTCGGTGATGGCGGCGTCGACCTCGTCGCTGTCGATCGCGTCCTCCGGCCGGACCGTCGTGGTGATCAGAAAGGCGCTGTCATTGCCCAGCGCCCAGTGGTTCTCGATCGACCGTGCGATCACCTCGTCGTCGTCGAGCCGCAGCGGACTGCGGAAGCCGCTGGAGGTGCAGTAGAAGGCCGGGAAGTCGTCGGAGCGGTACGACACCACCGGCACGCACTGGGTCTCCAGGTACTCCAGCGTCAGGCCCAGGTCGAGGATCTTCTTCGCGCCCGCGCACACCACCGCGACCTTGGAGCGTGTGAACTGGATGAGGTCGGAGGAGACGTCCATGGTCCGCTCCGCGCCCCGGTGCACCCCGCCGATACCGGCCGAGGAGAAGAACGGGATGCCCGCCAACTCGGCCGCCACGAGGGACGAGGCGACGGTCAGCGCGCCCATCCCGCCCTGGGCCAGCACCACCGGCATGTCCCTGCTGCTCACCTTGGGGATGCCGGGCGTGGAGGCGAACCGGTCGATGTCGGCGTCGGTCATGCCGACCACGATCCGGCCGTTCTCCACGGCGACGGTGGCTGGGACGGCGCCGCCCGCCCGGACTGCCTCCTCAACCTTCCGGGCCGTCGCGGCGTTGTCCGGGTAGGGCAGGCCGTGGGTGATGACGTTGGATTCCAGGGCCACCACGGGACGTCCCTCGTGGAGCGCCTCGCCCACTTCTTCGCTGAAGACAAGAGGAAGCTGCTGGTGTCGAAAGGAGTTAGTCATCATCGCTCAGCCGGCGTCCGGGCCGTAGTTCGGGACCTTGCTGAGGATGTGCCGACGATTAACTATCTCTGGTATGTAGACCTGTTCATTCCAGCGTTCCTTGTCGACCGGCTCGATCGCGATCGACACCACGCCTTCGTCGCAGTCGAACGCGGTGCTCACCGCCTCGGTCACGGCCGAGACGAGCCGGACCTGCTGCTCGTCGCTGAGCGCCACCGGGAAGTGCTTGATGTTGACGTGCGGCATGATGGTCTCCTTCTGGAGCCCCAGACGCCGGCGGATGGCCGTGGCCAACTCCTCGACATCCGGATCTTTCAGGATCGAGTAGTGGTCGGCCGCGAGGTCGACCATGGTCGGCGGCGCATCTGCATAGCCGCTGGCACCGTCCAGGAACGAGTAGTCGTCGCCCTGCGCCTTGAAGATCGTGATGGGAGCACTGATCTGGCGCTCCGTCAACTCACGGAAGCTGTAACTGAATTCGAAGGTCGTCCCGACCACCTGGACGATCCGCAGCACCAGGTCGACGTCGAGCCCCGGGAAATGCGCGCTGATGAACTCGGCGAACGTCCGATCGTCCTCGGCGACGGCGACGCACTCGTCCGCCAGGGGCCCGTCGAGCGTGCCTGCGAAGACCGAGAACAGGATCCGCACGTACGCCTTGTTGGCGTATGAGGCGTTCCGTTCCATCGCGCACGCCGAGCGGACCTTGGGCGAGCCGGGCGCGATCAGCACCACGTGCTCGACCTTCTCCCCCCGCTGCTCCAGCTGGTATGCCGTCTCGAAGGCGACGCGCGCCCCGAAGGAGTACCCCCACAGCGTGTACGGGCCCTCCGGCTGCACCTCCCTGATGGCCCGCACGTCGTCGGCGGCCATCTGCCGGATCGTCGGATACGGCACCTCGCCCGTGTTGATGCCGTACGCCTGCACCCCGTAGAAGGGTCGCTCGGTGCCCGTCTGCTCGGCCAGCAGCCGCAGGTTCATGGTGTAGCCACCCAGGCCGGGCCAGCAGAAGACGGGCTTGCCCGCCCCCTCATGCTGGAGCGGGACCAGCCGGGAGGAGCGCTCCGCGTCTCCGCCCTGCACCCGCCGGGCGAGCGCCTCGATCGTCGGGGACTCGAACAGCACCTGGAGCGGAAGTGACGCCCCCAGTTCCCGGTTGATTTTGGTGATGAGTCCGACCGCGATGAGCGAGTTGCCGCCGGAGGCGAAGAAGTCCTCGTGCACCGAGACCGTCTCCCGCTTCATCGCCTTCTTCCACAGCTGGGCGATGCGGCGTTCGGCGGTGGTGCGGGGGGCGACGAAGGGCCGCTCGTCGCTGCCCACGTCGGTCTTGTCGGAGGCGGCCAGCGCCCGGACGTCGATCTTGCCGTTGGCGGTGGTCGGCAGCGCGTCCAGCACCACCACCTTGTTCGGGATCATGTAGTCCGGCAGGAAGTTGATCAGGTCTTCCCGGATCATCTCCGCCGGACCGCGCATGTGGACGACGTCCTCGCGCATGCCCTCGTGCAGCCGCTGCTCCTCGCTCACCCTGCCGCCCACGAAGAAGTACGATGGCCCGGTCATCCGGCCGAGGGCGCGCAGCATGCCGTCGATCTTCCGGGCGGACGGCAGGTCGTCGCCGGTGCGGGAGCTGTATCCGGACGACATGAACCCCAGGCCGGCGTCGTTCATCGACAGGTGCTGGAGTGTGCGGCCCAGATCGATGTATCGGAGCCAGTCCGGCCCGCTGCGGCTGATCACTGAGATGCCCAGGCTCGCCCGGTCGTACACCGCCTGGTTGATGGCGATGACCTCCTTGCGCAGCACGAGGTCGGAGGAGATCCGCTCCAGCCGTCCGTCCGCGTAGGCGTACTGGCCGGCCGGCAGCCCTGCAACCTTCCCCGGGTGGGCCTGGACGTAGATGTCGACCGTGTCCTGCGCGCGCGGCCCGGCGTACGGGACCAGTCCGAACGTCCCGAGGTAGTAGTCCTCCTCGGCGACCTCCAGGCGGTCCTTCGTCTCCGGAGCGTACTCCAGCGCGGCGATGTCGAGGCCGTACGCCGGGAGGATCTCCTCGAACAGGCCCACCATGTGGCCGGTCTCGATCTCCAGCACCTCGCGGATGT
This sequence comes from Streptomyces sp. NPDC014889, assembly GCF_043081205.1. NCBI lineage: Bacteria > Bacillati > Actinomycetota > Actinomycetes > Kitasatosporales > Streptomycetaceae > Streptomyces > Streptomyces sp. NPDC014889. The sequence goes on from NZ_JBIBWH010000022.1 coordinate 35,862, forward strand.
TGCTCTTGTAGACCGGTTCGATGGCCCGCTTCCGGCCGAGGAAGTGCAGCGTCACGCGCGGTTCGGCCCCACCCGCCGTCTCGGTGATGAGGACCAGCCGGTGGTCGACCGGGTGGTAGTAGTAGATCCCCGCGGCCAGGTCGGCGATCCCCACGAGCTCCAGGTACAGCTGAGTGGCGTAGAGCGAACCGGGCGAGGCGTAGCCGTACTTGGGCAGCAGTCGTTCATCGCTCAGGTGCTGTCCGAAGTACCGCAGGATCTCCCCGAACTGCTCCCAGCCGATCTCGGACAGAGTGCGCGGCCGTCCGCCGGTGACCCGGCGGCCGAGCAGCCGGAGGATGTCGTCCTTCGTCACCTCCCCGCCCTCGTAGGAGCGGTAGGTCTTGCGCGCGAACGCCTGCCGCCGCTGCTCCTTCGTGGTCCGGCCAGGCAGGTCGACCTTCCACTTGCCGGCCGTCTCCGCCGCGTCCCGCACACCGGCGTTCGACAGCTGCGCCTTGACCTGGAGCTTGCTCTCCTTGGACTGGTGGTGCGCCCCGTGGTTGCCCTGGTCCATCAGGGCCGCTTCCTTGGGGTTCAGCTCCACGCAGGCGATCAGGTTCTGGAAGCCGGTCCGCCGGTCCTCCTTGACGATCACCGCGGCGTGCTTGACCCAGTTGTGGTTCTCGATCGCCAGCTTGATCTCGTCCAGCTCGACGCGGAAGCCGCGTAGCTTCACCTGGTTGTCCGCCCGGCCGACGAACTGGACGGTTCCGTCGGCGTTCCAGTAGGCCAGGTCGCCGGTCCGGAACAGCCGGCCCGCACCGAACGGGTTGGCCACGAACCGCTCTTCGGTCAGCTCCGGGCGGTGCAGATAGCCGCGCGCTAGCTGGATCCCGCCGATGTAGAGCTCGCCGACCTCGCCGACGGCCACCACGGACCGCTCGGCGTCGAGGATGTGATACGTCGTGCCATCCGCGGGGGCGCCGATGGAGAGGGAGTTCGGCCCCTCCGCGACGCGGGCGCGGTCCACGGCGAACGCCGACGAGTTGATCGTGCACTCGGTCGGCCCGTACAGGTTGACCAGCTCGCACCACGGCAGGGCGTCGAGGCACTCCTGGGCGAGCGTCCTGGTCAGCGCCTCGCCGCCGGTGAAGATCTGCGTGAGCGAGTCGCAGGTGGGCAGTTCGCACGTGTCCAGCAGCGCCTGGAGCAGCGTCGGCACGCACTGCAGCGTGGTGACGCCGTGCTCCTTGATGGTGTGGATCAGCCGCTCGGCGTCCCGGTGGATGCCGGGGCTGCCCATCACCACCAGGGCGCCGCACGCCGGCGCGAAAATCTCCCACTGCGCCGCGTCGAAGCTCATGGGCGTCTTCTGCAGCACTCTCGTACCGTCGCCGATCCCATAGGCCTCCGCGAGCCAGCGCATCTGGCTGACGATGCTCCGCTGCTCGATCATCACGCCCTTCGGCCTGCCGGTGCTGCCGGAGGTGTAGATGACGTACGCCAGGTTTTCCGCGGCCGGCCGGGTGGGCGCCGGGGCGAAGCCCTCGGCGTCGTCCGCCGTGATAATCGTGGTGCCCTCGGGTGCGAGCGCGGTGAGCCGGTCGACGAGGTCCGCCTGCGTCAGGATGACGTCGGTGGCGGAATCCTCGATTATGTAGCGCAGGCGCTCTTCGGGGTACTCCGGCGAGAGCGGCAGATAGGCGCCGCCCGCGAACAGTACTCCCCAGGCGCCGGTCATCAGATCCAGCGACGGCTCCACGAACAGACCGACCCGGTCGTCGGCGCGCACGCCCATACGGTGCAGGCAGCCCGCCACCTGGTGGCTGCGCCGCAGGAGTTCGCGGTAGGTCAGATGGTCCTCGCCGTACACGACGGCCGTGCTGTCGGGCCGGCGCGCCGCTTGCGCCCGGAGCAGATCGGGAAGGGTCGTCCTCGCGGAAGACTCCGGACTGGATCCGTTGTCTGGCATCATTCGGTCCCCCATTGGATGAGTGGCATCGGGCCGTTCACGCAGGAACGGTGCGCAGCCTTGGGCGTCCTTATAAGCCGGCTGCGGACCCGAGCCGCAGCGCTGTGGCGATCTCGGTGACGCGCTGGGTCTGGTAGGCGATCGCGGCGAGGTTGTCGTCGGTGACGTTCTCGGCGAGCCGCCCGGGAATCGCCTGCCGGCCGGAGACCGAGCTGACCCCGTAGGGGTTGCCGTTGCTCGGCGTCATCATGATGTCGTCGGTGACGCCCGGCGGCACGATGATCCCTCCCCAGTGGTAGAAGACGTTGTTCAGCGACAGGATCGTGCTCTCCTGACCGCCGTGCGGGGCGCCGGTCGAGGTGAACGACGACATGACCTTGCCCGCCAGTCCGCGGCGCGCGTTCAGCGGCCACGCCTGGTCGATGAAGTGCTTGAGCGGGGCGGGGATGAGGCCGTGTCGCCCCGGGCCGCCCATCAGGATGGCGTCCGCCCAGTCGAGGTCGTCGACGGCGGCGGTCGGTACGTCCTTGATGGCTTCGGCGTTCTCCGCCCAGGCCTGGGTCCACTCGGCGAAGTCGGGCCACAGGGATTCGTTTACGTACTCGGGCACCCGGCGCAGGCGGGTCTGCGCGCCGGCCTTCTCCGCCGCCTCGGCCGCGGCCGCGGCGAGCTTGTGGACGTTGCCGGTTCCGGAGTAGTAGATGACGGCTACTTTGGTGACGCCGTCGGCGCCTGCGGTGGTCACGGTCGGTGTGCTCCTTGGGTGAGGCGAACAGGGGTGCGCCGCGTACGTGTTGCGGTGTGCGCGGCGGGGGCGGGCAGGGGCCCGGCTCTTGGGGGCTCAGGCCGGCAGGTCCGTCCCGAAGTACCGGTCTCCGAAGTCGCCGATGCCCGGCTGCATGAAGGCGTTCTCGTCCAGCCGCTCCTCGATGGACGACGTCACCATCCGCACGCCGGGGCGGCGTTCGCGGACGACCTTGATCCCCTCGGGAGAGGAGAGCAGGTTCACGAACACGATGTGCTCCTCGGGCACGCCGTGGTCGCACAGGACGTCGATCGCGGCCAGGGCGGTGCCGCCGGTGGCGAGCATCGGATCGAGCAGCAGTACGTGGCGCCGGGCGATGTCCGCGGGCAGCGCGGAATGGTACAGCCGCGGCAGCTTGGTGATCTTGTCGCGCTGGATGAGGATCTTGCCGATCCGAACCTCCGGCATCATCGCGCGCAGTTCCGTTTCCATGCTGTCGCCGGCCCGGGCGACGGACACCCCGCAGATCTGTTCGGTCAGACGCAGCCCGTGATAGGTCCTGCCCACGGGGGTCTGCACGTCGTACGGCTCGAACGGCAGCAGTTCCAGGCTCGCCTCGATCAACTGCCGCATGATCCGGCCTGCGTTGGGGACGAAGTCCTTCCGCTTGGCGTGCCGGTCACGTACGATGCTTTGGAGCGCGCGCAACTGTTTAGTCTGCGGCAGGAGGTGAACAGCATCCTGAAGCGCGGTTGCCTCTATGGCCATTCCCCTCACCTCTACTTACTCTCGTCGGCGATCCGATCGAATGCCTTGCGCGCCTCCGCAACGAAGGTGCGCACCTTCAGCCGGTCCTTACGGCCGGACGCGTCCTCCAGTCCCGTGTGCGCGTCCACCGCCGCCGGGCGGACCTTCTCGATGGCCTCCGCGACGTTCTGCGGGTTCAGGCCGCCCGCCAGCATCAGCGGCCGGGGCGAGATCCGCACCAGCTCCGCACTGATGCCCCAGTCGTGCACCAGGCCCGTCGCGCCCTTGGCGCCGGTCGCCGGATTGAAGCTGTCGGTGATGAACATGTCGACGGACTCCGCGGCGCCGTCGACCGTCCTGGCCAGCTCGTCGAGGTTGTCCGCCTTCACCACCAGGCTCTTCAGGACGAAGAGGTGCGGGGCGATCGCCCGCAGCCGACGCAGCTCGGCGGGGGCCACGTCACCGTGCAACTGGATGGCGTCGACGCCCATGTCCGCGCAGAAGGACCTGATCTCGTCCGCGTCGGTCTGGTACGTGATGATGACGCCCTTGTTCCTGGGCTGGATCGCCTTGATGATGGCGGCCGCGTCCGCCTCGGAGAGATCCTCGTTCTTGGCGGGCAGCCGCAGCGCGAACCCGAGCCAGTCCGCTCCCTCCTCGACGATCATGTCCGCCTCGGCCTGGTCGATGATTCCCGCGACTTGGATCAGGTTCTGCATTCTGCTCTCCTATTCCTGGCATCCAGTGCCGACGTCCGTTGGGTGCGGCGCCCTCCCCGCCCCAGGGGTGAACCCGGTTACGGGACAGGGCGTGAAGCGGTCAGCGGGGCGAGGTGCCCAGCGTGTTCTTGAGCTCGGCCACGACGAGTTCGGCGAGGGGCGCGGCCGACGCCGGGTTCTGGCCGGTCATGACCCGCTCGTCGCTCTCGGTGTGGGCTTCGTAGGCCGGCGCCTTGCTGTGATGGGCGCCGCGCTGCTTGAGGCGGTCCTCCAGGAGGAAGGGCATGACGTCGACGAGCCCGAGGGAGTGCTCCTCCTCGTTGCTGAAGGACGTGACCCTCTTGCCTTCGATCAGGCGGGTCCCGTCGGAGAGGCGGAGGTTGACGAGTGCTGCGGGGCCGTGGCACACGGCGGATACGACACCGCCTCGCTCGTAGATGTCGATCGCGATCCGCGCGAGGTCCGGGGAGTCGGGGAAGTCCCACATCGCGCCGTGGCCGCCGACGTAGTAGATCGCCGCATACTCCTCCGACCGCACCTGGGAGGCGGGCCGGGTCACCGCGAGCTTCGCCTGGACGATCTCGTCGGCGAGGAATCCCATGATCTCCGGGTCGTTCTCCTCCCCGTCGAACACCACAGCCGGCGGCTCACCGCCGAGCACCGAGACGAAGTCCACTTCGTGTCCGGCGGACACGAAGACGTTGTACGGGTGGGCCGCCTCCGAGACGCTGTAGCCCGTCCTGTTCCCGGTGTCTCCGAGAACGTCATGGCTGCTGACCGCGAGCAGTATCTTGGCCACTTCTTCTCCTGTGTCTCTCGTGAATCGAGCGGGCTTGGGCTTGGCCGGCGCGGCGCTCCCGGCGCCGCGCCGGGATGTGCCGCGCCGGGATGTGCCGCGCCGGGATGTGCCGTGCCGGGATGTGCCGTGCCGGGCGCCAGGGCGCGGGGGTGGTGCGAAGAAGCAGGTACACCGGCGTTGCCCCAGGTGCGACGGGGCGCATCGCGACGTGAAAGGTCGCGTCGGCGCTACGCGAAGGGGCGCAGGTGCTGTGCGAAGGGGCGCTTCCCGAGCTGGCCGCACCCCTGGGCGCCACCGGCGGTGAGATGTGACCGCAGGTCAGGGCTTGTGGATGAACTCGTTGACGGCGCGCACGAACTCGTCCGGCTTCTCGACGAGCACCATGTGGCCGCTGTCGAACTCGATGTAGGACGAGTTCGGAATCCCGGCGTGCAGGTCACGCGAGTGCTGGGTCGGCACCGCCGCGTCCGGGTTGCACGCGAGGACCAGGGTCTCCGCCTGGACCTTGCCGACGAGGTCGCGGATGTCGGTACGCACGAGCAGCTCCAACTGCCGTATGCGACCGCTCGACGGGCTCAGCTCCGCGCCCATCTTGTCGACCTCGTCCAGGCTGTCGAGGCTGTTGATGAACCGCGGGCTGAACGCGGTGGTCGTCAGCACCCGGCCGAACGCCTTGGGGTCGTGCTTCTGGCTTAGCGTCAGGCCGATCAGGTTCTCCATGTAGCGGTCGGTCTGCACCAGACCGCCCACGGGGACCAGGCGCCGGACATTGTCGGGGTGGAGGGCCGCCGTGGCCGCCACGACCGCACCGCCGAGGGAGAAGCCCACCAGGTCGACCGGCCCGAGTCCGGCGTGCTCGATCACGGCGGCGACCTCGTCGGCCAGCTGCTCCATGGTCAGATCGCCACCGTCGTCCTCGGCCGCCTCGCTTCCGGACAGGTCGGGCAGGATGACCGTGTTGCGCTGTGCGAACTGATCGACCAGGTGCCCGAAGGCCGCCTCGCCGCCCTTGCCGACGCCGTGGACCAGCATCAGGGCGGGGCCCGAGCCGGTGACGCGGTACTGGATGCGGGAGCTTCCCACGGTGATCGTAGGCATGACTGATCATCCCTTCTGGATCGTGAAGTAGATGCGCGTGCACCAGTGACGTGCGGCTGGTGTGCGCAGATTGTCTTTCACGCCGTCGAGCGATCGAGACGGCGGCACGAAACCACGCCCAGGCTCACGGTCCCTTCGGCAACTCGGCGTCAGTTGTGAGGTGCGATGCGTGGCGCGGTCGGTACAAGAGCGGAGTTACCTCGCGGGCCCGGCGTGCGGCACCACGACTTGGGGTCGAGCCATCCACACTCCTGAGGAGTCGGTAATGCATACGCCCACGGCAGGTCCGGCTGGCGCAGGAACACTAACAGACAGATCTGCCTGTTTGTCAACGGCCTTTCTCGAACGCTTGCCCGTAATATGGAACCGTCCGTTCTCCTTGCGAATATAGCTCTGACCTGGGGAAAGGGGACCTCTGGCGTAAACGGGCCGGTCACCTGAAGGTGATTTCCTCAGCGTTGGGCGAGATGCAAGTTGCCTGTTTCTTGAAGCCTGAACAGTAGGCGTCGACCGAGGAAGAGCGCGAAACGCGCGTCGCACCAACGCAGCTAACGGAACGTTAGTTGGGCGATTTCCGGCCAAGCCGCGTAGGACAATGCCGCAGAACCCGTACTCGGCAGGGCCGGCAGCTTCAGGACGCCGTCTGTCGCATCAGCACCTCACAGCGGCCAGGTCCTGACCTGGGCGGCGAACACCGTGCTGTCGTTCTGCACGGCCCTGACATGAACGAGTACGGTGCCCTCCGTCACGGGTTCCGCCGCCTCTGCGATCCAGCAAGGGGGCGCCGAGTTCGGCGTAGCGCCCGAACGTGCTCTCCATAGCCACCGCCAGGACCGGCATCGGGCGGACGGCCTCGCGGCCTGACGGGCGGCCTCCATCTACACCATGCCGGGAATGTGGTCGACCGGGTGGTCGAAGAGGATGCGGTGCAGGGTGTACGCGTGCAGCTGCCAGCGCAGCGACGGGCCTTCCAGCTCCAGGAACACCACGTCGGACCGCAGCGTACGGCCGACCGAGGCGGGGTCGACCACCTGCCCCTGGGCCGGAACCGCGCCGGTCGGCCCGGGCCCGCGCAATCGCTGGTAGACGTCGGGCGAGAGGCAGCTGAACTCCGCCTCGGCAAAAACGACCGAACGGCCGTCGCGCAGGAGGTTCGCCTAGTAGCGCATCCAGGTGAACCGGTCGGCCCGTCAGGCCAGGTCGTGGCAGGCCACCCCCAGCCCCCACCTCGGTCGGGACCGAACGGCGGCCAGGCCCTTTGGCGTGGCGGTGTCAGAAAGCTGTACCCCAGGGGCACGCCGCACTCAGGGTGGGCGAGGAGTGCACCTGTCTGCCGGACGGACTCGGCGACAGGCAGCGGCCGCCGCCGTGGCCGTTCCGTGATCCCGCTGTGTAGCGTTCATGCCGACGTTGGACTGCCTGCTGAGCAGTGCAGACGTTCGCCCTTGACGTCCTTCTGCGGGTCTGTGGTCTCCGAGAACAGTCGCTTATACATACATGCTGGCAACCGCGTCGTACGCTATAGGTCGACCTGTCTTTTTTTCAGAGGATCCACGAGTTGGCACGTCAGGAACGAGCTATCAGAACGCGGCAGGCGATCCTCGAGGCGGCGGCGGCGCTCTTCGACGAGTTCGGCTACGAGGGTGCCAGCACGACGGACATCATCATGCGCTCAGGTCTGACCCGGGGCGCGCTGTACCACCACTTCCCGTCGAAGGAGTCCATCGCCGTTGCCCTGGTCGACGCCCAGTCCCAGGCGCTGGAGGCGCCGGAGCGGGACCTGCGACTGCAGTCACTCATCGACTTGACCTTCGAGTACGCCCGGAAGTTGCAGACGGACCTCGTGCTGCGGGTGGGGGTGCGGTTGACGGTGGAGCAGACATCAATCCGCAGCCACGGCGGCCGCCCCTACCGGGCGGCCGAGGAGGCGGTGCACCACCAGCTCCAACTGGCCGCTCAGAACGGGGAACTGCTGCCCGGCCTCAACCTTCAGGAGGTCACCGACTTCATCGTCGGCGCGTTCACTGGTGTGCAGCTGGTGTCTCACGTGTACTCAGAACGTCAAGACCTGCTGGAACGGGTGTCCGCGATGTGGCGACTGGTTCTGCCGGGACTCGCGGTAACGGGACTGCTGGTACGTCTGCGAGTCACTCCGCCGTAGCGAGCAACGGCCGTACGAGGTCCCACACGTCCGAGGAGCTGTCCGAGTTCCACCAGCGCACCTTGACCCGGCTCAGCGACTCGAGGCCCGCCGCGATCACCACCACCAGATCGGCGACGGCCGTCGCGTCCGGGCGACCGCGCAGCTGCTCGGCGGTGTGCTCGTGCAGCGCCTCCAGCACTTCCTCGCGCAGCCGCGGGGCCGGCTCCTCCGTGCCGTCCGCCGTCAGCCGCAGCCCCGCCCCGACCACGGGATCCTCGCGGGCCGCCCGCCACAGCCCGTCGCCGAAGCGGGCCGGCGGTTCGGCCGACGCGTCCGAGAAGGCCGCGTCCAGCATCGCAGTCACAACGGCGCGAGCCTCGCTGTACACCGAGGCGGCCAGGGCGCCCTTGGTCGGAAAGTGGAAGTTCAGGGCTCCCCGACTCACCCCGGCGTCGCGCGAGATCGCGATTAGCCCGGCGGACCGGAGACCCGTGCACCTGATCCGTGTCGCGGCGGCACGGATTAGTTCGTAACGGGTCTGCTCAGCACGAGGATGCATCCGCTACCACAGTCCTCTCCCACGCACGGGCCGTAATGAGGGGTGCCATCGTTACACCGAGACCACGAAACAGACAACACTGTCGGATATTTGACAGCCGGGCGGGGTGGGCGTTCGCGGCGCTGGTCCGCGACATCGCCGACCTCAGCTGCTACACCGGTGCCGCGGTCACCTGCCCCCAGTTTTCGTAGACTCGTTGGTTATGCGGCCCGGCCTTACTGATCGGTCCGGGCTCGCGCTTCCTGGATGATCCGTTCGAACTCAACGGGCGGTTTCCCGCCGGCCGCGCTGTGGCGGCGCTTGTTGTTGTAGAAGTCCGCGATCCACGTCGCGGTCTTCAGCCGGCGCCTCGGGCCGCGTACGGAACGTGTGCCGGTGCACGTACTCGACTTTGAGGCAGAGTGGATCGACTCCGCGGCGGCGTTGTCCAGGGCCGACCCGACGCGTCCCATCGACTGCACCACGCCCCAGTGGCCACACAGCTGCTGGAACGCCTCAGAGTGTATTCGCTGCAGCGGTCCGTGTGAAAGATGACGCCGTCGACCTGGCCGTCTCTGGTCGCGATCGCCATCTGCAGAGCGGCGCCGACCAGCGCGGCATCGTGCCGCTCGCCCATCGCGTAGCCCAGTGCGCGGCGGGAGAAGGCGTCGTGGACGGAGGCGAGGTAGAGCTTGCCCTTCCGACGCCGGGGCGGCCGTGCCGGTAAACACGGCTGGCACCGCGGCCGGGGCGGCCGGCTCCTCCGCCGCACGGACCGCCGGGTAGAGCTCCGCGAGCTGCCTCAACAGCCGTGCGTAAGCCTCACGTTCTGGGCCCGGCGGCTCGGTCCGAGCCTTGCTGGACTCCCAGCCGGACACCGTGACCCGGCGCACCTTCAGCGCGGCGGCCACTTCGTCCAGCGTCAAGCCGTGTGCCTGGCGCAGCCGCTTGCGCTCCTCCCGGCAGCGGAGAACGGGACGCGACCAAGACGTCGAAACCGGGTCTGTGGGCCGGTCTGCGGGCCGGGGACAGCGGCGAGGGCGCCAAGCACTGGCTGCACATCCTTACCGAGATCAGGACCCGCGGCTTGGGCGACCTGCCCATCGACGGTCGGCTCTCAGCGGTCCACCAGTAGCCCAACCACCTGCTTGAAACGTTCATTTGAGGTTAGGGGCGGGGGGAAGGCGCGGCGTCTTCCCGTCGGCGGCGCATTCGTCCGAATCGTTTGAGGCTGCGGACGTCCATCACTGCTACGACGGCAACTGCTGTCAGTGCTCCTGTGGCCACCGCTGCGGCTAGGCTGGCCCAGCCCTGGGCGTACTGGGTGAGTTTCGCGACTAGAGCGGCAGCGGCACCGCTTGCGCTGATCTGGCCGAGGGTGGATGCGCGCGCGCTTTGTAGGACGCTGCGCAGATGAGAAATACGAGCGAGGTTTACACGCCCGCTCCGAGCGCTTTGCTTTTTCTGTCGTTCGATGTCATCGATGATGTTGTCGAACCGACGGTCAAGGTCTTCTTCGCTGCCGGTCACACGCTTTTGAAGGGTGTGGTAATACCGGTAGAGCATAGGCGCGAGATCATTATCCGTCTTGCTGACCATTGCACGCTCCTCTCATGGTCGAGAAAAAGGGTTCCAGGAGATCTACGTTGACATCTGCCTGGGTCAGCTTGGCGAGGCCTTTCGCTTTTTGACCTCTTCGTGTTGCTGCTGCACCCCCGACCGCTTCAGTCAGTCCCTCACAAGTCAGCAAGTGGATCAGTTGAGCTTCCACGGCGCGGCGCTCTCCGAGGCTGAGCCCGTCGATCGCTCGTAGCACCTCGCGAACGGGTTGCAGATCTTCGGTCAGGTATTCGTCAAACACTTCCTCCAGTTTGTAGTCGGCATATACCTGGAGTCCTGCTTCCGTTCGTTTTTCGCGGACGACCTCTTCTGCGATCTTTCGGATGTCGCAGTAGGTGAAGACGCGATCGGGCTGGGCGAATGCGCGAGCGAATGCTTCGTCTGCAACTTCGAGCGGGTCGATGATGAGGGGCGCACACTCAAGGAGCAGGAACAGCCTCAGCGGGCCTACCTGCTTTTTGTACTGGTTGCGGAGTTCCGCCAGTCGGGCTTCCCGGTTCCGCTTGTCGCGTCGCGGACGGATGATCAAGGCGGCTTCTCCTCCCGAAGAACGCGCCAGCAGTGGCCGGCACTGGAGAGGCCGCCCCTGCGGATTCGTCTCGACGACTGTAGCGGGAGGGGGCCCGCGGGCGTTTATCGAAAGGAAGCTCGCGCAGCATCATGATCACTTCCGGTCTCGGGGCGTCTCTGTGGATGCGCGTCGGCGACTTTTTTTGATCAATTCCATTCGATGGGCACTCAACGAGGAGTGATGTAGGAGACGTTGAGGAATGTTCTCGGTGTCGGCGGCAGCTCGCGTGAGCTGGTCGCCTGTTGTCGGACTCGGGGGTGGGAGTGTCTGCGGAAGCGGTGACGGCGTTAGCTGCGGCTGGGGGGATGGCCGTGGTGCAGGCTGCTGGGACGGATGCGTGGCTGTCGGTTCGGCAGGTGGTCGCCCGGCTGTTGGGGCGGGGTGATAGGCAGCGGGAGGCTGCTGAACTGAGCCGGCTGGACCAGATGGAGGCCACGCTGACGGCGGAGGAGGACGTTGCCGATCAGAGGGAGCGATGGGAGGCGGTGTGGCAGACCCGTCTGGAGGTGATGCTCGAGGCGCTTGATGCGCAAGCTCGGGCTGTCGCCGTCACTCAGCTGGCCGAGGTGGTCGCCACTGCGCAATCTGTTCGTGGTGGGGTGCAGGCATCGCCCGGTGGTGTGGCCGCGGGCGGGGATGTGCGTATCGCTGCGGAGGGCGGCTCGGTGGCGGGCGCGGTGGTACAGGTGGAGGGCGGTGTGCATTTGGCGGGCCCTTTCCCTTCCGAGGAGCGGCTTCAGGACTGATTTCGGTGCAGGAGACCGCTGGGCAGTTGGTTGCGCAGAATGGCGCGGTGGCCGCAGGGCGTCTTGAGGTGGGCCAGTTGGTGGTGGCTGCGCCGTCGCCCGGTGGTTCTCGGGTCATGACACTCGCCTCCCCGATGGGTTTGCGTCATCCTGAGCGTCCGTTGCGAGGTCGTGGGGCGCTGTTGAATGATCTGCAGGGACAGTGCAGCGGGCGCGGGGATGGCCGGCTGCATGTTCTGCACGGGTTGAGCGGCAGTGGGAAGACGGCCCTGGCGTTGGAGCTTGTTCACGGGCTGCACGCTCAGTTCGGGGCGGTTTTTGGTCGTTGTGCGTGGTGGATCGACGCCCGGCAGGACGCGCTGTTTGAGGGCGGGCTTCGGGCGGTGGCCAGGCGGTTGGGTCTTCCGGGTGATGTGGTCGATGCCGAGGAGATGGTTGATGCTCTGTGGCACCGGCTGAGTCAGGCCGAATGGCCATGGCTTCTGGTGGTCGATGGGGTAAGTGATCCTTCGTTGCTTGACGGGCCGGGGCAGTTGGCAGCTGGTACCGGGTGGATCAGGCCGCACTCGTGTCGTTGTGGGTTGGTCGTGGTCACCACGTATGACGGGACGGCGGAGATCTGGGGCTCGGGCGCGGTGTTGCATCCGGTGTTCCCTTTAGCCGAGGAGGATGCTGCTCGTGTGTTGTTCGATCATGCTGGGCCGAATGCCGGATCGTGGAGCGGCGCCGTTCGTCTGGCGCACCGATTGGGCGGCCTGCCTTTAGCTTTGCGGATGGCGGGAGCTTATTTAGCCGAGGTGAATGGAATGCCGGATGCTTTTCGTGACACTGACATGCCTGCGGAGTTCGATGCGTTCGTGCGGGCGTTGGATGAGCCAGTCGGCCAGGACCTGCATCCAGCTCCGGTGATCGCTGACACCTGGCGTCTTGCACTCGACATGCTCGAGCGTCGGGGTTTTCGGTACGCCTCCGCCGTCTTGGTGTTGCTGTCGGGCTTCGCTGATGCTCCCGTTCCGTACACCCTCGTGCTGCGTTCTTCTCTTTTGGGCGGGAAGCCGGGTTTCGAGGGAATCGACGGCAGTACTGTGTGGCGGACCTTGCGTGCTCTGGCGGCGCTCAGTCTGATTGACTTTTCCCCTGTGGAGGGTGCTGGCCCCTCCGCTGCACCGTCCGGGGGCGCTCCTGCAAGTGTGCGAGTGCATCCACTGATCAGGTACCTCAGTTGCAGTCCGCGCTACTTCGCCCTTGTCGTCACCCTGTTGGGGTACGCCTGCGGGGCCGAGCAGGCGGGCAAGCCCGAGGAGCCCGATACGTGGGCTGCGTGGTCCTTGTTGGCTCCGCATGCGTTGTCGCTGGTGGAGCAGGAAGCCGCCCTGGAAGGTACGCCGCTCGAGGTTCAGGTTGCCGGAGCCGAGGCGGCGGAGATGGCTGCTCGCTATCTCCAGGCCCGCGGGCTGTCCCGGCAGGCCGGTTCCGTCTTTGAGAAAGTCGTGGCATGGCGCACGCGCCTTTTGGGCCCGATGGACTCGGAGACGCTCACGGCACAGCACAATCTCGCTGGGGCTCTGCACGACGTCGGTGAGCTCGCTCAGGCCGAGGCCACCTATAGAGAGGTGTGGCTGGGCCACTGCGCCGTTCGGGGTGAGGTCTTTCCTCACGCGCTCACCGCCCGGCATGAACTGGGGCGGGTGCTGCACGACATGGGGCGCTTGGCGGAAGCCGAGGAGCATCTGTCTGCCGTCTTGGAAAGCCGGCGGCAGTCTCACGGGGACGAATACGGCGCCACGTTGTCCGCTCGTCATGAGTTGGCGCGGGTGTTGCATGACCTGGGCCGTTGGGAGGAAGCACGCCGGGAGTATGCGCAGGTCCTTCAGGCACGGCGTCGTGATCTCGGCGACAACCATCCCCGGACGTTGACCGCGCTGCACAACCTCGCCTGTCTGGAGCAGGATGAGGGGAAGTTGGACAGTGCGCTGCGTCAGTTCCGTCGCGTGCATGCCGCCCGGTCACAGGTTCTTGGGCAGACGCATCCTCAAACGCTGTCGACGGCTTACCGGCTCGGGTGCGCCTTGCGGGACACAGGAGACGCTCCTCAGGCGCAGGCACTGCTGCAGCACGTCCACGCAGAGTTGTCGTCGTCTCTGGGAAATGGGCATGCCCACGTACAAAGAGCGGAGCAGGCTCTGCACAGTCTTCCTGCGGCTCCTGGGTAGCCGTGCAGTGCTTACGTGTGGGCGTCTTTGATTCTGCTGACTGCTGCCAGGAGGGTGGTCAGTGTCTCCACGACGTTGGCTGCTCCTGCTTCTCTGAGCATGCGCGCATGGCTTCGCTGGGTGGCGACGCCGATGAACTGCACTCCCGCAGCCCGCGCGGCCAGGGCGTCAGCCACGGACTCCCCGATGAGGAGCGTGCGTGAGCGGTCGCCTCCTAGACGGCTGGTGGCCAGAAAGATGGCATGTGGGTGAGGTTTCATCAGTCGTGGATCGGTAGGACGCCCGAAGACGCCCAGTTGCGGTGCACTACCGGTTTCGGGATGCAGGTGTGTGAGGAACGTCTGGACGGCGGCGGTTGCGTGATCGGTCACCACGGCTAAGCGCCAGGGTCCTCGGCTCAGTGCGCCCAGGAGCTGCGCCGCACCGGGCAAGGGCTCCGCGCGACGCGCTGCCGCAGTCTCATAGGTGGTCAGGATGCCGTCGAGCTGACGAATTTGTTCCGGCGATCCCCGGTCAACCGCCGAGCGGAGTAAGGAGACAGGATCGGCAGTCCCACTGGAGTCGGTACTCAGATGCAGGCCGCTGGCCGCTTGCGCCAAGTGGCCGGATACCGAACGCACATTGTCGGCGAAGAGCCGGCACAGGATACCGTCGAAGCTGAACAAGACGGTCTGCGATTGAGCAAAGCGCTGACGCAGCCAGGCTAGTTCTGGCGGATCACTCACAGCAGTGTGCTGCTCGAAGTGCCGCACGCTGTCATCCACCCAGGGGTATAAGACGTCGTACCAGCGTTTGAAGGTGAGGTAGTGCCGTTGGCCTTCCCTGGAGATGTCATATAAGCCGGGACTGGATTCGTCGGTCTTCCTCGGAAGGGGCCGTATCAATGGGGTAAGCGCTGCGTCGTGAATCAGTGCAGGAGAAATCATGGCCAGTGCCCGTTCCCTAGAGCGGGCGAGGTGAAGCTGGCTCAGCGTCTCCCAGCTGCCGGGCGCAAGCTGCGCACGGAAGAAGACGTCCAAGCGCTGAGGCAGGCTGGTGATCAGCTGATCGATTCGTGCTTCTTCACTTTCCATGCGTCGGCGTGCCCGCTGCTGTTCCTGGGCAGTGGGGCCGTAGAAGGCGGTGGCTGCCTCGATGGCCTGCCGGCGCCGCATCTCCCGCAGGACCAGTGTTTCCTGGCGCAGGATGCGTGCAAGCGTCGGTGCGGAGCGTGCGTAGCAGGTGGCTATCTCCTTGACCGCTCGGTCTTCAGTTTCCGGCACGTCCGTCCGACCAGGCTCCAGGTGTGTCTCGATGACAGTAGTGAGGGCTCCTCGGATGCTGCCGAGGCGCTGGCGGACTGCGGGCGCGTTGGCTATGTGCCGTTCCAGGGCCCGCATCGACACTCCAAGAGCGGCTGCCAGACGCGGGCTCAGGCCGTAGCGGCCTTCGGCCGTCAGGCCCATCGTCTCCAGTCTGCGGTAGCTATGCGGTGTCAGTCCGAGTTCGCTGCACAGGTCGCTGGCCCGCAGGCCGTTGGCGCGACGCAGGTCGGCCAACTGCCATGCCCGCATGTTGGATTGGTTGGCCAGCTCCAGAGGATGGATACCCAAAGCCTCAGCAAGCTGCCGGATGCGTGGTGGGTCGGGGACGCGCTGACCGTTTTCGTAGGCGAGGATCTGTGCCTTGCTGGCACCAACTTTCTCGGCCAGCTCCTCGGCGCTCAGGGTGCCCTCCGGGGCCTTCAGGCGTGCCTGGCGCAGGCGGGCGCCGGAAAACATGAGAGCCAAACCTCTCGCCATTAACGGGCCCCTCTCGCTTCGGCGCGGTACATTTTACGTGCGTTGCACCCAAGGGACAGGGGGCCATTCGCTTTGCCTGCAAGCCCGCAAGCTGGGCGAGTGTGCCATCAAGGAACACTGCCCCCTCCCAGGGAGCCGCTCCGGACGACGACAGTGGAGTCCGAACGGGTGACGAACCAAGGCCGCCAGACAAGGAGCGGGCCCCGCGGGGGTTTGCTACTGCTAATCCGCGGGACCCAGGCCGGCGACCCACCGTCACGCAGAGCCTCTCCGTCCCACCGGGGAGGCTCTCCGGCTATAAGAGCCGGGTCACACGTGACACTGGTCTCCGTCCTTCGGCTCCGGTGGATCCGAGGCGGAGCGCATGACCACCCCCCTCCATCTGCGGCGGCTACGGAAGGTCGAGGTCAGCTGGCCCGTAAGTCACCTGGCCTCGCCTCCCATCACCCGACGTTGAGGAGGAGGTGACGAAGACATTACCTGGCTGTCGCCCGCACGCGTTTACGAGCATTTCCCCCATCGTGATGCCACCGTTCAGGGAGTGCGCACCATGCGCTCCCCCGCTCCCTCGCGCGCCGGAGCCGCGGAGCCCGGCATCAGCCGGGAAGCCGGGAATTGGGGGGCGGTTTCACGCCCGGGCGGCCTAGACGGAGTGAAAGGCGCGGAGGTGGTGAAAGGGGGCGTGCGGGACGCTCACGCGCCCCTCTTGAGATGCCACACTACCGGGCAGCCGCTCCGAGAACGGGTGATCGCCCTCGAGCGGCAGGACGCCTTGAGCAGTTCCACCTCTTGCGGGCCTGAGCGAGCTGCCCGCGGTCGTGAGCCGGGGCGGCCGTCAACGCGTCAACCACGCCATCCGCGAGTCCTCTCGCCGCACCGAGCGCCCTGTCGACCGCCGGATGCATACGCGGAGCCTCGTACCTGCCGCGCGAGCGTACGGCTTGGCGGGACCGCAGACCCGCTTCTCCGTGATCGCCCGCTCCGCCACCGCACCACCTGCCTGTTGCAGAAGCAAACGAAGTATTGTCGGTGCTCCTGGGTTGAGGCCGCAGCAGCTCCCGTGAGCATCAGGGACTCCACCAATCTCAGTACGCCTCTGTAGTGCCGAGCGTGAGCTCGCTGTCATCGAACTGGTTCGCGGGCCGCAGGTGCAGCGATAGGGGGAAGCAGAGGTGGTGCGGCAAGGTGTCCGACTGCTCGATCGCCGGATCGGCGAGTTCGGCGGCCAAGCGCTGATCGTTCATCGAAGAGGGCGGGCGTTCTCGGGGCCGGCCACCCATACTCCCTACGACATGTCAGGTCCAATGCGACGAAGGCGACCAAGGCAGTAACGGTGACGTCCCTGCTCCGCATGGGTGAACTGGATCTCGATACACGCCCGTCCAGCCGATTCCTACCGCTATCTGTAAAAGCATGCTCAAGAACACGATGCGTACCACAGCGATCGCCGTTCTGGTCTTTCTCTCCCCGTCCGCACCCGTATCAGCCGTCGGCGAAGCCGACCCGGCACATGCCGAGATCGACTGCCCAAACGGGTACGTCTGCATCTACCCCGAAATCAACTTCGGCGGCCAGCCGTGGGTACGGCGTGCCGTGGACGGTGGCGTGAAGGACCTGCCCTCCGCAATCCGTGACCGCGGCAGCTCCATCCGAAACAACTCCGACCGCACCGCCCGGGTCTACGAGAAGCGGAACTACAGCGGCCGGTGGGTCTGCGTCACCCGCAGCGGCGGCTCCATTCACGACCTGCGCGGCTACAACCTCAACGACCAGACCCGCTCCTTGAAGATCAACCGCAACGACTGCGGATAGACCGCCCCGACGAACAGGAGGGGGTAGGTGGCAGCAGGACTGCTGCCGTCCTGTTCAGTGCCCGGCGGCGCGCCCCCAGGCCCCTTGAAAAGGGCGGACTCGATCCAACGAACGACAAACGCAGTCGCCACGGGGCAGGGCAGCCCTGATGCAGCAGTCGTCGGCTGGCCTGACCTCAGGCTCCTACTGGCTGAGGAGTTGCGAGTAGGGTCTGAAACGCGTCCTGTCTTCCGGGTCAATGACGCCGTCGAGGTCGGTGAAGTAAAACGACGTCGTCGTGCCGGCCACCACGTCGAGGATGAACTAGCCACATGACACTGGATAGGCCTCCCAGAGGGGGCCGCGCCCCTCGTTGAGCAGGACGGTCCATTGCTCCGGCTCGACACCGGGCCGCACCAACCACTCACGACATCCCCCCTGCACCATGTCGACAGGGAGGCACACAGCGGGTGGGCGGGCCGGGACCCCGGCCCGCCCACCGCGCGCCCGGCCGGCACCCACCCAGGTGCTGCTCGTCCCGCCCGGGACATCTCCCGATAGCCCCTCAGGGGGCACGAGGGTGTCTCTTTCACGACGCGGCAAGCGACGGAAGACCGCTCCTAGTGGCGGCGCGTCGACAACCGGTACTCGCCAACCGCCACTCCAGGCTCATGCGTGCGCGTGGGCGGCAGCAAGCTAGGCGGCAGTTCGTTGCGGTGACGGCGGAGGATCTGCCGCAGCGCACGGCCGCGGGCGGGGTACGGGCGGTAAGCCATGGCGCACAGCATGGCAGGCGATCAGACCTCGCTCGGCCACGTCGTCAACACGCTGCCCTGCTTGCCGGAGAGGGCGATGCGGGCACCGGGCATACTGTCGCACTCCCCCACCCGCGACGAGAACTTGTTGAGCGGCTGGTAGCTGTTTCCTGTGTGCACGCGACAGCGCTCGCAAGGATCTATCCCCATTCGAGGCGTACCGGTCTTTGTGCGATTGACGCTGCGGCCCGGACCTGCACAGCGCAAAACGAGTCGCGGCGCAGGGAGCCCGGGTTTCGTACGGGCCCAGCCCAGGCTCGACGGTCCACCCAGGAGGCCATCGCAGGCTCTGCGCTACCCCAGCACGCGTCCGATGAGCCCGCCGCGGGCAGGTGACGCGGCTCTCTAACGGTATCCACCGCGCCATACCCGAGCCCGGTACCGACGTCCTGTCGCTTCGCCACCCCGGAGTCGTCAGCGGCCCCAGCTAGGCCGACCCCATGTCCGCGGCCCTGGCCGTCTTCCACAGCTGGGCCCTCCACCGCCTCGACACCGAGCACTGACCCGTACAGCGTGAGAAGGACTTCACCGGCCTCACCGTCCATGTTGATGGCCCACAGAACCGCGCGGGATCCCGTCGAGGCCAAGCACCCACCACACACTGATGATGGTGCCCTGTATCTAGACCAAGCGTGCTGCTGCGTCTCCCGTACAAGCAGTTGCCTCACATGCAAGAGCGTGGGCTTCCCCGTACGAGTTTGTCGGCCCGGCCTCGTCTCGCTGGCCGCTGGTGTCGTAGATTCTGCTTCCGCGCGCGAGGGTCCACTGCAGGTCTCCCGAGTCTGAGCAGGCCTGCCACGACCTGAGCAGCCCGGTTGCTGCCAGTTGGTCAAGCAGGGCAGGTAGCTCCGCGAGCGGGACACCGCAGGCGCGCGCCATCTGGTCGAGTTCGCTCAGGCCGCTGCCCGCTTCCGGGTCAGTTTGCGCTGCGAGGTAGACGCTTGCCAGTTGCGGTAGCGGTCCGATTGCCCCCGCTGTTACGGAGGAACTGGCGCGCAGTGCCCAGTCCGCGGCACGCATCCGGTCGGGGCGGGCTGCGGCTTGGCCGAGGAGCGCGGCGTCAAGTAGTTCGGCAACGACCTCGTTGGCCGCGTTTGCGGGTACTGTGCACAGCCATCGCGCGTGCTCCAACTCGTGCCATGGGCCCTGGATGGCGTTGAGTCGGAGGCTGCGCAGCACGCCTTTGGGCAGCCGGACATGCATTTCGGCGTTCACGCGGAGGGCGCACTGCAGCGCAAGCAGGCGCGCGGCGGGCGACGTGCCTGCGGGAAGCGCTGCGGCCAGGTAGCTGAGGATTTCGCGTACCCGGATCTGTTCGCCTGGCCCCTTGGGGCGGCGTCTGTGTCGTCGGCGGGTTTCCGGCTGCAGCGGTGCGCGGGTGAGGACGGTGTCGGGCACTACGGCGGCCTGTGCCGTTGCTGCGGCGCAGGCGCTGCAGGCATCGGCGAGTCGCCATCGCCGTCCGCCGTATTCGCGTGCGAGGAGGAGGCGGATGGGGCCGGCGCAGCCGCGGTGGCGGGGGTGCCAGGCGCAGCCGCGTTCGTGGCATTGGCAGATGCGCAGGTGCGGGGGGCGGAGGTCGCCGCGTGCGTGCCGTGCGAGGTGGGCCAGGGCGGCCGAGCGGGCGGCGGCTGTGGTGATGCGCGTGCTGCCGTGTGGGCAATGCCGGCACACGAGGACGAGCCCGCTGGCGTGCGGGTGCAGTTCCACGGTCCAGGTGCGTGGCGTCGCAGGGCATGTTGTGCGCAGCGTCATGGGCGCGTGTTCCTCCTGCTGCTTCCGCGCCGATTGCGTCTTCGGTTGTGGGGGTGGCCGACCACCGTAGTGCAGAGGTCTGCCCTGCCGCAGTTGATGCCACCTGGGCAAATAGGGCAGAGGTCTGCACTGACAGGGCAGGGGTCTGCACCGTCGGATGGGCAGGTGACGATCTTTCCGCCCGATCCGGACCTCGATGCGCTGCGGTTGGAACTCGCGCGTCTGCGGGCCGCGCGCGGGTGGAGCTACGACGAACTCGCCGCCCGCAGCGGCCTGGCCAGGCGCACTCTCATCGAGATCGAGCAGGGCCGCACCATCGGCACGCTGAAAACCTGGCACGCTCTCGCTCACGCTCTGGAGACTCCGTTCGACGAGCTGTTCAGCACCCTGTGCCGCGGGCATGACCTGCCCGGTTCGCCCCGGGACTGACAACGCACAGGTGGCTGCTAGAGACCACCCGAATCGGCGAGACCGTATCGAACCTGGGATCAAACGTTCGCACACCAGTCACAACACATGAGGCCGACCGGGCGACACGTCAGCATTGCTGTCGTGGATCCGGCGTGTTGACTGGCAGGTTCGCCCGCATGCGCTCCACACAACCTTCTGCGGCCCGGCGCTGGGACGGCAGTCCGATCGCCCAGCGTGTGCGCTGCTCCCTGCAGGTCACCCCCGGCGACGTCAGTCGGCTGCTGCGCTGCGGCCAAGTCGACCGATGCCGCGAGTGCGGCAACCGAATCGAGTGGTACCACCGCAGCAGTCAGCGGACCGTCCGCCTCCATCCCCGCGAGCTACCGGCCGCCCGGGTACCGGCGGCGTGCCGCTGGCACGTCAGCTCCGGCGTCGCCTACCCGACGGGAGACGGCAGTGGCTGGTGTCGTCTGCCGCACGCCGTCGTATGCCCTGCCCAACAGGCACCCGCAGCCCCTCCCGAGTTGGCCGGGCTTCGCCAGGCTCTAGCAGTAAACACCCGCCGCCTGATCGACACCGGCGCCTTCACCCCTCCCCCGGCTGTTCCGGACGGCCCGGCACCCCAGGATGGAACCTCGCCGCTCTGCCGCCCGACCCGGCCCATCGTGCAGTTGCTGTACGTGCGCTACCTGGCCGCCCGCCCGGTGGACGAGATCCAGTGCGTCGCCCGGACCAGGCGCCGCCACCGCTGCACCAACACCCTGCTCTCCCCCGGCGCCCTGGCCGGCGTCTGGAGGCTGGTTCCGGCCACCGAGACGAGCGGTCAGCTGGCTCTGCCCTCTGCAGTCATGGCGGTCTACGACCTCAGCAGCGTCCCGTACGCCGAACAGCTGCGGTGGCGCGCCCAGCGTTGCCTGCAGCACGCCGCGATCCCCACGGTCGCCGACCTGGCGGTGGCCGACTGGGAGCTCTTCGACCCGCTGCGCCACCGCGAGCACATCCACAACCGCCTGCCCGCCCCTACCCGGCGCCCTGACCTCGCGGGCAGGACACATCAGGCAGTCCGCCCATGACGCCCTTCCATGCCGTCGAGATCACCCTGACCAGGCCCGCCACCCACAGCGAGTTCCGGCACGCCCGGGAAAGGTTCGGCTGGCCGTCAACGCGGACCGTACCCGGCTGATGGCGGTCCAGAACGCACGCAGCCCCGACGGTGCCCTGCACGTGCTGGGACACCAGTTGGGTTCACGGTTACCGATCGACATCCTGACCACGCACTACCCGGACCGGCACGGCCAGGTCCTGCTCAACATCGCTCTCAGCCGCTCGGTCGATACTGCCCTGCGCCGCAGGGCAGCGGTCCTGGCGCAGCGGCCACAGGATGTGCTCAGCCAGTGCGTGACCGCGGACCTTGCCCGGCGTGAGCAGGAACGCACTCGGCGCCTGGAGGACCGGCTCGAGAGCCTGCTCGCCCACCACACTCTCGAAGAAGTCCTGGTCTGCGCGGCCCGCGCACTACCCAGTCGGCATGTCGGCAGCGCCGTGAGCCCATCGTGAAAGCTGCGCCGTGCCAGGACGGCGGCGAAGGCCGCTGTCCTCACTCCCCCTGATGCTTCTCTTCTTTCGCGGAGCCCTTGTTGCATACGCCCACCGACGAACAGGCGCACGCTGCTGACGTTTTCCGGGCCGGTCACCATCTCGTCCTGCAGGCCGGTGCTGGGACAGGGAAGACCAGCACGCTCGGCCTGCTCGCGGCCGGCACCCGCCGCCGCGGCCGCTACCTCGCCTTCAACAAGAGCATCGCCCAGGACGCCGTCACACGCTTCCCCCGCACGGTGCTGTGCAAAACCGCCCACGCCACGGCCTTCGCCGCCGTCGGTCACCGCTACTGCCGCCGACTCAACAGCCCACGCCAGCCCGCATGGAAAACCGGCCAGGCGCTCGGCATCACCCGTCCGGTCCGCATCGGCGCTCACGAGATCAGCCCCCGGGCGCTCTCCCACACCGTGCTGCGCACCGTCACCCGCTACTGCCACTCAGCCGACCACACCCTGGCCCCCCACCATGTGCCACGCCTGCGCGGCCTGGACACACCCGGCGACCACGCCCAGCTTGCCGACAAGGTGGTGAGGTTCGCCACCAAGGCCTGGGCCGACCTGCATAACCCCGACCAGGGCGTGGTCCGTTTCGAACACGACCACTACCTGAAGATGTGGGCCCTGACCGGGCCGAGGATCGAAGCCGACTTCCTTTTCCTTGACGAGGCCCAGGACACCAACCCGGTCCTGGAAGAAGTCTTCGCCGCTCAGCGCGACCATGCGCAGCTCGTCATGGTCGGCGACTCCGCCCAGGCCATCTACGGCTGGCGCGGCGCCCGCGACGTGATGACCGGCTTCGATGCCACCCCCCTCACCCTGACCCGCTCCTTCCGCTTCGGCCCCCTGATCGCCCAGGAGGCCAACCGGTGGCTCATGCTCGCCGACGCCCCCATCCGCCTGACCGGCACCGAGACCATCTCCGCCGAGGTCGGGAGCCTCACCCGCCCGGACGCGGTGCTGTGCCGCACCAACATCGGCGCCATGGCCGAAGTCATGCGCCTGCTCGGTGCAGGCCACCGCGTCGCGCTCACCCGCGGAGGACAACAACTGGCCGGGCTGGCTCTCGCGGCCCGCGACCTCAAGGACGGCCGCCGCACCACCCACCCCGAACTCGTCCTCTTCCCTTCCTGGGGCGAACTGCAGGACTACGCCGCCCACGACCCCGCTGGACGCGACCTCCAGCCCTTCGTCGACCTCATCGACACCCACGGCCCCGACGCCATCCTCACCGCCGTCGACCAACTCGCCAGCGAGGACCACGCCAACGTCACCGTCACCACCGCCCACACCGCCAAAGGCCGCGAATGGCCCACCGTCCAAATCGGCGACGACTTCCCTCCACCAAAGGACACCGACCAGCACGACGAGCAAGGACGCCCCATCCCAGAACCCGTCAACGACACCGACGCCCGCCTCGCCTACGTCGCCGTCACCCGCGCCCGCCACCAACTCGACCTCGGCGGCCTCTCTTGGATCAACACCCACCCCACCGCACTGGCCCCAGCTACTCCGAGGTTTTCGGTTCAGGGTGACGATGGCCCGACAGCGGGTGCGGACAGTTCCCTGCCGATTCGAGCTGCCGGCCTAAGGTCAACGCTGATGTAGGTGCAACTGCTCGATGCTACGAACGGTCCAGGATCAGGTCCCCGGCCGAAGCACACGCCGTCGTGCCGCCCACTGGGCGCTGCACCCACGCCGTTAGTAAAGGAAAGTCCCTCCAGCCAGATCGACGCCGGGACAGTACTCTTGAGTCGAAAGCCCCGGTGGACCGCTGACCTCGGTCAAGTCGCCGGGGCTAAGCCATGTCCAGAACGAACGGCACCGACGCCGGGACCAGGATCGCTCAGCGCTGGTCCTTGGCGAGTAGGTCAGCGTGCGCGCCAGGTGCGGACTTCGAGGTGGATGATCTGTGCGTCTGCACGGATGCGTCCGGTTTCCACGAGCCACTGGCGTACGGCGGCGGTCACGTCGCCGGCGGCGGCATCGACGCGGCGGGCGAACTCGGCGGCATCGAAGCCGCCGGTGGGGCCGGAGCCGTAGGAGCGTTCTTCGGTGTGGTCGGCGCGTTGGATGATGTTGCGGCGGATGCCGGGTGAGTCGGTGCGGCTGCCGGAGGGGTGGACATAGCCGGTCTTGGCGAGGCGGACGGTGAAGGCCAGGCGCAGGCCGCGCCGGGCGGCTTCGGCGATCAGGGGGCGCAGGCGGGTGGAGCCGGAGGCGATGGCCTGGACGCCGACGCGGCCAGCGCCGGTGCCGGTGGGGGTGATCAGGACGGCTTTGGTGCGTACCCGGGCGGGGGCACCGGTCGCGGTCGTGCGGCGGTGGGTGTGGCGGGCGGCGATGGCGGCGAGTTCGGGCAGGTCGGTGATGCCTCCGGCTTCGACGGCGGTGAGGACTTCGCGTAGGGCGGTGACGAAGGCGGCGCCTTTGTTCCGGGTGTAGAACTGCGAGACGAGGGAGGGGTCGCGGTTGATGATGCGGGCGATGTCGCGTTTGGTGTAGCCGGCCTGTTGGAGGCGGTCGGCAAGGCGTGCCGCTTCGTTCGACCCTCTCTGGTTTCTTGGGCGGTTGCGGCGGGGGCGGGGCGGCATCAGGCCTCCTGGCCGGTGGCGGTGAGGGCGGCGCGTCCGGCGTCCCGCAGGGTCAGGAGTTCTTCTTCGGTGGTGGGGGCGGGCAGGGGGCCGGTGAGGTGGCCTTTGAGGAGGTAGTCGCCGGGCTGGTGGTGGTGGGGCCAGTTCTGGGGCTGGGTGAGGTAGAGGGCGTCGGTGCGGAAGGCGATCACTGTGCCGGGCGGGGTGTGCAGGGCTCCGGCGTAGGTGTCCTCGTCGCGGTGGCGTTGGGTGAGGAGGGCGGCGCGGGCGCCGGACCAGATTGCGGCGGCCCATTCGGGGTGGGCGTTGGGATCCCGGGCGAAGCCGGTGGGCTTTTGCCAGGTGATCAGTTCGTCGTCGAAGGCGATGATCTCGGCGTCTGGGGGCACGTCGCGTTCCAGGGTTCGGGGGGTGGTGCCGGTGACCATGCGGGGGCGTTGGGCGAAGGAGCCGATGCCGTACAGGAGGATGGAGCGCACGGCGCGGGAGGCGAGGTGGGCGGCGCGGGCCTGTTGAGCGTCGCCGTGGAAGTGGGCCTGGGCGGAGAGGTTGGTCCAGGTTTCCTTGAGTTTTTTGGCCCAGTCGTCGAGGGGTTTGCCGTCGTCCCACAGGATGCCGTCGAGGATTTCGATCTTCCACGGCTGGAGTGGGTTGGTCAGGGCGGCGTGGATTTCGGGGCCGCCGGCCCAGGTGGTGAAGGTCGCTCCGGGCGCGGCCGGGTAGTGCCAGGCACGGTCTCCGGGGGCGGGAGCTGGGAGGAGGCCGACATGGTTCCAGGTGTCGGGGACCATCACGCGCACCTGCCAGTGCCCGCACCCGTACAGGGCGCGGATCTGTTCCTTCTCCGGCCAGGAGGCGAAGGTCGCGGCGGTGATGCGGCGGGGGGTGCCGACCGGGGACTTCCAGGTGTGTTTGGCGTAGGCGAAGGTGCGGTCGTACTCGACCAGTTGGGGCAGCTGCTCGGGCACACGGGGCGGAGTGATCAGTTCGTTGCGGCCTTGCCCTGCGGTGGCGTGCAGCAGGCCGCGCAGCTCCTGCGACAGGACGGGGAAGCCGTCGGCGTACTGGCCGCGTTGCGGGATGGTGCGGGTCCACAGGTCACGGCCGGTCTGGGAGGGGGATCCCATGATGACGGCGTCGGGCCAGTGACGGCGCAGGGCCTGCCACAGCAGGACGAAGGCGTCGCGGATGGTGGCTGGGGTGTCTCCGTCGGTGTCGAACCACTCCCCTACCGAGCGGATCTCCACGTGGCTGTCGCCGTTCTCGAGCTGGTAGCGACCGACGGGGTTGCGGGCGTGGACGAAGTGTCCGGCCATCCGGTCGCGGCCGCGGCCGGTGTCGGTGCGCCAGCCCGGTGTGGGGGCGTTCAGCCAGGCGGCGACCGCGTCGCGCAGGTAGGGGTAGCGGTCTGCGTTGCGGTGCCAGGGGTCGCCGGCCGTGATGTAGATCCGCTCTACGCCTTCGGGGATAGTGTGGAAGACGGCGGTGAGGATGTCGGCGGCCGACCTGCTGCCGAGGTCGAGGTGATGGGTCTGGTTGCGGTGGACCAGGAGTCCTGTGGTGGTGTCCAGGAAGACGGTGGAGCGGGCCTGCTGGGTGAAGTTGGGCCGGGTGGAGGCCAGACCAGGAGTGTGGGCGAGCCAAGCATCGCCCGCCTCGCCTTCGGGGATGGAGGGCAAGATTCGTGGCGCTTCCGGTGCGGCGGTGACCGCCGAGGCAGGCTCAGGCGGCGTGGCGCGCCGTGCGGGCGCCGACGCTGCGGACTGCGCGGCCGGTTCGGGCTCGGCTTCAGTAGAGGGTGCGCTTGGAGCGTGAGCCGGGGGCGGCGCTGGGGCGCTGGTGTCTTCGGTGAGGCTGTCGGGGGCCAGGGCAGGAGCGATGGTGACGACGTCGGCCACGCTCAGCCCGGCTGCCGGGGCGATTCGCTCCGCTTTCGCCTTCTCGTAGGAGGCCAACTGGACGATCCGCTTGTCCCTGTCGGCTTCCAGCCGTGCCAGCGCTGCCCGGGCCTTCTTGATCTGATCCCGCAGGGTGCGCAAGTCGGCGAGCGCGGTGTTGTAGCTCTGTGCGTCCATCGGGGTCCCTTGTGCGGCTGTGGGTCAGCTGGGTGTGTGGGGGGTGACGTAGGCGATGGCGCCGCCGGAGTGGGATTCCAGGCGGGTGCCGAGCAACAGCGTGGCTAGGGCACGGTCATCTCGTCGGTGGGAGGTGAGTTCCATGGTGGGGGCGGCGAGGTCGGTGATGTAGCCGGCGAGGCGGGCGTCGGGGAATGCGTAGCGGCCCGTGCTGTTGCGTGTGTAGGTGTCCAGGCCGGTCAGGGTGGCGACGACGTAACCGGACACGGTGACGGGCAACACTCCTGCGGCGGCGATGCTGGAAGGGTCGCAGCGCCACCAGCCGCGCAGGCTTTTGAGGAGATGATCGGGGCCCAGGTGTGGGGCGTACCCGATCCATTCGCGGTCGTCCTCGTCGACGCGGCGTGCGGCATCGACGCGCAGGACGGCGATTTCAGATGCATTGAGGCGGTGCAGGGGGGCGTGTGAGCGCTGGTGGAGGGCCTGGACGACGTCGAGGGGGATCATGACACGGACGCCACGGTGGGAAAGGCGGGGCAGGATTCCAGCGTGGATGAGGCGGCGCAGGGTGGTGATGGCGCAGCCGAGTTCGGTGGCGGCCTGGCCTGTAGTGAGCAGCACGGCCGTCTCTCCCCTCCAGCCCATGAGTGTCTGGTGTTGCGCCAGGAACGCTAGTGGCTCACCCCACATCATGCAAGCCTGATCAGATATCTGATCAGGCTTGTAAAATTCTGTGCTTGTTACAAGACGTTGAAGCGGGCCTGGTCTGCGGCGGGTCCGGTCGCTCCGGTCTTCAGCAGGCGGCTTTCGATGGCCTGTTCGCTGCGGCCGAACTCCTGGCTGAGTTCGGGGATGGTGGCTTTTTCGGCGCAGCGGCGAGCCAGTCGGTGTTCTTCCTCATCGGTCCAGCGGGCGTGGGAGTTGCGGTGGACAAGGCGTCGTTGTTGCAGGATCGGGGAGGGGGTGGGCGGAGCTGCAGGGGCAGTGCGCTTTCGGCCGCCAGGTGTGGAGAGCAGGCCCAGCCGGGTGAGTTCTTGGTAGATGGCGCCGCGGCTGCAGCCGAATTCTGCGGCGAGGACGGTGAAGTCGCGTTCCTGGCGGAAGCGGGCGGCGAGCCGGGCACTGTCGGGGGTGGTTCCCGCGCCGCTCTGGCGGGGAGCAGGGAGGGAAGCGGGATTGGTGAGGGTGCGGGCGGCGGCGTCCAGGAGGCGGGCCAGGGACTGGAGGTCGCCTGGGTCGAGGGCGCCACAGAGTTCGCCGCGGATCTCTCCTTGTTCACTGCTGATGGTGAGTTCGACGGTGAGTTGCCCGTTGTCGCATCGGGTGCCGCTCAGGAGGTAGCGGCGGCCGTTTTCGGCGAAGGCCGTCTCGAGACAGGGTGCCCGCCCAGCATGGGGCGGGTTGGCCGGCTCGGGTTCAGACAGGGGGGCGGCCCCCATGGGGGTGGCAAGGAGGGTGTGAACGTTCCAGGTAGCCAGGAAGCGGCCGCCGGTGTCGAGTTGGTAGGTGACGGGGCCGGCTTCGAGATCGGCGACGCCGTACAAAACGGTGAGCCGCTGTCCGACGAAGGGATTGTGCGCCTCGGGGGTTCCTGGCACTGGCTGGTAGGTGATCGTGCCGCGGCCGGGTTCCTCCTTGGGGTTGAGCAAAACGGCGTCGGGATCACCGTGCCAGCGTCCGCGGCTGTCCTGGAAGGCGTAGATGAGGGTCATGGGCGATTCCGAGTGTTAGTAGTGGAACTGGATGAGGTGCAGGTCGGTGATGGTCACTGCGGCCTGCTGCTGGCCGAGGGGCAGGGCGCGGAAGAAGTAGGCCTCGCCGATGCCGTCGGCGAGGATGCGGCGTAGTTCGTCTTCTGGGGCGTTGCGGTGGCGGGCGTCGAAGAGGTGGCGGGCGTGCAGTGCCGGCAGGTCTTCGGTCACTCGGAGCAGGCGGGGGTCGTCGAACTCGCCGCTGAGGGTGGTGAAGCGGAAGCGGGCGTGGAGTTGTGCGGTGACGCAGCCGTCGTGATCGAGGATCTGCTGGTGTGCGCGGTGGCGGATATGCGGCTGCCAGGTGCGGTAGATCTCGTGCTCGATGAGGGTGGCGTGGGTGGGCTGGAGGTCGTGTGTGTCGCCCTCGGCCCACCGGGTGAGGGCTTCGGGGTAGGCGAACAGGCGTGGTGCCAGGGCGTCGGGGCTTTGGGTACGCAGCAGGTGGCGCAGGCGTGCGGCGGGACGGGTGGGGGGTAGCCGCGTCCAGTGCCGGGCATCGGCGAGGTCGAGCGCGTGGGCGATGGAGGTGTTCGGCAGCGGCACGGTAAGAGCGGTCTCCTCAAGGGCGTGTTACCGGTGTCCGCCTTGGCTCGTTGTCCGTGCGGAGGGCTCGGGCGGGTGTCCGGCAGGGCATGCGGGAGGCAGGTATGGATGCGGAGGCGGCGCCGAAGCCGGTGGAGCTTCACCCGGTGCTGGGCGAGTCGGCGGCGTCGTTTGTCCGGCGGCTGGCACATCTGAACGGGCTGCCCGCTGCGGAGGTGCTACGGGAGGCGGGGGCGCGCCGTCCGCCTGGGGACCTCGATCCGTGGGCACATGAGGTGTTCTTCAGCAAGCAGGCCGCGGACCGGCTGGCGGTCATGGCCTGGCGCACACCCCAGGAGCTGCGCTGCGCGCTGCCCACGCTGGCGTGGGCAGCGGGGCGGCCCGGCCGCCGGCCGGCAGTGCGCATGGAGCCTTGGCCC
Source organism: Streptomyces sp. NPDC014889 (assembly GCF_043081205.1). Lineage (NCBI taxonomy): Bacteria > Bacillati > Actinomycetota > Actinomycetes > Kitasatosporales > Streptomycetaceae > Streptomyces > Streptomyces sp. NPDC014889. The sequence continues at coordinate 65,288 of NZ_JBIBWH010000022.1, forward strand.
GGGCGGTGGACACCGCTCGCGCCGTGCGAGGGCTGTCTGGCGCGACGGGAGGATCTGGTGACGCCGGTGGTGCTGGCCAGCGGCGAGCCGTGGCAGGTGTGCGTGCGCCACGGCCGCTGGCTGCGCGCCGCCGGCGACCGGCCCGCTCAGGTCAGCCTGACTGGTTTGCAGGAGGTAGTGGAAGCGCACCGACGGCGGGTGCGCCTGCAGCAGCAGGTGGGACCGTATGCGCGGGCGCTGTTGGCCGATGCCCTGCAGGTGACCGCCGGCTGGTGGCAGAGCCGCCAGATGGGCGCGGAGGCGGAGAGGGTGTGGGCCCGGCGGGAGGCGGTCTTGGGCCCAGGACGGCAGATGTGGTCGGTGCCGGTGGTGGTCTACCCGGAGGCCGTCATCGTCGCCGAGGCGATGGCCGTGTACGAGCGGCAGCGGCGCTGGGGTCGGGAGTTCGACAACGGTGCACCGGCCTGGGTCTCGCGGCACTGGATCGCCTTCGTGGGCGAGCGCCTTGGCATGCCGGGCCCGGTGGAGCAGGGCGGCTACCGGATGCTGCGGGAGTGGACACTGCAGCACCGCATCGCTCAGCCCGTGGTGGACCGGCTCGCACAGCCGGCACCGCCGCCGGGCTACCGGACCGAGCGGCTGCCTGTGATGGATCCCCACCAGTGTCTGCCCGAACACGGTCCGCTGGAGGACGCCTCCTGTCTGGACTGGCGTCTGGGCCGACCGGTGATGGCTGCGGAATAAGGGATGGCCGGCCGCACGGCTCGGGCGGGCGGCGCATGCGGTGGAAGTGGTCACCATGAGGGGCAGGTGTCCTTCAGTACCTGTGCGGGGTTGACGCCCTCGGCGCAGCGGGCCGTGTACCAGGTCATGGAGCGCACCGTGACGGGACGGACGTGGCCGGGTGCGATGCCTAGCCGGAATCCGCTGTCGGGCAGGTCGGTGATTTCGGTGAGGTGAGGGGTGCTGGTGGGATACAGGATGTGGTCGCCCGCCACGGCGAGGGGGAAGTAACCGCTGCGGGCGGTCCGGGCCACCTTGCGGTGGAGATTGGCGCGGGCGCTGGCGTGGACGGCAGCACGCAGGTCGGGGCGCCAGGTGGGCTCCTTGGGGGTGGGCCATGTGACCAGAGCAGTCTGGTCGGGCTGGGTGGGCGGTTGGGCCAGAGCGGCGAAGGCGTCCTCGGCAGTGGCGTGCAGGGCGTGCAGCAGGGCCCGGGTCGCGGCATGAGCTTGCGGCAGTGCGGCGAGGGCGGCCAGCAGGTCGGGGGTGTCCATGGCGGGGGTGATGCCGAGGCGTTCCAGGACGGCCAGGCGAGCCAGGCGCAGGTGCTGGTACCAGGGAGCGAGGTAGGGGCCTGTGGGGCCCGGGCGCAGCCAGCCCTGGACGGGCTTCGGCTGTGCTCCGCGTGCTGCGGCGTAGGCGACGGCGGGGGTGGTGTGCCAGGCAAGGCCCGTGCTGGCGAAGGCTGGGGGCAGCAGGGGGTGTGGGGGGATGGCGGAGAGGTCGACGAGCCAGCTGCCGGGCTGCTTGGGGTCGAAGTCGGAGTAGTGGACGTGGTGGGCCGGTGTGTCGGCGACGCGGATCTCGTTGCTGCCAGCGAAGTGGAGGAGGTTGACCGCGAGGCACACCACGTGCTCGCGGTCGGTCTCGTCCGTTGTGGGCTGACGCCACCAGTCGGTGCCGGTGTCAGCGACGGCATCCTGTGCACTGCGGTGACTGGCCAGCTGGTGGCCGGGCGGGGCCTCGCAGGGGGCCGGGTCGACGACCGTGGTCAGGGCGCCGCGGACGCCGGGGGTCATCAGGGCGCCGGTGACTGTGTGGTGGTGCGCGGATGGGCGCAGGTCACGCATGAGCTGGTGGCCGCAGGCTTCCGGAGGGCCCAGCGGGGTGCGCACGAGTGAGGCGTATTCGCCCAGGGTGGCGGCCAGTTCGCCCGGGGTGAGGTGGGCGGGCAGGTTCCATGCATCGTGGTGCAGGGCGCCCCAGTCGGTGAGGGCGAGGTGGATGCTGTCGCAGGCGGGGTCGCCGTGGGCGGGGTGCAGCCGATTCCAGGGGCCGAGGCCGCTTGCGTCGGTCTGCCAGCCGATGGCGCGGGCCTGCTGCAACAGCGGGTGGTCGCTGCGGGGATGCCGCTCGGGCAGGGTGGGCGCAGCGGCGGGCAGGTGCAGGCGGGCACGGGCGGTGGAGGTGAGCACCAGCAGCGGGCCCGGCGGCAGGGATTCGGGGCGGACGGGGGCCGCACCGAGCGGGGCGTTGATGGTCCAGGCCAGCACAGAGCGCAGGTCGTCGGCAGGGCAGGGGCGGGTGCGGCCATCGGCGAGGTGAGCGATCAGTCCCTGTGGGCCGGCTTCGAGGACGGCGAGGGGGCCATCAAAGGTTTTGCGGGAGCGGGGCGGCGGGTAGTCCAGACGCGCCGCGGGGCCGGGTGGGTATGGGGTGCGCTGGGACGGCAGCGTGTCAGCAGCCGCGGACATTACGGGGGTCTCCGGCCGGGGTGCGGGCGGGACGGGCTGGGCTCGCCCGGTGCCCAAGGCGAGGTTAGGGCAGCGGGTGCCCAGGTGTTGGGGGTGGCCGCCGACGCGCTGCCTCGTGGGGTGCTGGCAGCGTCGGCACGGTGCTTCGTCGGCCGCGAGCGTGGGGATCTCGTGCCGGAGGGCGCCCAGCGCGGCCCAGTCCGGTGTCTGCGCGGGCGGGAGCGCCGACATCGGGGAGGCGGTCTGCCGGGCCAGCAAAGCGTTTAGAAGGTGCCGGTAGAGGGCCGCGGTGTCGCCGCGCGGGGTGGTGGTGCCGCGCTCCCAGGAGCGGACGGTGTCCTCGCTCACCCCGCAGGCGTCGGCGACCTGGTGCAGGGACAGCTCCGCCTCCCGGCGCAGTCTGCGCCGTTCCGCCGGTGCCGGAAGCCCTGCAAGCGCCTGTCCGGGGGCGTGAATGTCGGAAAGATCGAACAGCTCGTCCATGGCTGGGTCGGTTCCCCCACTGGTGCTGGCCGGCGGATACGGGCGCTGCGTCCGGGCATGCTGCGCTTGGCAGCGCAGCATGCCCGATCCATACAGTGCGTGGCGTGGCCTGCATGAACCGTTTCGTCGGGCCTTGACCTGCAAGGACGCCGTGCGAGCGGAGCGAGAAACTCCGCCCGTTCGAGCGAGGCGCACGCTTGGTGTTGTCCTGCGCCCCCCATCGCCATCCCTCAATATGTGCGGTCACCAGGCAAAACGGGCTGCTCGATCGTGCGCTCGAGGAGGCGCGCGGAGTGCGGCGCGCGCTCACTCGTTCGAGCGCGTTCGAGCCAGATCGCTTTCTGTGGCTGCGGTGAGCGGCCACGGTGGTCGACGTCGCCCAAGTCGATCACGTGGGCGGTAGTTCGTTCTGTCGCTTTCGTGTGAGGTGGTGTCGTGGCTGAGGTGGTGTGGGCGCAGTTCCGCTCCCCCGCCGGTCGGCTGCTGGAGCGGCCCGTAGGCCAGGTGCGCGGGGAACGGCTGGAGGAGCGGGAGGAGGTGTGGAGGCCGGCGCGGCATAGGGGGCGGCGCGCGATCGCCACGTGGTGGCGGCCGGCGGGCCAGGCCGGGCACGTCGGCTGCGCCACTCTCCAGGCGCTGCAGGCGGCCGTGGCGCTGGAGTTCGATCCGCAGGTGGCGGCGTTCGCTGGCTGGCCGGTACGGCTGGGCTGGGCTGGCAGCGACCAGGGGTACGTACCGGATTTCTTCGTCCGGCTGGCCAACGGGCGGGCGAGGCTGGTGGTGTGCCGGTCGTCGGGCCGTGCGGGAGCCGGGTGGGAGGAGACGCTGAGGCTGCTCACGGCGGCCGGTGAGCAGGCCGGCTGGGAAGTGCGGGTGTATGCGGGCTCGGACAGTGATGTGGCCGCGCGTAACCGGCAGCGTCTGTCTCGCTACCGGCACGCACGGCTGGCGGACAGGGACACCGCACAGACCCTGCACCAGGCGTTCGCCCGGCCGCGCCCGTTCGCCGAAGGGGTCAGCGCCAGCGGTCTGCCCGAACTGGCCACGGTGGCCAGGGGGCTTCACCTGATCTGGACCCGTGAGCTGGCCATCGACTGGGACGCCCCGTTCGTGCCCGCTCGCTCCCTGGTGTGGTCACCGCGGGAGGTGCTCTGATGACGGCACTTGCTCCGGCGCCGCCGGACGCCGTGGCCGTGGGCCGGGCGGTGCGCTGGCGTGGGGAGACCTACCTGGTCGCGGCGTTGCAGGGCAGCAGCGTGCATCTGCTCAGCCAGCACACCGACGGAGAAGACGCCGTCGTCCTGCTGGACGCTCTGCAGGCCTCGGCAGGCTTTTGCGTACTGGACTCTCCCTGCGCTGGCGACGCGGACGCCTCTGCCGAGCGGCCGGCGCCCTCGCGCCCGGGCCTGGGCGGCATTGATCTGCTGGACGGGCTGCCGGACAAGGCCCGCGAGGATGCCGAGTTCTGGCTGGACCATGTGCTGGAGGTCCACACGGGTCTGCCCGGTTTCGCCGCACCCGGCACCGTGCCGCGCTCCTGCTACGACCCTGAGCGCACCACGGTGCGGCAGCGATACGAGACCAAGGCAGCAGAGCTGACAGCAGCTCACCACCATGTGTCGGCGGCCACGGTGGAACGCAAGCGGCTGGCCTGGCTGGAGCAGGGCCTGTGGGGGCTGGTCGACAAACGGCGGGTGCGCGGTCCAAGCGCGCACGGCCGGGTCGACGAACGGGTGGTGACGCTGCTGTGGAAGGTGCATCGACGCAACAAGAACCGGTCCATCGGGACCAGGTCGCGACTGTTCGAGCTGCTGAGAAGGACGTGCGTGAGGAAATTCAAGAAGCAGGCGGAGAAGCTGATGCCGTCCCGGGCGACGTTCTACCGGCTCCTGGACCGGCTCGGCATCGTCTGCGGCAAGGAGGCCGCCCGCCGCAAGGACGCCGATCACCGTCCCGAGCCGCCGTTCACGCTGGCCATGGCCACCCTGCCGGGTGAGCAGGTGCAGATCGACACCACCTCGCTGGATGTGCGCGCGCTGGATGAGACCGGCCGCGTGGTCTCACTCGAACTGACCGCGGCCATCGACGTGGTCACCCGGACGATTCTCGCCGCCGTCGTCCGTCCCAAGTCCAGCGGCACCAAGACCGGGTCCAACTCCCGCCGACACGGCGGGCGGGCCACCAAAGCCGTCGACGCGCTGTTGCTGCTGGCCCAGATGTGCACACCACAGCCGATGCGCCCCCACTGGTCGGCCAAAGCCCGCGCCGAGGGCTCCGGCCTGCCGTATGCACAGCTCGTCGAGGCCGACGAACGCATGCGGGACGCGGCCGCCCGGCCGGTGATCATTCCGGAGATGATCATCATGGACAACGGAAAGGTCTTCGCCGGGCGAGCGTTCATGGACGCGTGCGCCCAGTTGGGCATCGCTGTGCGTCCGGCCTGTTACAACTCCCCCACTCACAAGGCGATCATCGAGCGGACGTTCTCATCGCTCAAAACGTTCTTCAGTCAGTTCCTGCCCGGCTACACCGGGAAGGACCTCTCTCATCGCGGCAAGAAGGTCGACGGCGAGCGGCTGTGGCGGGTGGACCAAATCAACGACTTCCTGCAGCAGTGGATCGCTGTGGGCTGGCAGCAGCGCCCTCACGAGGAACTGCGCAATCCGTTCCTGCCGTCGATGCCGCCACGCACGCCGAACCAGATGTTCGCCGCCCACGTCGCCAGCAGCGGCTACGTACCGCTGCGGCTGAGCGCCGAGGACCGGCTGCGGCTGCTGCCCACCACCTGGGTGAAGGTCACCGAGAAGGGCATCCGTGTGAACAACCGCACCTACGACAGCCGCACCCTCAACCCCTACCGCAACACCATGTCGGGCTGGCCGGGCAAGGGGCAGCGGTGGCCGGTTCGCTACCACCCCCACCAGCCGGAGAAGGTGTGGCTGCAGGACCACCGCAACGGCGCCTGGGCGGAGGCCGACTACGTCTACCAGCGTCTGATCGGCGACGCGTGGAGCGAGCACGTCTGGGACCAGGCCACCGCCGCCCACCTCGAAAACGGAGGCGGCACCCGGGACGAGGCCGCCATCGCCCGCGTGGCGCGCTCTCTACTCGAGCACGCCGGCCGCGGCCCCTCCCGCACCGCGGTGCAGCAGCCGGCGCCCGTCGACCGCGGCATGTCCGTCGGCCCCATGCCCGCCCAGAACCCCTACCGCGACATTCCCGCCCCCGACTACCAGCGCATCAACGCCCTGCCCAGCATGGACGTCGACCTGCACCGACTGTGCCTGCCGCCCGTCTCCCTCCCCCGACCCGGCGACGGCCACGGTCCGCAAACATCCCGCTGACTCACCCCCGTGTCTCTGTCCTGCCTCTCCCCCCGGGATCTCCCCGGTGAGACCCATCTCCCGCCTACGGCACGCCCCTTAAGGACCCTCCTGCGTCATGTCACTCTCCCGCCCCGATGCCGCTCCCGGCGTATTCCTGCCGGCGACGACCCGTCCCGGTTGGCAGGCCCAACTGGACCTTGTCGTCGTGCCCCCCGATCTGGCCGCATGCCCGCCTGCCGGCTCCGCGCCCGCGGCAGATGATCCACGCATCCGCTATCACGCCACAATGCGCACCGTACAGACCCCGGCCCTGAAGAAGGCCGTCGCCGTCGCCCGGCGCCTGTGGCTGGCCGGCAGCCCGCGCAGCGAAGGCCCCCTGCACCTGGCAGTCGATGGGCCGGGCGAAACCGGCATGACCACGGTCCTGCGCCAGATCGGCCGTGTCTTCGAGGGCCTCGTCCGTGACCACCTGCCGCCCGACCCGAAACGCATCCCAGTCATTCACATCAACACCCCGCTGGCCCCGGGCAGCAAGCTGGACATGTCGATCCCGTTCGCCGAGTTCCTCGGCCACAAGCACACCAAAGACCCTGAGAGCGGCCAGCGCAGCATCGACATGACCGGGCCCGTCTGCCACGTCATGAAGACCTGCGGCACTCGCCTGGTCCTAGTCGACGGCATCGATCGGCTGGACAACTCCGAACTCAAGACGGCCTTCGACTACTTCAACTACTTGGCCGCCGAGTGCAACGTCTCCTTCGGCTACTGCGGGCCCGGCTCCCGAGAGATCGTCAACGAAGTCCGGCGCGGCAAACGCCCCGGACCGCCCGGCGGCGGATCCGGCGGCATCCCCACCCTCGCTGTCCTGCCCGTCTCTTACAGCAGCGACGACTACGCCCTGTTCCACGAAGTCATCAAAGCCTTCGACCAGGACCTGCGCCTGCACCAGCACACGCCTGGCGACCTCCTCCAGCTCGCCACCCACCTGCACCGGCGCACCGGCGGCTACATGAAGCCGCTGTCCTATCTCATCTGCCAGGCTGCACAGGAAGCCATCGAAACCGGCATCGAAGCGATCACCGAGGAACTGCTGGACGACCAGTTGGTGGGCCGGTTCGACGACGATCCGATTCTGCAGGTCTGACGCACATCCCAGCGCTTCCTCTGCTCGTTGCGCTCCACGGGCACACTGCACCAGGCTGAGACACGAAAGGGTGCCACACCGCCGTCCACGTGGCCGACCTTCGGCTTCAGCCTCGCCTGTAGCCCCTCTGCCGCTGGCCCCGCACCGCGCGCCCGGCATGCACCACAGCGGCGGTACATACGGGTCGTCGCCCTCTCCCAGGAAGGACAGCCGTGGTCCTTTACCACTGCTGGATCGAAACTAAATCGCCCGGTTCCACCGAGTGGCAGCACTACGAGTACTTCGAGGAGGAAGCCGATCGGCCCGGCGTGTACCTCGCCGACGAAGGGATGTGTGACGGCGTTGACGACCTCGCGCAGACGGTGCTGAAGAACTCACTCGCATCCGTTCTGCATGCGCACGCCGACCAACCGGAAGTGCAGGTCCGCGCCTACGCCCAGGTCTGCGACGAGACATCAGTGGACCCCACCGGCATCTGCCAGGCATCCCCTGACGACATCGCCGAAGCACGCGAAGCCTTGCGGCTGAAGGCACTCACCCGCCATCTGCGCTCTGCGTGCCACAGCGTGTACGAGGCCCGCCGCAGCCTTAAGGCGGACATCGTGAGAGCCCACGACGAAGGGCTGGACCTTCACACCATCACGGACACAGTCGCAGCGTACTTCGACGCCCAGTCCGTTGCCCGCCTGGTCGACGCGCCCGCCCTGTTTAGCGAGTTGCGGGACCTGATCCGCACACGGCCGGAGCTGGCTGGGCGCACCATCGTGCGCAACGGCGGCCTGACGGGGGTGACGGTGGAACTGCGGTGGACCGACGAGGAGCATGACGCGGAGGAACTGCGGGAACGTGCCTGGAACGAGACGATCGAGGAATACGATCGGGAGCTGGCCGCCTCGCTCCTTTCGGCCGCTCGCAGCGCCGCTGGCGAGCTCCTCGCTCTTCTCTCCGCCCACTTCGAGGTCAGGCCGGCCACGCCTCGCGGCGTGGCTCCGTACGCTCTTGTCTACCGCCCAGTCACAGTGCAGCGTCCTACACAGTCCGCAGTCGGCAACGAGGTGGAAGGAGCGGCCGCATGAGCAGGCGCCGCAAGCCCCATCCCCGCTCACGCTCAAGCGCTGTCGGGCGTAGGACCATCGTCGTCGATCTTCTTGAGATCGGTTCGTCCCACGGCAACCTGACGTTGCGGGCAGGGCGGGACACCGGACAGCTCGCGTGCGTCGCGCTGCCGGCCGAGGTGCTCCCGAGCTTCCTCACCAACCTCGAACAAGCCCGCCTGGACTCCGAGGAGGAATACTGGAGCGTGGTCCGCCACGTGCTGGCTACCGCGTCCGGCAGCAGCCCCGCAGAGACGTCACGGGCCCTTGAGCGGTGGCTGCTCGCGCAGAACTGGAGCAAGGTTCTCGGCGCCCTGCCCGACGACGCCGCCCATTCCCTGCCGTTGGTCACCTACGTCGGTCACATCGGGTTCCAGCTGGCGCCCCCGTTCACCACAAACCGGGTGCTGGCCATCTTTGACCCCCTGCAATTCCACCGCGTGCAGGCAGCGTTGCTGCACCACTGCTCGCTGGCCCAACAGCAAGCGGCAAGCTCACCCATGCATCCACGCGACGCCCTCGCTCTGGCCCTGCGCGACCTGTGCAGCCTGTCTTGGCCCCCGGCGCCTCCCGCAGCTCCGTCCCCCGAGGCTGCCGGCCGGTACATGCAGGACCGATACGAGGCGTTCCACCGCCGCTCCCCCTACATGCGTGCGGAAGAGAACTCCCTCGACCTGGGACCGACTGCGTCCTGAGCGCGACCCGATCGGACGGCCGACCGTTGTCCGTCCGGCGCGAGTGCGGCTCCCCGCAGACCAACCACCCAGGGCAGACAGGTAGCCGTGTGTTTTAAGGAACGGCCCGGGAGGGGCAGATGAATGCTTAGATTGGAGTGATGGTGAGACCTGGAGTGAAGCGGGCCATTGTTGCCGGGAGTTCAGTGGTGGCCTCGGCGGCGAGCGGGCTGGTCACCAACGTGGTGACGGATCAGCCGACAGGTGCCTGGTGGGTGGCGCTCGGAGTTTTGGTGGTTGTCGCCGTTGTCCTGCAGGTGCTTGTGACGGCCGACAGCGGCGCCGCGCAGGCGCCTGGCGCCGGATCGGTGGCGATCGGCGGTGCCGCGCACGAGGCGATCACAACGCAGGTCAATCTGACGGGCGATGTGCCCGCTCAGGGTGCGGGTGCGGTGTCTGTCGCCGGAGACGCCCGCGGGCAGATCTCCACCCATGTGGTCGCGTCTGACGGCAGCCCGAACACGAGTGGCGGCTCTCAGGGGGCAGGTGACAGCGACGGGGGTGCACCGTGACCGCCAGGCGGGCTGGCGCCTTCGGGGACGCTTCGGTTGCGGTCGGGGGTGACGCACACGGGTCGATCATGACCAATCCTGTGTTCGGTACTTCGTCTGTTCCCATGACGGTTGCGCTCAAGGACACGCGGAAGGTGTTCAGCGATGTGGGCGTTGCAGAGTTCACCGGTCGCATTTGGCTGGTGGAGTCTGTCGACTCCTTTCTCGCCGAGCAGAGTTGCGGCTTTCTGTGGGTGGAGGCAGAAGCGGGACTGGGCAAGACGGCCTGGGCGGCGTGGCTGGTTCGTGAGCGTGGCTATGTGTCGCATTTCGCCCGCCACTCCCAGGGCGGATCCGTACGGGTCGGGCTGCGTAATCTGGCGGCTCAGCTGATCCACCGGTTCGGCTTGGCTGCGCAGTTCGCGCCGGGCGGCATGCTCGCTGATTGGGTGTCCGACCCGGAGGGCTTCGACACGCTGCTCAGCGAGGCCGCAGAGCGGGCACGCGTAACACGGGGCGAGCCGCTGGTGATCGTCATGGATGGTGCCGACGAAGCGGACGTCCCGGCGGGCGGGTTGCCCTGGGGGTTGCCGTCGCTGCTTCCGGAGGGGGTCTTCGTCGTCGGGACATACCGCACCGGGAAGCGGCCCGCCTATTCGGAATCGCCCTCGCGGGTGGTGCGCATTGACCGGGACGACGCACGCAATCAGGCGGACCTGCAGTTGTTCCTGGACCGGGCTGTGCGGGCGGAACCGGTGGCAGGGCGGCTGGCGGCAGCGGGTGTGAGCCCCGACGAGGCTGCGGTGCTGCTGGCCGAGCGGTCGGGCGGGGTGTGGGTGTACCTGCGATACGTGCTCGCGGGCCTACGGACGGGGCAGCAGCCGGTCGACGAGCTCCACTCACTGCCGGCGGACCTGTCCGGCTACTACGCACGGCAGTTGATGCGCTGGCAAGGGGTACCAGGTTGGGCAGACGTCGGGAAACAGGTGCTGGCGACGTTGGTCGCTGCTCCCGAAGCCCTGCCCTACAGCACGTTGTACCGGTTGACGGGCGCGAGTGATCAGGAGGCGGTGCGGGGGTGGTGCGACCTCGTGCTACGGCCGTTCTTGACTGCGGACGACGCTCTCGCGGAGCGGAGGTATGAGCTCTACCACGCCACTGCGCGAGGCTTCTTCGGGGGCGCGCTGGACGGCGTGCACGATGACGGGTTGAAGGTCTTAGCGGCGGGCCTCGCTGAGGGCGTTGCGCGGGCCCACCTGCGGATCTCAGAGCGGTACGTGCGGGATTTCGGCGGGTTCGGCAGTGGTGACGGCCAAGAGCCCCTGGCGTTGCTTGCCGCCGATCCCTCCTTGGCCTTGATGGACGGCGGATATCCACTGCGTCATCTCGCCCATCACATGATCTTGGCTGAGTGGGGCGCCGGACTGCGTCAGCTGCTGCAGGCCGAATCGCCGGCCGGAGACCGCCAGGCTCGCAACATCTGGTTTGCCGCACATGAGTATGCGGGGCCGCTGGACGCCTATCTGGATGATCTGGAGCGGGCCCGAAGCGATGCCGCCCGCCGGACGGACGAGGCCATGAGGCGGCGCCTTCCGGCAGCTGAGCTGGCGGAAGAGCTGCGGTACGGGCTGATGACCGCGAGTGTCGCCAGTCACACGGACAGCGTGGGCCCGGAATTGCTGGGACAACTGGTCGAGCGAGGAGTGTGGACTGCGGAACACGGTCTGGCCCATGCCCGCCGTCTTTCCGATCCAGGTGACCGCTACAGGGCTCTGCTCGTGCTGCAGCCTCACATAGCGGAGAGCCAGCGACTGCGGACCATCGAGGAGGCGCTGGAGACCATACGGCTGTGCGACTACGTGGTGGTCAGCAGCCTGAACGGACACCATTACGTCAGCCCCGCACTGGTGATCCCCTACTTACCCGAAGACCGCCAGGCCGACGTGGCCGATGAGGCCGTGGCCACAGCTCAGGAATGTATGGCCGGCGGACTGCGGGGACGTCTCCTAGCCATCGCCGCTGTTCACTCTCCCCCAGAAAAGCGGTCGAAGGTCGCCCTGCAGGCTCTTAAAGAGATCCGCTCAGAGGAGGATGCGTGGGACTCCGACGAGAACGTCAGTGCCCTGGTCTCGCTGGTGTCGCTCCTGCCTGTCCAGGAACGGGACCAAGCCCTGTCCGAGGTACGGAAGGCATTGCTCGACGGCTCCTTCACGCCGCGGCTCACCGAGGACTGGAACGTCCTGCTGCCGTTGCTGTCTCCGGAAGAACAGAACGCTGCCCTGTCCGCAGCCATCGCTGAAGCCGCACCGTTGGAATATCCCCAGGCGCTCGCCCACGATTTGGCCGTCCTTTTGCCTGTGCTGCCTGCCGAACACCGGGAGCCTGTCCTGCTGGAGATGCTTACGCAAATACGTTCCATCTCCCATCCCGCTGATCGCGCTGGCGCGCTGAGCATGCTTCTGCCACATGTGCCCCCTGAGATCCGCTCGGCGATGATCAAGGATATTCTCGGCGCCAACTCCCGCCCCGATCAGCATGTGCTGGCCCGGCTGGCGCCGTACGTGACCGCCGAACAGCTGAAGGACCGGCTCAGAGGCGCACTGTTCACTCCGTCGACCTCTCGGGTAGTGCAACTGGCCTCCCTGGTACTCGAGCTGCCGGCAAGTCGGCAATCGGCATGGGCCGCAGAAGTTCTGGAAGTCGCAACGTTGGTAGGCTCCTTGACCGCGATAGCCACCGGGAAGATCGCTGTACTGCAGACTGCCCTGGAAGCTCACCGGACAGGACAGGCCCGCGAGGCCCTGGACGCTCTGCGTTTGGCTGATGCAAAAGGCCATAGGCGTGACACGCTACGCAGACGGCTCCTGCCCCATCTTTCAGAAGCTGACGTGCAAGAGGCCGCCCTGGAGTGGTTTTCCGAGCCTTATGAACTGCTGTATGCCGATCAGCCGCTGTTGGAACAGGTCGTTGCATATCTGCCAGCGGATCTGCTGGCCAGCGCCCTGTGGCACTGGGTGGAGCAGGATGACTGGGTTGATGACCTGAGCGTGCTGGGCCCGCATCTGTCGGAACAACTTCAGGAAGAGGTTGTGACGACGATCCTGAATCGGAAAGAGGTCGACAACCCTCCTGTCCTAGTCGTCTCGCTCATTCCCTACCTCCCCAACCGACTGCTGGAGCGTGTGCTGGCGGCTGGACGAGGCTTTGAGGACGCCGGGTTGCGCAGCGCTGCGCTGAGTGCACTGGTGCCGCGCCTACCTGTTGAGCAGCGCAGGGGCGTGGCGCAGGAAGCGTACGAGGCGGCACTTGCATGTTCGTGGCGGCCCTGGCTGCCAGAGGTTCTGCCACGGATGCTCGCCGGCCTCCCTGAGGGGTTGCAGCATCGCGTGGAAGAGGCGCTCACCTCTGTCCGAGCTGTCGATGACGAGTGGGAACGGGCAGAGGCTTACACCGTCCTGTTGTCGGTGCTCTCTGAGCAGGAGCGGTCCGCGGTGTTCCCAGAGGTGCTGGATTTCATGTCCCAAGTGGATCCAACTGTCCGTGCCCAGCATTTGGTCGAGCTTGTTCCGTACATGCCCTGGGAGCGGGTGGATACGGTGCTTGCCATCGCACCGGATGACAGTGCACTCGCAACCGCTCTCCTCTCTCGAGCCCAGGATGATCACGGCTGCTCCCCACAGGAGTTCGTCGCACTGGTCCGAGGTGTGCTGTCCCGGACATCGCAGAGCAGAGCATTGGAAGTGATCACCGAGAATCTGTCCCGGCTAGCTTTGGCGGCTGGTGACGAGGTTCAGGATGTATTAGCTCAAGCCACGGATGATGTGCTGACCTGGTGGCCCTAACCGGTCGCGTTCGCAGGTTCTGGCCGCACTGGTGACGGCGGCCGAGGTCCGTCCCGCCGTCATAGCCGAGCTCCTCCACACCTACCGCCAGCTGCCCGTCGACGCCCTCGAAGCGGACAACACGCGCGAGGACCTGCCGTCCGTACGCTCTCCCGGACGCACCCGCACCAGGAAGTAACTGCGAGTCAGTCCCGGTTTGTCACTCGAGCCCATTCGGCGACCCGCGTCAACGCCGCCAAACGCCATAAGGTCACGGCTGCGTGCACCATCCCTCGACAAGCGGCCGATCGAGCCTCCACCGCCTCCACCTCACCGACAGGCCGCGAACTGCACGCACGGGTCTGCCATAAAAACTGGTCCGCGGGCTGTGCCCGGGTTCGGAGCGAGGAACGGGCTGCCTGCAAGCAGCGGAAAACGAGGGCCACCAGCCGCGCACTCAAGCCCATCGGCTACGTGAACTGCGCCGCGGCAAGGGTGCTGCGTCGTCTACCACCAGAACGGCAACGGCACGGCGCAGCCACCTGTACAGCCCAGAGCCGACGCGCCTTGGACGCGCCGGTTGATGGGAGTGGGCGAGGCGGAGCATTCGGTCACTTGCGTTCTTCATATGTCTTAAAAGCTGCCTGCCGGGGCTGCTTCCGTGCATGGCAGGGCAGTTTCGCACGGGTGATCTGCCGCGGCAATCCCCTATGTCAGGCTCATCGGGCTGCGCGCCCCGCTCACCGCGGGAAGCGCAGTCGGGTCGCCGACCGTCTGGCGGACTGCGTGGCGACCCAACTGCCCTTTCATCAAACGAAGGAAGAAACCAAGAAATGTCGTCCCTTCGACGTGCTGCACGCGCCGTGTGGCTCGAGGCGCTGAGCAGCCATTTTGAAAGTAACACCAGGCTGCCGGTGTTTGCTGCTTTTCGTGGATTCAGCGAGAAGGCTGTAAACATCGAACTGAGCGCCCCGCTGGCGGTGGTTCTGGCGTACATCGCGAGCAAGAGCGGTGTCTCGTCATACTCCGTGGTCCTAGCAGCTGGCGCGGCAGGTGCTCTGGGGCGCCGCTCCTACCTGCGTTACCGCCACATCCGGATGTTGTAGCCATCCGGGGTGGCGGGGGGGGGGGGGGGGGGGGGGGGGGGGGCCCCCCCCCCCCGGGGGGGGGGGGGGGGGGGCCGGCCGCGGGGGGGGGGGGGGGGGGGGGGGCCCCCCCCCCCCCCCACCCCTGCACTCTGTTGACCATTCCTGCTCTTTCTTTCCGCTGTGCACACCGGACCAGGAGGGACCTGTGCTTGAGGACAAGCTGATCTGCTGCCACTGCCGTGTTCCGTTCGTGCGACCACATCGCCTGGGCCGGCTGCCGTCCTACTGCTCCGTCGCCTGCCGCAGCGAAGCGCACCGCACCCACTCCCCCAGTTCTTCCGCAGCAGACGTGTCGACCCGGATCAATAAATCGGTGCAGAGCAAGACCAGGGCATTGGCACGGGCTGCTGCGGGTCCTTCCTACGAGTCGGCGCTGACCAAGCTGGCGCGGTGCCGCAACATCCAGCAAGACCTCTCCGATCTCATGGCCGTCCTCTCGCGCCAGGCCCTCCATCAGGAGCAGGCGTCCTGGGACGACATAGCCCGGTCTTGGGGGTTGCCTGCGGAGGAGGTCCGCGCCAGTGTGGAGGCCGCAGACGCGGCGACAAGAAAGCGGCGACCGCTGTCAGGACGCTCGTACCAGGACGCGGACTGTGTGCCGGCGCAGCACCGGCTGGGTCGTGCCCTGTCTCATCTGCAGCGCCGCGACGGACGGTCCGTGCGCGCGCTGGCGCGGGCGCTGGACATCTCACCCTCGTACCTGTCGTTGATCCTGTTGGGACAGCGGGTCCCGTCCTGGGATCGGATCGCTCCCCTCATCCAGGCCTGTGGCGGTCAGCCGGATGATCTGCATGGCTTGTGGGAGCGAGCCCGCGGTCTGCAGTTCGCGGACAAGACACCCGACCAGTACCAGCAGGCACTGCAGGCCATGCTGCGTGGTCTGCATGTCGCCGCGTGCGAACCCGACATCAAGGAACTCACCGCAACCTCACCGTTACTGCGGGCACGGCAGGTACGGGCCATGCTCCGAGGGGCGCCGAACGGGCCTGCGCTGGCCGAGTGGCCTGCCGTCAGTGCGCTGGCCCGTGCTCTGCAGGCTGACGTTCACGAGGTGCGTCGGCTGTGGCGCGGCGCCTTCGACACCTCGCCGTGAGCTGGTGGGCCAGCTGTTCTCCCTTGCGGCAGTGAGGGCTGACAAGCGGCACCCAGAGTTGGAGGCGCCAAGGCAGGCGTCCCGTGGACATCACCGCCTTCGTAGCCGTCGTATGAGGATGCTCGCGTCTCCAGATCCGCCAGGACGACGGTGGCCGTTTCCTGGACAAATGGTCGAAGTCGCGCAGGTCGAGCTCTGGATCGCCGTCCGCCGGCACCGTCTGCGTTAGCTGCGACTGCGCTCCGCTATCCGAATGCTTCCATGGGCGACACAGGCGCTTCTGGTGCCCTTGGGCGACTTCGTGATCACGGTGCTCAGCAAGGTGCGCTAGGCCGTATCCAGTGAAGGCGTTCCCCGAAGCGCGACTATAACCAGCTCCCGGTGCCTCTCCCTAGAAGTTGTCCCGTAACTGCTGGTCAGAGGTGAGATGATCTTGTTGTGGCTGGTGTGATCACGGCGTCGGAGCCCTCGTGGATAGGTCCATTCACCGGGCTGAGCCCGCGGCAGTTCAACAAGTTGATCACCGCGCTGCGGCGTGAGGGAGCCGATCCGGTCCGCAAGGGCCGGCCGTGGTCGCTTCCGTTGAAGGACCGGGTGTTGCTGGTGGCCGCGTACTGGCGCACCAACCTCACCCTGCGCCAGCTCGCCCCGCTGTTCGGCGTCTCGAAGTCGGCGGCCGACCGGATTGTCGACCACCTCGGACCGGCTCTCGCCCTCCAGTCCCGGCGGCGGTTCCGCAAGGACACCGTGCTCATCGTGGACGGCACGCTGGTCCCCACCCGCGACCGAGCCGTGGCCGCCTCCAGCAAGAACTACCGCTACTCCACCAACCACCAAGTCGTCATCCACGCCGACACTCGCCTGGTCCTCGCCGTCGGCAAGCCGATGCCCGGCAACCACAACGACTGCCGGGCCTGGGAGGAGTCCGGCGCGAAGGCTGCCGTCGGTACCACCCCCGCGGTGATCGCCGACGGCGGTTACCGGGGCACCGGCCTGACCATCCCGCACTACCGCCGATACAAGGACGAGGAACTGCCCTCCTGGAAAGAGGAGCACAACGCCTCCCACCGCAAGGTCCGCGCCCGCGTCGAGCACACCTTCGCCCGCATGAAGAGCTGGAAGATTCTCCGCGACTGCCGCCTCAGAGGCGAAGGCGTCCACCACGCCATGCTCGGCATCGCCCGCCTGCACAACCTCACCCTCACCGGATGACAGGCAAACGAGCAGGCCAACCTGCATGCCCCAGAGCATTTACGGGACACCGTCTAGCGCCGCCATAATAGGGGTTCTCACGGCATCTGCGGCAATCTCACCCAACCTGCAGGATCGCAGGTCAACCGCTACGCACAGGGTCCAGAATCCGTCGCGATCAACCTACGGGACCGCAGGCCAACAGAAGGCAGCCACCGCAGAAACAGCGAGACCTCACAGCGATCGAGCGCGAGATCCTCGCCGGGTTCGAGATCGACGTCCTGGAGATCCGTGACCCCTCCCCCGTCGTCGGGGAGTCGGAGGAGGCGCAGCGGGGCCGGCGCCTGGCTCTGTTGCAGACCGCACTTTTGGAGCACGCGGCGGCGTACAACCTCCGTACGGTCATGACCTTCCACCAGAAGGTCGAGGAGGCCGCCGCGTTCGCGGAGAAGCTCCCGGAGACCGCTGCCGAGCTGTACGTCAACGACGCCACCGACGACGACCTGGCCGCCGCCGACAAGCTGCCGAAGTCCTCCATCGACGCGGAGTTCTACGAACTCGAGGCCGGCCGCCACGTCCCACCGGACCGCGTCTGGTCGGCATGGCTGTGCGGCGACCACCTCGTGACCGAGCGGCGCGAGGTCATCAGGCAGTTCGCCAACGGCATCGACGCAGCCGGACGCCGGGTCCACCGCGCCTTCCTCGCCAGCGTTCGCGTCCTCGGAGAAGGCGTCGACATCACCGGCGAGCGCGGAGTCGAGGCCATCTGCTTCGCCGACACCCGCGGCTCCCAGGTCGAGATCGTCCAGAACATCGGCCGCGCACTCCGGCTCAACAAGGACGGCAGCACCAAGGTCGCCAGGATCATCGTCCCGGTCTTCCTGGAACCCGGCGAGGACCCCACCGACATGATCGCCTCCGCCAGCTTCCGCCCCCTCGTAGCCGTCCTCCAGGGCCTGCGCAGTCATGACGAGCGCCTGGTCGAGCAGCTCGCCTCCCGCGCCCTCACCAGCGGCAAACGCAAGATCCACCTCCAGCGCGACGCAGACGGGCGGATCGTCGGGGCCAGCGGCGAGAGCGACGGCGAGGACCAGGAGCAGGACAACACGCAGGCCGCCGCCGAAGCGGCGCTGCTCCACTTCTCCTCTCCCCGCGACGCAGCAACGATCGCCGCGTTCCTGCGCACCCGGGTCTACCGATCGGAGTCGCTGGTGTGGCTCGAGGGCTACCAAGCCCTCATCCGCTGGCGGAAGGAGAACAAAATCACCGGCCTCTACACCGTGCCCTACGACGTCGAGGTCGAAGTCGGAGCGACCAAGGCGTTTCCCCTGGGGAGGTGGGTGCACCAGCAGCGGAAATCCCTGCGGGCCGGGGAGCTGGAGGAACGACGCAAGGTCCTCCTGGACGCGCCGGAAGCCGGGATGCTCTGGGAACCCGGCGAGGAAGCCTGGGAAGCCAAGCTCGCCGCGCTCCGCTCCTACCACCGGGCCACCGGACACCTCGCACCCCGCCAAGACGCCGTCTGGGACGACCCGGCCGGCGGCGGCCCCATGCCCATCGGACAGCACATCGCCAACCTCCGACGCAAAGGCACGAAGAACGGCCTCGGAAAGGACCCGAAGCGAGCCGCCGCACACGCAGCGCAGCTCACCGAGATCGACCCCGACTGGAACTGCCCATGGCCACTCAACTGGCAACGCCACCACCGCATCCTCACCCACCTCGCCGCCGACGAACCCGGCGGGGTACTCCCCGACATCGCACCCGGCGTCCTCTACGAAGGCGACGACATCGGCAAGTGGCTCCAGCAGCAGAAACAGCCAGCCACCTGGACGCAGTTGTCCGCTGAGCAGCAGGAACGGCTGACCAAGCTGGGCGTACAGCCGCTTCAGGAGCCGTCTCCCGCCCCGGCAGCAACGCGTTCAACGAAGGGCCCGAGCAAGGCACAGCAGGGGTTCCAGCGGGGCCTGACGGCACTTGCACAGTGGGTGGAACGCGAAGGCGCCCACCGGCCGGTGCCACGCGGCCACGCTGAGGAGATCGCGGTCGACGGCGAGGCAGAGCCGGTGGTCGTGAAACTGGGCGTATGGGTCTCAAACATTCGCGCGAGGCGGGACAAGCTCACCCCCGAACAGCAGGCCGCCCTCGCCTCCTTGGGCGTGCCCTGGGCGAAGGCGGCGGTGCCGGCCCCGTCCTGCCCGGCATCGGTGGACGACGGTTCCGTCCGGCCCGCGCCGTCGGACGCGCAGGCGCAGGAGGAGGACGACCAGGGCGACACCGTGACGGAGGGCGAGGCTCAGGCAGCGCGGGCAGGGCGCGGATGTCGCGCATGAACGAGCTGATGCGCAAGCACACCAAGGCCGAACTGCTGCGCATGGCCTACGCGGGCGGCCTGGTGAACCACAACTCCCCCGAGCAGTGGCGCAAGGAGGAGATCGCCTCGGCCGTCGTGGACATCGAGTTCCGCGCAGCCGACCAGACTGCCCCGGGCCGGCCCGCCGCAGTCAGCTCGCGGCCCGTTCCGGCGAAGCCGCTGCTGGAGCGGGACCACCATGACGAGTGCGAGAAGGAGTCGTACGAGGGCGGCACCTGCACCTGCGGCCTCATCGAGCAGTACGGACCGCCCTCCGAACGGGACGACTACTGAGACAGTCACCCGATCGGGGAGGCACGTTCGGCGCCACGGCTCAGGCGAGGCGCCGCGACGCGATCAGCCGGTTGGTCAGCTCTACCGTGGCGAGGTACCACCAGAAGATCCAGTCGAGGAATGCTTCGTCGTACTCGCCGCGCTGGTCGGCCCGGCGGTGGCGCAGGTCGAAGCGGTTGGCGATCTCGAACAGCGCGCCTTCGTCCTTCCCGAGGTGCTGCTTGATCAGGGCACGGCGTTCCTCAAGGATGCGGGCGAGGTTGAAGATGGCCGATCGCTTGCTCTCGGCTGACGTGTCACGCCCTCGGAAGAGGGCGATGGCGTGGCGGACACCGGCGGTGGTGTCGGGTGGGCTGTCGTTGAGGGCGCGGTGCACCAGCTGGCTTCGGGCGTCGTCGGTGACGGCGACCAGGCGCCCGAGGTCCTCACCCTCGGCGGCCAGTTCGTAATCGATGCCAGCCTCGCGCAACAGCTGGTTGACTTTCCACCGGTACAGGACGCGTGCCGGGCCGTTGTGAAACTCCGAGTGGTGCCATCCGCAGCCGCTGTAGGAGTGGAAGCGCCGCGTCCGGGGGCGGCTCACCAGGTCGTGGAACACCTCGATCAGCCCGTAGAAGGTGTCTTCGCCCCACGCCTCCGGCGCCAGCGGCCACAGATCAGGGATGCCAAGTCGCCTGTCGATCACGTCGGAGGGGTCAGGCAGCTCGCTGTGATCGTCGATGCATTCCTCGCCGAAGACTTCGACCAGGTAGCCGTTGTCGGCGAACTCGCCGATGAGCCGCGCGAAGTCCCGTCGGGTGTCCCGCACAGTACTGCCATCGTGAGCGAGTCCATTGCCGCGGCGCTGCGGCCAGTACGGCCGGGGCGCGGCCGCATGCCTGAGCTCGGGCGTTCGGCGGATGAGTTCGGTGAACCAGTCGTGCTGGTCCATCACGGCCCGTTTGGTGCCCCAGCCGGTGGCGGTGGTCGCCCAGGGATCGGATGTCGGCGCGGTGTGGTTGGGCAGATCCTCGAAGTCGGCGACTGCGGTTGTGCCGGCCAGGGCCTCCGTCATGAGCCAGACAGCCCGGTCCTGCCAGGAGCCCGCGGACCGGAGCACGCGCTCGCCCTCGGATATGAACAGCGATGCGGGCCAGAGGAGTTCGTAATTGCTCAGGTCCAGACTCACCACAACATCATCACCCATAGGAGATGTGTCCCGACCCTGGGCAATGAATTGCCGTCTCAGTCCCGGATGAGTTCCTGGAACTGCGGACATCCCACCGCATGCCACTCCCTGACGAGGACTTCCCCGGCAACGACCACGACCTCCGCGTACCACGGCAGACAGTCGTGGCACGCACGGATCTCGTACGAGTTGCCGTCTTCGTCGTACGCCTTGAGATCGACGGAGCCGACCGGCGCCCGGTAGGTGACGTCCTGCTGCGGATCGGAGCCTTCTGCCATGGCGGCCAGTATCTACCAGCGCTCAGATGGCCTTCGGGGCAAGGAACGTGACCCGTCCGCCACGATTGGCTTTGATCACCAGAAGGGACAGCACTTGTCCATGAGTTTGGGAGGCAGCCAGCGCTCTGGCTGAATCGAAATGTCCACGGGATTGGACAGCACTGAGCTGGCGCGCGGGGCCTCACACAGAGCTGCCCGGTACGGCCTGGTGATACCGACGGCCACGCCCGATGTCCCCTCGGACGGGCCTGCACCGGGCGGTCGAAGCTGTCGGTGTCCTCGCGCTTCTCTGAAGCGCCGATGTCTCCCGTGGAAAATCAGGGCTCAGCTATCGCAACGGCGGTCCGGTGATGATCGGTCAGGCGGTCGCGGTGCCGACCACCTTGGTCGGGCTGATACGGACGACAACACGGAGAACCTCTGCCGGGAGGGCGAGGTACTCCTGGCCGGCGCCGGAGCCTTCGTACTGTTCGGCGAGGGCAACCGCTAGAGACCGGCCGGTGTCCTCGGTGATTGTGGCGAGGCCGCGTATCTCGGCGTAGCGCAACGGGTCGACCGGATCGTAGATGGTCAGGCTGGTGCGGGGGTCGCGGCGCAGGTTGCGTTCCTTGCGGCGGCCGGCAGCGGTGGAGACGAGCAGGTCATCTCCGTCGCGGCCGACCCAGACCACCGACGTCTGCGGGCTTCCGTCCGGATTGACAGTGGCGAGGACGGCGGGAACCGGCGCATCGAGCAGCGCCCGGACGGAATCGTTCAGCATGGCTGTCATTCGGGCGAAGCTATCTGCCGCCCGGCCCGTCTCGCACCTGGATTTGGTCGACTGAGAGGTGATGCCCTGGCGCCGGGCTACGCCTTGCGGTTCGGGTACCCGCGGGCGCGTTGCCGCCGCACCTCCCACTACGGGTCGCTTGGCCCGGCGCGAATGCCTCCCCCGCCCGTTCACCGGCACGCCGGATCCGCGGCCACGCGTCGATGCGGGACGGGACCTCAGGAGGGTCGTCTGCCGGTGAGCCGAGTGCTGTCGGTTCTCGTGAACATCGAACACGGCGCAGTTTGGGTGCCTCCCGAACTGCTGAACAAGCGCTGTCGGAACTCGTGAACAGAACCACACGATCGTCAGCGGACCCGCCCAGGACTGCCCGCCTTGCCGCCACACCTGCAGGAACGCTGCAGGAAGCGGCGAGGGGCGTTGTCAGTGGGTGGCCATAGCCTGGCGAGACGGGAACCGCAGAGAGGCACGCCCATGAACGCCAGTTACTACCGGAGCCAGTTGGACAGAAAGAACAAGGCTCGCGCTGACGCGGAAAAGAAGGTCGGCGAGTTCCGCAAGAAGGAAGCCGACAAGCGCGCGAAGGCCACGAAGGAGAAAGCCGCAGCCGCCAAGGCGAGCAGCCAGGTCACCGTCAACAGCAAGCAGCGTGCTGCCCAGCGGTACGAGAACGAGGCCAACAAAGCTGGCCAGGACGCCAGCACATGGAGCGCCAAGGTCGGCAAGCTCTCCAAGGAGGTAGCTGACCTGTCGGCCAAGCTGGCGAAGGCGGAACAGACTGAGCGGGCGGCCGCGGAGAAGGCTCGCCAGCGTGAACAGCAGAAGACGGAGCGGCGTGCCGCAGCTGAACAGCAGAAGATCGAGAGCCGCCTGTCGACGACGGAGGGTCAGGTGCGCACGGTGATGAAGGAACTGCGGGCCCCGAAGCCGGAGAAACTGCGGGTGCTGCTGCTGGCAGCCGCCTCCGCCGGTGACCTGCGAGTCGGCCAGGAACAGCAGAGAATTCGCGCGGCCGTGCAGAGTGCCACCCATCGGGACCTTGTCGACCTGGCTCTCCACCCGGCCGCTACCGCGGACGTCTTCCTGGACGCGCTGACCCGGTTCCGTCCCCACATCGTGCACTTCTCCGGTCACAGCACGCAGGACCTGATCGCATTCGAGAAAGGCGAGGACGGCTTCCACGAAGGTGCCATCGTCAGCGCCGGCGCCTTCGCCCGGGCCATCGCCGCCGTGGACGACAAGCCGCTGCTGGTCCTGCTCAACTCCTGCCACTCCGCAGCCCAGACCGGGAAGCTGATCGACACCGTGCCGTTCGCCATCGGCATGTCCGACAGCATCGGCGATGTCGACGCCATCACCTACGCCGCCCGGTTCTACGCCGCCGTCGCCGACGGCCAGTCCGTCCAAGCCGCCCACCTGCTCAGCCGGGCGGCCATCGAAATGAACGGCCTGCTCGACCGCGACCTGCCGACCCTGGCCTGTGCAGCGGACGTCGACCCCAGCGCTACGAAGCTGGTGACGCCGCCTCCGGAGTAGGACGTGGGCATCTCGTGCATGAGCATCCGATCCCCTGCTGTGGATACGTCTGCGAGCCCGGACCGATCGGTTGAGCCGAAGCTCAGGAGTTGTCACCAGCGGGGTCGGATGAACTGGCGAATGGGATCGGCCGAAGCAGTCTGGTTGTCACAGGCGAGGCATCCGACTTGTCACACACGCTCATTCAGCAGTTCTTCTGTCACCAGAAGCGAAGATCGAGAGCCTGCGGCTCTTCATGGCGGCCTATGGGGGCATGGCCGTTACAAGCGCTGGGTTCGGAAGGCTAGTCGAAGCCAAGGGTGTCCGGCCCGGACTCGCACCGGCCGGGCACCCTTGCGCACCTCGCACCGTCTCACCTGACCAGGAACTTCACCGAACCGAAGTGATCGACGCCGCTCTGACCCGGCTCGAAAAAGGCCACGACCGCACCGTCCTGGCAGTCCGCACCCCGGTACAGAACGGCAAGGCGGTCGGTGTGATTGGTCGGCCGGTTTGCTTCAGCCTGCGTGTTGTAGCAGCGACCGTCCTCGGGATCGGGGAGCTCGAATCCCTGCCACCACCCGTCCACGTAGTAGACGAAAGATCCTCGCGCCGCCTGGGCGGGCGTCGCGGACAGGGTGCACAGGGCCGCGGCGGCAACGGCCGCAGCCAGCGCCTTTCGGAGGTTCTTCATGAAATCGCTCCCTCAGGGACGTCTTGCGAGCGGCCAGTGTGTCCGCCCGGACGCGCCCGCGGGGCGACCGTCACCCGACTGGCCGTTGCGGAAACGATCCCGCCTCACTCACCGGGGCTACCCCTCGCCCCGTAAACCCGTCGACGCGGGCCTGCCGCCACCGGAACAAAACCCGGTGACAACGAGCCCGCCTCTATGACAACTATCGTGCTTCGGCTCATCGGTCCGGGCTCGCAGGCTGTTCGGGGGCGTGGCTGCTACAGGTCGAACTCGAGGTGCTCGATGTCCGTGAAGCGGACTTCCTCCAGCTGGCCGGCGCGGCGGCCGTTGTCCTGGAAGTACATCTCCTTGAGTGCTTCGGCGGCGATCCGCTGGAGCTGCTGATCGCTGGCGCCCTGCTCCTGGGCATCGAAAAGGCGGGCGGCGTAGCGGGGCGGCAACGCGACGGTCAGGTGCCGGATGCGGTCCTCGTCCGTCGTGCCAATTGGTGCGGTGTAGCCGATGCGGGCGCGGGTGTCGATGACGATGCCGCCGGTGGTCGCCGCCTTTTGCCGCGCCTGGGCCCGGATCTGCGGCTGCCACCGCTTCTTCACCTCCCGCTCCAGGCGGGCTGCGAGGTCCGGGCGGGGCTTCTTGATCTGGTTCTTCACGTACCTCTCGACCGTGCGCTGCGAGATCCGCAGCATCTGGGCGACCGCCTTGGTGCCCTTCATCTGCTTGACCAGGTAGCGCATCTGCGCGGGCGCGCTCTTGGGCGCTGGGCGGGTGAACGCCTTGTGCACCGCGGCGTCCAGGCCGTTGCCGAACAGGCTCATCGCGCTCTACCTACTCCCCGGTGTCCTGGTCGGTGACGGTGCCGTCCTTGATGTACCGGGCGAGGTTGAGTTCCGGGGCGTTGAACTGCTCGCGGATGCCCTCGCCCCACAGCACGCTCTGGGTGCCCTCGTGTTTGACCAGGCCCGGGTTGATGCCGAGCTTGAAGCCGCCGGGCAGCGGCTTGCCGTCCCGGTAGGGCAGGAAGTCCAGCGGGGAGGGCCCGTCGGAGGCGTAGACGGCGCAGTCCGAGAGGATGGACACCGGGTACTGCCCGGTGAAGGCGGCGTGCTTGACGATCTTTCGGTGCATGTTGATCCGGGTCCGGGAGATGACGGCGGCGCGGATGTCCGGGCGCCAGGTGGGCCGGGCGAGGGCCCGCCACGGCTGCCCGGGCTTCCAGCCCTCCCCGCGCGGGCGCTCGCGCAGCTTGCCGATGCCGCCCTTCACTGTCGCCTTGATCGCGGACACCACGATCGCCAGCTGGGGGTCCCGCTGCCGGGAGCCCTCCATCGCCTTCAGGAACTCTTCCGGCGGCAGATCGGCGTGCACGCCGAGGTCGGCCATCGTGGCGAGGTAGGCATCGCGCAGCCGGTTGTACCAGCCGTCCAAGTAGCGGCCGTTGTCGCGGCGGACGTACGCCTCAATCGGCGTCACGTTGTAGCCGAGCTCCACCGCGTACGCGACGGTCGGCGTCGCGTACCAGGCCGGGCCTGTCGGGCGCTCGCCCTTCGGGGTGAACGGGCTCGGCAGCAGCTCGACGGCCAGCTCCGCCCACTTGTCCTTGGCGACCTTCACGCGGGAGAGGTCGACGTGGCTGAGGTCGACCAGCCAGGAGCCGGGCAGTTTCGGATCGAAGACGGGGTTCTTGACGTGCGTCGGCGCGCCCAGGCCGACCGTGAGGCCGTTCGCACCGGCGGCAAAGGCCATGTTCACATCGATGCCCACCAGGTTGGGGCGCAGGCATTCGGCGTCGGTGAGCGGGCGCGCCCAGTCGTACGCCTCCTCCACCAGAACCTCGGCCGGGGTGCGGTGGTGGAAGCGCGGCAGGTCCGCCAGGACCGGGTGCCCGTCAGGTGCCTCGCACGGCGCGCAGTCCACCGGATCCTTGCCCAGCGAGCCGGGGTTGTGCTCGGAGTGCCGCTTGCCCGTCGCGTCCGGTTCGGAGGCACGGGTCGGCGGGTGCAGAGCAGTCATCAGCTCCAGACCGGTCACGGCGGTCGACCCGCGCGGCGTCATCACGCGGGCCGCATACGTGCCCAGCAGCCGGGCCAGGTCAGCCGGCGGCAGCTGCCCCGCATCGGCCCAGTGCCGGGCATCGAGCGCGTCCCACGACGGGATGCACAACTGCACGCAGGATCGCTCCGAGCCCTGCGCGGGGCGGTAGATCCTCGCCCACGGCCCGAACCCGCGCTTCGTCAGCTGCCAGTCGGCGCGCGCAAGCTGCTTGACGACCTTGTGGCCCTCCGGCAGCCGCCCGGCCAGGCGCTCCTGTTGTGTGAGCGTGACGGGCAGGCCGTAGTACTCGCACGCGGACCCGGTCAGCACGATCAGCGGGTCGGCGTCCTTGCCCGGCCCGGACAGCTTCGGCTGGCCGAGCCGCCCCTCGCTCAGCGTCCACTCCACCAGGGCCGCAATCGACTTCGCTGGTACGTCACGTACCAGGCCGCCGACGCAGTACGCCAGCACCTGACCGTCCTCGACGTCGACGACCGCGAGCGGACCGTTCTCGAACCGTGCATCGGTGGCACCGGCTGGGCTGCCAACGGGGGCGGCGTTCCGCGCGGGCGACCGACGCGACATCGGCCTGGTCGTGGCCCCCGGATGCGGCACAGCGGCAGGGCGCAGCGCGGTGTCCTCGGAAGCCAGCTCCTGGATCGGGGCTGCGGGTCCGGTGCGGGCTTGGGCCGGTTTAGCGACCGATGGCGCAGAAACGGCCACAACGTCAGGCGTCTCGGGGACCGCCGTGTCCTCAGAGCGCACCGGAGCGTTGGCGGGGTAGAGCCGGGCGAGCTGCTTGAGCATGCGGGCATAGGCGTCGCGCTCCGGCGGCCGCGGCTCGGTCTTGCCGGCCTCCCAGCCGCTGACCGTCGCACGCCGCACCTGCAGTGCGGCGGCCACCTCGTCCAGCGTCAGCCCGTGCGCCTGGCGCAGCCGCTTGCGCTCCGCCGGGGGCGGCAACGGGGAGCGGGACGCAATGAGCGCATCGACCGCGTCGAACAGCTCGGACATGCAGCACCTCCAGTCCCGCAACCCTAGCGTGAAGCGCACATTTCGCGTACCAAACGCGTACGGACTGCGTAAGAAACGATCGCGTCGCCCGGGCTGTCGCTGGTGCCCCATCTCACCGAACTATGGGCGCACCCCAGTGAAGTTGTCAGGCATCGCGGTACTGGTTCCGGGCAACACGGACGACGCGGCCAGCCTTAAGCAGACCGTCTATGTAGACGGAGACGCCGTTGCGGTTGGCTTGCTTGCCCGCTGCGGTCAAAGCATCCGCAATATCACCGAGAGACATGGGCTGAGGCGACGCCCTGAGGATCTTGACGATGGCATCCGCTTTGGTGAGGTCTTGGACCGCCAGCCCCGGCTCGGATACCGCTGCACTCAGCTTCTTGAAGGCGTCCCGCTTGGCTTTGAGCCCCTCGATGTGAGCGCCGAGTCGGTCACGCTCGAGTTCGGCTTCACGGAGTTCACGCTCGACGCTGGCGAGGTCCTCGCTGTAGGAGTTCATGAGGAGAAGACTATAGAAACCTAGTAGAACTTAGCTAGGTTTCCTTAAAGATGGACGCTGCTCGACCGGTCGGGTGCCGCGCGAACCCTACGGAGCGGCGATCAGGTTCAGTGAGACGAGCTCAGGCTCGAGATAGGACAGCACGGTCAGTAGCCGAGGACCCGCAGGGATGTCTCGCGTACGCCGGAACTGGCCAAAGACAACGGGCGAGTGTGAAAGACCTGAGGGAGCAGACGGCCGCTGTGCGGCGGCAGAACGGCTCGGGGGCGGACATGGGGGAGATCGTCAAAGGGCTTGAGCGAGCGCTGCTGAGCCGTCCGGTGCCTACTGGTGACGCCGCTGTGCGTTTCCTGCTCAGGGCAGAGAAGGGCTCCACGAAGAACGTGGCTGTCCTCCTGGGGATCTCCCAGCGCACGGTACAGAGGTGGGTCACGACCCGGCCGGGAATGCGTCGCCGTCCAAGTGCTGTGCATGCGGGGTTGATCGATGAGGCCGTCAGGGCACGGTGGCAGCCCCTGGTGCGCGCCCGCCGACGGGCCCGGGCCGAGGCCGACGGGTTTGTCTTCCACACCAGGGCGCGGTTCGGTTTCGCCGCTCCGGCAGGCTCATCGGACGATCCGCGGGTACGGCTGATCACCCAGTACCTGTCGGGAGAAGTGGCCCGCGAGCTGTTCGCCGCCCGGGACGCCGGCGGGGGTGAGCAGCAGCAGATGGTGATCCTCGCCCGTGCTTTGGGGCATGCCTACTTCCGGGACGGAGGCTTGCGTGCCCATGGGCTCGGGATCGCCTTCACCGACGTGGAGTTCGCCGATTTCTCCATCGACTGACGTGCACGCGGGTTCGAGCTCAGAGCGAGGGCGGGATCTGGTGCCGTGTCAGCATCGTGTCGTAGCACTGTGCTTCCTTTCGTTCGCGCCAGTACCACTGGATGCGGCCGACAGGGCCGGTGCGCTGACCGACAGGCGGCTGCGGCGGGCGGAGCCTGGCCGCCTCCGCCATGCGCAGCAGGTGGGTGCGGTCGTGGGGACCGGCCAGCAGATGCTGGTCCTGGCCAGGCGCGAGCCGGGCGAAGGACACGGCGGCCTTCAGGAAGACGCATGCCCACGGCGGCACCCGGTGCGAGGCGCAGCCGTCGGTGTAGCGGGCGCGGTCGTGTAGGGCCAGGGTGGCCGCGGCGGCGTCGTAGTCGCCGGGGCGGGCGGTGGCGAGCTGCTGGAAGGACGCGCCGGTAAAGAGCGCGGTAGCGAGGGCGGCGGCCAAGCGGGGGTGGGCGGTCACGGTGGAGAGGCGTCGGGCGACTTCCTGGACCGCCGGCTCGGTGAGGGGTGTCGGTGGCGGGCGGTGCCGGAAGGTGATCGGCGGCGGTACGCACGGAGCGGTACAGGGGGCGGGGCTGTCGTAGGAGACGAGGCGGTCCAGCGCGGGCAGAGTGAGCCACTGATCTGTCGGCTGGGCGGGCTCGTCCGCAGGCGGGGGTTCGGCGGCATGTGTGCCGTAGTAGTGGCGGCGGGCGGCCCGGAGGTCGCCGGTGACGACGTAATCGGCCGTCTGCAAGGCCTGTTGCAGGGCGGCGGGCAGGTGAGGGCGGTGGCAGACCAGGGTCAGGTGGATGCCGGTCAGGGCGCGCAGTTCCAGGAGGCGCATCGTGCGGCGGGCGGTGAGGCGGTGGGCGCGCAGGACGGTCAGCCGGTTCACGGGCAGGGCGTTGATCCAGGCGGTGGCGGCTTCCCAGGCCGGCTGACGGCCTGCGAGGAAACGGCCCGGGAGCAGGGGTGGTTTACCCAAGGCGGCCAGAAGGTCGTGGGCGAGGCCGGTTTCGCTGGTGGTGCCCGGGCCGGGGTGCAGGGTGATCCGGCCGGACGGCGGATGGTGGGCGGCCAGCGCGCTGTGCGTGTGAACCGCGTCATCGCCCGGGTCGAGGACCACGGCTACGGACGATGGCACGGCGAGCGGCATGGCGACGTGGTGGTCAGGCGAGGCGGCTGAAGGCCCAGCGCAGCAGCTCCTGATCCACACGGGGGCGCCCGGTGCGGGCTAGGGCGGTGCGAGTGTGCGCGGTCAACTGCGCCCAGGCACGGAAGTTGCCATGCGCGGCGTGCTGGTCGGCAAACGTGATGTCGTCGGGGTCGGCGTCGGCCCAGACCGGATGAAACAGCGGGATGGCCTCCAGGACCTCGCTGGGGGTGAGGCGGGTGAAGTGCTGCCAGATGAAGATGCGGGAGGACAGCATCGGCTCGCGGCGCAGCACGGTGTGGCAGCCCTCCCCGCCGACGAAGATGATCGCCAGCTGGGTGGCCGGTTCGTCCCACAGATAGCGGAAGTACTCGAACGCCTCCCCGTTGAGCCACTGGGCCTCATCCACGAGAAAGATGCGGGGGCGTTCAGCCAGGGCGGTCTTCAGCAGGCGGTCGAATTCACTTGGATGGCGCGGCGGTTCACCGGCCAAGTCGAGCGCGGTGAACAGCTCGTAGCGCACCGCACGGGCGGTGGGACGGGCACGGAAAGTGATCTTGCGGACGTCCTCGTGCGGTTCGAGTCCGCGCAGACAGATGTTGACGGCGAGCGTCTTGCCGAAGCCAGCGCCGCCGTGGATGCACATCATGGCGCGGGCGGCGACGGTGTCGGCGATGTTCTCGCGGGCAGTGAGCAGAGCGCGGGTGGTGACCACGGACGCATCGGGCAGGTCAACGTACTGGTAGGTGGCCGCGGTCACGAGGCGTCTCCGTCTTCAGCAGTCTGTGCATTGGGTTCGAGTGGGCCGTCGGAGGCAGGTTCAGACGGGACGGGAGCAGGCCGGCCGGGCGTGGTCCGGGTGGCGAGGGAGGGCGGGGTGCGCCAGTCGGCCGGGGGTGCGGCGGGCGGGATGAGGTCCGGCAGCGCGAGCTGCGCGAGGTCGGTGTCGGCGCTCTGAGCGAGCTCGGCGTCGGCCTGCGCGGTGGTCAGCGCGCCAAGCCGCCGGGGCGCCTCAGGCTGGTTCACGGTGGCGTAGCGCTCGCGCTGGGAAGCCTCCAGGTCCTTCTTCAGACGGCGGGAGCGAGCGGCCCGCGCTCTTCGTACGGCGCTGACCTGTTCCTCGGTGGCCTGGTCGGCCAGATCCGCAGGACCCAGGTAGCGGCCGGTGGCCGCGTGGTAGACCTCGATCCGGTGGTCGTGATGGGGCATGAACCGGACGCGGACCTGGATCCCGGCCTGGCCGGTCATCCAAGGCCCCACGTAATCGCGTCTCCTGAAGCGGACTCCGCGGGTGGTCAGCGTGCGGGTACCGGCGTCCTCCAGGGTGAACGTCCACAGATCCGTCGCGGGCAAGTCCCGCAGCGGGGTGGGATCGTCCTGCCACGCCTGAAGCGGGGTCTTGCCCCGCAAGGGCGCCGGGCGGTGCTCGGTGTTCCACCACAGCGTCCAATCCAGCAGCCGGGCGGTGAAGTCCTCGAAGCCGAGCAGCACTTCGTCCTTCGGGCGGGAAGTCCGTTTGCCGGGGCGCGGCTGGCGGGCATAGCCGGGCAGCGCGGCCAGGAACATGCTCTCCACCGCCCGGTTCAGCCCCTCCACGGTGCCCTTGAGGTGAGGGGTGTAGGCGGGCAGGTCCTCCACCGTCACGTCGAGGAGATCGAACGCGGCGGTCACCGTTCGGGACAGGAAGTCCTTGCCACGGTCGACACGCACCTTCTCTGGCAGACCACCGAACGGACCGTAGGGCTCCTTACGCAGGACCGCGGAGCGCAGCGCGGCCAGCACCGACTCCCGCGACGGATCCCCCGGCGTAATGGCCACCCCGGTGATCGCGTTCGTCGCGCAATCGGTGAACCACGTGATCCACGGCCTGCGGGCCTTGCCGTCGACATCGACCAGCACCGGCGCCTGCATGTGGTCCGTCTCCCACACCTGATTGCGCCAACCGCGCGACCGGGCCAGGAACACATCGTGCTTGCGCGCCGCACGCTCCCCACCCGCAAGCCCGGCCCGCTCCCCCGGCGTCAGATCACGACGGATCGCCCGGTGCAGCGTCGTCAGCGACGGTGCGTCCGCAGGAGGAGACTGCCGGGCCGCGCGGAGAACCAGCTCGCGATGGACTGCCCGCACGTTCCCCTTCCATAGCGCCAACAGCCCCCGGACTTCAGGTGTGATCGTGAACCTCGCACCGGCCCGGGTACGGGCGCCAGGGTCGCCGGCTGCGGCCTCATCATTCTCAGCAGCGGCCACCCATCGCCATACTGTGCGCTCCGACACCGCCAGTGCGTCCGCAGCAACCCTCACATGACCAGCTGTCAGCTCTTTTCCCGCCCGCAGTGCGAGCAGCCGCCGCACCGCCGGACCGCGCAGTACTGTCCGCGACGCCGCAGGCAGCCCACCGCGTGCGCGGACAGTGTCACCGTCCTCCATGTCAGCCCCCTCGCGCAGTGGGACGTCGTGTGCGTGCCGGGTACCGGGAAACCGCCCCGTGCAGCAACGCCGCTGCGTTCACAGCGGCGGCGCGACTCGCTGGAACAGTCGCCGCAGCAGGTCCCGGTCGACGGACGTGTCAGCAGCGGTGAGCAGCGCGTTCTGCAGGTGCGCAGTCAAAGCGGCCCACGTACGGAACGTGCCGTGCCCGCACGACCGGTCGATCCACGTCAGATCCGACGCCGAGACGGTGCGCCACAGCGGATGGAAGCCGGTCACCACGGTCGCCACTTCCGCTGCCGCCAGGCGCGGAACCTCCTGCCACGCACCGACCCGTGATGCCAGCTGCGGCAGCCGGGACAGCGCCCGCTCGCTGCCCGCCCCGCACAGCACCAGCGTGATCCGCGTGCCGGGGTGGTCCCACAGGCTCTGCAGATACTCCAGGCACGGCACGGGCAGGCGCTGCGCCTCATCGACGACCAGCACCCGGGCCTCCCCCAGAGCATCCGCGACCGCGGCGTCGGCCAGCGCCGACGTGTGCGGGAAACGGCCCGGCAGCGCCAGAGCGTCGAACACCGCCCGCCGCATGCCGACCACCGACGGGCGAACCGGCACCGGCACCCACGTCACCTTCCAGCCGGAGGGCACCTCACTGAGCGCCATCCGCACGGCCGCTGTCTTGCCCCGGCCCGGGTCGCCGAACACACACACCGCGCCCTCCGTCGCCATCGCCTGACCGACCGCCTCGGCCACCGCCCGCACCGACGACGTCCGCACCAACTGCGCGCCCGCCGGCAACGCCACACCCGCCAGCGCACCGCTCTCCCCCACCGGCAAACCCGCGGTCGCCTCTGGTCCGAGACGCGGTGACCGTGCCGCAGCCGCCTTCGCCGCGCCGCCCTCACGCGTCCCAGCAAGGGCGAGGTCAGCCAGCGCCTGCCGCGTCCGCTGCTCCTCCCGCTCCCGCCACACCACCGCGCGGTCCGGCAGGACCCTGCCGGCCTGAAGGTCCCGGCGCACCACCCGGTGCAACGACGCCAGAGAGGGCACCTCGCCCCCGGCCTCTGTCAAATGCCGATGCAGCACCGCCACGTTCCCGCCCGCCTGCGCCAGCACCTCCCACGCCTGGTCGGACAACTCCAGCCGGGCCCGCGGCCTGCGCTCCACACGGCCCTCCGTCCGCGCCGCATCCAGCCAGCGCCACACCGTCCGCACACTCACCCCGCCGACCTGGGCGCCCGCACGCACATGGGCCGTCGTCAACGCCCCGGCCGCATCCAGCTCAAGCAACCGTTCAACCAACACCGGCCTGGACACTCTCAGCCTCGCCGTCACCTCATCCCACGCGCCCGGCTCCCCCACCCCGCACCCTTCCGCCCGCGCAAACCGACACCGACCACCGTGCCGCCGCACAGCCACCGAAGGATCAAAAGTGCCGTTCTCAAGACAGTGGAGCGGAGTGGGGTGTACCGCTCCATGACAGCCGTACCCGCTACAGAAACCGCCCCACGGCAGTGACCTCGCTCATGCTCAACGCCCGACCAGCGAGAACATCCCGACCTGACATGCCGTCACTGACACCCACCCACTGACACCAAACCGGCACATCGCAGTAGCAGGTCAGCGCTGCGATGGAGATCCGTCTGCGGGAACGTCCGCGGACCCGCACCACCGGGGTCCGGCCACGCTGGGACCAGGTTTTCGCCTGCGGCGGCGTCATGGAGAAGCCCGCTTCGTCCTCGAAGACGAGCCAGGCGCCACGGGCCACCGCGAGCCTTCCGCGCAGGGCCACACCTCCTTGACCCACCCGGCGACAGCATCGTCGTTCCGCTCCATGGCGCGTCGGGCCGGGACCTGGCAGGACCAGCCGTTACGCACCAGGAGCTTGCGCACACCCTGGATCGTGTAGGTCAGGTGGAAGCGCCGGCCGATCACTGTCTTCACACGGCTCAGAGTCCAGCGTTGGTCCTCCCAGCCGTGCGCGGCCGGCCCCTTGGCCAGCTCCGCCTCCAGTTGCGTGAACTGCTTCTCGCTCAGCCTCGGCAGCGACACCGGCCCCTGTGACCGCAGAGCACGTGGACCGCCCTCGTCCCACGCCTGTCGCCATCGCTGCACCGAGCGGACGCTGACGCGCAGGTCTTTGGCGATCACCGAGCTCGCCTCGCCCCGGGTGAACCGCTCGGCCGCCTGGAGCCGTAACTCCTCGCGGAACTGCTGGCGTTCGGAGGTCAGCCCGCCCCCTTGTGGATACCGCATGCCTCCGGTGATACCGCAGCCAACGGCCAGCCGTCAGCCCCTACGACACCACGAGTTCAACCTCAGTAGTTGTTGATGGCCGATTGCGACGACCGGGCCCGCCGTCGCTCGGAACGGCGGTTCAAGGCAGCCGGCTTCGCACGCGAGAAGATGCTTATGTCCCTGCAGTGACTGAAAGGTTACATAACAAACTGAGGCTGAGTGATTACTCAGCGAATCTTTCTGATAAAAAGGATCATCCAGTGACTCAACTCAGCGAGTTGCTGGCGAGTCGCGCTGCAGCCGAGTTTCCCCTCTCATTCTCCACAGGAACTCCATGACTGAAACCTTCCCCCCTTCGCTCTTTGACCTCGTGCGTCGCGGCTACGACCGCGATCAAGTCGACAGCCGGGTCAACGAGCTTGTCGGTGACCGCAACAAGGCCCTCTCTCGCATAACCGCACTGGAACAACGTATCCAAGAGCTGCTGGCAGAGACGGAGTACCCCCAAGCGCAGGGCAGCGACGCTGAACCCTCGTATGCGGTCCTAGGCCCACGCATCGAAAAGATCATTCGTCTCGCTGAGGAAGAAGCCGAGGAGCTGGGCCGCGCGGCCCGCGAGGCCGCCGAACACGAGTATGCGGGGGCCGCGGCAGCGGCCGACCGTCTGCGGGCGGACGCCGACACGTTCGCGGCAGATCTTAAAGCCGAAAACGACCGACAGTCCATGCAAATAGTCGAGAACGCCCAGGCGCAGGCCGCCGAACTGCGCACTGAGGCAAACAAACACGCGGCAGCCGTCCGGGAGGAAGCAGACGCTTTCTTCGAAGACACCCGCACCCGCGCCGCCCGGGCCGCAGCGGATTTCGAAGCAGGTCTTGCCAAGCGACGCGACCAAGCCGAACGCGATCTGGCCTCACGTCAGGCGAAAATCGAAGCACGACTCGCAGAAATCGAGCGCCGCGCCGAACACATGCGCCTGGAAGCCGAGAAGCTACGGAGGGACGCCGAGCGCCGCGCCAGCGAGACCAAGCAAACAGCGCAACACCAGGCCGACGACATCCTCACCGAGGCGAACAACAAGGCCGACCGAACGCGTAGCGAGTTGGAACGAGAACTCGCTGCTTTGGCCATCCGCCGCGAGAGCATCAGCGCACAACTGACCAATATCCGCGCCATGCTCGCCACCCTTACAGGCAGCACAGCAACTTCAGCCCTTGCATTCGATGACGAAACAACATCCACTGCACCTTGACTCCGTATCGAGACACGAGGGTTCGCCGGAGCCGAAGGAGTTCGCTCAGACGGCTCGCTTTGTCACGCCGGTGATCTGCTCCCAGGCAGTGAAGCGGACGATCATTCCGGCTCGGTGGTGGAACTGCGGCGAGCGGTGTTCCATGAGCGCGGTACGTACAGGATGCTCGGGCGGATCTCGGGGTGCCGACGTAGCCGCAGCCATGCAGACGGCGCACCCACTTCCACGGCTGGACGTGGGGCCCGGATAGTCGCCGCCTGCACTACGGGAGAGGTACCCGGGCGGCACCAAGACAGTGGCGGGCCCGCTCATCCCCCCTGGCGGGCCCGCCCCCTCTGTTCACCTCGCGGCGTTGCGAGCGGAGTTCACGCGCAGCGTTATGTCCTGCCTATGGCTTGTCCGACTGTGGCGTTCTCCTCCGCGTGAGCGGCGGGCAACGCCTTGGCCGTCTCCTCCCCCGCTCAACGAAGGACCCCCACTTCGTGACCATCTCCTTACATGAGGTCCAGCCGGCCGGCCGGCATGCTGCCCTCCCCGCCGGCAGCCTGTTCCGCCGGGTCTACGCTCCACGCGCCTGCGACGCCCTCGCGTACTCCATGGCGACCTACGGCATGCCGCTCCTCGTGCTGGCCACCACCGGCTCCGCCTCCCTGACCGGCCTGGCCTTCGCACTGGAGTGGATACCCCGGGTGGCCGCGTTCGGCTTCGCCGGCACCCTGGTTGACCGCAGCGGCGCGGCGATCGTGTGCTTCATCGCCTCGCTGGCCCGCGCCCTGCTGGTCGCCGGTGGAGGTGCCGCGCTGGTCGTCCTGCAGCCGGGCACGGCCGAGACCGTCACCGTCATGGCCCTTGCCGCCGTGACCGGGGCGTTGACACAGTTCAGCTTCATCGCCAACGAAGCGGTCGGCGCCATCGTCAGCCGCCGCACCGACGGGCAGCCCCACAAAGTGCAGTCGGTGCTGATCGGCATCGACCAGACGGCCACCCTCATCGGTCCGGCCCTGGGCGGCGCCCTGCTGCTCACCGGGCCGACTCGCATGCTGGCGTGCCTGAGCGTGCTGTCCTTCCTGTCCGCCCTGCTCGCCCTGCAGACCCCGTCCACGCCCCTGCGCGCCGCGCGCCACGGCGAACCGGCGCCGGGCGGCGGCCTGCGGCAGGGATGGCAGACCCTGCGCTTGCTGCCGTCCCTGCGCCGGCTGGTGGTCGGCCTGGCCTGCTCCAACCTCACGCTCGGGCTGCTGCAATCGGCCAGCCCCATCCTCGTGGAGGACCGATTCGGCCACTCCGCGGCCGCCGCCGGCGCGCTCTGGTCCATCGCCGCGGCCGC